>DATFSO010000173.1:0-11222 GCA_035262585.1 Occallatibacter sp. | reverse complement strand
GTTCCCAATAGCGTCGAACGGTAATTCGGAGACCCATGGCCGCGAAGGCCGGGGTGAACGCCGCAAGGAAAGTGCGGTTGCGCTGGTGATGGGTGACATCCATAGCGCCCCGCCGCTGGTACGCATCCACTCACAATGCCTGACGGGCGACGTTTTTGGTTCCATGCGCTGCGACTGCCGCCAGCAACTTGAGCTCGCATTGCAGATGATTGCCGACGCCGGAGCAGGTGTTCTCATCTACGAAGAGCAGGAAGGCCGCGGCATCGGGCTGATGGCGAAGCTGAAGGCCTACGAACTGCAGGACAAGGGCCTCGACACAGTCGAAGCGAATGAGAAGCTCGGCTTCGAGGCCGACTACCGCGAATATGAGCTGCCCGCGCGCGTGCTGAAGATGCTCGGCGTCTCGCAGGTCAGGCTCATGACCAACAATCCCGACAAGGTTTCCGCGCTCGAGTCGGCTGGCATCGCGGTGACGGAGCGCGTCTCGGCCGAGGTCGCTCCGCAGGAGACCTTCGCGGCCTACGTGCGCACCAAGCAGGAGAAGATGGGCCACATCGTCGAGACGCTGGTCAGCGATGAGTGAGAGGACATGTCAGCTCCCGGTCCCAATCCATGGACCTGGGCCACGCGCAGAAATTGCGATGAAGGTCAACTCAGTTCCTCACAACCGGAACCTGAATCTCCGCGACATTCGATTCGTCGTCGCGGCTTACCGGAGCTGAGACGTGCAGGAAGATTTCGCGCGTAGGACCGGAGGGTCGGTAGCCGTTGGCCTCGATCCAGCGCAGCAGTGAACCGTACGCCTCGGCGATGCGGTTGAACGCGCCATGATGCACAACGCTCGCCATTGTTGCCGCCGGCAGCTGGTAACACTTCAGCGGCGCTGCGACATCGGCAGCGTTCCTCAGGCAGACTCCAACCTCGGCGTCGACTTCCTGCTCGCGATATTCAGCGTCGTGAAACAATGCGATGCCGTTGCCTTCGCCGCCAAGCGGGCCAAGTGCTGCGAAGGTCTTTCCGAAAAGCTTTCCGATTTCCCGGTGCATTGGAATCTTCTCCCGTAGAGAGGCGATCCATTGCGGGCCTGTTTCTTTCAGAATTACATCGTGTATCATTTGTCCCTCCTTTTCGATCAGGTTTAGCAGCGCCGTTAACCGGTTCAGTTTCTCTACCTCCGCTTCCACCTGCTCCTCCTGTTCAACGCGGCGCAACCGCAACATCCCGCGCAGGGCGTCAGGGGAGAGTCCTTCATCGAGTGCCTCGGCAATCCGGTTCAGCGGAAACCCAAGATCGCGCAAAACAAGAATGCGATGGAGGCGTGGCAACTGGCTGGCGGAGTAAAAGCGATAGCCCGATTCGGAATCGACATGCGCCGGCCTCAGCAGGCCCACTTCGTCGTAATGACGCAGCGTGCGAATCGAAACCTGGGCGAGGCTGGAGAACTCTCCGATTTTCAGCACGAGATGGTTGTAAAGCCTCTCGCAACTGGAGAGTCAAGTACTGTTTGAATAAATTTGCTGAGGCGGAGGTGCGAGCCAGCGCCGCGACTCACTCGGAATGACTCGCTGTTTTTGATTGGGGGAGGGAAAAAAGCAGGCGAGGCCTTCCCAGGAGGTTGAGCTTGCCACCGCAGTCCGATGTCAAACTCGTGAGGCCTCGCCTGAGGAACAAACTTCAAAAACTTCAGGAGGCTTAAGTTTTCGCAGCCGGACCACCCAGACCCGGCTGCAGCAATCCTGAATCAATGCACGCGGATGTCGCCCGATCCGGTCTGGATCCGCACCGTGGGCCCGCCGCCGCGAACTTTGCCTACAATGTGGTGCTTGTCAAATGAGCCCTGCACCGCCATCTCCTGCTCGGTGTGCACGCTGCCCGATCCCGTCGATGCGTCCAGCGTGAATCCGGAGTTGCCTGCCCAGAACTCGATGCTCCCGGAGCCGGTCTCGAGCTTCCAGTCTGAAGTCGGCGTGCCGGTAACCTTGATGCTTCCGGAGCCGGTTCCAGCGCGCAGTGCGCCATGCACGTTTTTCAGTTCGATCGTGCCGGAGCCTGTTTGCGCCTTTACGTCACCCTGCCCGCCGGACTGTTCCACGTAGATGCTGCCTGATCCTGTATCGGCCGCGAATCCGCCCTGCAGGCCAGTTGCATGAATGCTGCCTGAACCCGTTCCCAGCTTCGCGTTCTCGCCGACGCCATCATCCTGAATCTCTCCTGAGCCGGAGTTGGCCGAGAGATACGAATTCGCTGGAGCTTCGATCTCGTATTCGATGCTGATGTTGTGGTAGTTCTCGTGCCTCTGACCGATGCGAATGATGTTTCCCGTTTGCTCGATCGGTGGATTGGCCGCGATTTCCCGGACCTTCTCCTCGCTGCCGCCCCAGTTCGACTTCACGCGTCCGAAGATGTGTACACGGTCGCCCGATCCATGCGTAATGTGGATGTGGCCGGAACCGGTCGATACGGTCAGCTCCACGTGTCCGTTCACATTGAGGGTTCGCTCAAAGGTGGCCTCGTTGGCCAACGCGGGAACCGCCGCGAGGGCCAGGATTACTGCTCCTAACGCAAGATGCTTCATCTTGTTCCTCGATTCACTTCCGGGCTCAGCGTCATCGGCTCAAATTCATCTGTTCCGATTTGCTTCGCCGAACCTATTTCCGTTCTTTCACTTTCAGGTTCCCAGTAACTGATGGGGGAGGGCATAGCTCAATACATTCGCTGTGGAAGTAGCATGCGCGTTGCCAAAGGTAGGCTCCACAGCAACTTCCTTTGATTCATTGGATCAGTGACGACCGTTCTCTTCACCGGCACAAGTTCACCTGTCCGATTGCGGACACTCTTGTGCGCACCCGAACATTCTGTCCTGTGGCCGTGAGTGAGTTCGATCAGGCTGATCTTCCGCATTGTTTCTTCGCTAGCCTGCTATGGGATGACGCAGGAAGAGGCGCACCCGTTAACAGAGATTTTTGTCGATGCCTCAGGGGCTAAAACCCCTGGGCTTATTACGGGTTCAGTTTCGGCACGACTAAAGTCGTGCCCTGTTACAAACCGTGTTCAGGCCGTCTTTCAGGAAGACATGCAGTCGTGCCAGTTTCAAATCGGCCGCTTGTGCAACCTGTTCTACGAACCGACAACGGATCTCTGACCACTGCCCCTGATCACCGTCTACTGCTGCAGCACTACCTGGTCGCCTTCCCTAAGTCCCTTTACGATCTCGGTTTGCGACCCATTCGACAGTCCCACTGTCACAGCAACCTTGCGCGTGCCGTCTTTCTGGTTCTTGTCAGGGACCTGCACAAAGGCGTTCTTCTGCGCGTCGTAGCTCACAGCGTTTTCCGGAACCATGAGCACTTTCTTGTGCTCGTCCAGCATGATCTCGGCGTTGGCGGTCATGTTGGCCTTTAACTCACCACCCGCGTTATCGATGCTCACGCGTACTTCAAAGGTGGTCACATTGTCCTTCTCGACACCCAGTGGGGCGATCTTGGTCACCCTGCCGTTGAATACGCGGTCGCGAAAGCTCTCCACCTTGATGCGCGCAGGCTGTGCCATGTAGACGTGTGCAATGTCAGCCTCATCCACCTTGCCCTGCACATACACCTGGTTCACATCGCCTTCGGTCATCACCAGCGTGGCCGTGGAACCAAGCACGAGGATCGAGCTGACGGCATCGCCGATCTCTACATCGCGCGATAGGATCTCGCCGTCCATCGGCGCCACGATCGTGGTGTAGCTTAACTGCTCCTCAAGCTGCTTAAGGCTGGCCTGGCTCTGGGCCACCTGTGCTTTGGCCTGCTTCAACTTGGCCATGTCGACGCCGATCTGGGCCTTCGCTGCATCGCGCTTGGTCAGCGCCGCCAGGTAATCGCGGTTGGCATCGTCCAGGACCTGCCGGCTGACAATGCCTTCCTTCGCCATCTGCTGATTGCGATCGAGTGTAGCCTTGTACATTGGCAGATCGGGCGCGGCGGCATTCACCTTATCCTGCTCGATATTCGCCTCGTACGTGGTTACGTTTGCTTCCGTGGCGGCAAGCTGGGCGCGCTGCGCTTCTACCTGCGCGAGGATCTCCTGCTGATCGAGCTGCGCCAATGGCTGCCCCTTGTGAACCTTATTATTGATATCGACGAACAGCTTCTCGACAATGCCCGATGCCTTGCTCTTGACCTCGACCTTCGTGATGGGCTGAATCTTTCCGGTTGCTACAACCGAGCGTGCCACGTCTCCGCGCTGCACCTTCGCGATCCGGTTCGGGTCGATATTGGTTGTACGAACCAGCCGTGCGGCGGCCACTCCGATCACAACCATCACCAGCAGTACAACTGATCCAACCCAGATCCAGATCTTTTTGCCTTTGCGCGATGAAGCCATGGCGTACCTCCCGAACCAAGACCACCTGGAGCCTCTCTTCGCTCCAAGTATGACGAGCAGATGAATGCGTGAGCTTGATTGACCGGCGGATGAAGCGAACCGCCGTGCCGGAATCAAGCAATTTCGGTGCCAATCAACAATTGGCAGCGCCGCCCAGGAGCGCTGTTTCAGCTACCGCCTGTTGAAACTGATACGCACGCCGCTGAAAGATTGTTCCAGCACCGCTGTGACTTGTTCCGTGCGACGTTCGTGAGCGTTAAAGCAGTGAATCTGTCCGGGGTTGTAGCCGTTTGGCGAGCCGAGACATATGAGTTGCCCCGGCGATGAAAGTGCAATATCCGGCGAGCGGATTTGTTCTGTAACAAGCAACGGCCGTCCCAGAACACTCATATTTTCTGACGACAAGAGGAAGTTCATATGCGTCGTCCGGATGCAAGTTGCCCGCTCTGCCCAACCCGCCTCGGATGCTATCCTCACAACCGAGATGCCCGGTCTTCAGCTTCTCCAGGTTGTCGCCGTCGGTGTGTTGATTCTGGCCAACGCCTTTTTCGTGGCTGCCGAGTTCGCCATGGTCAGCACGCGCGATACCCGCATCGAACAGCTCCTGGCTGCCAAGGTTCCCGGCGCGCGGGCCGTGCGCCGGCTCCAGCGCGATCTCGAGTACTTCCTTCCTGCGGTTCAACTCGGCGTTACTCTTTGTTCGCTAGCGATCGGCTGGATCGGGGAGCCATTGGCCGCCAGCGTAGTTTTCAGTTGGCTTAATTCGCTGCCGCATCCACCCGCACAAGCGACGTTCTTCGCTCATGCTGCCGCCGTTACCGCGGTAGTCCTCGGATTCTGCATAATTACTTACTTTCACGTCACCATCGGCGAACTCGTCCCCAAGTCCTTGGCGCTCCGGCGGGCTGAAGCTCTCGCTGTAGCTGTTGCGCCGCCCATGCTCATCTTCATGCGGCTCTCCCGGCCAGCCGTGCGCCTTCTTCGGAATTCCGCTGCAATCATCCTTCGGGGCTTCGATATTCAGATGAGCGAACGCGCCGCCGTGCACTCGCCCGAAGAACTGAAGCTCATCACTACCGCCGCGCGTCGGCTTGGAATCCTGCCGCGTTTTCAGGAGACTCTGATCCACCGCGCCATCGAACTCGACGATGTTCCAGTCAGGGAGATCATGACCCCGCGCCAGCAAATCTTCTCCCTGCCGTCAAACATGCCCATCGAAGAAGCCAGCGCCCAGGTTATCGAGCACATGAATTCCCGCGTCCCGGTGTACGACGAAACCAAGGGCCCAGAGCACATTATCGGTATCGTCTACTCCAAGGATCTTGCGCGCCTCATGTACTTCAGGCCGCATTCGCAGCCTCGTTCGGGTACGGCCTCAGCAAAAGATGCCTCTGCAGCACGTTCCGGCGGAGCGCAGCTCGGTATGCCGTTTATGGAACTTCGACTGCGCCAGGTGATGCGCGAAGTGCTCGTCGTGCCGGAGACAAAGTCGGCCCTTGCGCTTCTGCGCGAGTTTCAAAAGCGCCGGCGCCAGATGGCGATCGTGGTCGACGAATACGGATCAACTGTGGGCCTGGTGACTGCCGAAGACGCCATTGAGCAGCTCACTGGAGAACTCGAAGACGAATTCGACGATCCCGCGCGTCCAGTGCTCGCAAACGCGCAGGGATCGCTGATGCTCGAGGGTAGCGCCAACCTGCGCGACCTGGAGACGCAGATGCAATGGAGCCTGCCGCGCGATGGTGGGGTTGAAACGCTTGCCGGGTTCATGCTCGCGCGACTCGGGCACATCCCTCGCACAGGTGAATCGGTCGACTACGAGGGGCGGCGGCTTACGGTTGCAGAGATGGAAGGGCGTCGGATTTCCAAGATACGTGTGGACCCCGTCGAGAGGCAGCCCGTTGACTCACGCGTAGCGTCGTCGTGAATCAGATTCCCTGTGCCTCTCAATACCTTGCACCGTCTATTGAGAGAGGCTATTCTTGTCGCGTTCCGGAGATGCCGTTATGAAATTTGCAAAACCGATTGTCGTCATCCTGGTTATGTCTGCGCCTTTGATTTCCGCGAAGGATAAGAAGAAGCACGACCTGCCCGCCGTTTTTTCGACGGCCCGTTACGTCTACGTGCAAGCGGAAGACGGTGGTGAGATGAACCCGGGTCTTCTTCCGGAAGACCGCGATGCGATCGCTAGCGTGCAGAGCGCGATTCAGGACTGGAAACGATATGCAATTACGCTGAATCGCAAGGACGCTGACCTGGTCTTCATCGTGCGGAAAGGCCGGCTCGCTTCTGCGCGAGTGCAGGGAGATGTGGGCGTCGGTACATCCCCGGTAGCTGTTGGGTCGTACCCAGGGCGGAATCCTATGGCTGACCCCGCAAATGGAAACCCGAATCGTTCGGGTACTACCGAAGGGATAGGGGCACGCGCAGAAGCGGGCCCTTCTGAAGATTTCCTTCGGGTCTTCGCGCTCACGCCGGATGGCAAGCTCAACGGCCCCGTGTGGTCGCGAGAGATGAAGGATGGTCTCGACGAACCAGACGTGCTGCTCATTCGCATCTTGAAGGACGCTGTGGAGAAGGCTTATCCACCGCAGGCTGCCAGCCAGCCCTCGGCGCAAGGCAAGCCATAATTGCAAAGCTCAGGCGGCGTTCGCCAGCCAGTTCTTCATCGTGTCGGCATTCACCAATCCTGCCTGCTGGAAGCGCAGATCGCCATGCGCAAAGACAGCGAAGTTCGGAATGCCTTGCACCCTGTAACGCGCCGCAAGCTCGGGATGCCGCTCCGTATCGACCTTCAGCACGACCGCGCGGCCGGCCATCTCTCGTGCCGTCTGTGCGACGTGAGGAGCCGCCATCCGGCAGGGACCACACCATGCCGCCCAGAAATCCACCAGCACAGGAACCTTGCTCTCGCGAATGATCTCGTCGAACTCGCTGGTGCCGACTTCGATCGGTTCCGCCATAGCTGCCAGCGGCGCCTTGCACGCGCCGCATCTCCCTGTGTCTGCCAGGTGCCTGGCCGGAATTCGATTCGTCTGCCCGCAGGATGCGCATGTTCGCACAATTGGCATTGCCTTCTCCTCAAGTTGCAGCGACGCGGTTCTTCGTCCGCATATTTCCATTGGGCCGATCCGGCGGAAGTCATCGCGACTCAGCGGTCTGCATCGGCCCATTTTTGACCGGAAATACCCCAATTTGCGCACCAAGGTCCGTGACTAGGCAGGTTCTGAGTCTCAAAAGGACATGGGCGGTACGTTACTTGCGTTACAGGAGTAATTCGCACATGAGTTACTTGGCTCTTGTTTAGTAACACGGAGGTGTTACACAATTCCCCCAAGGGTTGACCATATGAGAGAGCAAACTTACCGATTCGCACTGGACGAAGCAACCACCGAACTGAAGGACATTGTTACCCAGTTCGAGGAGCTTAAGGCAAGAAAAGAGCACCTCGAAAACGTCATGGAGGCGCTCAGGCCCTTCATCGGAATGGCAGCCGAGACGGCAACAGCAGGGAAGAGCATTGCATTTACAGCCCAGGAAACGGAAGTAGCCCCATCCGAACCGATCGAATACACGTTCATGCAGATCACCGGACCTGGCATGGAGGTCAAGAAGACCGAGCCCGCTCCCCCCGCAGTTGAGAAGGTTCCTGAACCCGTTGTGGCGAACGCCCTCGAGGAAGCGACACCGGAGCAGGTCGCTTATTTCCGGCAGCCTTCGGCAGATCCGTTCCAGCGTCGCATCGACGACGCGCTTTGGGGCTGGCAGCAGAGACCAGAAGGTCTTCTGTCGCCTATATAAGCTGCGTGAGGCGGAGTGCTCTGCGGCAGACCCGCCTCATCATGCGAATTCAAAAAACAGCCATTCCGCCCCAGGTGAGTGAGAATGGTCAACCCCCAACCCAGGCGCTCTTCGTGTGTCTACGAGGAGCGCCTTATCGCGTGTATGTCCTGCCTTTTGTGGGAGATGTCCTAACCTAATAGTTGCAGATGGAATTATGTTTGGAGTTGCAATTTCATGTTAAATTCGCGACTGGAGATCGAATTATGATGCCCAATGGAGAAGTCTATCGCGTAGCTTTTGATTCAGCGAATCAGGAGCTCAACGACATTATCGGCGCATTCGAGGAGCTTCGCGCGCGCAAGGATCGCATTGAGAAAGTGGTCCTCGCTCTGAAGCCTCTGCTAGGAGCGGAGGATGCCGCCGCTGCGGCTGCAGCAGTTCAGAGTGCGTCCGATGCTGCAAACGAGGCACTTCAGTCGTCCGAGGAGGTTCCGACCTATCAATATCAGCAGACAAACGGAAACTCCGCCGCCTCTTCCGATCCGTTTGCGAGCCGCCTGAACAGCGCGCTCGGACACGGCGTCGGCCGCAAGTTTAACCGTCAGTTCTAAGCCCGGGCTGCGGACCATCGCAACCTGCGGCTTGGCAGGCGGCTCGGACTGCGGACTTGCACCCGACTGTTGCGGTTCCGTCGATCTCCATCTTGTCCGGAAGCATCGATCTCTTTCCTTCTCTATGCCCCCCTCAACGTTCGCGGCGAGGCCCACAACGGTGGGCTGCGCGCTTCAGTAACTCTTACCATTGACTCTCACTCCGCGGCCGCGAGCCCGTGCTAGACTACGCCTCTGGAGAGGGGCATGAAGTCTGAAAGAAGTAGTGACGAGATCTACCGTGCAGCATTTGAATCCGCGCATGCGGACCTGACCGAGATCAGCGCTGAATTCGAAAGACTATCCATTCGCAAGGAGCGCATCGAGAAGCTTCTCGTTGCACTGCAACCGTTTGTGACTCTGAAAGAGGAACAGTCTGCGGCAGGCGTTCCGGCCAGTGGCCGACCGGCCCAACGGAGTGAAGAACCGCCGGTTGAGCCAAAACAGGAACTGGAGCCGATGGCATCCGATCCATTCCAGCGACGTGTCGACCATGTGCTCGGAATAGGAGCGGGGATTCGCGACGTGAGGAAATACACGCGCCAGTTCTAAGAGGGAAATGGACCCAGTCCAGAGCTGCCCCAGAGCGAGGCGGTGGAGTGTGCGCAGGCGCGGGCGAACGAATTTGCCTGATGCTATGTGACCCTATTGGCAAGAGAGCGAATGGGCCTGCCTTCCGACAGGCCCGCTCGAGAGGCGGGGGAGGGAATTAAAAGAGGAGGGGTCCATACAGACCTCGTACGGGGTAGATAATCCAGTATCCTTGTAAGGACTAGAAGATCTTTTTGGGAAGGGCAATTCTTGGAAGGGAGATCCGAGGGAGCCTCTACTAATTACCTATTAAGATGCACCAGAAGCCGCGAAACGTTGCCTGAATGCAATCGAAATGAATACCGTTAGGCGGCCGGCCTTGTCACTTCCAGGTGCGCTACGGGAGAACGTTGAAATGGAAAGAACAAGCTGAAAACTGTTCCAGGATGACTCGAGGCAGTAGATGTCCAAAACGCAATTCGCCCCTCGTGTTTCCGCATGATTTCACTGCACACCCATAATCCCAGCCCGGCTCCGGTTTCTTCCTTGGTGGTAAAGAATGGCTCAAAGACTTTGTGCTTCAGGTCGCGTGGAATGCCGGCGCCGGTATCTGCGATCGTAAGCTTCAGTCCCCGAACGCCGGGATTATTCCAAGAGCGAGCTTCACGAATGCGGATTGTCAGCTTGCCGCCTTTCCGCATGGCATCGTGTGCATTGCCGAGGAGATTGGCAATTACGACTTGCAACTCGTTTGGGTAGCAGCGCAATCTGGCTTCGGTACGATAATCTCGCTCAATTGAAATGTGATCTGTTTCGAACCGCGTCCGGAAGAACTCTGTCACCGAGTCGGCAAGTTCTCTCAAATCGGCTTCATCGAGTTGCGAGGAAGTATTTGCAAGCCGCAGGTTACGCGTGATCGCTTGCGAGACTCTCGCCAATTCCTGTTCAGCGCCCACGGCTAGATTACGCGTGGCTTCACTCAGGCCAGCGTCCCTTCCAATCAGGTAAACGAGGTTCGTTACCGCAGCCAGTGGATTATTGATCTCGTGCGAGATGTTCAAGGCCAACCGTCCCGCGACGGCAAGCTTTTCGTTTCTTTGGAGCCGCTCTTCCGCGAGCCTCTGCTCCGTAACATCCGTGTTCATTCCTACCCACTCAGTCACTTTACCAGTGCTGTCCAACACGGGAACTCCGCGTGCTTGCGTGATTCGATAGGCGCCATCATTGCGTCTGAGCCTGTATTCGACGCTGTAGAAGGAATTGGTCTGCACCGCGTGCTGCCATGCCTTCATCGCTCTATTTCGATCGTCCGGGTGGATTGCATCCAAATATCCCCAACCTGATGCCTGCTCGGCAGTCTGTCCGGTGAAGCGTTGCCAATCTTCGATTTCGTGCTTGAGAAAGCCATCGCTGTCACAAGTCCAGACAAGCTGCGTTGACGCTCTCACCAGCGAACGATACCGCTGCTCTGAGAGTCTGATCTTTTCTTCATCTTCTTTTCGGTCAGTAATATCAATATTGATTCCGATCATTCGCTCTGGCTCGCCTTCCGGATCGAAATGCACCCTCGCGTTAGAGAGCATCCAGCGTACTAGTCCGTCGCTCTTCCTGCGAATGCGAAATTCTACTTGCGCAATGCCTGTTTTTAACGATTCCTTCACCGCCTCTTCAACTTGCGCCTTGTCTTCGGAATGGACTCGCTCCCACCACGCTTCATAGGTTCCCGGGAAGGTTCCTGGCTCGAAGCCGTAGAGTTTTTCGACCGTGGGACCCCATATGTGGACGTCTTCCTTGAACCTCCATTCAAAGGTCCCGCTTTGGCTCGACTCGAGCGCCAACAACAAGTGCTCGCTTAGCACTCGGAATCGCTCTTCGGCTTCGCGCAAGGCC
>DATFSO010000172.1:0-8877 GCA_035262585.1 Occallatibacter sp. | reverse complement strand
TTCCTGCGTCTTCATCGCCCGCTCCACTGCGGCCTTCGGATAGCTGTCCACGCTCTCTCGCATGGACTTCATCCTCGCCGCCCGCTAAAGCGGACATTTCATCTGCTATCTCAACCGGACATTTGATGTGCTACTGACAGTTCACGTACGGTAACTTGACAGATCCCGCAGACTGCGCTACTTTGCACTGTAAAGTGAGTCTCGGATGAGCTTTCCGATCCATCCTCTGGACAAGGCACTCGGCGACATCTCCAGCATTCGCCGTCAGGTCGCCCGTACCACCGAATTTCACGGATACGGCGCTGCTACCCTGGCGGCCACCGGCATTTTTGCAATGCTCGCGGCTGTGGCCCAGGGCTTTCTGGTACCCGACCCGGCGAATCACATCGGGATTTATCTCCGTATCTGGTACGCCACGGCCATCGTCTCCGCGACGCTGATCGGCATGCAGACGCTGGCTCGCACGCGCCGCATCCACTCAGGGCTTGCTGATGAAATGATCCTGATGGCTGTCGAGCAATTCCTGCCCTCGGTTGGAGCCGGAGCGCTGCTCTCCATCGTTCTCGTTCGTTTTGTGCCCGGTTCTGTGTGGATGCTTCCGGGCCTCTGGCAGATCACGTTCAGTCTCGGCGTTTTTGCATCCTGCCGATTCCTGCCGCGGCCAATGGCCGCTGCCGGAGTTTGGTACCTGCTCACCGGCCTCACCTGCATCGGCCTGGGCGATACGCGCGCGCTTACACCCTGGACCATGGGCACCGCCTATGGCATCGGTCAACTTCTCGTTGCAGCGGTTCTCCTCTGGGGATCGAAGGAAGATGCCAATGAAAGCTAAACCCTCCGGTACTGAAGGCCGCTTCGCTTACGAAGGCCTGGACCGCGTTATTCATGAGCGAGCGCGTCTCAGTGTGCTCACCTCGCTCATCACCAATCCCAAAGGCCTGACATTCAATGACCTCAAACAGCTCTGCTCGCTTACCGATGGCAACCTGAGCCGGCACCTCAGTGTTCTCGAAGGAGCCAAAATGGTCGAGATCATCCGCGGTCACGATCGCAACCGCCCGCAAACCGTCTGCCGCATCACTGCATCCGGCCGGAAGCGCTATCTGGACTACCTCACCATACTCGAACAAGTCGTGCGCGATGCCGCCGATGCTCAGCCCGAAGTCGCAACCGCGCTGCTTCAGCATCTGACGCCCTCGCGGGCCTAAAAAAAATTGCCCAGTAGCTTTGCAGCGCAAAGTCATTCCGAAAATGGAGAAACTGCCTTGAACGACCATTCGATCTTTCAAACAGCCGGCGGCTTGAATATCAAACGGCGGTCCATGGGCCTGAAACTCTTCATCGTTTGCGCACTCGCCCTCGCCATGTCGATTCCCGCACTCTTCGTGGAGGACATCGTAGAGGACCGAACGCATCGCGCTGCCGATGTCGTGAAGGAGATCGGCGGTCACGTCGGCGGTCAACAGACGTTCCTCGGCCCCACGCTCGCTATTCCCTACAACATTCCAGGTGATTCTTATCCCGTGCGTCATGGTATCTATATCGTTTTTCCATCGCAGGCATCAGCAACGGTGAAGACGAGAACCGAAGAGCGCCGCCGTTCGCTCTTCAAAGTGCCGGTCTTTCAATCCGATCTCAAATTCGACGCGTCTTTCGATCTCGCCGGAGTTCCTGAAGCCGCACCGCCAAACGCAGTTCTCGATTGGTCTCACGCGGAATTCATCGTCGGCGTCACCGACGCTCGAGGTGCACAATCCGATGGGATTTTGACCACAGGAGGCAAATCCTTCACGTTCTCGCCCGCTACAGTCGCGCCAAGTCTTTCTCTCGGCTTGGACCCGAGCCAGCAACTCAAACTCATTCTTTTCGGAGCAAAACCGGCCAACTTCCAGCCCGGCATGCAATTCGTCATATCAGCCTCGCTGCGTTTCTCGGGCGCGCAGCGTATCGCAGTGCTCGCTTACGGAAAGACTACGCATCTTGCGATGCAGGGCGACTGGCCCAATCCGAGTTTCGATGGCGGCTTCCTGCCTGTAAATCGTACGATCTCGCCCTCCGGCTTCACCGCCGACTGGACCGTTCCCTTTATTGCGCGTGGCGTGCGCGCGGAAGGATCGAATGAAGCCATTACGGGCCTCGATGCGACCTCACTGGGCGTGTCATTTGTCGAGCTCGCGGATCCCTACCAATCTGTCACTCGGTCGCTTAAATACATTCTTCTGTTCCTGGGCCTGATCTTCCTCTCCTACTTTGTCTTCGAAGTCACCGCAGGGAAGAGCGTCCATCCGGCTCAGTACGCGCTCGTGGGAATCGCCCAGATCATCTTCTACCTTCTCCTGCTCTCGCTCGCCGAGCGCCTCGGCTTCGATTTCGGATTCCTTATTGCCGGAGCAGCAACCGTTGCACTTCTCTCCGCGAACGCTGGCTGGATATTCGTGAGCCACACTCAGGCTGTCCGCGCCAGCGTCGTTTTTACCCTGCTCTATACGCTCATTTACCTCCTGCTTCGCCTCGAGGACAACGCGCTGCTTGTCGGCGCCATTGCGAGCTTCCTCGCCGTGGCGGCAGCAATGTACTTCACGCGCTCTATCGATTGGTACGGTACCCTGCCCGATGCAGCGGCGCCCAACGAGTAGCAAGCAAGCTTTCCTGCGAGGTTTACTTCAGATGCAAAGCGAATCACAATCAGGCCTGCATGTCGCCATCATCATGGATGGCAATGGGCGATGGGCAACGCGCCGTGGACTTCCCCGCGTCGCCGGCCACCGCGCGGGAGTCGCGGCGGTGCGTCGTGTCGTCGAGCACGCACCGCAACTCGGCGTCGGGGTGCTCACGCTCTACGCGTTCTCCTCGGACAACTGGGCCCGGCCGGCGCAGGAGGTGCAGAGCATCTTCTGGATCATCCGCGCCTTCCTTCGCCTCGAGTGCGAACGACTGTGCCAGCAGGGTGCGCGCCTTCAGGTCATCGGCCGCCGCGATCGCATCCCGAAGCCATTGCTGCGCGAGATCGTGCGCACCGAATCGGCCACGGCCCCCGGCAACTCCCTTCATCTTCGTATTGCGATCGACTACTCGTCGCGCTTCGCCATTGCCGGCGCCGCTGCGGCCGCTGCTATCCAGACGGCAGCCAGTGAGCCCCACGCGGCCGAACCAATGCGATCGATCATTTCGCACGTGCTCACCTCCGACTGCGGCGAGGTCGATCTGCTCATCCGCACCGGCGGCGAAAAGCGGCTATCCGACTATCTCCTATGGGAATCGGCATACGCCGAACTGGTGTTTACGGATCGAATGTGGCCCGACTTCGATGGCTCCGACCTCGACTCCGCCGTTGGTGAATTCAAACACCGCGAACGCCGCTTCGGTGCGGTTCCGGCTCCTCCCGTTCAGTTCTCACCGCTCTCAGAAAATGCGCGATGAGCCCGAACCGTCGCCCGCTCCGCGTTAAGTTCATCCTGCCGGCGCTCACTGAAGCCACCGATCCCTATTGGCGTCCTATCAACAAGCACTTCTTTTATGCCGCCGGATGGAAGAAGTTCGAATCGCTATGGGATATCCTCATCCGCGCCCGGCAGCTTGCCCTTGTCACCCCCCTGCTCGAAGCCGTGCTCTCGCGCATCACCGGGGCAAACTCACAGCAGTGCTTCGATTCACCTTCAAATCCATTCCCGATCCTCGGACAGGCAAATTCAGCGCCCCAACCCTCTCGCCCGAACGATCATGTAACTTCTTGTGTTTCATAGAGCTCTCGTCTCGCGCCGACGGATCAACGCCAACAAGCTGCAGAGGCCCACTTTCGCTTTTTAGTAGTTTGGGGCTAATATTTACGATTAATGGGGAGTTGAGCGCACTCGCGGCATAGCTTCGATCCGCGAGAGCGTTGAGCTATCAAGTTCGCAGCTCCTTTTTGTTTGCAAGTACCCGGCACGCTTCTGACTGCATCCAAGTTCGGAAGTTGAGCTTCGAAAGTCGGGACTATCCGTTTAAGATCGCACGAGAACGCAGACTAAACGGTTTCACGTGGACTCCTCACAGCACGAGCACGTTATCCAATGTGGATAGGCACGAGCTAGTTGGGGAAATGGATGCCGCAAGCGCATCTGATTCCCATCACAATCGAGTCAAAGAGCGTCGGCGAGCGCCCGCGAATTCTCCCTTTCGTGGAGCGATTGCAGAGTCTTTTGCGCTGCGAACGATCGAGTGACGCGCTTGTCGTTGATTGATCGCCGCCGATCCTTTTTCTGCAAGTTCACCGGTTGATAAGAAGCCGGTGAGCCAGATGCTTCGCATATCTCTTTTCGCGTTATCTCCCGGTTCTGCCGGGATTTCTGGAGGAATTCGATGCAATCTCATATTCGTGTGTGGCCATCTTCCCTCGTTCGCTGCACAAGGCAGCTGAATATGGCCATTGCTCTCGCCGCAATCCTGATCGCCGTCGCCACTCTCTTCACCATCCCCTCACTGGCTCAGGTCGAAAGCGGAGTCATCGGAGGCACCGTCACCGATGAATCGGGCGCCGTGATACCCGGCGCTACCGTCACGGTGACAAATGTCGCCAGCAACATCAAACGTGCCACGATTACCTCTGCCACCGGAGCCTATTCAGTACCCGGACTGGCGCCGGGCAATTATCAGGTTTCAATCACCTCCGGGCAGTTCAAGGCTTACAACGCCAACGTCGAGATCACCGTGGGTGGACATGTGACAGTCGACGCCAGGCTCTCGGTCAGTGCCGCCGTCACCCAGGTTGAGGTCATGGCCGAAGGCGGAACCGCCGTGAATACCCAGACGCAAGAGCTGTCGCAGATGGTCGACACGCAGCAACTCGCCGGCCTTCCGAGCCTTACCCGCAACCCGTACGACTTTGTCGCGCTTTCCGGGAATGTGTCCAACGGCGATGCGTCGAACTCAGGGAGTTCTACATCGGCAGTGGCGATGAATACGAACTCTCAGAACTCCACCGTGCGCGGTGTGGGGTTCAACATTAACGGCCAGCGCTCGACCGGCACTGAGATTCTGCTCGATGGAGTTGAAAATCTCCAGCTATTCAACGACCAGATCGGAACCTTCGTGCCACTGGATTCCGTGCAGGAATACCGTGTGGCGACGAGCAACTTCGAGGCGCAGTTTGGGCGTGCTTCCGGTGGCGTGGTGAGTGTGACCACGAAGACGGGAACAAACTCGCTGCATGGGACTGCATGGGAGTTCAACCGGCTGTCCGCGTACACCTCGAATACGGTAACCAATAGTCAAGCAGACTTGCCCAAGGGAACCTTTACGCGAAACCAGTTTGGATTTGAAGTTGGTGCGCCGATCGTCAAAAACAAACTGTTCGGCTTCGGAAGCGCGGAGTGGATACGGGTACGCAGCAACGCAAGCCTGCTGTCGGGCGTGCCCACGCCGGAGTTTCTGGCCGTCGCAGCGCCGAACATTCAAGATTTCTTCAATAAGTATGCGGGCAGCAAGAAATTGAATTTCGCTCAGACTTTCACGGCAGCTGAAATTTACGGCTCAGCGAAGACTCCAGTACCCCCGGGCCTGGATCCTACAACGCCAATGATGGGGCTCACTCCGTATACCGCACCGACGAACGCAGGCGGTGGACTGCCAGGAAATACGTACAACATTGTTGCTCGCGCGGACTATAACCTTAGCGACCGGACGCAGATGTTTTTCAGGTTTGTGTACTACGACGAGGTGGATCAGCCGGGCACCCAGTACGCGTCTCCTTATTCGCAATACAACGTTGGCGCGACTGCGAAGAACCAGGCTTACCTTTTCAGCCTTTCGCACCAATTCAGTGCTTCTCTTGTGTCGGCGACCAAGCTGAGCTTCAACCGCTTTGACTTATTCAACTCGTTCAACACCAGCCTGCAGAACACGCCGTCGCTGGCTGTATCACCCAACGCGTTGGTCCCTGGCACCGGTGTGGGGATTCTGTTGCCGGGCTTTTATACCGCAAATCCGGCGGCTAACGGCGGTTTGCCCTTTGGTGGTCCACAGAACCAACCACAGATCAACGAGGACCTGACCTGGATGAAAGGCCGGCATTCGATGCAGTTCGGTGCGCAGCTTATTTACGTCCAGGAAAATCAGGCGTACGGCGCCTACGCGCAGGCCGCGGAACAACTCGGAAATAACCGAGCCGCCGGGTTGACGAATCTGTTTAATGGAGACCTGTTCCTGTTTGAAGCGGCGGCCGAACCGAAGGGAGCGTTGCCGTGCGTGAGGAATCCGTATACCGGAAAATTGACACCGACTGCCGGTTGCTCGGTGACTCTGCCGACGGGTCCCCCAAGCTTCGCGCGCAGCTACCGGTTCAAGGACTGGGCGGTGTACGCCCAGGATTCCTTCAAGATGACACCGCGACTCACGTTCAACTACGGGCTTCGTTACGAGTACTACGGTGTGCAGCACAACAACAACCAACACCTGGATTCGAACTTCTATTACGGCGCCGGCACCTCGATTCCTCAACGGATGAGAAGTGGGCAGGTATTCACGGTACCAAACAGCCCTATTGGCAGATTGTGGAATCCGAGCTATGGCACCATCGCACCGCGTGTCGGATTTGCGCTTGACATCTTCGGCGATGGACGCAATTCGCTTCGCGGCGGGTACGGGATCTCGTATGAGAAGAACTTCGGAAACGTGACCTTCAACGTAATCCAGAATCCACCGGCCTATGCCGTGATCGTCTTCAACAATACGACCGTGACCAGCTCGAATCTGGGACCACTGTCCGGATCGTCCGCACCACCGGGCTCGCCCTGCGGTACAGCAGTCTGCCTCCCTCCAACCAGCCTCCGGCACATTGACCAGAACATCAAGACCGCGCAGACGCAGTTCTGGAGCCTGGCCCTTGAGCACCAGATCAGCCGCAGCGCCTTTGTCTCACTGCAATATGTGGGGGCGCGCGGATTGCACCTCTATGACATCAAGAACTACAACGGGTATGGTTCTGGGAATGTGACACTTGGCGATCCCAATATTGATCCGGTTACCGGGAATTACGGACTGACTCGGCTCAATCCCCAGTACTCGAACATCAATAACCGGGGTTCCGAAGGCGACTCGATCTACCACGGCGCAAACGTTCAATTCCAGGCGAACGATCTGCACCACACGGGACTGAGTATCGTGTCGAATTACACGTTTGCGCATGCAATTGACGACCTGAGCACGACGTTCTCGGAAAGCAACAATGCATTCAGCCTGGGCTACACGGATCCGTTTAATCCGTCGCTGGATCGCGGGAACGGTGATCTGGATGTGCGGCACAGGCTCGCGATGGGGCCGATCTGGGCGACGCCATTCTTCAAGAATCAGGCCAACCTCAAGGGTGAGGTGCTCGGAGGGTGGCAGATGGCGGGCATTTACACGGTGCACTCGGGAACGCCGTTCTCGTACTTCGACTCCACGTTCAACTATTCGGGGTACAATATCGCGCGGTATACACCGGTCGGTGCAATCACGAAGCACACGTTCAAATCGATTCCCAGCGGCGTGTCAGGAGGCGGGACGAACTCGTATGCGATTGGATCGCTTCCACTGCCAAATTCGTGGGGGAATCCGAATCTTTTGCCCCCGGCAGCGGCCTGTGCCCCTCCAGATACACCTCTGACGGCGGATTGTGGACCTACCAACCCCGATCTCACGAATTTTCCGAACGGCATCTCGGATTGGGGCCCGTTCCCAAGCAATATGGTTGCCCGGAATTCCTTCCGCGGGCCAGGGTACTGGAACTTTGATATGCAGGTGAGCAAGAAGTTCCCGATCCACGAGCGGGTGAACCTGGAGTTCCGTGCGGAAGGGTTCAACATCTTCAACCATCACAACCTGTTCCTGCAGCAGGCGGGGAATGACGTCGCCGCCGGCAACATCGATCCGATAACTGGTTTTCCGCTGGTGATTGCATCGAAAGGCGGCATCGGCAACAACGGAGGCGCGAACGATGAGCGGCGGTTCGGGCAGTTCGCGCTGAAGCTCAACTTCTAAAACAGTTCACAGTGAAAATAAAACGGGAGCCTTCCGGGCTCCCGTTTTTGTTGGTGCCTAAATCGCGTTAACACGATCTCAGCAGCTCACTTTTGCGTGACGAGCATCGAGATGCGGCGATTTCTTGCCCGGCCTTCCTCGGTCGAGTTGTCGGCCACCGGATGGTCCTGTCCATACCCCCTGGCGTCAAGCCTGTCCGGAGCAACCCCGAGATTCACCAGCGAGTTCATTACGCTATTAGCCCGGTCGTTGGACAGCGTCAGATTCTGATCCGCCGAACCGGTGTTGTCCGTGTAGCCGCCAATCCTCATATGCACATTGGGATAGGCCCTCAGGATGGACGCAATGTTTTGCAACTGCTCGTTAGATTGCGGTTGCAGTGTCGCCGAGCCGCTGTTAAATAGCAGGCGGTCAAAATCGAACCACGACGTCGAATCCGGGGCGCGATTCGGATCGCGGATAAAGGCCAGCAATCGGCCCTCGACACCATTTGCCGGAACATGAAGTACGTTACCGTCGGGTAGAGCCATGTTAATGAAACTGCCGAGGTTCGGCATGAGAACGACCGGCCTGGGCCTGGGCCGAGCCGCAAACCAGATAAGGCCAAGAAGAACGGCCAGCAATGGAAGCAGCCACATCCACGGGGACCTGTGTCGCGTCTCGGCATAAACCGCTGGTGGGCTCGTGGCAGCCGGGGCCGCGGTACGAACAGTGAAAGGAGGCGGCTCCGTCGGATGTGCTGTCGGTATCGCCTCACTGAAGCTGGCCGGCAACACGGATTTCAGATTGGCGCCTTCACGCTGCAGAAACCCCGAGAGCCCCGTCGCGGTCATTCCTTCGTCGCGAACACGAGAGCCAAGGAAGCTCAACACCGATGAC
>DATFSO010000171.1:0-80353 GCA_035262585.1 Occallatibacter sp. | reverse complement strand
GGCGCTCTCAATCAGCGGAGAATCGCGCTGCTCGCGCAATATGGGGGCGGCCTGGCGCGCGAGTCGGATATCGTCGGCCTTTCGATGACGCATCAGGATCTTGCGCGGCGTAGCGACGTTTTGCAGGGGCAGCACGATGCCGAGGAAGCGGCTAAGGCGGCCGTGCAAAAGCAGATCGAGAGCTCGCAAGAGCTGCTCGCTGCGATCCATGCGCGTACGACGATGACGGCGAAAGCCGAGGCCGATTTCTGGCAAGCTATCGCGGCCACGGATGCCAAAGGCGGCCTCTTGCGCACGGAGGCCACAAAGCGCGCGAATCTGAAGCTCGGCGAGCAAATGCAGCAGGACGCGGCAGAGAAAAGCGCGCGGATTATCGCAGGGGCGAGAGATAACGAGGCAATGCAGGAGCACATCTCCGACGCCTTGTACGAGACGATGGTCACGAATCAGCGCAAGCTCGACGAGGGGGATCAGAAGGCACAGCAGGCCGCGATCGAGGCTTTCAAAAAGGGGGAGCAAGAGCGACTCGACGCCGAGCGCGTCGCCGAGGATCACATTCGGGCGCAGATGGCCTCGGGCGGGCTCTCGCGCCTCGAGGGCGCGCAGGCGATCGCCGCGCTGCACGCGCAGGGCGCCGCGGCCTGGCAGCAGTCGAATCAATCTTTTCGTAATGCGTTTCCGGATGTGTCGACGCCTGGCGCAGCCGGCACGATGACGCGCATTAGTATTCAGGCGCAAGCCGATCAGCGCGCGCTCGAGACGGCGCGCACGCTCTCGGCGCTCAAGGATTCCGCGCAGCATCTGGCGAGCGAGTTCACGGATACGGCCGCGATCGTCTCGGATCTGCTCGTAACGTCGCTCAAGAGTTTCAACGATACGTTGGTGCACATCCTTACGGCCAGGAGCGGATCGCTGCAAGGGCAACACCCCTTTAAGCAGCTCGGCGCCGGCATTTTTGGCGATATCGCGAAATACGGGCTGCAGGAGCTCGAGGGGCAGCTCTTGAAATTAGTGCTCGGCAAAAATCCGCTCGCCAAACTCGGCACGATCGGCAACCCGATGCACGCGATTATTGACGCGTTCGGGCCAGGCGCAGCCGGGGGCGGCGCGGGCGGCGCGATCGGCTCAGGCGCCGGCGGGGTCATCGGCGGGGTTCTCGGCGCTGCGATGTCGTTTTTGCCAGGCTACGCCGACGGTGGTCCGGTATCGACAAACATGCCGATCCTCGTCGGCGAGAATGGGCCGGAGATCTTTCAACCAACGACGAGCGGCCGGATTGTTCCGAATCACTCCATCGGCTCGAGCGGGGCGACTATTCACGTCGACGCGCGCGGCGCCGGAGATCCCGCGGCCGTCGAGGCGGCCGTACACCGATCGATGCGCGCATATATTCCGGCAATGGCGCAGCTCGCGCGCGGCGCTGTCGCCGACGATCGCAAACGGACGCCGTCGCGTTTAAGGGGCCGATAGATGCAGACGATCACGATCGGAAGTAATACCTACAATCTCGTGACGCTGCCGAGCTCGCCGGCGCCGTCGGATCTCGGACTCGGCATGAATGACGCCGTCGCCGTGCAAACGTCGCCATTTACGCGAGCCGAGCAAACGCAATACTGGCCGGGCGGCGACTTTTGGGATGCGACGATAACTCTGCCTCCGCTCTCGAGCGCGCAGGCCGCGGCCTGGCGCGGCGCGACCGCGGAGCTCTCAGGGCGCGCCTACGTCGTGCAACTCGGCGATCGGAGTCAAAAGCAGCCGGCCGGCGCCGCGCTCGGCATTCCGGAGATCAACGCCGGCTCGGGCCTAAACGCGCCAATGACGAAAGTGCTCTCGACGTTCGGATGGACGCCGAATATCGCGCGCATCCTCTTGCCAGGCGATTACCTGCAGGTCGGATATCGCCTGTATGTCGTGACCGAGGTCGCTAACAGTGCCTCGGATGGCACGGCGAGCGTAAGCATCTGGCCGTCGATCCGCGAGACGCCGGCCGGCGCGACGCCGATCATCCTCAATCAACCCGTGGGCCTGTTTCGCCTGGCGGCCAATCGGCGCTCGCTGCAAGTCTCGAAAGATCGACTCACGACGCTCTCGCTCTCCTTTGTGGAGGCGCGATGAGTCGCAATCTCGGCTCGCCGATGATTACGGCGATCACGAGCAACGGGCCGATCGGGCTGCTCGCTCTCGTTGATATCACGCTAAAAACCGGATCGGCGCACGTGTGGAGCGGCGTCGGTACGCTCTCGTGGAATGGCAATACATACCTCGGCGTTGGATCGCTCGGGGAGATTGGCGACGTCAAAGAGGGGATCGAGGTCAGGGCCGAGGGCACGACGATCGCGCTCTCGGGCATCGATCCTAATTTGCTCACCGATTGTCTCTCTGATATTCAGATCGGGGCGCCGGCGACAATCTGGTTTGGAGTGTTTCAAAACGGCGCGATCGTGGGCACGCCGTATCCGCTCTTTTCGGGCACGGTCGACAAACCCTCGACGCCGATCGGGACGGATTCACTGACGATCGCGCTCGCGCTCGAGTCGAAGATGACCGACCACGCGCGCGCGACGATGCGACGTTACACCTCGAGCGATCAGCGGTATTACTACTCCGACGATATCGGCCTGCATTGGGTCGAGACGCTCGCCGATATCGCTCTGCGTTGGGGCGGATAAACTCTCTCACTTTACGAATTTCAAAAAAGGGGTCAATCGATGCGCATCTCTCGCGTCTTCGCTCTCGTGTGTTTGTTTGTCTTCGCGGCCGGCTTTGCTCTCGGCCAGATCACTATTCCGTCGGGGTGTCCGACGCCTCCGGCCGGTTATATGGAGATCTGCTCGGCCGCAACCGCAAACCAGAGCGGCGCGCTGCTCAGTAATGCGACGATATCCTTTCAGCCGACCGACAACAACGGCAACGCGATCGCGTACAAGGTGTCCGGTCACGGCCAGGCGATCAAGTGGCCAGCGACGGCGCAAGTCACGAGCGGCGCCTTTCAGATTCAGCTCGCCGACACGGCGCTAACTTCGCCGCTCAATGTTTGTTTCAATGTTACGGTGACGGATAACTCGACGGGTAACTCCGAGATCGGCGCGACGGGATATACATGCGTGCAGCCGGCCGGATCGGGCGTCGCGGTTACGGGCACGGGGGCGTGGTGTAATGCCGGCGTCGGCTCGAATGGCGGCCAGTGTAATTTCGACGACTACACTCCGAATATGACGGCCGGCGTCGTGACGCAACTTAACGGGGGCGGTTTGGTGCCAGGCGCAGGCCTAGACGTCACACATGGGAATACATCGCACGTCATCAAAACCGGCGATGCGACGCTCGGGAACGGTCATCAGACTTCGATCGCTGCAGCCGTTCAGCCGCAGAATTATTACACGCCGGTCGCGACTTTGATGGGCATCGGAAATATGCAATCTGCATCCGGTGTGACTCCGCAACAGATTCGCGTGATTTTGAACGGAGATTCGACGACGGGATTTCATAACACGGCCGTAGCTTGTATGTTGGCAGCGCAACTCGGCGGCGCCGGCTTTGATTTCTCAGGCCTCGGCGGGGTTCAGCTAGGCGAGGGCGAGCCGTGCAACTACAGCGTAATGACTCAATCGGTCATCGCCTCATCGGGCACTTATACGATCAACAATGGAGCAGGGTCAATCACTGCGGGCAGCGGTGCTCCCTACGATTACACACGCTCCCCAACCGGATCGGTTTATAACATCGCCTCCGGTGCATCGATAACGATGGGGGGCGCAGGAGCAGCTCAGGCGGGCAATACGCTCAAGGTCTATTACATCAAAGAAAATCTCGACGGCATCTATGCCGCTACGCCGGGCACGATGACCGTAACGATCACTTCGAGCTCATCCGGTCCCTGTCCTTCGGGTTGCGTTCAATCCGGTATCTCACTCAGCAATGCGAGCTCGGTTGGTGGGGTGCTCCAGATTAACCAGAGTTATGATCCGGCATGGTCTATCAAGATCGCGGCGACGGGCGGGGCTGTTGATATCTTTGGCATTGGAATATATGACACGAGTCATAACGGTGTCATCGTCGCCGGAGGCACGGGCCGCGGCGGCCTCACACTGCCGGATAGCGTATCGACGCCGACGGCTATCACTGCGCCTTGGTATGCATCGGCAGCCGGGCAACCGGTCCCGATCACGGCATGGAGCTGCGTCAGTACTCTCTGCACGTTCACGGCGGCGAATAACTACTATACGGGCCAGAAAATCACGCTGGCAGGATTCCCGACGGCGATTGGTTTTAATCAGCAGTACGTCACCGTTGCATCGCCGACGAGCACGACTTTTCAAGCTACCGTGTCAGGAGCGACGACGAGCTCGGGCACGGATGCCGGATGGGCGCTTCAGAGCGATATAAATACGCTGATTATGTTCGAGATGAAAGACAACGGGCAAAACATCGGCCTCTATCCTGCTTGCACTCAGGCGACGACGGCGAACCCGAGCAATCTCCAGAGCTATAGTTATTGGCTCGGGCTCTATCAATCGCAGTGGACGACGGCGAATTCATTTGCCGATCTCGAGTTTACAGGATCGTACGATATCAACGACGCGTGCGTGCCTGTCCACAATGAAGCCGAGCGCGAGCTCGCGCAGACTAACCAGTACATCTATTTTGATAACTTCTTTCAGCAGACTTATGTAGGCATGCTCAAGCGCGGCCAGTTCATCGTTCCCCCGCACTCGGCTATCGGGGAGCAAACCTCGGGGGCTGCGAGGCTATGGCGATATCTGGGGCTCGATGCGACTCTCGGGGCTATGGCGAAGCCGGTCTCGAATCAGTACACGCTGACAGGGTCGCTTTTCATCGGGGGCGGAAACTACCAATATCAGTCTCTCGCGGGCGTGAATACTCCGAATCAACTTTACCCTGGCGCGCGCTGGTATCAGGATCAGTTTAATAATCAGTTTGTGGACGTCGTGCAGCAGTGGTCTATCTGGAATGGAACTCACTCGGCGCCGGCTCTCTTCTGCGTACAAGCGAATGTAAACTCGACGCTCCCGGCAGGGTGTCAGGTCCAAGTGGGCACATCTGGAGGGATAACTCAAATCGTTAATAGCTCGACAGCTAACGCATTTGCCTCGACGGCGACGAACTCCTCTAATGGGTCATGGTCGTGGAACTATAACGCCGGCGGGAATACGAACACGCTGCAGATCTGGCAGAACGGTTTTCAGAACTGGCAACGCTTTTTTCTTAATGGCACGCAATATTGGGAGCACGGTCTACCCTGCTGCGCGTCGTCAGACTACGCAATCGAAGACACGAATGGCGGCAGGAATCTAACCGTCCTTGATTTTCCATCCGGCGTGATGCCTGCAGGTTCTATCGGCGGCAACGCGAAGGGTGCGACGCTCCTCACGGTCCAGACGGCCTCAAACTGCGCGGTAAACTCGGCCTCGCCGGCCGCGTGCGGATCTGCAGCAGCCGGTGCGATCGTCGTGCCGACAACGACGACGACGTACACGGTCAACACGACGGCCGTGCAGGCCGGCTCGCGCATCTTTGTGCAGCCGCGTACTTACGTCGGCGATCTGCCATCGTCGCCAACCTGCACGACGCCGGCAGCGGGCCAGTATTACCCGTCGGCGATTGTAGCCGGAACGAGTTTTACGTTCACGCTGCCGAGCACGACGGGTACGACGTGCTGGAATTACCACATCGTCAATTAAGCAGCCAAGCAAAGCGGCCGGCGCCAGGATCTCGCGCGCCGGCCGTTTTCTTTTTCGGGGGCTTTCCTTGTCACTTCCACGTGTACAACATTGGGACACGACGGCGTTTCACGAGTTTTTGCTCGCGCGCCGATCGGCGCCGTTTAAATGGGGCGAGAATGATTGCGCCCTATTTGCGGCCGACGGCATCGAGGCGATTACCGGCGTCGATATCGCCCAAGAGTTTCGCGGCACGTATACGACCGAGGCCGGCGCCCTGGCGCGGATCGCCGCGGTGTGCGGGGGCTCGACGGTCGCCGATGCGGCCGTCTATTGCGCCGAAAAGCACGGCCTCGTCGAGTGGAAATTTCCGCTCATGGCGCAGCGCGGCGATCTCGTCGTGTTTCAGAACGGCGCCAATCTCATCGCCGGCCTCGTGCATCTCGCGGGCCGGCACATCGTCGCCGTGGGGCCGGGCGGCCTGTTTCGTTTTCCGATCGCGGAAGTAGACGAGCAAACCGGCGCAATCTCAACCGCAATCGCGAGGGCCTGGCACTATGAGTAAAGCGATCGTCGGAGCGTTTGAGATCGCCGCGGGCGTGGCGCTCGAGTTTATCCCTGGCGGCCAGGTATTCGGCTCGATGCTGATCGCGGCCGGCATTGCAACCGAGGCCGGCGCGATCGCCGCGGCGCTCGGCTCGAATAGCGGCGTCGGCGTCACTACGCGCCAGGCCGCGGCCTTGCGCCAGATCGTGCGCGGCGAGCAGCGCGTCGGCGGCACGATGGTTTACTGCTCGACGACGGGCGACGATCGCTCGCATTACAACATGATCGTCGCCTTTGCGACGCATCAGATCGACGCATACACGAATCTCTATCTCGACGGCCGGCAGGTCGTCTGGTATCCGGGCTCGAGCGGTAACATCGCGTGCGGCCAGGTCGCGACGCCGGCGACGGTAACGCCGACGATCTCGGGGGGCGTGATAACCGGCCTGGCGCTCACGGCCGGCAGCGGGGGCGGGTATTTTGCCGGATACTCGTCGGGCCTCGGCGCATCGACGGTTATTCCGGCGCGCGTGCGCATCGTCGGCGACGGCACGGGCGCGACGGCGACGGCCAACATTCAGAGCGGGCTGCCGATCAATATCACTTTGACTAATGGCGGGACGGGTTACACCCATGCGACGGTGTACATCGACGGCGCGTTTCTCTTTGGCGGCACGGCCGACGGGTCGACCTATATCGGGCCGAATGGTTTGCATTATGTCTTTGGCAATCTCGTGCAGTGCTGGCCGTATTTCGGCGATCAGAACGCGACGACAGGTTTCGCGACGGCGCTCAATGCGCAGGATTCAACCTGGGCGGCCAATAGCGACGGCACGCCGTACTTAGGCGGGATCGCGTACTGCTATATCAACATCAAGGCCGATTCGGGTCAGTTTCCGCAGTTTCCCGAGATCCGCGCGACCATCCGCGGTAAGTGTGATATTTACGATCCGCGCACGAGCACGCGTGGATATACAAACAATTGGGCTTTGCACATTGCCGATGCGATCACGGATGCGACTTGGGGCCTGGGCGATAACTCCGTGAATCAAGCGCAACTGATCGCCGCGGCCAACGTGTGCGATGAGGCTGTGACCTGCGCCTCGCCGACCATTGTCTCGGGCTCGAAAGTGCTTTTCTCGAAACCCGAGTCGCGTTATACGCTCAATTGGCACTACGATACGGGCACGTCGCCAGGCGACGCGATCGCGCAGATGATGGACGCAGCCGCGGGCCGGCTCTCGCGCATCGGTGGGCAGTGGTACATCTGGCCGGCGTATTGGCAAGGGCCGAGTTTCACGTTCGATGAAAATGTGCTGCTCGAGGCCGTGCAGTGGCAGCCGTATCGCCCGATCTCGGAGTTATGCAACCGCGTCGTCGGCACTTATATCGCGGCTAACTACCCTTACAACGTCGCCGGCGACTTATACGACACTAACGGGTATTGGCTTGGGCAGACGCAGAACAATTTCCCGTATGCCTTTCAGCCGTCGAATTACCCGATGTACGCGGCCGACGCGCTGCACGGCTACGGCGCCGGCGTCGACGTCTACCTGCAGCAAGACGGCGGCATCGTGCTGCCGAAAGAGGTGCAGCAGCCGTGCGTATTGTCGATCGCGCAGGCGCAGCGCGTGGCAAAGATCATCTTGCTGCGCAACCGGCAGCAGGGCTCGGGCAAGCTGATCTGCTCGCTCGCGGCCTGGCAGATGCAGCCGATGGACGTTTTCCAATTCAATCTCGCGGCGCCGGTGAATTGGGTCAATAAGCAGCTCGAGGTGATTGGGGTCACGTTTCACGTATCGAAGCGCGGCAACGATGAGACGCCGAGTGCCTGGCTCGAGCTCGACGTCGCCGAGACCGATCCGAGCGTCTATAACTGGACGCCGACGCAAGAGGAGCTCAACGCATACGACATTCCGGTTTTTCAAGGCCAGGGCAACACGTTCGTCGTGCCGGTACCGACGGGGCTCACGATCACCGATGACGCCAATACGGCGACCATCGGCAGCGATGGGACGCTGATCCCGCGGGCGCTCGTGCAGTGGACGCCTCCGCTCGACAACGGCGTCAATAATGGCGGGCACATCGAATTGCAGTATCAATTCGTGTGGGCTGCCGGCAGCCAACCTTCGAGCTCGCCGCTCACGATCACGGTCGCCGGCGGCCTGGCCACGTCGCAATGGATCGACGCCGGCAAACTCTCGGGGATCTCGACGAATTGTTACATCGACAATGTGCCGTCGACGCAGACGATGAATTTGCAGATTCGCGCGGTGCGCGCCGACGGAGCGGCGTCGGCCTGGGTGACGGCCTCGACGGCAGCGCACGGGCCGCGGCCGCGGCATTTCTCGGGCTCGACAGGAACGGCGAGCAGCTCGAGCTCGGTTACGGTAGGCTCGTCGTTTGCCGATCTGTCAGGCGTCGGCGGAAGCGATCCCGGCATGACGATTACCTGCGACGGCCAGCCGGCGCTCGTCTCGATTCTGCTCAACTTCGCGGCGATCGCCTCGGGCGGCGCGGTGACGGGGATCTCGGGTTTCTCGCCAGGCGCGACGACAGGTACGGCGCCTCCGGGGATCACGATCTCGATCTCGGGCGACGGCACAGGCGCCTCGGCCTCGGTATCGTGGACGCCGACGGGCTCGGGGCCGATCTTTACTTGGACGCCGACGGTGCACATTACCGGGGGCTCGGCGTACACGACGGCGACCGCGACGGTCACGACTAACTCCAACGGTGACTCGGGATACTCGACGGGCACGGTGAGTTATTCCTGCACGCTCGGCGCGAGCACGACGCCGACGAGCGGCGCGCCGATCTTTGTCCAAGTCTTGATGGACGAGGGCGTGATCATGGGGCCTTTCGAGATCACGACAGACTCGACGGGTCACGCGAACTTGTACGAGCTCGCGCTCGTCACGCCGACGCCGTCGGCCGGCTCGCACGTCTTCGAGGTGGAGGCTATGACGACGGCCTCGGTCACGGTCACGTCGACCAATCGCTCGTTTACCTTTGTGGGGCTCGCATAGATGCGCGAGATCGTGATCGTCGTCGTGGCCGTCGCCGCGGCCGATCTGGCCGGCCAGGTGCGCGCCTGGCTTGTGATCTGGCAGCTCTCTCGCGCGCTCGCCTGGCCGGATCTGCGCCGCGAGCTCTCGCGGATCTCCGATCGCGTCGGCGCGCTCGATCGCGGCCGGGTGCTCACGTGTGAGGCCGCGGAGCTCGAGGAGCTCGCCGGCGAGCTCTCGCGTCTCGCGATCGAGCTGCGCGGCCTGGCGCTACGCCGTCGCCGGATCGAGCGGCAAAAGAAAGGTATCTAGGGCTCGGGCCGGCGCCGCGGCGAGCTCCTGGGTCAAATGTGGGGCAAGTTTCGGGTAGTTTCGGGCCATATCTCAACCGACAGGAGAATTTAGACAATGAGATTCCGTTTCGCGGCGGGCGCCCTGGCGCTCGCCTTTTTGTTTGTAGCGCACGCGCAGCAGCCGACGCAGCCGCGCAGGCCTGCGCCGCCGAGGATCGCGACGCATGCTCCGGCCGTAACTCCGATCGCCGCGGCGACGACGGCGCCGGCCGGCCACTACGTCGCGCTCGCCTGGGGTGCGTCGATCGATTCGGTCGCCGGCAATCCTGGCACAACCAACGTGTACAAGATCACGGGCACGTGTCCCGCGACGCTGCCGGCTGCGATGGAACCGGGGGGCGTGGTCGCGAGTGGTTGGGTGCTCGAGAGCACGCTCAACGCGCCAAGCTATACGGCCGCGGCGCCCTTCTACGACACGGCAGTAAGCGGAGGGCAGACGTACTCTTATGTCGTAACGGCTCTCGTGAATGGGGGTGAGTCGGGTCCGAGCAACTGCACTACGGGCGTGACGGGCAACTTTCCGCCCGCGAATCTGCAAGTCGTGCACGCGCAATAGAGGGGTCCCGCAATGACGGCTCGAGCATTCATCGATCAGATATTTTCGCGCCGGCAAGATGGGGTCGCATCTAATCTGCGCTATCTTTCGCCGGCGCAGCTCGAGCTCTTGCGCAAGCTCGTCGAGGCCGACGCGATCGGCGAGCTGCGCCCTGGCATCTATGGCTCGTTTGTGTGGCTCTTAGACGGCGAGCACTTTGTCGTTTCTCAGGATGCGGCCGGCCGGCGGCGCACGATTCTTTGGCTCAAAGTGCAGCAGAGGGCGGCGAGTTTGTTTTAGACGGAAAACGCCGCGGGGGGTTTTACGAAGGGTACTTTACGAAAGTTTTACGGATAACCTTAAGAAAACCTTAACCGTCACATAATGCGGTACTTAGAGCGAAAGTACAGCGGCGCAATGTGGGACGCTCGCGGCCTGCGGGCCGCATTATGGGACGGTTTAACCGAGGTTTAAACCAAGCGAAAAAACGAAAGGGGTGTAACGGTATGGGGCTGTAAATCACCTATTGTGTAAAGTTTGGCTTGCTTCTATGCGTTGGCTCATGGTATCGAGTGGGCAATTGTGCTAACGCGAGTATGCAGTTTGTGCCAGGCTTTGCGGGGGTTCATACAACTTTAGTGGGTGAACCCGCACTCTAGGGAGGTTGATTATGGACCCAACAACCATCACCACAAATTACGCAGTGCACACGCCGGGGCATAAGAATTGCCCTGCGTGCAGGGGGTCGGGGGAAGTGATAGCGGGCGAGTTGACGCCCGAGCTCAAGTTTCGCGAAGCGTTTGAAATGTGGCTCGGGCGCAGGGTAATCGAGGGTGCATCTGTTGGGGAGCGGATGCGCAAGGTTAAATACATTTCTGATCGTACCGAGCGCGATCTGCGCCAGTACGCACGCGCCGCGGCTAGGTTCTTTGACGAGCTCACGCTCGCCGAGATCCATGCCGGGCACATCCGCGAGTTTCAACGCGCCAGGGCGACTAACCGTCTGATCGTCGAAGATGGGGGCGGCCGGCAGATTGTCAAAAACCCCTGGGATCATCCGGCGGGCGCCAATCTGATTTTGAAAGAAGTGCAGCTCGTGATCCGGATCATGCGCGCCGCCGGCGCCTGGAGCGATGTGCTCGACGAAATGGTCGAGCTAGTTTCGCCCGATGAGGCCGACGTGCGTCGCGCGCTCACGCCCGAGGAGCAGCGGCGATGGATCGCCGCGGCCGGCTCGCGCGAGGCCTGGCGCGTGGTGTACTGGTGTTCGATCGTGGCGCTGCAGACGACGGCCGCGACCAATGAAATGCGCGCTCTGCGCCTGGGCGATATTTTCCTCAATCAAGGCACGCTGCAGATCCGCTCGGAGGGCGCGAAAAATCGTTTTCGCATCCGCACGATCCCGCTACAGACTCAGGAGGTGACCTGGGCTCTCGGCGCGCTGATCGATCGCGCCAAGATGCTTGGCGCCTCGGGGCCGCATTGTTATCTGTTTCCGTTTCACATCACGAGCGATCATTACGACGCCTTGCGGCCGATGACGGTCTCAGGCCTGCGCCGGGCCTGGGATGAGGTTCGCGCGGCCTCGGGGATCGATTGGCTCACGCCCTACGGGCTGCGGCATTCGGCCATAACGCGCATGGCCGAGGCGGGCGTGCCGATCCAAGTAATTATGAGTTTCGCGGGGCATATCCGGCCGGCCATGCAGCAGCATTACACGCAGATCTCGATGCAATCGAAACGGCGATGGGCCGCGGCGGCCTGGATGAATGCCGAGGCGCCGAGTTATGCGCCAGGCGTGGCGAGTCTGGCGCCAGGCGTGGGCATTCCCATGCCGATCGCGGCGCCGGCCGGATCATTCAACGGCGTCGCTCCACGCGCTGCACTCGCGGGCGGCGAGGCGGGAGATGCGCCGGAGGCGCGCCCAGCGCGGCGCCGGCGTGGAGCGACGGCCGTGCGCTGACGGCGATCGCTCTTTTAAGCGGTCGCTCGACAACTGAAAAATAGCAACGCGCGCCTCGAGGGGCGCGCGTCTTTTTGCTTTGTGCTGGTTAGATTTGCTTTGTGCTGGTTAGCGTTTGGGGCAGTGGGGAACGTGCAGGCGCAGATCGCGCGCGCCGAATGGCTCGCCGCAATAGGGGCACGGTTTGATTGTCTTTTTGCGGCCGGCGTTTTTTGGATCGCGTTTTAGGTTGAGACGCCGAGTCCACTCGCGCGCGAGATCTGCGTCGCTGATTTTTGAGAGATCGATTTTCATCGTGATAGTCGCGACGTAATCGGTCGCAGCTCTCAGTGTAGGCCAGGCCGTACCAAACTCAGGATTTTTGTGCTCGCCGGCGGCGCCGGTTAGGATCATGCGGCCGTCGCGATCGCGAAGTATCCAAGGCGTGAGCGCGGTCGCGTGTCCACAATGCTCGAGCATCCATCCGTCGCGGTGCGCGTAACGGGCGTGCTTGCCGAGGCCGCGGCGGGTGCAAATCCATCCGCGGCCGGCGAGCTCTTTTTGACTGACGGGGTTATCGCGCATTGGCGGCCGAGGGCTCGAGCTCGTGCCAGGTCCAATCCCAAAACTCGTCTGAGTGTGGATCGCTCGAGCGGCGCCGGCCGAGATCGGCCAGGGTGCAGCCGGCCAGGTGGTAGCGGCCGTAGTCGGTGTGAAAGGCGCGCGGCGCCGGATCTCCACTGTGCATGTACTCGACGCCTTGCCAACGATCGCGCACGTATTTCTGTACCTCGGCGAGCGTCGCGAATTTGTGCACGTCGCGGCCGTCTACGCCGGTGTAGGTCAGGGTGTACGGTTTCGGCCGGCGATCGGCCTTGACGATCACAAACGTGCAGCCGTGCACATTGACGAGGGCGCCGTCGGCGCGTTTGGTGAGCAGTTCTTGCTCGGGGGCGCAGCCGCGCATCGGTTGAAACTCGACGAGGAAACCCGTCGAGATCTCGCCGACGACTTTTACGCGCAGGGGCTTTTCGCTCGGCCGGTGTTCAAAGTTGAGCAGCATCGTTTTCATTTGCGATCGATCCTTTTGCCGGTGATACGCGCCGGCACGGTTGAGGTGCGTGGCGCTAGTAGTCGAAGCGATGGAGATCGATGCCAAACTCGGCCTGGCAGTAGGCTCGGCCGGCCGCGGTGAAGATCAGCCAGGTGCAACCCTCGTCGACGTCGGTCGTGATGAGGCCGGCGCGTTTGAGCTGCGTGAGGTTGCCGCGATCCTCTTTCGATCCGCCGACGTTTCCGCCGACAAGGGGCATGCCGCTCCAATTGCCGGCATCCTCGGCGTATCGCTTGAGGAGTTGTCTGCTGGTTTCGGTGATCTGCATTTTCGTGGTGTCCTTTCGGGTCGGGATTGGTTGAAAGAACAGTAGAACACAAATTCTAGAATTTGTGTATACGAAATGCGAGAAAAGTGCGCGCGATCGCGTCGAGCGACGCCCGCGAAAGATCGTGTAACTGTTACTCGGTTACCGCAGTGTGGGACCTGTACGGGTTTTCCACGTAACGGATGAGGTTCGGGGGATTGACGGGGCGCTATTGGGGAATGTTAGGGTTTGGAGCGTATCAGGGGAATCAACCGAGGCGGGTTTTGCAGGGTGTGGAAGTCGAACGACGCCGTTTCCGGCGTGGCGCACGCTCTTTTAAGGCGTGGGTCCTGGGTTCGAGTCCCAGCGGGCTCACCATTTCTCTTCAGTTCGAGATGGACCTCGACCACTCCCCGACAACTTCGGTACCGGCTGCTACGAAATTTCCCCCGCAATTACCATCGCGTATGCGTCCTCTACGCACCTGCGCTGCGCGCATCCAATCCTGAAGGACCGTAGTCTTCCCGATGAATGATCTGCAATGCAGCGTCAGCACTGATCCCCATATTCTGCTGGAAATCATCCGGATGCAGACCGAGATAGCCAAGCGAGGCCTGGATGTTTCCGGAGTTGTCAGCGCTATCGCCGACCGAATCCCGTCGATCACCAACGCTGAAGGCGCAATCGTGGAGTGCGCCGAGGGCGATGAGATGGTCATTCGCGGGGCCAGCGGCTTCGCACATCCATTACTTGGTATTCGCATAAGACGCGACACCAGTCTCTCAGGTCTCTGCCTCAGAGAAGGCCGGATATTGCGATCCGACGACACTCGCATCGATCCTCGCGTGGACTTCGAACCTTGCGAACGTGTTGGAATCCTGTCGATGCTGGTGGCGCCGCTAAAGCACGAGGACGAAGCGGTAGGCGTTCTGAATATTGTCTCTTCGAAGGCGCACGCCTTCACCGTACGGGACGTGCACGTGCTCGAGCTGATGAGCGAACTGGTCGCCGCTGCGATGTATTACGCCGCCCGGAACGAGACGAATGTGCTCTACCAGCAGGCAACGCACGACTCACTTACCGGCCTTGCCAACCGGACGCTGTTCTTCGATCGGCTTCGCAATCGCATCTCGTCCGGACGCAGGCAGGTTGAGCCATTCGGCATCCTGCTCATCGACATGGATGGGTTGAAGGGGATCAACGACAGCCTTGGCCATCGCGCCGGCGACGCGGCGATCCGGGAAACTGCGGCGCGCATCAGCCGAATCCCGCGCAGGAGCGATATCGTGGCCCGGCTTGGCGGCGATGAGTTTGGCGTTATCCTTGGCGAAATTGCGGATCGAGACGATCTGCTGGCGATTGTCGACCGCGTATCGGCAGAGACGAATCAGCCTTTTCGCTTCGAAACCCGGACCATGCATCTGACCGCAAGCATTGGCTACGCGCGATTTCCCGAGCATGGCCGGGACATCGATGCTCTGATGGAGTCGGCAGATCGGTCCATGTACCAGATGAAGCGCGCCCGATCGGCTCGCTCGGCTGAGCGCGCAAGCTGAGGGGTATGGGATCCCACCAACCCAAGGCCAAACAGTGCCAATCGGAACCTTTGGCGACGTTACCTTAGCGTCTCCATGCCGAATGCATTCTCTTGGCGGTGGGAGAATTTGACCTACTTTGTATTCAGGGGTTCCGAGCATTGGGTAGTTGTCCGCCGCTCTGCCGTCAGCAGGAATCCTGTTGGCTGTAGCAAAGCGGCTTGTTGTTCATTCGCCCTACCTCTTGCCGAAGACAATATGGCTGACGTACGAAACAGTGTCAGTGCAGATCCGCACCTCCTGATGGAGATCATTCGGTTGCAAACCGAGATCGCCGAGCAACGCCTGGACCTTTCCGGTGTCGTGAACGCGGTCGTCGATCGGATACCCTTGATCACCAACGCAGAGGGCGCAAGCGTCGAGTACGTCGAGGGAAGTGAGATGCTCTACCGCAGTGCGAGCGGTTTCGCGCTGCCTCTGCTTGGCACCCGGGCAAAACTGGAGGCCAGCCTCTCGGGTCTCTGCGTCAGCGAGGGGCAGATCCTCCGCTCCGATGACACCCTCATTGATCCACGCGTACATCGCGGTCCATACGAGCGAATCGGAGTTCGCTCGATGATTGTGGCGCCCCTGAAATATGACAGGGCCGTGTTGGGTGTCCTGAAGATTGTATCCTCCACAACCCATGCCTTCACCGCGCGCGATGTGCGCATTCTCGAACTGATGAGCGAGTTGATCGTCACCGCGATGTCCCGGGCCGACAGAAACGAGAACAATGGGATTGAACAGCCGGCTACGTACGACCCGCTAACCGGGCTCGCCAATCGAACCTTGTTCTTCGATAGCCTGTGCGAATACATTTCGACTGGTCGCAGGCAGGTCGATCCCCTGGCCATGTTGCTTATCGGCATGGACGGCCTGAAGCAGATTAACGAAGACTATGGCTATCGGGCAGGCGATGCTGCGATTCGCGAGATGGCGCTCCGCATCAGCCGGATTCCCAGAAAGTCTGACCTCGTCGGCCATCTCGGCGGCGACCTGTTCGGCGTGATACTTATTGAGCTTTCGCGGCTAAAGGATCTGCACTCGATCGTTAACCGCATCTCCCGCGAAACGGATCAGTTCTTTCGCTTCGAAGGCAAGATCCTTCATCTGACCGCCAGCATCGGCCATGCACGGTTTCCTGACGACGGTACAGATCTGGACTCTCTTCTGGGAGTTGCCGAACGATCGATGAATGAGATAAAGCGAATCCGTTTCCCTCGATCGGCCGAACAGGTGTTGAATCACAAGCATTCCTCTTAAGCGCGGCAGCCGCCCGAAGGTGGCTCATTGACGGATCGGCCCGTGGATCATCGTCCGTTTGCGCTGCCGGACCGTTCTTGAGCCTCTTCGACAGTCGGACGGGCCACACACCTCGTTGCAGCAGCAATCACGTTGGATTTGCTCACGAAGACGGCTAATTCCGGTAAAGCAGAATAGCGGCGATCGCCAAAGCGATCACAAACCCTGTAATCCAACCTGTCATGCCGCAGTTCTGGTCGATCATGGCTTTGATTTGTGCGATTTGTTTTGTCATGTCTTTACCTACGGCTCACATCAACACCTTCATCAGCAACCTTAGAATCTCTTTGAGCGGCATTACCGTCAGCAGCAAAGGAACCAGGGGAAGAAGGCAGGCCACAATGAGATGCAGAATTGTTCGCAGTTCAATTGGAATTGCCTTCATCTTCTGCACCAGCGCATAGCTGTTTCCAAGATCCGCCAGTGATTGAATGTCCCCGGTGCCGAGCAGAGGCTCGCGGTTTGGATCCTCGCGCAAAATCCACTTTCTGTGAAATTCACTGGAATACTTCGTCGATAGTGTTCCGTATTCGTTCAGCCCATTGCGCTTAGTCTTGAGAAGGGTTCCGGCAAAAAGCAAAAGAGGAGCGGTCAGGACGATCAGCGTGATGACAACATAGACAGCAATTGCCGGCGCGAAGCTCTCCAGCGGAACTTTGTCGTAGATGATGCTATTGGCGAGAACACCCGCGGACGCGATCGAAAATGCAAACAAAAGAATTCCGAAGAAGCGTTGTGTCTCGCCAACGAAACCTAGTCCTCCTGCTCCATCGCCATGAGTCGGATACAACTGCAGATCGAGTTTACGAACACGTCCCAGAAACTGGAACCAAAGGAACAATCTCCAAAGCCAGCGAAAACCGAGAAACTGAAACAGCGGCGTGCAAAAGAGGATCAGCCACCATCCGGCCCATGTAAACACCGCGCCGTGATCTGTGGGAGTCGCATACCAGGTTGTCCCGTGAACTGCAGTCATTTTGAACCCGATCATCGTGAACACATAAGCTAGGATCGCGATGATGACCTCGGCCAACGCGGAATTGCGTAGTTGCAACTGCCGTTCGACGATGGCATCGAATTGCGGAAAGTCTCTTTCCTGAACGACTCCCGATTCAACAAAATGCGCCGCTGCCTCGGCGATGCGAGGACCAAGCAGATTCTCTGCAAAAATGAGGAGCGGTACGGCCATCAGGAATCGCGTATATACGCCGAAGTCTCTGAGAAATGGAACCTGTACGGAATGCCCAAAAGCATGCCCCTGGAACGCCGAAAGAACCAACAAGGGCAACCATGTCAGCAGAGCGGCCAGAAGAGCCCTTTGCTTCTTGAGTGGCGCATTTTCCTTGATGAGGCCTGTCCGTTTCTCGAGATGAAACAGAGGGCCACCTTCTACCAGCAGCAAAGGACGGCTTGTGAGATGTACGTCCTGAACCATCGTCTCTCCCACATTCAACTTGGAGCAATTCGGTCAAAGCAGCAGCAGGTTCGCCGCACATCCCGCAGCTCTCGAACTGCATGGGAGATACGGATTGCCCCCTTGGCGTGGAAATCTATTGAACATGATTTCGCTAGGCGGCAATAGCCTCTAGCTTCTTGCAGAGCACCGCGGCCGCTGAGTCAAACGCGGAAGAATGCGCTGTGACAGGGATCGAGCCGACACGCACTTCGACACTGTACCTCAGCATGGTCAGTCAGCTAAGGCGCATTCACAACTGTCAGAATTGACAGAGAGAATACTTTCGGGGCTTTCGGTCAAGAAGCGGTCTCGCCTCGCGGCCAGAAGTGCTCTTCCGGACATGCTCGCAAGCGCTCTGCGGCGCTCTCCGGCGTGATGTCGCGCTGCGGCATGCCGAGCATTTCAAAACCCACCATGAATTTCCGCACAGTGGCCGAGCGCAGCAGCGGCGGGTAGAAGTGCGCATGAAAATGCCATTCGGGGTGATATTGACCGTCCGTTGGCGTCTGGTGAAAACCCATCGTGTAAGGAAAGCTCGTTTGGAACAGATTGTCGTATCGCGTGGTGATGCGTTTGAGCGCATCGGCCAGAGCGTCGCGTTCGGCGTAGCTGAGCACCGGCATTGCGCCAGCGTGGCGACGACTCACGAGCAGAACTTCGAACGGCCACACGGCCCACCAAGGCACCAGGGCCGCGAAGTGGTCATTTGCGAAGACGACTCGCTCGTCCGCGGCGAGCTCCGCGCCAGCATAATCGCAAAGCAGGCACCGGCCGTGCTTTCCCAGGTAATCGCGCTGCGCAGCGGTCTCCGCCGCAGGCTCATCCGGTAGGAATCCTGTTGACCATATCTGTCCGTGCGGATGCGGGTTGCTGGCGCCCATCATTGCGCCGCGGTTCTCGAAGATCTGCACGTACTCGATCCAATCGATCGCGCCGAGCTCTTCATACTCGCGCGTCCACGCATCCACAACGCGGCGAATCTCCGGCTGCGTCATGCGTGCCAGGGTGAGGCTGTGGTCGGGATGGAAGCACAGCACCTTACACAGGCCGCGCGCCGGCTCTGCCAGCAGCAGCGGCGGCGAAGGTGCATCGGCCTCATGGCTTCCCAGGTCCCCAGAAGAAGGAGACCCTTCGACATGCTCAGGGCAGGCTATGGGGCGCCCGGCATCCTCGGGCAAAAGCGCCGCGTAATCGTTTACAAACGTGAAGATGGAATCGTACTGCGGGTTCACGGCGCCGCCTGCGCGCTTGTTTCCCGGGCAGAGATAGCACTCGGGATCGTAGGTGATCCCGGACGGTGTCGTCTTGTTTGCAACTTCGCCTTGCCACGGCCGCTGAGTGCGATGCGGCGAGACCATCACCCACGACTGGCGCAACGGATTCCAACGCCGGTGCGGAAACTGCCACTTCCTTTGCATGCTTGCTCCCGCAGTCGATTGTAAAAGGCGAGGCACTCCCGCGGCTTCGCGGCCGACTGCGCCCAGGGCTATCGTCCTTGGCATCCCTACCGGATGCGTATCGCGTAGCGATCAACGTCGCACGGGAAACACTCTGCGCAGCCCGCATTCGCGCAGAAACACACCCGCCCACGCCAGAACCCCGAACAGAACCGGAAACACTGTTTCAAAGGTCGGACTGCCCGCGCGCATCTGGATCGCGACGGCTCCACCAAGGTATCCGGTAAGCAGCACCGCGCCCAGCACCGCAGTCCGCGGGATTGCATAAAGGACCGTGCTGACCAGAAGCAGCATACCAACGCTCGATCCGAGCGAAGCCGGAAGGCCGAGCCGCGCGAACGCGTCGACAACCGGCCGCGGCATCGCAAACTTGCCGGCAGCATCGAAGAGCAGGAACAGAACAGTCAGCAGGGACAAGCCTCGGCCAGTCCAGAGCCTTGCGTTCGCTGAACCGCTGAGGCCCCCTGAAGAGTCCCCCGTCAGTGCCTGGCTTGTGGATGCGCGAGCCATAAGCCTACCTCCGCGTCGTATTTGATCCGGCGCGCGATTGCCGGGTCGCACAAAAGATCTGAGGGCTTATACGATCGGGAACATGATCTGCGTAACCAGTTGGTTCTCGGGCGTGCTGCGCGGGTCATTGATGTAATTCTCGATCGCAAAGTCATCGCGCAGTTCGATTTTATTGTCCGCCACGACCTCCCATGCCCGCCCAGATGCCCTGGGGAGGTCAGAATAGGGCCCGGTCAGAACGAACTGAAGGTACTTGCCGCCGGGAAATCTCTCATACCTGAGACCTTCAGGCAACTTTACAGGCGGGGCCGCGATCGAGAATCCGGCCCGATAGACCTCCGGACCCCTCTTGTAGAGCGCCATATAGCCGGTGATCCTGTTGTGTTCCGATAGGGCTGGCGCAAACGTGTGCGCCTGCTGCCATGCCGCTCCGGCATTTTCCATGAAGAGTCCGACCCGCTCTACAAAGACATAATGCATCTGGGGCCAGGTAACCATTTCGGGATGCTCGTTGAGATTCACGGCTTCTCCTTTGGGGGTCCGAAGCTCCCGGATCAGCGGCCGTCAGCCCGTGCCCGGTCACGCTGTCGGCTTTTCAGGCGCGGGCAATTTTGCCAGGAAACGCCGCGCAAACTCTGTACTGTACTGGTCGAGCAACTCCCTCACCCGGCCCGGATTTTCAGAACAGACGATGAGCCCGGCGTGGTGATTCTTCTTCATGCGCGTAACCACCTCCGGAGCATCGAATGCGCTTGTATCCGGTTCTACAGTCGTCGCCAGGCACAGAACGCTTCCCGCGTATTTCTCGGTGGATTTCGGCAGCACATAGGGCTCCCCTCGTACGTCGGCCACCTCGAGTCTCGCCCACTCGCGCCACAGATTGATGCCGGTCGCGGTTTCCACCAGGTCAGAGATAAATGCGCCGCCGACGCGCGCCGCAATCTCAAGAAAGTAGAGCCGTCCATCCTCGTGGGCGCGGATATATTCGGCGTGGGTCACCCCGCGCGCCATTCCCAGATCAGGGGCTAGCCGCGCATTCAGCGCCGTCAGTTCGCGCCACTCGCGGCTGCTGCGATCCACGGACCGCGTGGTAAAGACACCGCCCTCGTGCATCACCTGCATGGGGGGCTTGCCATACTGATGCACTGCCGAGAAAACGACCCTGTGTTCGCAGATGATGGAATCGACGTGAAAGATGTCGCCCGGAACGAATTGCTCGAGCAGGTAGTTGGTCTGGAGATCGCCTAGCTCATCGAGCATGCGCCACAGCTGTTCCGGCTCGTAGATCTTGCGGATGCCCAGCGCCGAGGCTTCGGCGCGCGGCTTCAGGAGCCAGGGCCCGTGTACAGAGGCCATGTATGCGCGCAGCTCATCGTAGTTCAAAACGCGGCAGAACGGCGGTACCAGGAATCCCGACTCGCTTGCCCCGGTGCGCATCGCCAGCTTGTCGCGATAATAAGCCGTAGCGGTCACACCCATTCCAGGAATTCGTGTGTGCTCGCGGACCTTCGCTGCTGCGTCCAGGTCGAATTCGTCCAGCGCGATGACGCGATCGAACTGGCGCCCCCGGCACATCCAACAGACGGTCTTCATGAGATCGACGAGCGAGTGATCGTCGGGAATCAGGTGGATGTCTTCGAGCGCCTCCCGAGGCCACGCCGCGTCACGCAGTTTCTCGACGGTCAGCAGTGTGGGCTTCACGCCCAGTTCGGCGCACTGCTGCATGAATGCCTGACCCTTCTCGTAGCTGGCGATACAGAGAAAGCGCTGGCTGGAGACCGCCATTTTCCCCTCCGCCTCCCCTTCCGCGTGTTGGACCCTCGGTGAGGATAGTTCTACCATAGAAACTGCAGCAATAAGCTCAGTTTCAGGAACCGAATGCTCTCGGGAGACACAATCGTCAAGCTTCACGATGAATTGACCGGCGCGTGGCACGCGCAGTCCGGGATAACCGCCGGCTCGGTCGCGTCCAATCCATGGCTCGCCCGCGTCGCCGGCCAGCACAGGGCCAACTTCGACCTGTGGCACATCGAAGACGAGGCCCGCACGCCAGGCGCCTCCGACGCCCAGCTGGCAGACGTGAAACGACGCATCGACCGCACCAATCAGCTTCGCAATGATCTGGCCGAAGACCTCGACCGGGCACTGCTCGAATGGCTTGCCCCACAGAGTCTACCTGCCGAAAATGCTACGCTGCACTCTGAGTCGCCAGGCCTGATTATCGACCGGCTGTCTATCCTCGCACTGAAGATCTATCACACGCGCGAGGAGGCCTGCCGACCCGATGCCTCCGTGGAACACTGCGAGCGCAATCGCGCGCGGCTGGCCATCCTGGAGGAACAGCGCGCCGATCTTACCCGTTGCCTCGACTCGCTCTGGCGAGAGACACTGAACGGCACCAGACGATTCAAACTTTACCGCCAGTTGAAAATGTACAACGACCCGACGCTCAACCCCGCGATTTACCGCAATTCGCTATGTGAACCGCCTCATTGACCGGTGTGCCGACACCCCGCCCATTGACGTATCTCAGGGTAATCGGTATAAAGAGGGCCTGAGTGATAACGCCAATAACGGCACTTACCGGAATCGACCGGTTCAACTTTGTACATCGGAACGGACCCCAGCTAAATCCATGACGCAAGAGGCCAGATCCGCGGCAACAAGCCGCAAGAAAACTCCCCCAGTGGCTGCCAAGCCCGGCAGTCACTCGAGCACGGCGACGGGACCTGTTTTGCAACAATTTCAGGCCGCAGTTCAGCTCGTGCAGCAAGGCAAGTACGACAAGGCGATTGCTGCCTTTGAAAAGGTGTTGCCTGCGGCGCCGCTGGAGATTGTGGAACGCTGCAAGATGTATATGCACACCTGCCAGCGCCAGCTCCACAATCAGGGCTTGGCCTTTCTGACCTCCGGCGAACGCTATGACTACGCCATTTCACAGATCAATGCCGGCGATTTCGAGGAGGCCGCGAACCAGCTGAAAGGCATCCTGGCAGACGACCCCAACGCTGATTTCGCCTTCTATGGACTGGCGCTGCTTTACTCCATTACCGGCAAGACGCAGGACTGTCTAGACAGCTTGGCACAGGCAATCGAACTGAATCCGAAGAACCGACTCCAGGCCCGGTCCGACAACGACTTCCAGAGCATGGTTGACGATCCTCGGTTCACGGAGTTGCTGTATCCTGAACTTCCGTAGGGATTCAGAGCGGTTTTTGTGGCCCCAGGTCCGTCAGCGAAACTCGATCCAGTCTCCTCAGGCGCCGTTGAGCATTTCGCTCCGGCACCCGACTTCTCCCGTCTATCCGAGTCTCTTCGAGTTGTCGCGATCGGTGGCGGCACGGGACTTTCCACATTGCTGCGCGGGCTCAGGCGTCACGTTGCCTCTCCAGATTTGCCGACTACTGTTCCCTGCCACATCTCCGATCTGGCTGCGGTTGTTACAGTGACAGACGATGGGGGATCCTCCGGCCGTCTCCGGCGAGACTTCAACATGTTGCCGCCCGGTGATCTGCGGAATTGCATGATCGCCCTCAGCGCCGAAGAAGATCTGCTCTCGAAGCTCTTCGCGTACCGGTTCAAGGGCGGGCGTGGGCTGGGAGGACACAGCTTCGGAAATCTGTTCCTGGCTGCGCTTGCCGATATTACAGGCGACTTCGCGCATGCCGTGCAATTGGCTTCAAAGATCCTTGCCACGCGCGGACGCATTTACCCGGCAACTACATCCAACGCCACGGTGGTCGCAAGGATGGACGATGGCTCCCTCGTGCGCGGCGAGACCAACATCACGGCGAGTAAACTGCGCATCGCAGAGCTCATCCTCGATCCGCCGAATGCTGCCGCAGTACCTGAAACTCTTGAGGCGATCGAAAAGGCAGACCTCATCACAGTCGGACCGGGCTCCCTGTACACGTCAATCATCACCAACCTGCTGGTCCAAGGCATTCCGTCGGCTCTGAAGGAGGCCAAGGGCGTGCGTGTCTACATCTGCAATCTGATGACGCAGGCCAACGAGAGCCTCGGCCTCACCGCTTCGGAGCATATCGAGCGGATTTACGAGCATACTCGCGCGCCGATCTTCGACTACGCCATCGTCAACACCGGGGCATTCTCACCGGAGACGCTGGCGCGCTATGCGGCAGAGCATGCTTCTCCAATTGAGGCTGACGTTGAAAGGATCGAGAAGCTCGGCGTGCGCTGCATCCTCGGCGACTTCGCCAGCGAAGAGAGCGTGGTGCGTCACGCGGCCAATCGCGTCACAGGCGCATTGCTGGCCCTAGGACAGAGCGCCTCTCACCACAAGAGCTAATTCCTAGTCCCTGTGCCTTGCTTCTCCACTGTCCGCTTCAACTGTCCGCATGCCGCGTAGATGTCGCGACCGCGGGGACGACGCAGATACACCGGCACATCCTCCTTAGCGAGCGCCTTTCGAAACGCCTCGACGGCTTCCGGGGCGGGGGTTGAATAGGCGATTCCGGGGCCCGGATTCCACGCGATCAGGTTCACCTTGACTGGCAGTCCGGTGCGCCGCATGAGGCGCGCCACCTGCTCGGTGTGCTCAGGCTGATCGGTTACGCCGCCCAGGAGCACGTACTCAAAGGTGATGCGTTCGCGAGGGCGCAGCCGTATGCCGCGCACGGCGTCGACTACCGACTCGATCGGCCACTTGCGATTGATCGGCATCACTTCGCTGCGTATCTCGTCATTGGGTGCATTCAGGCTGATCGCGAGCTTCGGACGAATCTCCGGCGGTTCGTTTGCAAATCGCTCAATTCCTGGCACGATGCCCGACGTCGATACCGTCATGCGCTGTGGACTCAGCCCGACCTCCTCGACCAGCAGCCGCACCGCCGCCATGAAGTTGTCGTAGTTCAAGAACGGTTCGCCCATTCCCATAAAGACTAGATTCAGGCGTTCTTTGCCGACCTCCACGCCGTGGCGGTCCAGCACGCTTACTACCTGCCCGGCGATTTCGCCGGGGCTCAGGTTCCGCTGTAATCCTAGCTTTGCGGTAAGGCAGAACTGGCAATTGACCGCGCAACCGACCTGGCTCGAAACGCAGATCGTGGCCCGATCCCAGCGCTTTCCCTGTTCTCTACCCGCCTCGGTCGAAACATCGCCGGTGGGATCCGGTTCGCCGATCTGGTCACCGGTTTCGCCGCCGTCACCCTCGGGCATCCAGACGGTTTCCACGGTCAGCCCGTCCGGCGATTGCCCTTGCACGAGGTAGCGTTCGGTACCGTCCACTGACGTAAAAACCTGGACAAGTTCAGGACGCCCCACGCTCCAGCCCTGGCTGGCAATTTGTTGCCTCAGGTCCTTTGGAAGCGTAGTGATGCCTTCAACATCAACAATCCTTTGGCGATAGACGGCATCGGCAATCTGTTTGCCCCTCCATCTGTGCTGCGCGAGAGCGACCATCCAATTGGACAGCTCAGCAGTATTCATGCCAAAAAGAAAGCGCGGGCTTCCGCCAAGCCGGTTCTTAGCGTCTAATGAAACTAGTTGTGAACTCGCGGTCACGGCTGGGCTCAGCATAGTGCATTTCCGCTTTCGATGCAGCCAGTCGCGATCTCCCCGGCTTTTGCTTCCCACATACCTGTTCGACTACGTGCGGCCGGCGAACGGGGCGCACGTGCCCTAGCCCGATTAACCTACAATCGAGTTTCGACCGAGTGTGATGTGATGACGAATCAGCGAAACCTCCGCCGCACTATACTGCCCAACGGCCTCATTGTCCTGACCGAGCGCATGGAACACCTGCGCTCTGTGGCGATGGGCGTCTGGATCAAGTCAGGCTCGCGCTGCGAGGCCGCAGAAAACAACGGGATCTCCCACTTCGTGGAACACATGCTCTTCAAGGGAACCCGATCCCGTTCTGCGCAGCGCATTGCCCGGGAGATGGACTCAATAGGCGGAAACCTCGACGCATTCACCGGAAAAGAGACGATCTGTTTCAACGTCAAGTCTCTCGCCGAACACGTCCCGGTTGCGCTCGATGTCCTGGCCGACCTGATCCTTAACCCCGTCTTCGAGTCAACGGAGATTGAGCGCGAGCGCGGGGTCATCCTCGAGGAGATCAAGATCGACGAGGATAATCCGGACGTGCTGGTGCATGAGCTCTTTACCCAGAATTTCTGGAAGGATCATCCGCTCGGCAAGCCGATCCTCGGTACCACCACGACCGTCGGCCGGCTGGATCAGGGGAAGCTCTTCGACTACCACATAGGCCGCTTTCGCGGCGGCAACATGATTTTCTCCGCGGCCGGCAACCTCGAGCATGACCAGTTTGTCGCGGCTGTTGCCGAGAAGCTCACTTCTCTGCCTCCGGGAGAGGCCCTTCACGAGTTGCAGACTCCGCAGGCCAGCGCCCGCATCCTTCTGCAGAACAAGAAAGCGCTCGAACAAGTGCAGCTCTGTCTGGGTGTGCCTGCACCTCCCATCACCGACGACAATCGCTATTCGACGCTGATTCTGAACACTGTGCTCGGCGGCGGAATGAGTTCACGGCTCTTCCAGACAATCCGCGAGGAACATGGTCTGGCCTACGCTATCTACTCCGACCTGAGCCCGTACAGCGACACGGGATCGCTCTGCGTCTACGCGGGCACCTCGGCCGGAAGGGCGCTCGAAGTGATTGACTTGGTCCTTGCCGAATTTCGCAACCTGAAGGAAACGCCCCTGGCCGATGAGGAGCTGACCCGGGCCAAGGATCAGCTCAAGGGCAATATCCTGATGGGCCTGGAGAGCTCCAACTCGCGCATGGCCAACCTCGCGCGACAGGAGATGTACTTCCATCAGTTCTTCACCGCCGACGAGGTCATCGCGCGGATCGACGCCGTAACCGCCGAGCAGGTACAGGTCATGGCGCAGCGCCTTTTCGTCACCGATCGCATCGCCGTTACGTTGCTCGGCCGCCTCAGCGGCATCAAGCTCAACCGCGACAGGCTGGTGTGTTGAAGGCAGGGAGTAGGGGATTTGGCTTAGCGTTTTCGGGTTTCATCTTTGCGTTTCGCATCCCAACCGCGTCACCTCTCGTCGTTTTCGCCTGCGGTTTGTGCCGTAGTTTGTTACTCCTATTCCTTAATCCCTGCCTTTGAGCGATTCATTTCCCTTCTGCGTCTCCAAGCTGTAGGATTTGGTCGTGTGGGCGGATGCATCCGTCCGACATTTGAGGCATAGAACCGAAATGAATTGCACGATTTTGAAGTTTGCCAAGCGGGGCTTTGCACGCACCCATTCGTCGGTCGCGCGGCAAGACGGCTTCACGCTGATGGAGCTGCTGATCGTCATCTCGATCATCGTCATTTTGATGCTTATTGCCATTCCAACGGCAAACACCATCAAAAAGCACACCAACGAGGTCTCTGCGCAGAAGTCGCTGCAGACGATCGAGCAGGCTCAGTCGATGTTCGCAACGAATTATCCGACCAGCGGCTTTGCATGCAGCCTGCAGGCGCTCAGTGGAGAGCCAAGCGCGGGACCGCCCAGCGCGACCTCGGCGCAGCTCTTGAGTGGCCAGCTTGCTACGGGCGTTAAGGACGGATACCTTTTCAACATCACCAATTGTCAGAAGGTGACGGTAAACAATAGTGATCGCATCACCGGCTATACCCTTACCGCAACTCCGGCTACGCCGGGCAAAACTGGCGACCGGGGGTTCTGCGTTGAAGCAGGAGGCGCTATTAAGGCCGATCCCGCGGGCGGCACCAACTGCACCCAGATGGTGCAATGACGAGCAAGGTCGCGAAAATCTATAGGTTTTGTCATTCCGACCGCGCGCAGCGAGCGGAGCAACCTGCAGTTGTTTTCTCCACCCTGCGGTTCGCAAATCGGTTGGGCCACGCTCTCGCTGTATTCGCTTTCACATGCGCGTTGATTCTCCCCGCCCAGCAACAGCCTTCTGCTCATGACCTCGCGCGGCGAGTTGACCAGCATTACAACCAATTGCGCTCGCTGAAGGCCCAGTTCACAGAGGATTACGAGGGCCTCGGCCGTGCCCGCTCTGAAAGCGGAACGCTTCTGCTCCAAAAGCCCGGGCGCATGCGTTGGGACTATACGAACCCCGCCGGCAAGGTCTTTCTCCTCGACGGCAAATACGCCTGGTTCTACTCAAAAGGCGCTCCACAGGTGCAGCGCATCTCCGCAAAAGATGTCGATGATCTCCGGTCGCCACTGCGCTTCCTTCTGGGCCACACGCAGCTCGAAAAGGAGATTGACCATCTAGCGGTCGCGCCGGCGGGAAATGCTACGTTCACGCTCAGCGGCATTCCACACGGGCAGGAGAAGCGCGTGCAGAACCTCACTCTGACGGTGACCCCCGAGGGAGCGATCACAGCCATCGAGATCAAGGAGATTGACGGCGCGGTCACCCGTTTCACCTTCACAGGAGAACAAAAGAACATCGCGATCCCAGCGGAGGCTTTCCGCTTTACGCCGCCCGCGGGTGTGCCTGTCGTGAATACCCTGCCACCGGTTTAAGACGGTGATTGGGTCACACGGACAGGGGCTAAAAGCCCTCCTCGTTTTTGCGCAATCGCGGCACGACTGCAGTCGTGCCGCTGTTGCAAACCCGGGTACCGCGCGCGCGCCCCTGCGCACGGCAGAGAGAAACAAACTGCAGGTTCCTCCGCTCGCTGCGCTCGACCAGAATGACAGACTTTGTTGGCCTGCCTTCCTTGACGCGCAGGGAGGCTGCGTCAGGGATGGACCGTCGAGCCGAATCCAGACTTGGGACTAGACCTTGGCTTCAAGGTCCCGGATGACGTCGAAGAAGCGCTGGTCAAGGCGGCGGTTCGTCGCGATCGCTTCCTTGATGGTGATGTCGGTGACATCGAGGCCGCGCAGGACGGCGATGCGGCCCCACTTCTTCTCGTGCACCATGTCGATGGCATGGAGGCCGTAACGCTGGCCGAGGAGGCGGTCATAGGCCGTCGGGACTCCGCCTCGCTGCGTATGGCCCAGATTGACCGAACGAGTCTCGAAGCCGGTCTTCTTCTCGATGAGGTTGGCGAGGGCTTCGCCAATACCGGAGAGACGCACGTGGCCAAACGAGTCGACTTCCTTGGAGCCGGTGACCTGGCCGACGTCGGGCAGGTGGCAACCTTCGGCGACAACCACAATGCCGTAGTGCTTGCCGTGATCGTAGTTGTACTTGAGCAACGCACAGACGTGGTCAATGTCGATCTCCTGCTCGGGGACGAGAACGACGTGGGCGCCGCCGGCAATGCCCGAGGCATAGGCGATCCAGCCGGCGTCACGACCCATCACTTCGCATACGACGACGCGGTTGTGCGAATCGGCTGTCGTGTGGAGCCGATCGACGGCCTCGGTCGCGATCATGACCGCGGTATCAAACCCGAAGGTCTGGTCGGTGCCGTTAATGTCGTTGTCGATGGTCTTGGGCACGCCGACGGCATTGATGCCGTTTTCGGCGAGGAAGAGGGTGACGGACTGGGTGTCGTCGCCACCGAGCGCGATGAGCGCGTCAATTTTGTTCAGCTTCAGGACTTCCTGCACCCTCTCGATGCCGCCGGGAATCTTCTTCACGTTCGTGCGCGAGGAGTGAAGAATTGTGCCGCCCTTGAGCTGAATGCCGTCGGTGTTCTCGAGCGTGAGCGGGATGAACTGGTTGTCGAGCACGCCGCGCCAGCCGTTGAGAAAACCGATGAACTCATCGCCGTAGGTGTTGATTCCTTTGCGCACGGCCGCATAGATGACGGCATTCAAGCCGGGGCAGTCTCCGCCGCCGGTCAACAGTGCAACTCGCATCGTATATGTCTCCTGGTCGAAATCGGGCAGCTGCGCCTGAAAGCGAAGCGCTCCGGAAAACCTGTGCTCGGACGTCCGCCCCACAAGCGAGGGCCCGTTTGGGGACCTCAGCTTGTGGAAACCGCATCAATCGACGCTCTCGACGCCTTAACCAGTATATGCCGCAGTTGTAAAGAGGGATCGTGACCGGGCTCACTGGGCAAGGAACAACTGCAGGTTCCTCGACTTCGCCACGCTTCGCTCGAAAGGACAACTCCGGGCCTTCAATCTGTGGTCTTAGGCTGTCGTGTTTGTGGTCCGATGTCGAATACCTAGCCAAAAACCGGGCGTAGAGTGATTCAATAAGAGGATATGCCCACGTCGGGTACCGGCAACCTGATTCTGCTCGCGTTTGCAAGTCTCGTAGTGATTGTGCTGCTGGTGCTTTTACAGCTGACGCGGCTGGGGTTCCTGGTGCGGTCGACGATTCCGGACCGGCCGCGGCGGCGGATGTTCATCGCATCGGCTTCGTTCCTGATTACGTTCGCCGGTGTCCGTCTGATCGTCAGCCTGGTGATTCACAACCATGGGCCGTTCGGCTGGGTGATGGTGCGGGGGCACCACATTCACCACCTTGTATGGGGAATCTTGTTTCTGCTCCTGGTGGGCTATGGGTGGCTGCTCGACCTGGGCCGGAGTCACTCGCCGTTGTCCATTTTTTACAGCCGGCTCATGAGCGTGAGCTATGGCGTGGGGGCGGCGCTTACGCTGGACGAATTCGCACTGTGGCTGAATCTCGATCCGAATGACTACTGGTCGCGCCAGGGACGCATCAGCATCGATGCGGTGATCCTCTTCGGCGGAATTCTGGCGGTGGGCGCATGGGGTGCGCCGTTCTTCCGCGGGCTCCAGCTGATGTGGAGCAAGGGGAAGGGAGTCCGCCGAGGGATCGGGCAGCTACGGTCGCCTATTCGGCGCGTGCGGTTGCTTCGTCTGCGTAAAGTTCCTCGATCACCGACCCATATTTCGCGCTGATGACGCGGCGCTTGAGCTTCATAGACGGTGTAAGTTCTCCTGAGTCCTGCGACCACTCGTCGGCGACGAGTCGAAATCTCTTAATGGTCTCGAAATTGGCAAGGCTGGAGTTCGCTTCGCGCACGATCTCCCCATATAGCGCGATGACGCGGCTGTCAGAGACGAGTGAGTGACGGTCGGCTGTCTCGAGGCCGGCATTGTGCGCCCAGTTTTCAAGCGCAGCAAAGTTGGGAGATATAAGCGCGGAGATGAACTTGTGTTTGTCCCCGACCAGGGCAACCTGCGCGACCATTGCCGAGTTCTTGAGTTTGTTTTCGATGGGCTGGGGAGCAATGAGCTTGCCGCCCGAGGTCTTGAGCAGCTCCTTCTTGCGATCGGTGATGTGAAGGAATCCGTCAGAGTCGAGGTGGCCGATGTCGCCGGTGCGGAAGAACCCCTCAGCGTCAAAACATTCAGGATTCGACTGCTGCTTACGCCAATAGCCGATGAAGATCGATGGGCCACGCACGAGGAGCTCACCATCTTCGGCAAACTTGAGTTCGAGGTTAGGAAGCGGCTTGCCCACCGCGCCCATGCGATGCACCTTTGGGTTGTTCAGGGCAATGACAGGCGAAGTTTCGGTGAGCCCGTAGCCCTCCCAAACGGCGATGCCGGCGGAGGCGAACCATTTTGCAGTGTCGATGCCGAGAGGAGCGCCGCCCGATACCCAGACACGTACGCGCCCACCAAAAGCTTCGCGCACCTTGCTGAAGACCAGCCGACTGGCAATCTTCCAGAAGAAAGAGGATGGCTGGCGGCCACCGTAGACGATGTCGCTATGCTTTGAGCCCTCATTGAGAGCCCACGCGAGTAACCGCTTTTTGATCGGGGAGGCCGCAGATTTCTGTTCGACTGCCTGGCGAATCTTCTCATAGACACGTGGCACTCCGACAAAAACTGTCGGACGAACCTCCTTCATCGCCTGCGGAAGCTTGTCGAAGTTGGAGCAGTAGGCGACCTGCGCTCCATATGCAAACATGACGTAATCGAGCGCGCGGGCGGTGATGTGCGACAGGGGTAGGAACGAAATGCAGGCGTCGGTCTTATTGAAGCTGAACTCAGAAGCGGCAAGGTTCTGGTTGGCGGCGATGTTGCCGTGGGTGAGCATGACGCCTTTGGGCTCTCCAGTCGTGCCCGACGTGTAGATGAGCGAAGCAAGATCACCAGGTTCGGCCGACCGGGCGAGGGCATCGAAGGCTGGATCGCGGTAGGACCCAGCATCATCGGCGCCGGCGAGGATCGTCGAAAACGCGATCGATCCCTCGGGGGCAGCGGCACTGTCCATGATGACGATGTGCTCGAGCTCGGTTCGGGAGCGGACGGCGTTGATTTTGTCGAACTGCTGCCGGGTGGAGACGATGGCAATTTTGCAGTCCGCGTCGGCCAGAAGCACGGCAATCTGCTCGCCGGTCAGGGTCGGGTAGACCGGGACATTGACGGCATTCATCGCCAGGATGGCGAAGTCCGCGATGGCCCATTCCCAGCGATTCTCGGCGACAAGGGCGATGCGATCGCCCTTTTTGGCGCCCCAGCTGATGAAAACCTCCGAAAGCGTGCGGACGCGATGATAGATCTGGTCGGACGAGATCGGCTGCCAGTTGCCGGACTCGTCTTGCCAGAGGATGGCGCGAGGGTTTTTCGCAGCAGCGACCCGGCTAAACAGGTCGTTGAGAGTCGAGAGAGAAGGCATCATATCGGGCGGTCTAGAAATAGTTCAATTGTGGTGAATGTAGCCAACCGAGAGTGTACCAGCGCCGGTTCACGGCTGGCTGCCCCTCGGCTTCTTGCCACTGATGCCTGCCCTCAGACCTCCCCGGACAATACCTCCGGGCAAGCTGACCCATAAAGCCTGTGGTTGTGCAAGGTTTCGGACCAAACTTCCGTTTAAATGAACATGTTTTGTCAACCGGAAGATAGGCGTTTTGTGCGTTAATATCGACTCCAGTTAAGCGCCGTAGCAATAGCCGAAGACATGACAGACCGCGCCGCATCCCTGCCTCCCGGAGAGCCCGATCCAGCTCTGCTTGCGAAGCTTGCGGTCGTGCAGATCGTGTGCTTGAGCATCGTGGCACTGTTTGCACTCGTTGTGTTTGCAAACTGGCTCTACCCCGCACTCGCAGCTCACCTTCCGGTGTTCATGACCCGGATGAGCGTTCCGATGGCTCTCACCGTCTTGCTTTGCGCGCTGAGCCTTGCGGTTTCCGAACCTCTGAGCCACCTTTCTCTGCCGCGAGTCAGCATGTCAATTGCCATCCAGGCCGTCCTGCTGGCGAGCGCGATTCTGGCGGAGTCGATCTTCCGCCTGATCCCTGCGGTCGATACGCTTCTGGAGGCAGATCGGGCTCCAGGCAATACTGGGGGCCTGCCGGTGCATTCGCCGGCCGTATTCGCAATCCTGAGCGCGATGATCATCCTGGTGAACAGCTCCAAGCCCCTGATCCGGCGATTTGCCGACGCCGTGGTTCCGCTGCTGTGCCTGATGACGCTGGTACTTTTGAGCGAGAACCTCTTCGGCGCGCTTGGCCTGGTACGGCTGTCCGCGAATGACATGATCTCGCCGCTGGTGCTCCTGTGCCTGGTGCTCCTGACATGGGTAGTTGCCATGCGTCAGGCGGAGCATGGCGCGTGGTCAATCTTTGTCGGTGCCGGAATTGGAAGCAGAATCGCGCGCGGCTTTGCACCTGTGCTGCTGGTACTTCCATTCTTGATTGAGGTTGCCCGGACGCGAATCGTTCTTCAGGCGTTCCTGCCGGAGCAGTATGGCGCCGCAATTCTGACGTCGCTGGCGGCAGGGCTTTCGATGGTGCTCCTGCTTGTCCTTGTCTGGCGCATCACCTCCATGGAACAGGAGATTCATGATCTAACGCTGCGCGACGAATTGACGGGGCTATACAACATGCGCGGCTTTTATCTCCTGGCCGAACAGACGTTGCGACTGGCGCAACGCGCCGAGTTGCCATTCTCTGTCATGTTCATCGATCTGGATGGACTGAAGAAGATCAACGACGATCTCGGGCACAACACTGGTTCCGGCTACCTCGCTGAAACCGGTGAGCTGGTGATGGAAACTTTCCGCGAGACGGATGTGAAGGGGCGGTTTGGTGGAGATGAGTTTGTGGTTGCAGGACAATTCAGCGTGGTCGGCATTGAACTGGCGGCATCACGGCTAAAGGCCGCCGCGGCGGAAGTAAATCAGAAGAGCCCGAGGAAGTATCCCCTGAGTCTCAGCGTAGGTTGGGTGACGGTCGATCATCCATCGGATGAGAGTCTGAAGGAGCTTGTCCGGCGAGCTGATGAGGCAATGTACAGGGAAAAACGGAGCAAGAAGGTAGCGCGTGCTTGACCGGGCACCCCACTCGAGTCACGGTACGAGTTGAACAGCGTTGAGGTCTGAAAGGGGACGTCCGAATCGGACCCGTGGGCAGAATGCATGAATGAGATCGCCCCAGAAACGTTGAAGGTTCTGCCGAACCCCTCATTGTTTCGCGCCGCGCGGTGGATGCAGCGAGCATTCATTGGGGCGTCCGGGGTTGCCATTCTCTTCGGTCTACTTCCGTTGTTTGGACTGGGAGTGACCAGCTCGGCAATCGCCGCCGCGCGCGGTCAAATCCCGCTATTCTTCACCGCGCTTTGGTGTGGGCTGAGCCTGCTGGCTACAGATCCGGACCGAGACGGGGTGCTGTCCGGCTATTTACACCGTGTTGCAAATATCCTAGCTCTTGCAGGAGGAGCGGCGGTCATCTTCTGGATTCGTGTTGCCGCTACGGGGACGAACGCGGGCAGTCCTGCGTTCCCGCCCACAAGACTCGCCTTTGGGTTCGTGTTTTTGACCGTCGCCATGGTCCTGGTCGATAAGCAGAACTGGCTCGTCAACTACTTCGTGGATGTGCTGGTGTGCGGTCTTTGCCTCCTCGCTCTTCTTCTGATTTCGGATGTACTCTTCAGTTGGTTTGCACTCTACGGTAGAGCTGCCGATGGCGCAATGCCGGCCGCGACCCTGGCTTGTTTCGTTGCACTCACCGGAGCTTTGGCTTTGCGGCAGGGAGAACGCGGAGTTCTCTCCATCTTCCTGGGAGTGGGGGTCGGGAGCAGGCTGGCCAGAATCTTCGCACCGGTGCTGCTGGCCCTGCCGTTTGCATGGGTGATCCTGACTGCGAAAATGAGTCCCGGCGGCTCGATTGGCCACATGAGCGCGGCAATCCTGGCGTCGGCGGGGGTAATCGTTGCCTGGGGAATCCTGCTGTATTTTGCGTGGCGCATCAGCGGGTTGGAGAACGAGATCCACGATCTGACTCTGCGCGACCAGGCCACGCGTCTTTACAACTTCAGAGGATTCCACGTGCTGGCTGAGCACGCCCTCAAGCTGGCACAGCGATCGAATGTTCCGTTTTCCATTCTCTATGTCGAACTCGAGACTCTCACGCAAATCCACGCGCAACTGGGCGAGACAGTCGCCGTCGCTTCTCTCGCCGAGGCGGGAGAGATTATGCGGTCCACCTTCCGGGAATCCGATATAAAGGGACGGATAGGCGCGTGCGACTTTGCAGTGGCCGGCCAATTTGATCGCGCGGGAATTACGGTTGCAGCCCTGCGCCTGGAGGAAGCAACGGCCGCGCGAAGTGCGAAGAGCGGCAGACCGATTCCCCTGAAATTCAGCATGGGGCACGTGACTACCACGGACAGAGACGATCAGATAACGCTTAAGGATCTTTTGGGGCGTGCCCGCCGGACGCGACATCAGCTCAATCTCGAACATCGAGGGATGCGGGTGAATTAGGCCTGGCGGTTTGGTTGTTTGAATCCTTCAGGGTGAGGCTGGTTCACAGATAGAGTTGCTTCGGCCATTGCCCTACCGGCAGCTTGCGCCGGATCGCGACGCGTTTCCACTCATTCCAGAAGATGGGAAAGACGCATGAAGCAAGCAGCCATGACCATTGCAGGGCATTTCTCCCGAAGAGCAGCGCAACACTCCCAATCATCACCGACCACTTGATCGCGCGGAAAACGCGTCCACGCGAGGGGGTATAAATCGGCAGAAATGGTGGTATGAACGCAATTGCCATGAGCAGCCCCAGCACGAGCAATCCGCGAGCTAGATCAATATTTCCCATCACAAGGAACGCGGTAGAAGCCAGTAATATGACGCCTGGAGCGGCGAGGAAAGCCCACTTCAGCCGCGGTTTCGAACAGATCGCGCGCGCTTCGAAGTTCGATTCACGCAAGAGCGCAGCTTCAGAAGCGGACAGCAGGACTTTTCGGTACTGGCAGTTAGCGTTGCGGGGATCGCCGAGCGCCTGCAAAGCACGGGTTTCGGCCTGCTCAGGATCCGCGCCATCGCTCAATGCCGTTTCAAGCTCAGCGTCGTAGTGCTCTCGAATCTCGCTGCGCACCTGGCTTGCTGAATCTCTCGAAAGATGCCGCACTGCTTCGTTCAACCAGACGTCGAGTTTGGTCATGGGTTACGCCTCCCCAAGGATGATGCTGACTGCTCGCGACAACTGGCGCCACTCGGCGCGATCTTTGTTCAGTGCCTTGCGCCCCGACTGCGTAATCCGATAGTAGCGCCTTGTTCGGCCGCTCTCGACACCTTCATAGGACTCCACCAGGCTCTCGTTCTGCAATTTGTGCAGGGCCGGATAGAGTGTGCCTTCCTTGAAGTCCAATACGCCATCGGATCGCTCCTTTATCCTCTGTGCAATGCGATAGCCGTGACTTGGCTCCTGCGCCAGGACCTCGAGGATGAGCGTCGGCAGCGTGCCTTTGAAGTTCATACATCGTAATCCTATGCATCGGATAACATAAATGTCAATCCTTTTCTCGCATCCAAGTCAGGGTGTTGGCATCCCTGCCATATCGACACTTAGATTCGACGAAGTGTGGGGTACCGTCGAAAAGCGACCGCAGGTCCTTCGACTCCGCAGGTGCAAAAAGGCCGCACCTGCTTGGCTCAGGATGGCGGAAGGTTAGCGCGCTTCGGAATCAGCCCTGGGGTTTCGGGGTGAGGCGGACGAGCCTGCGCGCTTCGGAAGCCCAGTTCGCGAGCAGCCATTGCGCTCGGGTGCTGCCGGTCTTGCTCTCATGCAGGGCGATCAAGTCGCGGATGGAAGCTCGGCTGACTTCGTCGAGCTGGTTCCAGGACTCGGGCTGAAGGAAAGCGCTGTGGTATCGGCCTCCGCCCAGGAATTCACCGTCCTCGTCGTAGACCCAAGCCAGACCTCCTGTCATGCCGGCCCCGAAGTTGATGCCGATCCTGCCAAGGACGACAGCGAGACCCCCGGTCATGTATTCGCAGGCATGATCTCCAACGCCTTCCACGATGGCGCGCGCGCCGGAGTTGCGTACTGCAAAACGTTCGCCAGCTCGTCCTGCGGCGAAGAGCCATCCGCTTGTTGCGCCGTAAAGAGCTACATTTCCGAGGAGCGTGTGCGCCTCGCTTTGCAGGGCGACGCGACCGCGGCCGCGGAGAATGAGTTCGCCTCCGCAAAGGCCCTTGCCCACGAAATCGTTGGCCAGTCCTTCCAACTTCAGGGTCATTCCCGGAGAGGCAAACGCGCCAAAGGACTGGCCCGCGATGCCCTGCAGGTTGAAGGTGAGCTGGGAGCCTGTCGCAGAGGGATTGCCGGTACGGTACACTGCGATCTCTCCGGAAAGGCGTGCGCCGAGGGTGCGGTCCTCGTTGGTCACACGGGTCTGGAAGCAGTAAGGCGTGCCGGCTTTGTAGGCGGCAAGCGCAGGCTCAACCCATGCATCGTCGATGGGCGAGTGCGCCTCGGGCCGGTCGTTGCGCTTCCCTTCCCAGCGGATGGCTCCGCCGGTTTGAGCGGCGACGGCAGTTGCGGCGAGGATGGGCTTGAGGTCGAGATCGGCGCTAAAGCGAACCTGCTCGAGCAGACTGGTGCGGCCGATGGCTGCCTCAAGTGAAGGCAGACCCAGTTTGCCGAGGAGCTGACGAACCTCGTCGGCAAGTTCATTGAAGAAGCGAACGACGTGCTCGGGCTTGCCGCGGAACTTTGCGCGCAGGTCCGGCCGTTGTGTCGCAATGCCGGTCGGGCAGGTGTTCAGATGGCATTGGCGCGCCATGTCGCAGCCAAGCGCGACAAGGACGGCTGTGCCGAAGGCGTATTCGTCAGCACCAAGCAGCGCGGCAATCACGATGTCACGCGCGGTGCGCAGGCCGCCATCGGTGCGAAGACGAACGCGTCCGCGGAGACCATTGTGGATCAGGACCTGCTGCGCTTCCGCGAGGCCGAGTTCCCATGGGTTGCCGGCGTACTTAATGCTCGAAAGCGGCGAGGCGCCCGTGCCGCCTGCGTGTCCTGCGATGACGATGTAATCTGCGTAGGCCTTTGCAACACCCGCGGCGATGGTTCCGATGCCGCAACCGGAGACGAGTTTGACGCCTACGGCAGCGCGCGGGTTGGCGCGCTTCAGATCCCAGATGAGTTGCGCGAGATCTTCAATCGAATAGATGTCGTGGTGCGGCGGCGGCGAGATGAGCTGCATCCCAGGCTGCGCGTGGCGGAGGCGTGCGATCAGCTCAGTTACCTTGTGGCCGGGGAGCTGGCCTCCCTCGCCTGGCTTGGCGCCCTGCGCGATTTTGATCTCAAGTTCTTCGGCGTGCGCGAGATACTCGGCCGTAACACCGAAGCGTGCGCTGGCTACCTGCTTAATCTTGTTGTTGAGCAGGGATGGTGCGCTGTTCACGGGCGCGTAGACAGCGGGGTCTTCGCCACCCTCGCCAGTATTGGATCTCGCGCCGAACATGTTCATGGCTTCGGTGATGGTCTGGTGCGCCTCGGGCGAGAGCGAACCGAAGGACATGGCGCTGGCGACGAAGGTGCGCGTGATGGTGTCGGCAGGGGCGATCCGGTCGAGAGCCAGCTCGGGTCCGGCGGGTCGAATCTCGAGCAGATCGCGGAGATGCGACGGCTCGGGTTCGGCCGCTTGCGCGGAGAATGTCGCGAATGGCGCCAGGGCGAGCGCGGCTCCTTGCTTCGTCGATCCGACAACCGTTTGCAGAGCTCGCACCGTTGTCGGTTGCCAACCGTGCGACTCGGCCTCGTCGGCTTTGCGGAAACGCACAAAGCCGTAGTCGGGGAGCTCGCGTCCGCTTTCGGTGGCGAACTGTGCCGGGCTCTGTTCAGCCGATTTCTCAATATTCGATTCTGCGACGGGCTCTGCGCTCCACAGCTGGCGAACGTAGTTCTCGATCTCCGTAAAGCCGATTCCGCCGATAGGAGCTGGAACGCCTGCGAAGCACTTGTCGACGACATGCTGCGAGACGCCTATGGCGTCAAAGAGGTGTGCTCCGCGATAGCTGTCGACGACGCTGATGCCCATCTTCGACATGACTTTGGCCAGACCGAGTTCGAGAGCGTGCAGCAGGTTTTCTTCGCCGTGCTCCGGGCTGATGCTGCGTGCGGTTTCCAGAGAGAGCCAAGGACAGATCGCGCCTACTCCAAGGCCAAGGAGCACAGCTACGTGGTGGATCTCGCGGCAATCGGCAGCATCCGCGGCGATGCCGACTTCAGCCCGAACGCCGGCCCTGGTAAGTGCAAGATGCACTGCGCCAGCGGCCATCGACATTGGAACAGGGATCGACTCTGGCGACGCCCCGCGGTCCGTGAGGATGAGCAGCGACGCACCTTCGCGTACGAGTTCGATCGCGCGTTCTGCGAGGATGTCGACCGCAACCTCAAGTGTCGTCCCAGGTGAATACAGGCAATGAAGGACGGCATGCGGCATCTTCTCCGCCTGAGGATGGTGGCCCTCAAATAACGCGTGCATTTGGCCGAGAGACAAGATTGGCGACCGTAGCGAGAGCCCCGGCAGCGGCTCGCGCAGTTCGAAGATGTGCGGCCATGGACCGAGACGCGTGTGCATTTGCAGCACGACGGTTTCGCGCAGCGGGTCGATTGGCGGATTGGTGACCTGAGCGAACCGCTGGCGGAAGAATGCGTAAAGCGGGCGCGGAGCGCGGGCCAATGGCGCGATCGAGGTGTCGTCGCCCATCGACCAGACGGCGTCCTTGCCGTCGGTCGCCATGGGCTGGAGAATCATGCGCACGTCTTCGCGCGTATAGCCAAACCGGAGTTGAAGGCGATTCAACTCAGTGGCGGAAAGGGGCGGTGGAGCCTCGAGCGAGTTCTCCAGCGGCACGTCTTCGCTGATGAGGTCCTGGTAATGGCGCTTGGCGTCGTAAATGTGCAGGATCTCTTCGTTCTCAAAGAAGCGATTGAAGTCGAGATCAGCCACGATCATCTGGCCGGGGCCGAGACGGCCGCTATGCGCGATGTGATCCGGATCCATGTCGACGAGGCCGGCTTCCGAACCGGCAACGACAAGGCCAGAGTCGTCGATTGCAAATCGGCAGGGGCGAAGCCCATTGCGATCGAGAATGGCGCCAACCTGCCGGCCGTCGGTGAATGCAACTGCGGCGGGCCCGTCCCAGGGCTCAATGATGTCCCCGCTGTACTGAAGGAAAGATGAGGAGTTGCCTGGATTGGCTGGGGGCACAATCATACGCACGGCTTCGCCCACGGTGCGGCCATTGTGGGCGAGCAACTCGACCATCTCATCGAGGGAGGTCGAGTCAGAACCGCCCAGCGTGAGGATTGGAGAAACATCGAGCGGAAGCGTGGCGGCGCGGGCTTCCATCCGTGCGCGATTGCCCCAGATGGTGTTGATCTCGCCGTTGTGCGCAAGCGTACGGAATGGCTGCGCGCGGTCCCACGAGGGCAGCACATTGGTTGCGTAGCGCTGGTGGAAAAGCGCGAAAGGCGTTTTGAATTCCGAGTTGGCAAGGTCGGGGTAGAACTCCGAAAGCAGGCGGCCGGCGCAGAGCGCCTTGTAGATCATCGTCGCCGACGAGATGCTGACAAAGTAGCCGGGGAGTTCGGAGCGCTCGAACTGCTTGCGAGCGAGAAACAGACGGCGATCGAAGAACTCGGCGTCGTCAGAGGTGACGAGGACCTGCCATATCTCGGGGCGCGAGGAGGCAGCGATTTCGCCGAGGACCTCCGGTCGAATCGGAACTGCGCGCCAGGCAAGAACTTCCATATCCTGCTCGAAAAGAGCCGATTCAATTTCTGTGCGCTGCGCAGTGTCGTCTCTCGGAAGGAAGACGACGGCGACACCGAGAGGGCTGCTCTCATCGAGAGATAGACCGCTCTGGTCCAAAAGCCAATCGCGGGGGATCGTAGTGGTAACCCCAACGCCATCACTGGACTTTCCGTCGGCCGCGACGGCTCCGCGATGCTCGAGGCGGGAGAGCGCGGTTAGAGCGTGCCGGAGAACCTGGTGGGAGGGCTCAGCAGAAAGCTGGGCAACAAAGCCGACGCCGCACGAATCGAAGTCGAAGCGCGGATCGATCAGACTCCCGGCGACGTAGGAAGGCAACGACGCTGAGATGGGGGGCGCTGCTGAGCTTTCCGGCGATTCACACGTACGGTACGGGAAATGACGATGGCGAAAGCCCATATTTAACTATACGACCCTTTGGATTTGGCGATTCAGTTGCGATGGCAACTTAAAGGCAACGACTAGCGGGGAATCTAAAGCCGGACCGCTCGGGGAGCACCGGGCGTCGAGAGCAAAGTAGTTCGAATTCGCAACTCAGAAACAGGCATATGACTAAAGTGATTCCGCTTCATCGGCAGTGGAAAAGCCGACTTGCATACTTATACACCGCATTGTATATTTATGCAAGCGCGGCCACTGCGAGCCGCGTTTTTGATTTGTCCGGAAACTGAGATGAAAACCCAAAGGCACGATGCAATTCGGGAACTTGTGGCGCACGCACTGGTAGCGAACCAGGATGAACTGCGCCGAAAGCTGCGCCGCCGCGGGTTCGAGGTGACGCAGGCTACATTGTCCCGCGATATTCACGAGTTGAAGCTAACGAAGGGCCCGGGCGGCTATTCCCTGCCGAATGGGAATGGCTCTGTTGCGCTTGTCGATGACGGGCCACCGTCCGTTGCGGAGGTAATGGAGAGTTTTGGTCTAGGGGTTCGCCGAGCCATCAATCAGGTGGTGTTGCGCACGGTACTGGGCGGAGCGCAGCCGATGGCAGCCGCTCTCGATGGCGAGGGCTGGAACGAAGTAGTAGGCACAATTGCCGGTGATGACACGGTGCTGGTGATCTGTCCGGACGTAAAGCGTGCACAGGATGTGGAGGCGCGGTTGAGAAAGATGTTGGAATCATGATGAAGCCGGTGCAGACAGCAGTAGTGGGAGTAACTGGATACGCCGGCGCGGAACTTGCGCGGTTGCTGACGCATCATCCGCGGCTGAAGGCAATGCCGCCGGTGTTTGCCGGACGCTTGGACGAGAAGAACGCCGAGCGAGGCGGTGTACCGCTCGAAGAGATTCATCCACATCTCGCGGACAATAACGGCAGCAGGTCACTAAAAGTCGAACCATTTTCGTGGGAAATGCTAGCGGCGCACGGAGTAGAAGTGCTGTTTCTGGCCACGCCGCATGAACAATCGCGCGAGTGGGTTCCGGAAGCGCTGAAGCACGGTTTGCGCGTGGTCGACCTGAGCGGCGCGTGGCGCCTGACGGATGCGAAGAACCGCGCGGTATATGCGTTTGAAGACGAAGGATCGGGGATCGCGGTCGCCACGCAGACGCAAGCCGCGTATGGCATGCCTGAGTTGCATCGCAACGAGATCAAGCTCGCGAAGCTGGTTGCCAACCCGGGCTGTTATGCAACGTCGGTGATTCTGGCGCTGCGGCCGCTGGTGGCAGCTGGGATCGTGGACCTGTCGCACGGAATTGTGGCGGATGCGAAGAGCGGCGTGAGCGGAGCGGGAAAGGCTCCGACGGCAAAGACGCATTACATGTACGCAGCGGACAATCTTTCTGCCTATGGCGTATTCAGTCATCGGCACACCGGCGAGCTGCTGGAGCAGATCGGGATAGTCGCTGGAGATATTGTGTTCACACCTCATCTGCTGCCGATTCCGCGCGGAATCCTATCGACGATTTATGTGCGATTCAAGGAGGCACAAACACGGGAGAGCGTGTTGCGCGTGTACCGCGAATTCTTCGCCGGAAGCCCGATGGTTCGCCTGTACGAGAGCGCGTTGCCGCAGATTCAGTATTCAGTGCGCACAAATTTCGCGGATATCGGGTTTCAACTTTCCAGCGACGGGCAGCGAGGGGTGATTGTCAGCTGCCTCGACAACTTGCTGAAGGGAGCGGCAGGACAAGCAGTGCAGAACATGAACGTGATGCTCGGCTGGGATGAAGCGGAGGGGCTCGTATGAGATATGTGGTGAAGCTCGGTGGCGCGGGCCTGGAGACTCCGGAATTGCTGCAGGGTTGTGTCCGCGCGATTACCGATCTGGTTCGTGACGGCAACCAGGTGGCAGTTGTGCATGGCGGCGGCGTGCAGCTGACGCGCATGATGGAACGGCTGGGCGCCAAAAGCGAGTTCGTGAATGGCCTGCGCGTGACGGATGCCGAGACACGCAACATTGCGCTGATGGTTTTTGCCGGCAAGGTGAATAAGGGCCTTGTTGCTGCGCTCGGGGCGCTTGGACAGCCCGCTGTGGGCATGACAGGCGGCGATGGTTTGTTGTTTCGCGCGCGCAAGAAGCGGACCGCGCCCGACCTGGGATTTGTCGGCGAGATCGCGGCCAGCGATTCGCGATGGATTGAGGCGATCTGGAAACTGAACGGTGTGCCGGTGATCGCGCCGATCGCACTGGGATTTGATGGCGAGTACTATAACGTGAACGGCGACGAGATGGCCGCCGCTTGCGCCGTAGCGTGCCATGCAGATGCGCTGGTCTTTTTGACGGATGTGCCCGGAGTGAAAGGCGCGGACGGCAAGGTACTGCGCTGGTTGAGCATCGACCAGATTGCGGAGATGGCAAAAAATGCGATTATCTCCGGCGGTATGCTTCCGAAGCTCGGCGCATGCCGCGAGGCGCTCCTGAATGGTGTGAAGCGCGTGCGAATTCTTCCTGCGGAGGCTGCCGGTTTTCTTCCCGACCTGTGCAGCAGCCGCGTGGCCCACGGAACCGAAGTGATGGTGGCCTGAAGGAGTATTTGAATTGACGAAACTTGAACAGGTTCGCGCAGCAGAGTCAAAACTCCTGCTGCAGACCTACGAACGAAATCCGATCCTCTTCGTTGGCGGAGAGGGAGTGCACTTGATCGATGAGAGCGGTGCGAAGTATCTCGACCTGCTTAGCGGCATCGGTGTGAACGCGCTGGGATACGGGCATACCGCGATCGAGCGGGCTATCGTGAATCAGAGCCGCGCACTGATCCACACTTCGAACCTCTTCTATCACGAGGGCCAGGCGGAACTGGCGCTGCGATTGACGGAACGCACGGGCATGGATCGCGCGTTCTTCTCGAACACCGGCACAGAGGCATGGGAAGGCGCGTTGAAACTGGCGCGTGCGCATGCGGGCTTGCTGCGCAGCGAAGGAAGGCAGATCGGAACGAAGTTTCTCGCGCTGGAGCAGAGCTTCCACGGACGCACGTACGGGGCGATGTCAACGACGTATAAGGCGAAGTATCGCGAGCCTTTTGCGCCAGGCGTGCCGGGCGTGGAATTCGTGCGATTCAACGATGTGGCCGATCTGCGCGCAAAGTTCTCAGACCAGGTCTGCGCCATTCTCGTTGAGGCGATCCAGGGCGAGGGTGGAATCCGGCCGCTGACGCAGGAGTTTTTTGCAGAAGCGCGGCAGCTTGCCGATTCAACCGGCGCGTTGTTGATCGTGGATGAGATCCAGGCCGGGATGGGCCGCACCGGTAAGTGGTGCTCATATCAGCACTACGGCATCAAACCGGACATAACAACGTTGGCGAAGCCGATTGCAGGCGGCATTCCGCTGGGGGCAATTCTGTGCACAGAGGAAGCCGCACGCGCGATTCATGCCGGGATGCATGGAACAACATTTGGCGGCGGCCCTCTGGCCTGCGCCGTGTCAATTGCCGTGATTGACGCGATTGAGCAGGAAGGGCTGCTCGCAAATGCGACCGAGGTCGGTGCCTACTTCCACGAGCAGTTGCGCGAACTTGCGAAAACCCACGAATGTATCAAGGAGGTGCGCGGCAAGGGGTTGATGCTGGCGGCTGAACTTGACAATGAAGAGCTTGCCAAGTTGACGGCAGGGGAGATGCTGAAGCGCAGGATCGTAATCAACCGCACCAGCGAAACCGTGCTGCGATTTCTTCCGCCCTACATTCTAAAGCGACAGCACGTGGATGAGGCCATCAAGGCTTTGGACGAGATTTTCACTGAGAAAGCCGCGCCCGTGAGCGCCGCAAGTCAGCCCCCAGGAGGAGAACACCATGGCTAGCAGAGCAATCATGGAACGCCGGGCGCCAGAGGTTCCCGTTCAGCAGGACGTGGATATTCTGGCCGCGGCAGCCCGGCTGGCGGGCGAAGATCTGTGCTCGATCGCCGATCTGTCGAGCAGCGAAGTGCGGGCTATCGTAAAGCTTGGGCACGACATCAAATTGAATCCACGCGAGTATCGCCACGCCCTCGACGCAAAGCAGATGGTGCTGATGTTTGAGAAGGCGAGCCTGCGCACACGGCTTTCTTTTGAGACCGGTATCAACACGATGGGTGGCAGCGCGATCTTCGTGGATCAGACAAACTCTCCGCTTGGCGAGCGCGAGGCGGTTGCCGATGTGGCGCGCAACGTCGAACGCTGGGTTGACATCATTGTGCTGCGCACCTATGCGCACGACACGATTACGGAGATGGCGGCGAACTCGCGCGTACCCGTGGTCAATGCTCTGTCCGATTTTGAGCACCCGTGCCAGGCGCTGGCCGATTTCATGACGTTGGAAGAGCACTTCGGCTCCTGCGGGGGACTCAATTTTACTTACGTAGGTGACGGCAATAATGTGAGCCACTCGCTCATGCTGACCGGCGTGCAACTGGGCGCCAACGTGACTGTGGCGACGCCGCGCGGCTACTCGCCCGACATTGAGATTGTGACGAGGGCGCGCGAGATCGCCGAGCAAAACGGCTGCGAGGTGCGGCTGCTGCAGGATCCGCACGTTGCAGTAGAGAACGCAGACGCGGTGTACACCGATGTGTGCGTAAGCATGGGAATGGAGCACGAATCGACGAAGCGCGCGCCCATTTTCCGCCCGTTTCAGGTAAACGAAGTTTTGATGGCAAAGGCACGCGAGAAGGCTGTGTTCATGCACTGCCTGCCAGCGCGTCGCAACGCCGAGGTCACGGACGCGGTGCTCGATGGGCCGCAGTCGATCGTGTTTGACCAGGCCGAGAACCGCATGCATGCACAAAAGGCGTTGCTGCTGCTGCTGCTGGGGGGTCTATCGAATGTGGAGAAGTTTTCAGGACTTGCTTCTTAGCACATCGGCAATCGGTTGGACATGGGCTAAAGCCCGGCATCTTAAATCAACTTACGGCACGGTTAAAGCCGTGCCCTTTCAAGACAGTTACCGTAGCCGTTCGCGACCGGTGAGAAGCTGGAAGCGTTCTGAGGATCCGCAAGCATGTCTGTAATTCTCGAATCCCTGCCCATCGGCGAAAAGGTAGGCATTGCCTTCTCCGGCGGGCTCGACACCTCCGCTGCTCTGCACTGGATGAAGCAGAAGGGGGCGATCCCTTACGCCTACACAGCCAATCTCGGCCAGCCCGACGAAGCCGATTACGATGAGATTCCGCGCAAAGCTCTCGAATACGGCGCCGTAGAAGCCCGTCTGATCGACTGCCGTGGCCCGCTTGTCCGCGAAGGCATCGCGGCGCTGCAGGCCGGCGCGTTCCATATCAGTACCGCCGGCGTCACCTACTTCAACACCACCCCGATCGGCCGCGCTGTCACAGGCACCATGCTGGTGATGGCCATGAGGGAGGATGACGTTCACATCTGGGGTGACGGGTCCACCTTCAAAGGAAACGACATCGAGCGCTTCTATCGCTACGGTCTGCTGGTCAACCCCGGGCTTCAAGTCTACAAGCCCTGGCTCGACGCCGCGTTTATCGACGAACTGGGCGGCCGCGCCGAAATGTCCGACTTCATGCAGCGCTCCGGCTTCGCCTACAAGATGCCCGCTGAGAAAGCCTACTCCACCGACTCCAACATCCTGGGCGCAACCCACGAAGCGAAGGACCTGGAGCATCTTTCTTCGTCGATCAGGATCGTCGTTCCCATCATGGGGACGGCCTTCTGGCGCGACGACGTCGAGGTCCCTGGCGAAGAGGTTACCGTCCGCTTCGAAGAGGGTTTCCCGGTGGCTCTCAACGGCCAGGAATTCGATGATCCCGTCGCGCTCCTGCTCGAAGCCAACCGCATTGGCGGAAGGCACGGCCTCGGCATGTCCGATCAAATTGAAAACAGAATCATCGAGGCCAAGAGCCGCGGTATCTATGAGGCTCCGGGCCTTGCTCTGCTGTATATCGCCTACGAGCGCCTCATTACCGGAATTCACAACGAGGACACCATCGAACAGTACCGCGAGAACGGCCGCAAACTAGGCCGACTGCTCTACCAGGGCCGGTGGTTCGACCCCCAGGCGATCATGCTTCGCGAATCTGCCCAGCGCTGGGTAGCTAAACCCGTCGCCGGCGAGGTCACGCTTGAGTTACGCCGTGGCAATGACTACTCGATCCTCAACACCGAGTCACCCAACCTCACCTTCCACCCTGAGCGGCTCAGCATGGAGAAGACCGACTCCACCTTCTCTCCGCGCGACCGCATCGGCCAGCTCACCATGCGCAATCTGGACATTACCGACACCCGGGAAAAGCTCCTCACCTACGCGGAGACCGGCCTCCTCACCCTGAGCACAGGCGCGGAAATGCCGCAGCTGAATAGCGGTAAGGAGAAGAAGTAGGTGGCCATTTGCAAATATTGCGAACAGGAGATGAATACCGCGACCGTGCCGCGTGCCGCGTCACTATCATCACGTCGGCTGTGATTGGGAGGAATGCCCACGTTGTCACGGTCAGCTAATTGGCTGCGAATGCGAACCAGTCGAGGAAGAATCTTCCGAAGGGACGAAAGAGGAAACAGAAGACAGATAAATGTCGAAAGAAAAACAATCCGTGAAGATGTGGTCCGGCCGATTTCGCGAGCCGCTGGATAAGGAGTTTGAGCAGTGGCAGCGATCCATTGTGTTTGACTGGCGGCTTCTCGCGCATGAGATAGCCGCCAGTAAGGCGCATGCGTCTGCCCTTTGCGCGTCCGGGATACTCTCGGAGCATGAAAGAGTGGAGCTCCGGGCCGCTTTGGATGCGGTTGCCGCTGAGTTCGGGACGGTTGAAGGTGCTGAAAGAATGCGCAACCATCCGGTTGCGGAAGACATTCATCATTTTGTTGAGCTGTCGCTGGTGGAACGCATAGGCTCGCTAGGACTCAAGTTGCACACCGGGCGCTCGCGCAACGAGCAGATCGCGACGGATTTGCGCTTGTATGTTCGCGAACAGATCGCGGCCGTTGTCAATTCGCTCGCGACATGGGCTGAGGCGTTGCGGGACCAGGCACGCAAGGCCGGTGATGCAGTGATGCCGAGCTATACGCATCTGCAACGGGCTGAACCTGTGCTGGTGGCGCACTGGCTGCTGGCCTACATGGAGATGATTTTGCGCGATGCAGAACGGCTGAGAGATTGCGCAGTGCGCCTGAATCATTCCCCGCTGGGCTCGGGAGCTGTGGCAGGGGCGACTCTGGCGCTCGATCGAACAATTGCGTCTCGAGAACTCGAATTCGCAGGACCAACAGCAAATTCGATGGATGCAACCAGCGATCGCGACTTCGTGCTTGAATACCTGCAGGCACTCACGTTTGTGGGATTGCACCTGAGCCGTTTCGCCGAGGAGATCACGCTGTTTGCTACGGCTGAGTTCGGATTCGTGATTCTGCCGGAGGCGTTCTCGACGGGCTCCAGCGCCATGCCGCAGAAGAAGAATCCGGATTTAACTGAGTTGATTCGCGCCAAGGTCGGACGCATTCACGGCGCGGCAGAGGCGGTTACCCTGCAACTGAAGGGATTGCCGCTTGCATATAACAAGGATTTGCAGGAGACCCAGGAGCCGGCATTTCAGGTGGAGTTCGTCGCGCCCATGCTCGCACTGATCGCGCGATTCACGGTCGCGCTGCACTTCGACTTCGATCGCATGCGCAGTGCCGCTACTACTGGTTATTTGAATGCCATGGCTGCTGCAACTTACCTGGTTCACAAAGGAGTTCCCTTCCGCAAAGCGCACGAGAAAATCGGCCAGGCGGTGCGCTTCGCGATCGAAAAGGGCGTCGAACTGAACGGCCTAACACTCGAAGAGCTCCGTCAGTACGGCGAGGAGTTCGGAGAAGATTTCTATACCGCCATTTCGCTCGAGGCCACGATCGACTGCCACGATGTGGAGGGGGGAACAGCGCGCCAACGCGTGAAGGAAGCCATCGAAGACGCGCCTCACCGTATCGCAGCTTTGCAGCAGCCTGCTTCCCGGGAGGCCGCTCATGCTGGTGCGTAAGGCCCTGCTGCGGGACGCTTCGAACATCTACGATCTCGTCAATTCCCTCTCGGGCGACGGAACGCTGCTAAAGCGCTCGTTTGCAGAGATCTGCGAGAACGTCCGCGACTTCACGGTCGCGGAGTCGGATGGTGGGGTGTTTCTTGGTTGCGGCGCGCTGCACTTCTACGGGCCGCATCTCTGCGAGGTACGCTCGATCGTGGTGAAGCCGGAAGCGAAAGGACAGGGCGCCGGCGGAAGGATTCTCGGCGCACTGATCGAAGAGGCTGAAGAGCACGGCATCCAGTCTGTTTGCTTGTTTACGCGCATTCCCGATTTCTTCTTCAAGTACGGCTTTCGGCCGGTGGAGGACAAAACGGAGTTGCCGGACAAGATCTTCAAGGACTGCCAAAGCTGCCCGCGACTGCATCGTTGCGACGAGGTGGCCATGGTGCGCGGGCGCATTCCGCGGATCTCCATCCTTGGCCCGAAGTTTGAGGCGGAGCAGCTGGTTCGGCTTGGGTGACAATCCGCGCAATAACCCACATCTCTCCGAGATGTGGGCCACCCGGCATCGGGTACGCCTTACCTATAGCGCCAAATACTCGAGCGGTCGTCCACAAGCAGCGCGATCAGGCTGAGAATGACGACTGCGAAGAACGCCAGAACCATGTTCGTACTTAACGTCTGCATCACTGTGGCTGTGAGGCCTTCACAGTAGCCCAGTTCAGAGCAAGTGCGCCAGTTGAGGGCGGAGTAGGCCCCGAGATATGTAAGAGCCATCAGCGAAAGCAGAATCGCCGACCGACGCGGCGGGCGAATGAGCAGGAATACCGGGAAGCAGAGTGTTGGCAGCGCGCAATAGACGAGACTCAACAATGTGTCCTGGTTGAAGTCGATCGAAATCGCGGACCAGACGCCGTGAAGAGTCACACCGGCGCTGAGGATGCCGGCGAGGGCCAAAATGACCACCCAGATGATTCCGCGAATCGTCATGCTTTCCATCCTCGGAATGGTGTCAGCGGGAGATATCTTTATACAGAATGGCTGCCGCAACGGCGGCTTGTCCATAGCTAAGTCCGCCGTCGCCGGGGCTGACGTTCCGATGCTGGTACACCTGGAAGCCTTCTTTTTCGAGACCCGAGCGCAGATAACGAGCCAGCCGGCGATTGTGCATGCAGCCACCCGAGAGGGCTAATTGGGAAATTCCCGTGGATTCGCGCGCATTCGCCGCTGCCCGGATGAACCCTTCCGCAATTCCGGAATGGAATCGCTCTGCGATTCGTTGCTTAGGCACACCGCGCCGAATATCCTCGACAATTGAGCGCCAAAGGTCGTCAAGCCTGAGTACGTTTGCTTCGCCGAGCCTGCCGCATGCATACAGTTGCGGCGCATACTCCCGGCGCCGTATGCGATCCGATTCATCGACAGCGATCCCTTCAAGTCCGATCGCCGCTTGCGCCTCGTAGTCAACCCAACGGCGATTGAGGACGACGGCTGCCACCGCGTCAAACAGCCGGCCAAGGCTTGATGTATATGGCGTATTGATTCCGCGATCGATCATGCGCGAGACGACGCGGGCCTCCTGGTCCGACGCCCCAACCAATTCCGTTGCCTCACCCTCAGAGAAACCTGCCGCAACAAGGTACGCAAACGCCATACGCCAGGGCTCATGGATGGCGGCTTCACCGCCGGGCATCGGTGTGTAGTCCAAATGCGCGAATCGCTCGAAGCAATCCAGGTGGCAAATCAGCACTTCCCCGCCCCAGATGCGCCCGTCTGTGCCGTATCCCGTGCCGTCGAGCGAGAGGCCGATGACCGGGCCCTGCAGCCCATGCTCCGCCATATTGGCCGCAATATGCGCGTGATGATGCTGCACGGCGATGAACCGCAGGCCGCGGGTCCCGGCCCATTGCTTCGCCCAATTCGTGGAGAGATAGCCGGGATGCAGGTCGTGCGCGACAGCTGTCGGCTCGATCTCGAAGGTGTGCATGAGATGGCACAGCGATTCCTCGAAGAACTGCTGCCCAGTCAGGTTCTCGAGATCGCCGAGGTGCTGGCTCTGGTAGACGAACTTTCCGCGGGCCAGGGAGAAGACGTTTTTTAAGTGACCACCGACAGCCAGCAACGGCGGGGCATCCAGCGGAAGCGGAATGCCAAGCGGCACGAATCCGCGGGCGCGTCGAATGAGCTGAGGCGCGCCGTCAACCACTGCAGCAACCGAGTCGTCGCATCGCTGCAGAATCTTGCGGTTGTGCATCAGAAACGCGTCGGCGATGTTGCCTAGGCGTGCGCGGGCTTCATCGTTATCAATGGCGATGGGCTCTTCGCTCAGATTGGCCGAGGTCATCACAAGTGCCTTTACGCGCGGATCGGCAAAGAGCAGATGTTGCAATGGCGCGTAGGGCAGGAAGACGCCAAGCCATGGAATGCCAGGCGCGACGGATGGTGCGACGCCATTTCCCTGTCGGGCGCGAGCTAGCACGATAGGACACGCTGGCGTCTTGAGCAGCGTCTCTTCTTCGGCGCTGAGATCACAGAGGCTGCGTGCTGCCGCGAGATCGCGAACCATGATAGCGAGAGGCTTTCCGTAACGATGCTTGCGCTCGCGAAGGCGAGTGACTGCCTCCTCGCTCATCGCGTCGACCGCGAGGTGGAAACCGCCGATGCCTTTGATCGCCAGGATGTCGCCGCGCAGAAGCCGCTCAATAGTCTCGGCGATTGGATCGGATGGCTCGATTCGAACGCCGTCGGGCGATTTCCACCCCACGAACGAAGACCTGTTCGTGGGGACCCCGGATTCCAGCCATACCTGCGGTCCGCAGCGCCAGCAGGCGTTTGGCTGCGCGTGGAACCTCCGGTTCAGCGGATCGTCGTATTCGGCCTGGCACTCCGGACACATCGGAAACGTGGCCATCGAGGTTTGCGGCCGGTCATAGGGAATGCGACGGGTGATGGTGAAGCGCGGTCCGCAGTTCGTGCAGTTCAGAAAGGGATACCGGTAGTGGCGGTCTGTGGGATCGAACAACTCGCGGAGGCAATCAGGGCAGATAGCGGCGTCGGCAGGAATTCCGGTGCCGACTTGGCCAAGGATTTCGCTTGCGACGATGCGGAAAGTGGTCTCCCCTGTCGGCGTCAGATCGGCGGTGGCAACGGAGTCTATCCTGGCGAGTGGAGGAGTCTCGGCGGCAAGGCGAGCAAGAAAAGCTTTAATCCGGCGCTCCGGGCCCTCGAGTTCGATAATCACGCCATCCGTATCATTTCCGATCAGACCGGCGAGTCCTTCTTCTGCTACGAGGCGATAAACGAAGGGACGGAACCCAACGCCCTGAACGACGCCCTGCACGCGGATGCTCTTCCGTTCAATTGCGTGCTCGAGGTTGTGCTCCGGGGTTTTCGACACGCCCTGAAATCTTACACCTCGAAAACAAGCTTAGCCCATGCATAAACGTCAGTTCCCAGACAACTTGCGATTCACGTGTTCCTCGGGAGGAAGGAACGGGCAACCGTGCGATTGGCAGACGGTTCTAAGGAAACAGCGGAGAAGGGGTAGGCAAGCAGGTACAGGCGCCGTTCTTTGCGAGGAAACTAGAGTAGATCCTGCTCCCGGCTACATATATCTCGCCGCGATAGCTAAAGGAAGGTGATCTATATGAAACGTATTATGTTTGTGCTCGCCATAGCGAGCCTTGCAACATCAAGCTGGGCTGACGAATCCAAACAAAGCGCTACGGAGCGGCTGGATAAGTCCGCAACCGTTCTGAACGAAGTAATGGCTGCTCCTGACAAAGGCATTCCGGATGAGGTGATGGAACACGCCAAGTGTGTAGCAGTTGTGCCGCACATGATAAAGGGCGGATTTGTCTTCGGCGCCGAAGGCGGCAAAGGAGCGGCTACATGCCGAACGGAACATGGCTGGAGCGCGCCGGCGTTCTTTGCGGTTACCGGCGGCAGCTGGGGCCTTCAGATCGGCGTGGAGGGCGTGGATCTGATCATGGTCTTCCAGGATCAAAAAGGAATGGACCGCCTGCTCTCAAGCAAGTTCAAGATAGGAGCAGATGCCTCAGCCGCCGCCGGGCCGGTTGGCCGTCATGCTTCGGCAGACACGGACTGGAAGATGAATGCGGAGATCCTCACCTATTCCCGCGCCAAGGGAGTGTTTGCAGGGCTCACACTCTCAGGCGCAGATGTGCGTCCGGATCATGATGCGATGCAGGCTGTATACGGACCGGATGTAACCTTCCATTCCGTGCTTTCCGGAGGGGTGCCGCCCCCAGCCGGATCGCACACTTTCCTGGCCGCGGTCCGGAATGCAAAGACCGAAGCAAAGGCCTCACGTTAAGGGTTGTGTTGCGAGGGCCAACGAGCACCCGGAGAAATCCGGGTGCTCTTTTTCGTTTCTGCTGGATTTCGAACACCGTATTGCCGGTCTTCAGAATCTTTGGCCAAACTCCTGAATGAATCACGCCGCATCTCGTGAAAGAATGAGCCCATGATCGAGAGGCTACGATCGAGTTTCGCTGTCTGGCTATCTATCGCACTTCTTCCTTTTTTGGCGTTCTCCCTGGAAAGAGCTGAAAAGCCGCCGGATATCGCGACAGTCATTCAAGGCGTGGATGCTTCGGTGAAGAACCGGCTCAATCGGCTCGCGGGATATACAGTCACCGAACACTACGCAGTCTTCCGCGGGCAGGACGAGGCGCATCCAGTGGCGGAGATGCTCGTGAAGACAACATATCGCAAAGAAAGCGGAAAGGTTTTTGACATTTTGTCCCAAAGCGGATCGGCCCTCTGGCGTCGTGAGGTACTGGGCACTCTGCTGGACAATGAGAAGCGCATGAGCCAGCCCGGCAATGTGGAGACGGCCCTGATTACCAGCGCCAATTACGATATGCAGCTGGACAAGAACAGCATGCAGACTCTTGATGGCCTCCAGTGTGTCGTCCTGGACATTACGCCGCGACGCAGCAGTCAGTATCTCTTCAAGGGGATGCTTTGGGTGGATGCCGGCAACTATGCGATCGTTCAACTGAAGGGTACCGCTGCAAAGAGTGCGGTGTTTTTTGCGAGTGCGGCCGAGGTGTCGCGGCAATATGCAGAGAAGGATGGCCTGCCCATGGCAACCCATGCCAACGCGGTCTCTGGCGGTACCTTACTTGGGCGCACCGTCGTGAAAATCGACTATTCCAGCTACGCAATGGACGTAGTCCCTGCTTCGTAAAAAGTGGACAGCCCCCGTCAACAAGCCGGCTACTACTGGAATCCTGTTTACTTTAATAGAAAAGGCGCTGTGACGAATGACCGCCCCAGGCGAACCTAACCTGCTCTATACTGGGCACCTGTGACACCGATCTTTGGCGACTGGAAACTCGACGCCGCGCTGGGTTCCTGCCTTGTGCTGGGACTGCGCCACGGCTTCGACTACGATCACCTGGCTGCCATATCGGATATCACCGCGGTGCAGCGCACATGGAAGAGCGGCCTGCGCCTGGGAATGACGTATGCGCTTGGACACGCGTGTACCGTGGTCGCGCTAGGTATGGCGGTGCTGCAGTTGCACATGGGGCTGCCCGAGGGGTTGGACCACTGGACCGAACGCATCATTGGATTGACGCTGATCATCCTCGGAATCGGAGTGGTTGCTGGCATCCTGCGCAAGGACGCACACGGACATCGTCACAGCCGGATTGAAAGCCGCCTCGCGATCGCTATCAATAGTGTCCTATGGTTGGCATGGCGCGTGCGGCAAATCTGGAATTCTGCTGCACCCCGGCCCGAACGGTTCCAATGGATGTATAACGGGAAATCCGTATTCGTGATCGGCATCCTTCACGGCGTGGGCGCTGAGACACCGAGCCAGCTTGCTCTGTTCTTCCTGACAGCGAACCTCGGCGGCACGTCGCGTGGTATGCTTGGGCTGGCAGCGTTCGCCGTTGGGCTCGTCGCGATGAACGCGCTGATGACGGCCTCGCTTGGTGGAGCATTTAATGCCGGCGGACGCAATCCGCGCCTATACCATCTGATCGCATGGACGGGCGCGGTCTATAGCTGCGGTATCGGGCTTATCTTTCTTCTCGGAATCTCGGATCGTCTTCCGTCGCTCAGCTGAGAGACGTTGCAAGATTTAAGAGGCATTCAGAGGTCTTTCCCCATTGCGATACAGCGAGATACTGGCGTGACAGTGGTCACGGCCAGTCGTATCGTCGCGGGGGTAAAAAGGTGCCAGACAGAGAGCGGAGCGTGCGGTAATCGCTTCGCGGTTAGAGTCTGGAGGGAATGTGCCTGCATTTACACAACCGCCGCTCCCGAGCGACGACAAACGCTGGAGAATCGTGGCCGGCACCATGCGCAAGAATGGCTTTGCCCGCCATGCGCTGATTGAGACACTCCACACCGTTCAGTCATCTTTTGGATACCTCGATGATGACGCAATCCGCTTCGTCGCGCAGTCACTGCGTGTGCCGCTGAGCCAGGCCTATGGAGTCGTAACCTTCTATCACTACTTCAGCCTAAAGCCGCCGGGCAAGCACACCATGACGATTTGTACGGGAACAGCCTGCTATATCAAGGGCACGGACAAGCTGCTGGCATCGGCCGAGAAGCAACTCGCCATCGCTCAAGGACAAACCACGAAGGACGGCAAGATCAGCCTCATGACCGCGCGGTGCGTGGGAGCCTGCGGCCGGGCTCCGGTGGTCCTGACCGATGGCGAATTGCAGGGCCAGATGAATGGAGAGCAAATGCTGGCGCAGCTGGAAAGGTGGGCGGTCGAATGAACATCGAAGAACTGGAACAGATCAAGGAATCCGTTCGACTGGAGAATGCAAAGTTCGACCACGAGATCAACGTGTGCATGGGCACCGGTTGCCTGAGCCAGCACTCTGACCGGATAAAAGATGCGTTGAGCAAAGCAGTCGAGGCATCGGACAAAAAGGCTCTTGTGCGTCGAACCGGCTGCATGGGTTTGTGTGCAGCTGGGCCCTTAGTGCTTGTTGATCCTGAAGAAACGCTCTATGCCCATATGAAGACCGAGCACGCTCAAAAGGTCGTAAACAGCCTCGGAGGCAAACCAGTCGAAGAGTTGCAATGCAATTTGCGCGAGCACTTCGATCAGCAGGTGCATGTGGTGCTCGAAAACTCCGGCCACATCGATCCGGAAAAAATCGACGACTACATCGCTCGCGACGGCTATGAGGCGCTGGTCACCGTAGTCGCGGAGATGACTCCGCAGGATGTGATCAAGCAGATCACTGAGAGCGGGCTCCGCGGCCGGGGCGGCGGCGGTTATCCAACGGGCCTGAAGTGGGGCACAGTTGCGAAGGCTGTCGGCGATACGAAGTACGTGATCTGCAATGGCGACGAGGGCGATCCCGGTGCGTTCATGGATCGCAGCGTGCTTGAAAGCGATCCGCAGCGCGTGCTCGAAGGGATGGCGATCGCGGCCTATGCAGTGGGAGCGAGCAAGGGCTACATCTATGTACGCGCCGAGTATCCCCTGGCGGTCAGCCGATTGACGGCCTGCCTGCGTGACGCGCGCCGCCGTGGACTGCTTGGCAACAACATCTGCAACACGCCATTCAACTTCGATGTCGAGATTCGACTGGGGGCCGGTGCATTCGTCTGCGGCGAAGAGACTGCACTGATCGCCTCGATTGAAGGCCGCCGTGGGACGCCAAAGCCAAGGCCGCCCTATCCGGCAGTGAGCGGGCTCTGGGGACGACCCACGCTCATCAATAACGTCGAGACCTATGCCAACATCCCGCCGATCATCCGCAAAGGACCCAAGTGGTTTGCGGCCCTTGGCACGGAGAAGAGCAAAGGCACCAAGGTATTTGCGCTCACCGGCAAGATCACGAACACGGGCCTGGTGGAAGTGCCAATGGGCATGAAGCTGCGGCAGATCATCGAGGGCATCGGCGGCGGCGTTCCTGACGGTCACACGTTCAAGGCGGTACAGACGGGTGGGCCTTCGGGGGGCTGCATACCCGCGGAGTTGCTCGACATCGAAGTAAGCTACGAGTCGCTTATCCAGGCGGGATCGATGATGGGCTCCGGCGGCATGATCGTGATGGACGACACGTCTTGCATGGTCAATGTCGCACGGTTCTTCGTCGAGTTCTGCATGACCGAGTCCTGCGGCAAATGCATTCCGTGCCGCGTGGGAACTGCGCAGATGTTCACCCTGCTGACGCGCATCTGCACAGGCACAGGCACGATGGATGACCTGGATCTGCTGATCGATCTTTGCGGTACGGTCAAGGAGACCAGCCTCTGCGGACTCGGACAGACCGCGCCGAACCCGGTGCTCAGCACCCTGCGCTACTTCAAGAACGAGTACATCGAACACATCCTGCACAAGCGCTGTCCGGCAGGAGTGTGCAATATGCTTGCGCCAAAGGCCGCTGAGGTTCCCGAGGAGGTGTTGGCATGAGCGCTGCAGTGGACGTAAAAACACTCACCATCGACGACAAACATGTGAGCGCCCGTGCAGGCCAAGCCATTCTTGAGGTGGCACAAGAGAACGGCGTCAAGATTCCGACGCTGTGCCATCTCGATGGGCTCTCTGATGTGGGCGCATGCCGGTTGTGCGTGGTTGAAGTCAAGGGCCAGAACAAGCTTCTGCCCGCCTGCGTGACCTCGGTCTTTGAGGGCATGGAGGTAACGACACAATCGGAACGGCTGCAGAAACACCGCCGCACGATCCTTGAACTGCTGTTTGCCGAGCGCAACCATATCTGCTCGGTCTGCGTCGCAAACGGGCACTGCGAGTTGCAATCGCTCGCGCAGGACCAGGGCGTCACGCACATAAGACTGCCGTATCGCAATCCCGAACTGCCAGTCGATGCATCGCACGAGCGTTTCGTCGCCGATCACAACCGCTGCATTCTGTGTACCCGTTGCGTGCGCGTATGCGCCGAGATTGAGGGCGCGCACGTATGGGATGTGATGGGACGCGGCATCAACTCCATGGTCATCACGGACCTGCATGAGAACTGGGGCGAGTCTACCTGCACACGATGTGGCAAGTGTGTGCAGGTGTGCCCGACCGGAGCGCTCTTCGACAAGAGCAAGATCGGCTCCGATCATCCCAAATATCCGGACTTTCTGCCTTACCTGAACCTGATGAGGGAAGCGCAATGAGCAAATTGAAATTGGCAACAGTGTGGCTCGACGGATGCTCCGGCTGTCACATGTCGCTGCTCGACCTGGATGAACGGCTCATCGAACTGGCAGAACTTGTTGACATTGTCTACAGTCCGATCGTGGATGCAAAGGAGTTCCCCGACGAAGTGGATATCACTCTCGTTGAAGGAGCGGTGGCATCGACCGACGACACGGCGAAGATCAAGAAGGTCCGCGCCCATACAAAGACGCTGGTTTCGATGGGCGACTGCGCGGTGACGGCCAACGTCCCTGCCATGCGCAATCCGATTGGGCCCCAAGCAATTCTGAATCGTGCCTACATCGAGAACGCTACGCTGCAACCGCAGATTCCCTGTGTTGTCGTGCCTAAGCTGCTCAAGACCGCCCGACCCGTTCACGAGTTCGTAAAGGTGGATGTCTACCTTCCGGGCTGTCCGCCTTCGGCCGACACGTTCTACACAGCGCTGACAGCGCTCATCACTGGAGGGCCGGTCGACATTCCGGCTCTCACCCGCTTCGGAGCCTGATCATGAGCCAGACCATCACGATCGATCCAGTCACTCGCCTGGAAGGGCATGGAAAGATCACCATCCAGCTCAACGGACACGGCGAAGTAGAGGATGCGCAATTTCACGTCACTCAGGTGCGCGGCTTTGAAAGATTCTCCGAAGGCCGTCCCTTCTACGAGATGCCCGGCCTGATGGCGCGCATATGCGGCATCTGCCCGGTATCTCACCTCATTACATCCGCCAAAGCCTGCGAAGCCATCATGTCGGTGCGCATTCCGCACTCCGCCGCACAACTGCGACGCATGCTGAACCTTGCGCAGATGATACAGTCGCACGCCCTAAGTTTCTTCTATCTGTCCTCCCCGGACCTGCTCCTGGGCATGGAAGCCGATCCAAAGGTGCGTCACATCTTCGGCGTAGTTGGAGCCAAGCCCAACCTGGGCCGCGCCGGCATCGCACTGCGCCGCTTCGGCCAGCACATCATCGAACTGCTCGGCCACAAGCGAATCCATCCCGGATGGGTTGTTCCCGGCGGGGTCACAGAACCGCTCTCAGCCGCCAAGCGCGACGAGATCCTGGCCATGATGCCCGAGGCCTTCCAGAGCACCAAACTGGCCCTCGCGGGGTACAAGCAGATCGTCGACAACTTCCGCCCGGAGATCGAGGTCTTTGCCAATTTCCCATCAAACTATCTGGGCCTGGTCAATGAAGACGACTCGATCGAGTTTACCGACGGCGCTCTGCGGCTGATCGACGGCACGGGCAGGATCATCGAAGACGGGATCACCGCTGCCCGATCCACTGAGATCATCGGAGAAGCCGTGGAGCCGCATTCCTATACCAAGTTCACCTATTACAAGCCGCTGGGCTATCCTGACGGCTGCTATCGTGTAGGCCCGCTCGCACGACTCAACATCGCCAAGTCGATGGGCACGCCGCTGGCAGACGCCGAACTTGCTGAATTCAAGCAGTTGGCGGCCGGGCCCGTCCACAGTTCGTTCTACTATCATCACGCTCGTCTCATCGATATCCTTTACGGCATCGAGAAGATCGAGCAAATTCTCAACGATCCGCTGATCCTTGACACGCACGTGCGCGCAACTGCCGGAGTGAATCGCCTCGAAGGCGCTGGCCAGTCTGAAGCTCCGCGCGGCACGCTGCACCACCACTACAAGGTGGACGAGAACGGCCTAATCACGTGGGCCAACCTCGTGATCGCCACCGGCCACAACAACCACGCCATGAACAAAGGTGTCGCGCAGGCCGCGCGTCACTATATCAAGAACGGCAAATTCACCGAGGGCATTCTGAACCGCGTGGAAGCGGTCGTCCGCACCTTTGACCCGTGCCTGAGCTGTTCCACGCACGCCTTCGGGCAAATGCCGCTGGCAATGACCCTGCTCTCGGCTGACGGCGAAGTTGTGGATCATGTTGTGCGATCGTGATCTGACTGCGCTGAAATAGTATGTTCCCAGGTCCCCAAAGAAGGAGACCCGGGGCGCCCTGTTCGGTGGAAAGTTCAAACGCAAACCAGATTCGCTGTCTCATCCTCGCCTGCGGTAATACGTTGCGCGAGGATGACGGCGTCGGGCCGTTTCTTGCGCATTGGGCCGAAGAACGATGGCGCGACGACGCACGCGTCCGCGTGCTCTGCGATCACCAGTGGACGCCGGAGATGGCCGAAGACGTCGCACAGGCCGAGACAATTGTTTTTATCGACTGCGCAACGGATTCCGCCCCGGGCCTTGTGAGATGCATGGCAGTTAAACCGGCTCCCGATTCAACAAAGCTCGGCATGCATCATCTGGATGCTTCGCAGTTACTGGCGCTGAGCAAGCACGTCTACGGCGCGATGCCACGTACATCCCTTCTGCTTACCATCGGCGCGGGTTCGCTGGAACTCCGCGAGGGATTCAGCGCGGTGGTTCAGGCGGCGCTGCCGGAGGCAAGGCAGGGGCTTGAAGATACCGTACAGCGCCTTCTCAGTTCCAAAACAGTTCAGCGCGCGTAGTTTTTAAACTTGACGCAGTACGCATAATCTCCTGGCAGCTGCTCAGGCAGTTCGATGCGCCAGCCCTGATTTGTCCCTTCAAATGGAAGGAGTTTCTGAATTCCTAGCATCGAGATCGGCACTGCATCCTTAGGCGGGAGATTAACCGTGATCGTTTTCGCCTTGGGCTTGCCCAGAACCGTTACGTACAGATCGTCGCCCTTGCGCGTAAAGCGGAGGTCGTCTCCCTCAGCCGACTTCCCTGCCGCCTGTGTCCATGGCACCGTGTCGTAGATCGCCTCGCCGTTCTGTTTGAGCCAGGCGCCCAGGGCTCTCAGCCGCTCCAACTGGACGGGCGGAATGGTGCCGTCGGCTTCGGGCCCGACGTCGAGCAGAAGGTTGCCGTTCTTGCTGACGATGTCGACGAGCAGCGCGATCAGGTCGCCCGGAGCTATAGTTTCGGCTTCGCCTTCGGCGCGGTTGTAACCGAAGGAACGGCCGAGCCCGCGGCATTCTTCCCACTTCTTCGGACTGATCTTGTCGAGTTTCTCGTACTCGGGCGAGGTGAAGTCGGAGTGCTTGATGCCAAAGCGGTCGTCGACGACTCCGTCGGGAATCGCGTTGTAGTAATCGGCCTCGACCTGCAGAGCATTGCCCATCTTGGGCCAGTCGATGTCATTCCACAAAAGCGCAGGTTTGTAGCGATCGATCAGCTCGTGTATCTGGGCGAATGCATAGTCGCCATAGGCCTTCGATTGCGGCTTTACTGTTTCGTAATCCTTGTCGATGGCGATCGGGCCGGCGTTAAAAGTCCAGTCGTAACCGCCCGAGTAGTAAAGGCCCATCTTCATACCCTGCTTGCGGACCGCTGCTGTCAACTCCCCGACGATATCCCGCTCGGCGTGCAACTGGCTTGGCTTGAGGCTGGGGCTTGGATTGGGCGTCGTGCTCGGCCAGAGCGCGAATCCCTCGTGATGCTTGCTGGTGAGGACGACGTAGCGAGCACCTGCTTCGCGGAAAGTGGCCGCCATCTTGTCGGGATCCCACTTCTTCGATTCGCGGTTGAAGGCAGGGGCAAAGTCGTAGTACCCGAGGTCGCCGTAGTGCTGTTTGTGGTATTCCGCAGTGGGAGAGCCGGGGATGCGAAGTACGTTGAGGTACCACTCGGCGTAAGGGTTGTACTTGATGTAGTCAGCCGAAGAGAAATCGTGCTCCGGATGCGTCAAAGGAGCCCAGCCCGGAACAGAGTACAGACCCCAGTGAATGAAGATGCCAAGCTTTGCGCCGGCGTACCACTGCGGGAGCGGGTGCTGGTCGAGGGACTCGAACGTGGCTTGGTAATGTGTGGGAGCCTGCGCAGAGGAGACGGTGACAAAGGCGAGCATGGCAGCCGCGACTGCGGCAAGAGGTTTCGAGATCATTCGTGGCCTCGAGTGAGAGTTACACGAATGATAATGGCTTGGGGTTCGGAATGACCTCGTTGGAATCCGGGAAAGAGCGGCCTCGAAAGAGAAAGATTCGCAAAAGGCGGACGGTGAAGTGCGGCCAGATCGAATTAGCGCATCTCTTCCCCGGGAGTGCCATCCAATCGGAGTACAGATATGAAACTGCTATCAGTGAATTGCGGACTGCCCCGGGAAGTTGACTGGCATGGAACGAGTGTCACCACCTCGATCTACAAGGAACCGGTAAAAGGTCGAGTGACTTTGCGAAGGCTGAATCTGGATGGGGACAGGCAATCGGACCTGACCGTGCACGGTGGCGAGCACAAAGCTGTCTATTGCTATCCGATCGAGCACTATGAGTACTGGAAAGCCGAAATGCCCGACCACGCGCTTCCCATGGGTGCATTTGGTGAGAACTTCACGATCGAGGGTTTTAATGAAGACTCGGTTTATATCGGAGACCGATTTTCCATAGGCTCTGCAGAGGTCGTCGTCAGCCAGCCGCGACTTCCCTGTTACAAGCTCGGGATCCGCTTCGGATCGGACGATATGGTGAAGCGGTTTCTCGCGAGCCGGCGCACGGGGTTTTATCTGGCGGTTGAGCGGGAGGGCGAGGTTGGCGCCGGAGATGAGATCACGCAGCTGAGCCATTACTCCGAGTCGATTCCCGTCTCGGCAATCACACGCCTCTACGTTGCGAAAGAGTATGACAGCGAAGATCATCGCCAGGTACAAAAGGCTCGCGGGTTAAGTGCATTACCCGACAGCTGGAAGCAGTATCTGTATGAGAGGGCGCATCGGCGCAAAGCATGATTCCGCGGTCTTACGTTGTCAGCTACAGAGGGCGAAAGGGAACCGCGGCTGCGCTTCACCGTGCAGCCGTCGATCCCTAGAAATCAGTTGGACCCCGAGAGTTAGAACGCTGCAACAGTCTGCCGCAGACTGTACGAGCTCAGGGTCTTGATGTAGTTGCCGCGGTCGAATGGCGAGATATCGGGCACTGAGCGCCTGCTAAGGCATCCGCGGGTTTCCCAGAGGGATGAATATTCCCGCTTCTCGAGCCAGTACTGCAGGTCGGCCAGGACGCGACTAATGTGTTCGATGCCATGAATGTGCAGCGCCGAGCACATCATTGCGATGCTGCCGCCCGCCATGATGCTCTTGATGACGTCTTCAGCCGAGTGTACGCCGCCCGTAACGGCGATATCGATATTGAGGTGGCCGAAGAGGATTGCAGCCCAGTGCAAGCGAGGCAGCAGTTCCGACGGCGTGGAGAAGTGCAGCGTGGGCCGCACTTCCAGACTCCCGATATCGAAGTCCGGCTGATAGAAACGATTGAAGAGGACCACTCCCGCAGCACCGGCGTCTTCGAGCTGAGCCGCGAGATGCGGCAGGCTTGTGAAGAACTGCGAAAGCTTGACCGCGACTGGAACTTTGACGGCCTTGCATACCCCTTCAACGAGTTCGAGAAGTTGCGACTCGAGTTCCGACGAGGTCTGGCTGCGATCGGTGGCCAGAGCGTAGGTATTGAGCTCTATCGCATCGGCGCCCGCCTCCTCCGATTCCTGTGCAAAGCGTACCCAGCCTCCCCTGGTGACGCCGTTGAGGCTGGCGAACACGGGAATCCTCACCGCATCCTTGCAGCGGCGGAGGTGGTCCAGATATACCTCGTGGGTCATCCGGTAATCGTTGAGATCGGGCAGGTAACCGAGCGACTCGGCAAAGGATTCAGTGCCGCGGGAAAGGTCCGCATCGAGCGCACGCGACTCGAGGGCAAGCTGCTCTTCAAAGAGCGATGTAAGGACGATGGCCGATGCACCGGCATCTTCCATGCGACGCACGTTCTCCAGCGACTCGGAGAGCGGCGTCGAAGAGATCACGATCGGTCCATTGAGCTTGAGACCCAGGTACTTCGTGGATACATCAATCATTTTGATCCTCCGGCAGGCGGAGCTGCCAGTTTCTCGTCAGGCTTCTCTGCGGGCGCGATGTTGGGCGTTTCGCCGCGGCCAGGCATGGCTGCGCGGGCCGAGTAGACGCGCCACTGGCGCTCGACGTCGTCCTGCGCATCCCTTAGGAGCTCCGCGGCCAGTTCGGGATTACTGCGAGCCAGCATGGTATAGCGTGCTTCGCGATAGGCATATTCCTTGAGCCGGATCGATGGGGCGCGGGAGTCGAGTTGGAAAGGATTCTTGCCGTCGAGTCGAAGCGCGGGGTTGTACCGCATCAGAGGCCAGTAGCCCGACTGCACGGCGAGCTTTTGCTGCTCGAGGCCGTGAACCAGGTCATAGCCGTGCGCGATGCAGCTAGCGTAGGCGATGATGAGCGACGGACCCTCATGGGCCTCGGCTTCCTGGAAGGCCTTGACCACATGGCTGTCGTTGCCGCCCATGGCCACCTGCGCAACATAGACGGAACCGTAGCTCACGGCTTCCATTGCGAGGTCTTTCCGGCTGTTGGCCTTGCCGCTTGCAGCGAACTTGGCAACGGCGCCGCGTGGAGTGGCCTTGGATGATTGCCCGCCGGTGTTCGAGTAGACCTCGGTGTCGAGAACGAGGACGTTGATGTTCTTCCCGGATCCGAGCACGTGGTCGAGACCGCCGAAGCCGATGTCAAAGGCCCAGCCATCGCCGCCAAGGATCCACACGCTCTTGCGAACCAGCGCGTCGGCAATGGCAAGCAGGTTTTTGGAGTCCGATGAGTTGATGCCTGCGATCTTCGCTTTCAGCGTCTTTATGCGTTCGCGCTGTGCGTTGACGTCGTCCTCTGTCTTCTGCGACGCGTGCACGATTTCGGCAGCGAACTCAGGACCGATTGTCGATGCGAGTCGGGTTACGAGCACTTCGGCGAAGGACTTCTGCTGGTCGAGCGCGGTGCGCATGCCGAAGCCGAACTCCGCGTTGTCTTCAAACAACGAGTTGGCCCAGGTGGGTCCGCGGCCGGCCGCATTCTTGCTGTAAGGTGTAGTGGGCAGGTTGCCGCCATAGATCGAAGAGCAGCCTGTCGCATTAGCAATGAAAAGGCGATCGCCAAAGAGCTGGGTCAGCAGCCTGATGTACGGAGTCTCACCGCAGCCTGCGCACGCCCCTGAAAACTCAAACAGCGGCTGCAGAAGCTGAAGATCCTTCACCTGCGAGTGCGACAGCTTCGAACGATCGACTTCAGGCAATTCGAGGAAGAAGATCCAGTTCTCGCGTTCAGGTTCGCGCAACGGCGCCTGCGGCGTCATATTGATTGCCTTATGGCTGGCGTCGCTCTTGCTCTTTGCTGGGCACACGTCTACGCAGACACCGCAACCGGTGCAGTCTTCCGGCGCGACCTGGAGCGTGTAGAGCTCATTCTCCATGCCCTTCCACTTCGGCTTGGCCCACTTGAAGGTTGCAGGAGCCCTATCGGCCAGTTCCGGGCTGAAGACCTTGGCGCGGATGACGGCGTGGGGGCAGACCATCACACATTTGCCGCACTGGATACAGAGTTCCTTGTCCCACTCAGGAATGAACTGGGCAATGTTGCGCTTCTCCCACTGTGCTGTCCCCGTCGGGAAAGTGCCGCCCGCGGGGATCGCGCTGACCGGAAGCTGATCGCCCTTGCCCGCCGCGATCTCACCGAGGACGTCGTGGACGAACTTCGGCGCCTTGTCGGAGATGACGCCTGCGATGTCGAAATCGGACCTGGCCTGGGTCGGGATCTGGACCTTCTCAAGATGAGCCAACGCGTGATCGACGGCAGCAAAGTTCTTCTGCACGACTGTCTCTCCACGTTTCCCGTAGGTCTTCTTGATGGCCTTCTTGATCTGTTCGATGGCCTCTTCGCGCGGAAGCACACCGCTGATGGCGAAGAAGCAGGTCTGCATGATGGTGTTGATGCGCGTCCCCATACCGGCATCGCGAGCCACCTTGTAGCCGTCGATTACGTAAAACTCGATCTTCTTGCGGATCATCTCTTCCTGCGTGGTCCTGGGAAGCTTGTCCCAGACCTCGCCGGCAGGATAAGGCGAGTTGAGCAGGAAGACGGCGCCTGGCATAGCGCCTTCGAGCACGTTGATCTTCTCGAGGAAGCTGAAGTTGTGGCATGCAACAAAGCTAGCCCGCGTGATGAGGTAGGTGGAGCGGATCGGGCTGGGACCGAAGCGCAGATGCGAGGTGGTCATCGAGCCGGATTTCTTCGAGTCGTATACGAAGTAACCCTGCGCGTAGTTGGAGGTCTGGTCGCCAATGATCTTGATGGAGTTCTTATTGGCGCCAACGGTGCCGTCAGAGCCAAGCCCGTAGAAGAGCGCACGAACGGTTTTCGGGTCTTCGGTAGAGAATGCAGGATCATAGTCAAGGCTCGAATGGGAGACGTCATCGGAGATGCCAATCGTGAAGTGGTTCTTCGGCGCGATCTTCTGCAACTCGTCAAAGATCCCCTTGACCATGGCCGGCGTGAACTCCTTGGAGGAGAGGCCGTAGCGACCACCGATGATTGTGGTTTTCGCGGCCAGGGGCAGTGCAGCTGCGTGTTCGGCGAGAACGGTAACGACATCCTGGTAGAGCGGCTCGCCGGCGGCGCCTGGCTCTTTGCAGCGGTCAAGCACGGCGATGGACTTGGCGCTGGCGGGAAGCGCGTTGATCAAAGCCTTGGCGTCGAACGGCCGGTAGAGACGGACCTTAAGCAGCCCAACCTTTTCGCCCTGCTTTGTGAGCGCATCAACAGCTTCCTCAGCAGCTTCCGCGCCGGAGCCCATCATGATGATCACGCGTTCGGCATCGGCGGCGCCGTAATAGTCGAAAAGGTGATAGGCGCGGCCGGTCTGTGCGGCGAAGCGATCCATGATCGACTGCACGATCCCAGGAACAGCAACGTAGAAGGGACTGCAGGCTTCGCGCGCCTGGAAAAAGACATCGGGGTTCTGTGCGGAGCCGCGGAGAATGGGCCGATCCGGGCTCAACGCATTCTGGCGGAACTGGATGATGTACTTGTCGTCGAGAAGCGCGCGAATGGTTTCGTCACTGATCGGGTAGATCTTGCCGACTTCGTGCGACGTGCGGAAGCCATCAAAGAAGTGGATGAAGGGAATGCGCGACTCGAGGGTGGCGATCTGCGCGACCAGCGCGAGATCGTGCGCTTCCTGCACGGAGTTCGATGACAGCATTGCCCAGCCCGTCGAGCGGCACGCCATCACATCGGAGTGATCGCCGAAGATGGAGAGCGCGTGCGTCGCGAGCGTGCGGGCCGTCACGTGCATCGTGGCCGGAGTCAACTCACCGGCGATCTTGTACATGTTGGGGATCATGAGCAGCAGCCCCTGCGAGGCCGTAAATGTGGTGCTGAATGCGCCGGCTTGCAAAGCGCCGTGCAGGGCACCGGCAGCGCCGCCTTCGCTCTGCAGCTCTTCCACGATGGGCAGTGCTCCCCAGATGTTTTTCTTCCCTTCCGAGCGCCACTGGTCGGCCCACTCGGCCATGGGCGACGAGGGGGTAATTGGGTAGATTGCGACGACTTCGGAGAGACGATAGGCAACGGAGGCGGCGGCCTCGTTTCCATCTAAAATGACCATCTTCTGTTCACTCATTCGCTGTGCCTCATGACCGGCGAAACCACTTGTCGTGCGTTTCGCGCGATTTGTAGAATCCACCGCTCCCTGATCCTCGCGTCGGGGCTCAAATTTCGTCGCCTCACGATACGATTTCAGTGGTTTCGCGTTCGCGGCCTGTGGAGAAAAACCTCTAGGAGGAGTCTCTGCTTCGAGACGTTTAGCGGCTGTGATGCGAGACACAGGGAGGGTAGCCAATACCATATTGTGAAAACGAATTTTTGAAGCGGGCTACGACTATCGATAGTGCCCGCCAGGGCGAGCGCAGACTCGACAGCGTCAAATTGGCGACCCGCGGGCTCCTGCGGTGTTCAGCTCTGTCCCGGAGCCACTCGGCGGCGCACGCGCTGCTTTGAGGGCTGCTTTTTCTCGGTTACAGCTTTATCTAGAAGCCGGCCAATCGCATCGAAAGCTGCGGTCGGCCCGGACCAGCGCAACTCGTCCACGTCCTTGAAGAGTGGTATGTCAGATTTCAGGGTTGCGAGCGTGCGGAACAGGAGTGCGAGTTCGCGCTGGTGCAGGAGCGCGTCGGCTAAGGCGGCCGAGTTCACTACATTCGTCTGCCAATCCCGAGACGAAGCCGGAATGGCTTCGATGTGGGCGAACTTTGCCAGAACGGCGGCTGTCGACTTGGCTCCCCAACCTGGCAAACCCGGATAGCCATCCGCCGAATCGCCCACGAGCGCGAGGTAGTCCGGAATTGAGGCAGGAGGCACGCCGAACTTCGCGATGACTCCAGCTTCGTCGAGCGTGACGCCGGTACGGCGATGCAATTGCACAACGCGCGATCCGCGCACGCATTGGGCAAGATCCTTGTCGGGCGTGCAGATGATGACCTGTTCGACACGGGCGTCTCCTGCGGCCAGGGCAGCCGCCGATGCCAGTGCGTCGTCGGCTTCGAACTCGACCATGGGCCAGACCACGATGCCGGCAGCCGCGAGAACCTCTTCGAGAATGGGAAACTGCGACAGCAGATCGGGCTCTACACCCTCGCCCGTTTTGTATCCAGCCCACAGGCCATTGCGAAAAGACTCGATCACATGGTCGGTGGCGACGCCGATGTTCGTCACGCCATCGTGCATCATAGCCAGCAGCGAAGCGAGCACACCGCGGACCGCGCCGACTTCCCGCCCGCTGCTATCGCGCGCCTTCGGGACGGCGAAGTAGTGGCGGAACAACTCATAAGTGCCGTCGACGAGATAGACTTTCAACACGCGGCTCCGCAATCACGTTATCGAACCAACCGGAGCGGAAGCAACGGATAAGAGCGGATCGCCAGACGTGGAGTGCCATGAAGCAAGCACACAGCGTCAACCCAGAGACAGAAGCGACGCGCGCGCACCTCGAAAGGCATATCGCAGCGATTGCACGACAGGTGCGGCGGCCGATCAAGGGCATCTACGGCGCCGAATCCCTGACCTGGCGGATCAATCGCGAGTCGGCGCTGTTCCTGGGAGCGGGTCGGGCGGCGCTGCTGCAGTTGGCGCATCCGTGGGTGGCCGCCGCGCTCGATCAGCACTCGTCGGTGCTCGATAAGCCGATCGCGCGCTTTCACAATACCTTTCGCGTGGTGTTCACGATGATCTTCGGCACGTCGGATCAGGCGTTTCGCGCGGCGCGGGCTCTCTACCGGATGCATACGAGGATTACAGGCGAGATGCCGGCAAGTGTTGCCGCATACGCGAGGGGGTCGCGGTATGAGGCGCTGCAGATTCCGGCACTGGTGTGGGTCTTCGCCACACTGATGGAGAGCGCGGTAATCGCATATGAATGCGTGATGCCGCCGTTGAACGCTGAAGAACGCGCAGCATATTACGCGGAATCGAAGATTCTTGCCGGACTGTTCGGAATTCCGGGAGACTCGCTGCCTGGGGATTGGACTGAGTTCGAAGCGTACGTTGCGGAGATGTTCGCCTCGCAGGCACTCGGCGCGAGCGAACTCGCGCGAAACATGGCGCAGAGAATCATGACCGGCGCAGGCTCGTGGATCCGTGTTCCGCGCTGGTACCAGGCGCTCACGGCGGAGTGGATGCCGGAGCGGTTTCGCGAGGAGTTCGGGCTGGGGTTCGGAAGGGTCGAACAGGACGTCGCGCGTCGGGCGCATGCCTGGCTGCCGCGAGTCTATGCGAGGCTGCCGGATGCGCTTCGTTATGTCGGACCGTACCATGAGGCCCAGGCGCGATTGCTCAACCAGACGCCGGGCTTCTTTGCGCAGCGATGCAACACGTTCTGGATCGGGCAAACTCAGATGCCGTTTGCGGAGTAATGTTATTCCGCTGCTTACGCGATTCAGGCGGAAATATACTTTTGCACTACTTTCAGTGCGACCTGAGCTTGTCCATACGGTTTCAGATGCTTGATTCTGTGGCACCTCCTCAGGTGCTGGCGAAAGGAGTCGGGATTCGTCACGATGCGGAGCAGTGAAGCCGACTGCTCAGTACCGAGGTCGACAAGCGACTTGGCGATTGGGCGTCAACAGACTCGCACGCTGAAAGGCAAAATTCGTAATCCTGCCCCGAACCGTCACTAGTCGCAAAACGCGGGTCACGCGGAGCTCAACGCGCCAAGGCACGCTTGGGCAATTCCCGAGTCCTCACGGACGAACGCGGATGATTGTCTTTCCCCTGATCCGCTTGGTCCGGTTGAAGGCGGCAACGGCATCGTCGAGGGCAGCCACGTTGCCGATGTTTATCCGCAGCCGACCACTCCGGAGCCGCTGGGCGAGCTCACTCAATTGGGCCCGATCGGGTTCGACGACGAAGTCGATAGTCAGGCCGCCAGAGGGCCGCGCGTCGGTCGGGCCGGTCACGGTCACCAGCGTTCCTCCAGCGCGAATCACGCCCGCAGATCGCTTCCCGATGTCGCCGCCGATGACATCGAAAACCAGATCGACTTCGCCGACACCTTCCAGGGCGTCGTTATCGAGGTCGACGAACTGGTGTGCGCCGAAGTCGAGAGCCGTCTGACGCCCTCCAGCGCGCCCGGTGCCGATGACGTAGGCGCCGGCCTCACGTGCGAGCTGGCTCGCCATCGAACCGACTACGCCGGCTGCACCGTGCACGAGGACGCTCTGCCCCGCCTGAAGGCGGCCGTGCTCGAACAGCCCCTGCCACGCGGTCAGGCCCGGCATCACGAGGGCCGCGCCCACCGTGAAGTCAACGTCTCCCGGCAGCGGTGCGAGGTTGCGTGCCTGGACGGCCACATACTCCGCCAGCGTGCCGTCGCGATACCAGTCCGTGAGGCCGAACACCCGCTGTCCAATCGACAGCCCCGTCGTGCCATAGCCAAGAGCGGTGACTACTCCGGCCAGTTCGTGTCCAGGGATTGAAGGCGTCCGGTCACGGCCGACGCGATCGGTCCAGGTCGAGGGCCACGTCAGCTCATCCCCGGTGAATCCCGACGCATGAATCTGAACAACGACGTCGTTTATAGCCGCCTGCGGCTCGGGCCGCTCTGCCAGCTTCACCCCGGCCGTTCCCGCAGCCTGATCCGTCACCACAATCGCCTTCATCGGTCACCTCCGTGTGTCGGCTCCTTCATCTCTGATGAAAATAGACGAACTTCACTGGCTTCGTCTTGCTTGCGTTACCGGCTTACAGCCTGGCGGCCTGCGCTCGAGACGTTCGAGCTTGATGCGATAGGTAAGGTATGTAACGACTGCAACGTTGATGAGAAGGATCGGGATCTTGATGATGGTTGGATGCCAGAAGATCTCGCAGATCTCGATGGGCAGGAGCGAAAGCAAGTCAGACGGGTTGGCCCGTCCAGATCACCCGCTCATATACGGAATCTTTCGACCGGTTGCATAAATGGCGTGCTGCTATCGTGAAACATCCCTCAGGGGCTAGAGCCCGCTATTGATCGTCATTTTGCGGCACGGCTAGAGCCCTGCCTTTCAAAACTGAATTTGTACAACCGGCTCTAGGGCAGATTGCAAACGAGGAATTTGCCGCTGCTCTTTTCCACCACGTGCACGCGTTCTTTTCCTGCCAGGCTCTCGATGTGCGGGAGATCTGGTTCGTTGGCTAACAGGTAAAAACGCTGCGGCGATCTCCAGCGCGCGGCGAATCCGGCATCGTCGATGAAGACGCTGGGTGCATCGGGAGCATACGAGCCGTATTCAAGATTGTTGTTTCTGCCGTTGAGCAACAAGGCCCTTTGATCGGTGTAGAAGAAAACGGAAGAGAAATCGTAATAGGAATCTGCTTCAATGAGTGTTCCGCGGGGACTTTGGAGCAGCTTCGCGGCCAGCGGATAAGAGCCGAGATAAGGATCGAAACGGACCAGTGCGATCCGCGCTGCCTGGAAAAAGAGGATCATTCCGGCGGCAAGGATTGCGACCGTTCTTTCGGTGCGACGCCGAGTGAACCAGGCGCCCAACGCGCAGACGCCGCAGGCTACAGCAGCGACGGCGAGCGGCAACTTCAGGTAGGCGAATGCAGCAAGCGTGAGATCGCCCATGTGGCCCAGCGACAGCGTGTACATCTCGGGGTGCTGCGCGAGTGCCGACGCCAATTCACCCTGCGCGGGTGACTTGGCCACGAGGAGGAGAACGGTCACCATCGCGGCGCAGAGTATCGCGAAGATGACGGCGAGCAAGCGAGAACCCAGACGGGTCCACCGGTCCTCTACGAGAGCGGAGCCGACGAGCAGCGCCAGCGCCGGATAGATCGGCATCGAGTAATACTCTTGCGTTGTAGAAAGGGTGAAGAAGAGCATCACGGTTCCGATCCAGCAGAGCGCAAGCAGACGAAGCCGTGTGGCGCGGGTGGCGCTGCCATAGCTCAGCTTGACCGCACCTGGAAGATACGCCGACCAAGGGAATATCCACACAAGATTGAGCGTCCAGAAGAGATACCTCGGGACCGTATCGTAATCGCGCGGATAGCGCAGATTCAAGAAGCGCAGAAGATGCTCGTTAAAGAAGTAGAACCAGAAAAAGCCGCGGTATTCGCCCGGTCCGCTGTGCATCGAGAAGGCAAAGAGCGGAGGGTTGGCCAGCATTGCAAAGACGTGCCAAGGCACCGCCACAAGCAATGCGACGGCAATGACGATCGCAACGTGCATTCGCCGCCACGCGGCACGAGCGAACAACTGGCCGGTGCAGGCCATGAACGCCAGTCCCGCCAGCGTTGGAAAGACGCCGGCGATCAGCCCCTTGAGCAGCAGACCGCAACCGAGCGAAGCTCCCATCAACGCTGCCCACAATCGCGGTCGCGCCTCATCTCCTTCTAGGAGACGCATCCACGCCCAGAGGGTGACTGTGATGGTCAGGGTTAGCGCTGCGTCGGGGATGAGAATACGGGTGAAGAGATAAAGCCCAACCGAAGTGGCGAGAACCACTCCGCTGTAAACGCCGGCCCGCGCGCCAAGGGCCCATCGGCCGAAACGGTACGTGGCCCAGCAGAGCAACACGACGATAAGGGCCAATGGCAATCGTGCTGCCCAGTCGTGGACGCCGAAGACGCGAAAGGACGCCGCCATCAGCCAGTAGATCAAGGGCGACTTCTCAAGGTAGGCGACGCCATCGAGACGCGCGGTGACCCAGTCGCCGGTCTCCAGCATGGTGCGGGCAATCTGCGCCTGCACCGCGTCGACGTCGTCCATCAGCCTGGGAGGGCTGATCGCGTTCAGGCAGAATACGAGGCTGGCTGCAAGACCAACGATGAATCCTCCGTCGTAGCGGCGGCGCAGGAAGTCAGCACCTGAGGCTCGCTGGCCGGAGTCTCGATCTTCCATCGTTTCATCCACAACATGAGCGTCAACAGGCCCCACAGATGATACCCCCAGTTTGCTTTGCGGTTCTGGTGCGCCTCAATGAGGCCCTTCACCGCCGGCCAGTTGAAGAGGCCGGTTTCTTCGACCGATGTTTCGTTCAGGTTGTCCATCAGCAAAGACTGGAGGACTCCACGAAACCACTCGTGAATCGGAATGTCGAGACCGATCTTGGACCGCGTCAGGACCGACGGCGGTAGCGATTTCCGCATCAACTGTCGAAGGACGAGCTTTGTTTGTTGGCCGCGAATCTTGAAGTCTTCCGGCAGTCGCGCCGCGAAGTCGACGATGCGATCATCCAGAAACGGCGGACGCGCCTCCACGGAGTGCGCCATGCTCATGCGGTCGACCTTATAAAGCAGTGCGTCCGGCAGCGAATAGCGCTGATCGAAGTCGAGGAACCGCTCGAGCGAGTTTCCAGGGCGCATTCGCCGCAGGAGTTCCGCCAGCGGGCGTTCGTCTGCAAAGTGGAAGAACAGGTTCTTCTCGTCTTCGCTGAAGGTCCCATTCCAGAACACGTGAGCAGCTTCTGCAGAGAGCAGCGAACCTTGCAGGAAGCGTTGCAGCTTGTAATCGAAACCGATCTTCTCATTCGACGCCCGCAGACCATGTGCACAATGGAGGGCAGCCCGCAGCAACGGATCCGGAATCATGGCGGACGCGCGGCGATAGCGATTGGCCTGATAAGTGAGATAGCCTCCAAAGAGCTCGTCGGCGCCCTCTCCGGTCAGGACGACGGTGGCCTCGGGGCGCGTCATCCTCGCGAGATACCACACCGGAACCGCACCTGCATCTGCACTGGGTTCGTCGGAGTAATAGCTGATCTCCGAGATCATCTCCGCGAGGTCGATGTCTTCGTTGAGGTCCAGTTCGGTGTGCCGCGTTCCGTAATGCTCACTGACGGAGCGGATGTAGCGGCTCTCATCGAACGATCGTCCACGGAAGGTGATGGAGAAGGTGCGCAGTGGAGACGCGCTGGACTGGGAGGCAAAATGCGTGATGGTGGAGGAGTCGATTCCACCACTCAACCAGACAGCCATCGGAACGTCTGTCGGCAGCTGCTCCGAGATGGCCTGGTGGAGCAGCACGTCCAGCTCTTCAGTTGCCTCTTCAATGCTGTGCGGTACCTTGCCAGGATGGGATTGGGTGACGGCGTAGGGCTCGATCGAGACGACGCCGCGATGCCACTCGAGCAGATGCCCCGGCATGAGCTTGGTGATTCCTTCCACCAGCGTGAACGGACCAGGAACATAGTTCAGGCTCAGATAGCAGTTCAATCCCTGGAGATCGATCCTTCGCGGCACGCCCGGATGGGCGAAGATGCACTTCATCTCCGAACCGAAGAAGAGGTCATCGTCTTGAACGCGGTAGTAAAGAGGCTTGATCCCCATCCGGTCGCGAGCCAGAACAAGGCGTTGCTCGCGCTCGGTCCACAAGGCGATTGCGAACATGCCGCGCAGGCGGCGGAAGCAGTCCTTGCCCCATTCCATGTAGGCACTGAGGATCACTTCGGTATCGCAACGGGTGCGGAAGTGCCTGCCACACCGTTCCAGTTCCGCACGCAACTCGTGGTGGTTGTAGATCTCGCCGTTGAAGACGATGATGCAGCGGCCATCCTCGCTTTTCATAGGTTGGTCGCCGCAATCCAGGTCGACGATGCTCAGCCGGGTTGCCCCGAGCGAAATGCCCTGGCACGCGAGCCCGGCCTGCCGGTCAGGCCCCCTGTGCAGCAGGCTGTGTAGCCCGGCATCCAGGACACCGGTTGGAAGTGGCCGAAAGCAATGCGTATAGCCGACTATGCCGCACATGAGCGATCACCGTGCACATCTCGCAGAATTCCAACGGTTTATGCTGACACTTCGTCGGACATGTCCCTTAGACCCTGATGCGAGGGTTCTCAGCCGAAGCAAGACAACGGGCGGGTCCTGTATTTCGGTTGATGTACAAAATTTATATAACAATCTGTAAACCTTGGCGAGAACAAAATCGTCTAATGCGCTTCATAGCGGAGCGTCCCGGCATTGCGCGGCAAAAGCCAGCTCGAACCCTCGCACAGCGCCAACTGAATTCCCGCAGAGGCACCTGAACGCTCAATTGCCGGGTCACCCGGAGATCTGAACCCCACTCTCGGAAGGACGGTCGCGCTTGATGCGATAGATGAGGTATGCGACGACCGCGAGGTTGATGAGCAGCGCTGCGATCTTGATCCTGGTTGGGTGGCGGATAATCTCGTAGATCTCGATCGGCACCAGCGAGCCTGTGACGAAGACGGTGAACCACTCTGCCCAGCGCTTCAGCAGCCATAGACCGATTCCCTCTGTCAGGAACACAGCTGCATAAACAAAGCTGACGATTTCGAGTTGGCGGAACCTGTGCGGAGGAAGGTTGATGAACTTCTCAATGGCGAGATTGACGAGCCGGCTGTCCGGATCGAGGCAGAGCTTTGCGACCCAATAGTCCACCACCTCATCCAGGTCCGCGTGAACCAGCTTGAGCGCGCCAATACCGGCGACGATCAAAGCCGCCGCCTTCACCAGCTTGAAGAAAGCGATAAGTCGAAGCAGTCCGTTCTGGGAAGAGTTCATGCGAATGCGAACCATCGGTGTCGCTGCCGTGCGCTCAGAGTTTAAGACGTAGTTTCGCCCTCGTGAGCGCCGCTGCCAGTGCCAGCATCATGCAGGTGAAGGCGATTGTTCTTGCAACGCCCGGCCAGCCGTTGGCGAAGAGCTTATCCCAAAAGACCAGGCCCAGCGACCCCAACACGAAGTCCCAGAGGTCGGGCAGCAGATAGGTCGTCAGGGTGTTCGAACCCGCCGGCAGAATCGGCGTCGCCCAGCGTTGCCACTGCTTCACGTCGCATATCCAGTTGAGCAATGCAAACAGCAGGGCGGCTGCCCCAACGCTCCAAAGAACCCACGTGGGAGTGGCGCGAATCTTCGAGATTCCCAGGTGCCTGAGCTCCCATCCGGCCGCAAGCGAAACAAGACCGAAGACAACAGCCGAAACAATCGCCTTCCGCGAATTGGGGCGTTTATCCGCTGTCTGAAAGAACAAGCAGGTTAGAACGCCCGCCATGACGATGCCGCACATGGCGCCGTTTCCTAACGGCCAGACGTAGAGCGGGAGCCGCGCGGGGAACATCAGCAGGTGCGCGGTCGAAAGCGCGCAAAAGGCGACGAGCAGAACGAACCATGCCGCGGGAGCCCATCTCCAACGACGAGTGGGAATGTAGAGAATCGTCACAGCGAAGTAACTGAAGCCGATCAGGCCGAGGATCTCCGGGTAGGAAAAATCAATCCAGGCCGCTTGGCCCCCGGCCGTCGTTCGACGAAAGATCGCATAGAGGATCGCCACTCCCGCGAGTCCGATGGCTTGAAGGGCGCGGGAATACGGCTGGAGGCGTTTCAGGCTTCCGTAGTCGAGAAGAAAAAGAGCTGCACAAATGAGTCCGAGCAAAGCCCACAGACTGCCGTTCATCCCCATGCGTGCGCGGTCGGCTTTTTCTGCATTGGCCAGGATCAGCCCGAGCACGACGAGCGAAGAAGAGCGCAACGCAATGTGGGTCCAGAGTGCCGGCGATGAGGGGTTGCGCTTGAGCCGTTGCTCCACAGAAATCGGAAGCGACAAGCCCACTGCAAACAGAAAAAATGGAAACACCATGTCGACGTAAGTCATTACGTCGACGAGAGCGGGCGCGTGATGTGTCCACCAGGGCAGACCGCGAACACCGTCCAGCGCGTTGACGAAGATCATCACCGCCATCGTCAGCCCGCGAAAAACATCAATGCTCGCGATGCGCTGAGTGATCGCCCTGGCAGTTTCAGTAACGGATGCAGTTTTGACAACCGTATTCATAGCTGGGCTTGATCTAGCTTGGATTGATCGCAAAACCGCCTACTTCACGCTTTCCTGATGCGTCAGCAAACCTGCAACGAGTGCTTCCCACTCATCGTTCAGTTCGGGGCGATGGAAGTTGCGGCCGGCTCGGGCATACCAGTAGTCGGCATTCCCCAGTGAACCTTCCTTGCGGTGCAGGTATGCGTGTACGGCCATTCCCTCTTTGGTTTCTAGCTCGTCGACCATGGCATGGGCCCTGGTCCAGTCGCCCTTGGCGTCCCATACGAACGCACTGAACGAATTCAACAACTTAGATGCCTCGGTCGCGACTGGGGAGCACAGTAAAAACGCGGTCGCGACAGGGGTACCGAAATTAATTGACCACTAAGGGACCAATTTTGAAATTCAACTCAAAAAACCAAACCAAGATCGACGTCGGCAGAACCGACCGTGATCGACAGGAGAAAATCATGACGAAGAAGAAAGTATGCACCTCGAAGCAACCACTGTCCATTCAGCCCACGGAAGACCGCACATGGGACCAGTGCTTTGAAGACGACACATGGGACCAGTGCCTTGAGGACGCACGCAAATCTTGGCTGGACGACGCGCGCGCATACGTGAAGGCATTCGGTGAGCAAGAAGGTCAGGAGAGCGAGCGGCTGAAGGTCCTCTCGAATGAGTGGTTCGCAAGGCTCCCACTGGAGAAGCAGAAGGCTCTACTCGAGTTGTGCAATCGTCTGGGGTTCCCTAGACACAAACCATCGATGAGCTAATGCCTCCCCCGTCGATGCAGAACGGACCCTGCTGAGGCCGTTCTGCTCGACGAGAACGAATTGCACGAGACACGTGCTTCCGCCTCGAGTTCGTAAGGGAAAGAAGAACTCGTAAGATGAAGGGATTTCTACCCCCGGACCCTTTGCTCCCAGAATAGACCTAGATCCTTGTGTGGCAATTAGATGGACTGGTAAGGCGTTGCATTTCCAGTATCTTGACGGCAGACCGCATTCACCAGTACAAGCCCATCTAGACCCGCACCCGCTACATGTCCGCTACTCGACAGCCTGCCTGTCGTTTGCTTCTCCGCTTAGGGGACATCCTTGCTCCGCATCAAGTTCGGGTGTTGTTCGGTCATCTGCCAAATGAACTTTCTTAGTATTTCTCTATGCTCAGGAAGGCGATGATCCCTTGCTAACGCATATCGGGGATTTTGCAAGATAGGAAAACACAGCCGGGTGCGCGTAGATTGCGGATCTCTGGCTTGTTGTAGCAATGCGTAGGCTAGATAGTCCGCTGGTTCCGTCAATACCGTATCGTCCTTTTCAACAAACTCCACTGAAGCCCATCGCTTGCGACCGTCTGGGGCACACTCTCGCGAACCCTTGTGCATCTGGACCACAGAATTCGCATACTCGTTCTGATTCTCGAAAACTGTTTTGAAAGTCTCGTTCGGAGAAGTGTCCTGCATAAGCAAATTTACGATCCCCAATACGCAAATCTGGTAGCCCTTCATCAGCTTTTGCATGTGTGTTCCGTCAATCAAATCCTCATAGTCGGCTACCCGCGCCACCGCATATAAAGCCGTCAGGCCCGCAGCGTGAGGTATCGGCCCGAGCCGAGCGAGAAGTCTACCGACCCGCTGCTCCTTAGACCATTGAAGACTGTTCATGTGCAGATGCCGACGACTACCTAGAGCCGCGATCCAATCCTCTTCGCACTTTTCCCACTGTTCCGCATTACCCAGAAAGCCTGCTATCAGAGCGAAGTCTTTCCGATCATGGCCGCTCTCATCCAGATAGGCCGTTAACATAAGCTCCCATTTCGGTCGGCAGCACCAGTCAATCCAATGCCGACGAACATGCTCCGAATGCCCTTAAGGATCACAAGTCTCCTAGGGTCGTTGTTGCTGATGGGTTTGGGACTTTTCCGAAAGGTTACCACGATTAGCCCCGGTAATTTCCGAGTCGTCGGCAAACCGGAACTTTGACGAATCTTCGCCATAATTTCCGGTTTGCCGGTCATCCGCCCGGAACAGACCAGAGGGGAAATATTGTTGTGATAACCTTCTGATTCCGAATGGCTAGCGCAATTGAACAGCGACTGAACGACTTCTATCGAAGACTAGGCTCAGTGAGACCGCCTGAGTCAATCACGCAATCCGTTTTTGACACCGATCAGTTGCATTTGGAGAGATTAGCAGCGTTGCATCCCGGCGAACGCGCAAGAGTGTGGGACCTCGCCGATTATATGGACGAATTGCATTATCGCGATATTCAGACTTCTCTGCTTGTTCACGTTTTGCCATTTTGCCTGAGAGCGTGGCATGACTATCTGCGGGATGAGAAATTCGAATGTCCCGGCTTCGCCCAACATTTCTATACCGTCTTAGAAGAGAAAGATACCTTTGCCGGAGTCCTAACCGACAATCAGAGACAAGCGGTGTGGGAATTCATGAGCGAGTCGATTCTAGAAGAGATCGATGCTCAGGAGTCTCTTCGTTTTGAGGGGTACCCCGCTGCTCCGTATCGCTGGATTCAGGCTTTAATGACCCACGGCGTGATTGCGTCAGACATTGAGCATCTATGGATGGATTGGTGGTCTATCAGCACGATTGGCCGAGCCGTTGCAGCGGTGCAGTACATCTCTTGCCTCGTGTACCCAAAGAATTCGAACCCGGTGTTCGCGCCACACTCGCGTGAACGAGGCGGCGGACCGCCTTGTCTCTGGGAATTCGACGGCTATTCTAATGAGTCCAATTGGAAGATACAGAACGTCGAGTTCCTTCAGAAACTTCTCCGTGATCCAAACGTAGTCTTCTCGGTAATCAGGCGAGCGGTGGATCGCTTGTCACAACACAGCGGATTTCTCACAGCGCAGCAACTCCTTGCAGATTCACAATCCTCGTCGGCAAGCCGGAAGTTACGGGGAGCTGTGACCTGCCCCCATTTTCCGCACGGTGATCTTACAACTTAGCCAGCAGCCTCTGAAGCTGTGGGAAAGTGGGAAACGCCGAGGGCGTTTTCCAAGTGGGCGGAGCCCACGACTTTTCCATAGCTTGTTCGGCGTGCGAAT
>DATFSO010000170.1:0-33808 GCA_035262585.1 Occallatibacter sp. | reverse complement strand
TTGTCTCAGAGTCGCGATCATGTCAGTGCTCAGCTGATCCTTTCCAGAGCCCGGAACGGGCTTTTGGGGCTTAACGTAGAGGATGCTGTCTCATGCGTGCCCCAAGAAGCCGTCGCCCTTTAGGCGACGGTTGTTCACCCTGCTTGGTTTCCCATATCACCATTTCGTAATGTGGGGCATCACCATTTCATCCAGCAACTTTCGTGCCATGTCGTTGGTAATGGCCGGGTGCGATAAATCAAAATGACTTTGCGAAAAACCGGCGCACCATGAGATGACACGGAAGATTCGTTAATGAAGAGCCTGTTTCGTTTCTTGCCTGGTTTTCTCGTGTTCGCCTCTCTCGCCTGCGGCGCGCAGGATGTCCGCACGCGAATGGAGCAGATGAAGAGTGCGTATTCGGCCTCCGGCAGCATCCTGATTCTCGACAATCAGACCCTCGTGATCGAGCCGAACATGCCGGGGCCGGTCTGCGCCATGCCTCGCAAAGAAGACGGAAAAGTCACCTGGTACCGCTACGCTTTTCCCTTGGCATCGATCACGGTTCCGCTCTCAGAGGTAGACGAGACATTGATGAGCGAGGATCGCGTCTTTACAGATCCCGGCGCGCCGCAGTCCTATAAGCCCGGCGACCAGGGTGACACCACGATGGTTGTGGTCGTTGGAATGCCCGGCAAGAAATTCCGCACCTTGATCTACGATCGTGACAAGCTGGAGCACCTCGGACCCGGTCCGCACAACAGCTCCGAATACGGCCAGGTCCAGGACAACGTCGAAGCCTTCGGCCTCACCTTCGGCGACGATGCAGCAGCACGCGCCTTCGTTAGAGCCCTGAGAAACGCCGTCATACTGGCAAAAGCCCAGGCACTCGCGACGCCGGGCCCGGGCCAGCCACAGCGGTAATTGGCCTTACGGGAGCTCTCTCACCCAGATGTTTCTGAAGCTCATCGGCTCGCTTTTGTCGCCGTGTGCCTGCAGCTTGATCGGCGCTGAATCGTACTTCCTGTAGAACGGCTTGCCGATGTACAGGGTCTGGCCTTTGAGTTCAAAGTGATTCTGCACAAGGATTCCATTGAACAACACTGTCACGTATGCCGGCGTCTTGAGCGAGCCATCGTCGTTGAAGGTTGGGGCGGTCCATGCAACATCATATGTCTGCCACTCGCCGGGCTTTCGGCTCGCATTCACCAGTGGAATACTCTGCTTGTAGATACTGCCCGCCATTCCGTTTACGTAAGTCGGATTGTTGTAGCCGTCCAGCACCTGCAACTCGTATCCGTCATCGCCCAGGCCTGTCGAGGCGAGAAAGACGCCGCTGTTTCCGCGCCCCTGGCCGGTGCCGGTAATGCTGGATGGAATTCTGTACTCGACGTGAAGCTGATAGTTCCTGAACCGGCGCCTGGTTTCGATGCTGCCGCCCGCCTTGTTCACAGTCATCACTCCATCGTGCACATCCCATAGCGCCGGCGCCTTGTCTTTGACATTGACCCACTCATCGACATTCTTGCCATCAAAAAGAACGATTGCATCTGACGGCGGTGCATTGCACTCCGTCGCTGGAGTGACGACCTTCGGCACCGGCTGCCAGACTTCGGTCTCTTCCGGCTTGGGTTTGGTCTGGGTATCCTGGGCCGCCTGTTGCGCGCTTAGCTGGGCTAATACCACAACAAGAGAAGAAAGACAGAAGAGCTTCAAGAATTGTCTGTGCATGTCGTCGGGAGTATACACCTCAGACACGAGTGGCGAGGACTTGGTCTTACGCAGTACATTTTCACGTTCTGCCTAATTCGCCCGCAGTGCCACAGTCGGGTTGATGCGCGACGCACGAAATGCCGGGACGTATCCGGAAAGCGCTGCAACAGCCAGCAGCGCAATCGCGACGCCTACATAGGTACCCACGTCCCACGGCGATGTTTCAAACAACAGTGAGGCAAGCAGGCGCGCGCCTGCTACCGACGCAATCGCACCAATCACGATTCCGATCAGCGCGAGCCGGACAGTGCCGGTGAGCACGCGTCGCTGAACTTGTCCTGCGGTTGCGCCAAGGGCCATGCGAATTCCAATCTCCTGGGTTTGGCGCGTGACCGAGTAGGAGATCACGCCATAGATTCCGAGCGCCGCCAGAAGTAACCCCAAAGCCGCGAATGCAACTACCAGGAGCATAAAAAACTGGCGACCGGAAACGGCATGATTCACCAGCAAGCGAATAGGCTTGAATTCAGCCGCGGACTGTTTGGGGTTAAGCTCGCGCAGAGTGGTCAGCACGCTGGTTGCGAGCGTTGCCGGCGGCAACGTGGTGCGCACAACAAGTTCTGCGCCACTGGGGCTTGCCTGCGTCATGGGGTAGTAAATCTGCCAGCCGGCATCTCCATCTACGCTCTCTTCGTGCACGTCGTTCACAACGCCGACGACATGAAGATCGGGAGCCCCGTCGTTCCCAAGAGGCTTTCCCAGCACATCACCATCCGGCCAGTTCCCATACGCTGCCAGAAACTTCGCATAGCTCCTGTTGATCATCACCACGGGTTCGGAGTTCGGGCCATCGGACCAAGTGAAGTCACGGCCGCGGATGGCCGTTCCCATTGCATGCATATACCCTGGGCTGATCACGTAAACAAGCGGCCCGGCCAGATGATCGGGTGCCTTGACGCCCTTGGGAAACGGCAATCCCCACGAACGATTCTGGCCGAGCGGGAGGTAGTCCGTGAATCCTGCGGCTTCAACTCCGGGCAGCGAATTGACGCGGGTGAGGATCTGCTGGAAGATGACGCCGCGCTTCTGCGTAGTCAACTTACCATCCTTGTCCCCCGGAACGTTGTCGTCGTAGTCCACTTTGATTGTGGCGGCGCGATCCGGCTGAAATCCGAGATCGACATCAAGCACGCGAATAAAGCTGCGCAGCAACAATCCTGCGCCGACCAGCAACATGCACGCGAGCGCGACCTCAGAGACAACAAGTATCGCCCGGGTGCGTTCGTGTTTGCGGCTTCCACTCGCTCCCGGCCCGGCGTCCTTCAGAGCCTCAGAAAGATTGCCCCCGGCCATGCGAAGGCCCGGAACCAACCCGAACACGACTGCTGCAAATACGGCAATCAGCACGGTCCAGATCAGTGCAGCGCCATCGATGTGGAGCGTGCTGAGTAGCGGAAGCGCAACAGCTCCCTGATGCGCGAACCACGTCACCAGCAAAGCCGCAATTAGCAATCCGAGAAGCGCACCTGCACCGGAGAGCACAAGGCTTTCCGTGAGTAACTGGCGGATGATCCGCCCGCGCCCTGCTCCGAGTGCGCCGCGCATGGCAAATTCCTTCGAACGCGCAGCCGCCCTGGCAAGCAGAAGGTTCGACAGATTCACGCATGCGATAAGAAGAATCGCGCCCACGGCACTCCACAACACAATCAGCGAACGCCGCAGCTTTCCGCTGACGTAGTCCTTGAGCGGAACCGGAACCACCGCTTTGGTGTACTGGCCGCACGATTCCGGCTGCTTGTTATTCCAACACATAGTTGGGGCGACCCGGGCGGCCTCGTCGACAGCCTGTGCGAGCGTAACGCCGGGCTTAAGCCGCCCGATGAAAGTGATGATGTTGCCCCAGTCGCGCGGTGGCCCATAGAGATCGAGCGGAGTGATCGCGTCCACCTTCGTGCCGGGCGCAAACACGGCGCCAAAATCGAAGCTAGCGGGAAGAACGCCAATGACTGTGGTCTGGCGTCCATTCATATCGAATGCTTTGCCCACGATATTCGGATCTGCATTGAACTGGCGCTTCCACCAAGCATTCGTAAGCAGAACCACCGGAGGCGCGCCGTGGCGCGCGTCTTCCGCATTGAAGGCGCGACCCATCGCCGGCTGCACACCGAGAACCTGGAAAAAGTTGTGGATCACGTCGATGCTGGTGGCCGGCATAGGCGCGCCACCGAGGCTCAGGCTCAGATTGTCCGCGCTCGAGAAGGCAAAATACCCGGTTACATCCTGGTAGGAACGGCTGTTGACCCGAAACTCGTCATAGGCATCTGTCGAGTAGGTTGCGCATGAAAGCCCGCACTTTGTCGGCGGCGGTGCGATCCACGCCAGCTCGTGAGCATTCGGAAACGGCAGCGGTCTCAGCAGGATTGCATTCACAACGCTGAAGACCGCAATGTTAGCGCCGATCGCCAGCGCAAGAATGAGCACGGCCACTACGGTAAAGCTCGGATCGCGACGAAGAGTGCGAAACGTGTAGTTCAGATCCTGCAAAAGAATATCGATGCTCATAAGTCCTCGCGTTTCGCGATGCTTGTAGCGGGCCTGCTCCAGGCCGCCGATGCTCAGCAGAGCAACGCGACGGGCTTTTGCCGGCGACATGCCTCTCGCAATGTTGTCTTCCACTGCCATTTCAAGATGAGCGGCAAGCTCAGCATCGAGGTCCGTATCCAGCGACTCCTTTTTCAAAAAGGCTTGAACCCGACCGCCAAGCCGCCGAAGTTCGCTCATGCGTCGGCTGCCTCTTCGGTGGGTTTGCTCATGTTGAAAACGCGCTCCATCACTTTCTTGAGACGGCCCCAGTATTTTGCATCGCTGAGCAGCTGGCGGCGGCCCGCTGCGGTGATCGCATAGAACTTCGCCTTGCGGTTATTCTCAGAGGTTCCCCATGTTGAGGAGATCCAGCCGCGTTGTTCCAGTCGAACCAGCGAAGCGTAAATGGTCCCCTGGTTGAGCAGCACCTCGTTGCCGCTCACCTGTTCAATGCGGCGCGCCAGACCGTAGCCATGCATCGACCCCATGACGGTGAGAGTCTGGAGCACCATGAGATCGAGCGTGCCTTGAAGTAAATCGAGTTTTACGGGCAACATTTCGTACCTGTGGGACTGCCACATGAATATGCCACGAAAGAATGTTTGAAAGCAACAGGCGCTGGATTTCGCTTGTTCTGAATCACTTGCAGGAAATGTTGAAACTGAGGAAAAACTTGGTTGCCTGATCGCTTCAACGCTGGTAAAACGTCTCTATCATCATGCCGCGGTTTGAAGTCCGGTCCCCCAGCCGACTCGCTAGATCGCGTTAAGAATTCGGGTCTCCCGGATTCTCGATCTTTGGGCCTTCTGGCAATTCCTGAGTTGCCATGGCCTTTTCGGGATTTTTTGCGAAGTCGTTCCCTGCTAGTTCTACCCCAATGACAAAGACCTGTCGTTTGGGCACCCTGGGTTGGTCGCGTCGACTTGGAGGAATTGGCTTAGATACAGCTTCTCAGGAATTGCGATAGCCCTGACGCGCGAGAGCCCTTCCCATCGCGCATTGCCCTTGTCTTGCAAGCGATACATGGATTATGCAGGATTGGCAGGTCGATGTTATGTATTCTTCCCTGATGCCTCATGCGGTGTGCTGGCGGCAGGACCAGCGACTGATCTGGACGATGGCCATCTCGAACGCCATCACCTTTCTGAGTTACTTCAGCATCTGCGGCACTTTGCTCTACCTCGCGCGCAAAACCGGCCGCACCATGGCACGTGATTGGGTGTTCTTCCTGGTGGGATTTGCCCTCTTTATCGCGGCGTGCGGCGCAACTCACATGATGGAAGTGGTTACGACCTGGGCTCCGCTCTTCTGGATCGGCGCCTGGGCCAACATTGTGACCGCAGTCTTTTCAGGTTGCGTCGCTCTCCAACTCGTGCGCCGGGCGCCGGATCTGGGCCTTGAAATCATTGCCTACGCCCAGCGTCTGAAAGACGCGCAGTGCGAGAAGGCGCAGGTTGAGGACAGCCTGCTGGCGGCGCGCAAGCTGGAAGAGTGGAACCAGATGTCGGCGGTGGTAACACACGAGATCAATAATCCGCTCACCGCGATTCAGAACTTCATGTTTCTGATTGAGAGGAATCCCTCTGCGCCAGACGATATCAAGTTTCTGGCCGAACAGGCTGCCGAGGAGGTGCGCCGCATCGGCACCATTACGCGGTCGACCCTGGGCTTCTTCCGGGAAGATCAGCGACCGGAGAAGACCGATATTCTCTCCTCGGCCGAATCGGTCCGGTTTCTGATGGATCCGCTGCTCCGGCAGCGCGGAATTGAGCTCGTAATTCAGAGCGCAGGCGACTGCAGCGTGAACGCCTACTCGATGCAGACACGACAGGTGCTCTTGAACCTCGTCCGAAACGCATGCGAAGCTACCACGCGCCGTGGAGCGAAGGTGCGAATCGGAATTGAAGGCCGCCGCGACAATGTGCTGGTGGCGGTCGAAGATCAGGGCGCAGGCATCCCACCTGAAATGCTCGAAAACATCTTCCAGTTTGGCGTCAGCACAAAAGGAGAGCGCGGCAACGGCATGGGTCTTTGGGCCGTGAAGAAGCTCATCCTTCGCAACGGCGGAACGATCGACGTTGTATCTACAGTCGGCAAGGGAAGCATGTTCACCGTATGCTGGCCACGGCAAATTCCAACTGAAGCCATCAACTCGAATGACTTTTCGCTAGCTGGCGCGCAGGCCTAAGTCAACGCGCGGTCCAGATGCACATAGCCGCCATCGACAATGAGCTGCTCACCGGTTGTATGTCCGGATTGCGTTGGCGACAGCAGAAAGACCGTCGCGGCCGCAATCTCTGAGGCGAGCGTCATGCGATGTCCAAGCGGGATCTTGTCAGTGATCCGGTTGAGCTCGGCTTCAGGATCCCCAAGTGTATCCAGCCAGCGGCGATACAGAGGAGTCATTACCTCGGCCGGCAGAACCGCGTTGACACGAATGTTGTACTTCAGCAGCTCTGCCGCCCACTCGCGCGTGAGCGCCAGCTGTGCTCCCTTGCTCGCCGCATAACCGGATGTGTTGCCCTGGCCCGTCAACGCCACCTTCGAGCTGATGTTGACGATCGCTCCTTGCATCCGCTTGAGTGAGGGCAAGGCATAGTGCGAGAGCGCGTAATAGTGGATCAGGTTCTTCTGCAGGCTTTCGACGAATCGCGCCACGCTACCCTTCTCTAGCCCTGCGCCGTCATTCACGCCCGCGTTGTTCACCAAGCCGTAAATATCGCCGTGTCGGTTTTCGATCTCCGCAACGGCAGACCGGCACCGCTCAAGATCCTCGAGTTGTGCTTCGACAAGGTCGCAATGAGCCGACGCTTCCTGCATCTCAGTCATGAAGGCCTGCACGTTCTCCGATCGGCGGCTCAGCACAACAACACGCGCGCCCTCGGCAAGGCATGCACGGGAGATGCCCGCGCCTATGCCGGCCGCGCCGCCCGTGACCACGATGAGCTTGTCCTTCAAACCAAGGTCCATCGAAATCTCTCCTGTGGAACCAAGGAAACAATCCGCGGCCGTCAGATCCATCACCGCAAACCATCTTAGCGTGCAGCACCTGATGCACCCAATTCATCGCGTTAGAACGAGATGGTCTGCTGCAACGGCAGATTGCGCGAGGATGCGCCGACGCGAATGACGTACTGGCCCGGCACCAGCTTCCACGAGTCGGATGCTTCGTCAAAGATGTTGAGACGGTCACGCCGAATCGGTACGGAGACTTGTTTGGATTCTCCTGGCGCGAGGTCGATCTTTGTCCAGCCAACGAGGCGATTTGGAGGCTCTGCCGCGGCATCCGGCAAGGATGCATAGACCTCTGCGATCTCACTGCCGGCGCGCTTGCCGGTGTTCTTTACCGTGAAGGATACGGTGGTTGTCTCGCCCGATGTGACGGTGAGTGCCGAATAAGCGTAGGTGGTGTAGGAGAGCCCGAAGCCGAATGGGAAAAGGACAGGTTTTTTTTCTCCGTCGTACCACTTGTATCCGACCTTGATTCCTTCATCGTATTGCGCGTCAAAAGGCGGCGCGATTCCCATGGCCATTCCGATCATTCCTGGAGCGCCGGCGAGTTTGGGAACCTTGTGGTCAGCATCGGCTCTTGGAGGATCGACGTGCACGGGGTGGGGCAGGTCTAACTCACTAACTGGGAAGCTGAGAGGAAGCTTCCCCGATGGGTTGACGTCTCCAAAGAGCAAGTTTGCGATAGCCTCTGAACCGCGAATACCGGGATACCACGCTTCGATCACGGCTGCAACCTTGTCGATCCACGGCATGAGTACTGCACCGCCGGTCTCCAGAACCACGATAGTGTGCGGATTGGCTGCGGCCACCGCTTCAATGAGAGCGTCCTGCTTGTCAGGAAGCGAGAGGTTTTTCAGGTCCATCCCCTCCGACTCGTGCTGTACGGCGAACACGATTGCCACTTGCGACGACTTGGCGAGCGCTGCAGCCGCGGCCGGATCAGTGCCGGAATCGAATCTGACGACTGCGTGGGGCGCTTTTGTTTCTATCCCCTTCAGCGGCGCTGAGCGATGATATACCTCTACCAACATGAAGGAGGCCAGCGGATTCTTCAGCAGTTCGGGTGAGGGCGGAACAGGATTGCCGCCTGCGGGCGAAACCTGCGAAGATCCGCCTCCAGACATTACTCCTACGTCCGCATGTCCGCCGATCACTGCGATTGACTTGACGGAGGCAGCGTCGAGTGGGAGCTGAGTCTTTGAATTCTTCAGCAGAACAGCGCCTCGCTCCTCGGTCTTCTGCGCAACTTCGAATCCGCGCATCGTGTCGGGGGATTCGTGTTGGGGCGGATCGTCAAAGATGCCAGAATCGAATTGAGTGCGTAGAACGCGATGCACCATGTCATTGAGCCGGTCCATGGGCATTTCGCCGCTCTCGACGGCCTTTTTCAGTGGTGCGCCGAAGGAATCGTTACCGGGCATCTCGACATCGAGTCCAGCCAAGGCCGCCTTGACCGTGCTCTGTGTGCCGCCCCAGTCAGAGACTACGAAGCCTTTGAAACCGAAATCCTTCTTCAGTACGTCGGTCAGAGTGTAGGGGTTTTCGCACGCGTAGGTTCCATTGATGCGGTTATAGGAGCACATGATTGCCCCGGCTCCGGAATCTTTGAGCGCAATCTCAAACGCGAGCAGATCGCTCTCGCGCATGGCACGCTGACTGATGATCGAATTGACGACAATGCGGCCGGCATCCTGGTCATTGACTGCGAAATGCTTCAGATCGGTGATGATATGAAGCGCTTTTTCCGCTTTCAATTCCTGACCTGCAAGAGTGCCGGCAAGGAGAGGATCTTCGCCCTTGTATTCGAAGGTGCGGCCATTGCGTGGTTCGCGGACCATGTTGACACCGGAGCCCAGCGACATATTGAATCCCATGGCGCGCATCTCGTGCCCGAGCATTGTGCCAATCTCATAGGAGAGCGCAGGATCCCAGGCGGCCGCCATCGCTTCTCCGGAAGGCAGGGCGGTCGCGTAATGGCCCGTCGCACCCGCACCTGAGACACCTTGGTTTGAATCGGTCATCTGGAGATCTGGAATGCCGAGGCGGGGGATCCCCGGAATGAAGCCGAGCACTGAGATGGCCCGGGTGAGCGGGCCGGATTCCGGTCGAGCGAATATGGCCTGCCAGCCGGGACCGTGCAAAAGCTGGATCTTCTCGTCGAGGGTCATCTCCTTGATGACCATGTCGGCCCGCTGATCTGGAGAGAGACTTTTGTCGGACCACGGATAATGCTTCGCCGGCGTCATCCCTGGGAATTGGGCGACAGCGCACGACACGGGTAAGAAAACAGTGAGAAGTGCAAGCATGCAAGAAATGCGTTTCGGCATGGCCTGAAAGACCTTTCTGGGATCGTCGGAGAGGGTAACACAACACTCCGATGGCAGGGCGCGCAGGTGGCGAAGATCGAGGCAGGGAGGATGGGCACAAAACAAAAGAGCCCCGATCTGAAGATCAGGTCGGGACTCGAGCGATGCGGAACTGCTTACTGGTGCTTGATGAACTTTCCGGTTTGTAGTTCGCGCATGGCTGTTTGAAGTTCAGCCTGGGTATTCATCACGATCGGACCGTACCAGGCTACCGGCTCCTCGAGCGGCTGCCCCGAGACAAGCAGGAAGCGGATTCCTTCAGGGCCGGCCTTGACGACGATCTCGTCGCCGCGATCGAACAGCACAAGCGAGTGGTTCTTCGCATCGTACTTTGCCGGAGCATTCGGATCAACAGCCGATTCGGTGAGCACAGCCTGCGGATCAGACCCATCGCGGAAGGTTCCGGAGCCGGCGAATACGTAAGCGAAGGCGTTCCGCGTGACATCGACCTTGATGCGGCGCAGTTTGTTCGGCGGCACCGCGATATCGACGTAGTTCGGATCGGCGGCCACACCCTCGACCGGACCACGCTTGCCCCAGAACTCGCCAACGATGATACGAGCTTTCGTTCCGTCATCCTCTGTGACCTCGGGGATCGCGGACGACGGAATGTCCTGGTAGCGCGGGTCGGTCATCTTCAGATGCGAGGGCAGGTTTGCCCAAAGCTGGAACCCGTGCATGCGGCCGTTCGCGTCACCCCTGGGCATCTCCTGGTGCAGGATGCCGCTGCCCGCGGTCATCCACTGCACGTCGCCGGCGGACATGCGACCCTTGTTGCCGAGGCTGTCGCCGTGGTTCACCTCGCCTGCGAGCACGTAGGTGATGGTCTCGATGCCGCGGTGTGGGTGCCATGGGAATCCGGCGATGTAGTCCGCAGGGTTCTCGTTGCGGAAGTCATCCAGCAACAGGAACGGATCGAACTCCTTGGTTTTGCCAAAACCGAAGGCGCGCTGCAGCTTTACGCCTGCGCCCTCGATGGTTGGTTTGGTTTCGAGAATCTGTTTGACCGCACGAAGCGACATGTTGGACCTCCGTCCGGCGACTTCGGCAATCGTCTTCCGAAGGCCCGGCTCCTCTTTTGGCTCACAGGTATTGGATGCGCAAGCAAGATATTCGTTGCAACAACTATTCTAGAGATCAGGGTCAGAGGTCAGGGATCAGGTCATCGAAAATGCAGACGGCACGGATTTCACCGTGCCGTGTTCATTCTTCATGCTTCGTTTTTCTGTGATCTTCGCGATCTCTGATTCCTGATCCCTGACCTCTGCCCCCTGGTTACGCTTTTACGAACTGAACTTCCAGCGTGACGCTCACGGTTTCGCCAACCAGGACACCGCCGGCTTCGAGTGCCGCATTCCAGTTCAGGCCGTAGTCCTTGCGGTTGATCTTCGCAGTGGCGGAGAGGCCGATGCGAGTGTTGCCCCAGGGATCCTTGGTAGGCGGAGTCGGACCTTCGACAGCAAAGGTCTGCTGGCGCGTGACGCCGTGCATCGTGAGGTCACCGGTAACGTCATATCCGCCGTCGCCGTTGGGCTTGACCTGGGTAGAAGTGAAGGTCATGGTTGGGTACTTTTCGACATCGAAGAAATCGGCGCTCTTGAGATGCGTGTCGCGCTGGGCGTCGCCAGTGGAGATGGTGCCGATATCGATTGTCGCTTCAACGGAGGAGAGAGTGGCGTCGGTGGCGTGTTCCGTCAGCGTACCGGAGAGGCTGCTGAAGCTGCCCTTCACGTTGGAGATCATCATGTGCTTGACCTTGAACTCGGCGTGGGAATGAGCCGGGTCGAGTTTCCAGGTAGTGGTGGTTGCGGTGGTTGCGGTGGTTGTTGCCATGGTTGGCTCCTTTCACCAGTCTTGGATGCGGGAGCAAGATATTCGTTGCAACAACTAATTTTGGGAAAGGGAGGGAAATCGCTCTGTGAAAGGGCACGACTTCGGTCGCGCCGCAAAATATTGAGGGCTTTAGCCCTGAGGGAGCTCTCGATCCGGTTTTCGAGAATTCGATTCGTCCCAGACTCTGCCTAGCGCGGAAGTTCCTTTGTGCCGGTGATTGTGAAGGCGACGGATTGATTTCCCGTTCCTCGCTCGCCGTCAGGCTGAGATCCGCCGAGGGAAATCCTGTAGTTGCCGGGAGTTACGGCGCGGACTCCCTTTTCGTCGACCTGGGAGAGGCTGCGCGGATCAAGCTGGAAGCTGATGTGCTGCGTCTCGCCGGGATTGAGGTGAAACCGCTGGAATCCAGCGAGGGCAAGTCTGGGCGCGGGGCCGGACTGCGGAGGAACGAGGTAGAGTTCAGCAACCTCGTCCCCAGCTGCCGAGCCGGTATTGCGGACTTCAGCTTCGACGGTGAGTGTGTTGCCGGCTTTCAGCGTTTTGGATGACAGCTTCAGATCGGAGTAGGCGAACGTGGTGTAGCTGAGTCCGTCACCAAAGGCGAAGAGGGGTCTGCCCTTGAAGTAACGGTAGGTGCGATTGGCCATGGAATAGTCGTCGAAGGCAGGAAGCTGGTCTACACCTGCGTAGAACGTGATCGGGAGACGGCCCGCTGGATTGTTCTTGCCGCTGAGGGTCTCGGCGATTGCCTGCCCGCCCGATTGGCCAGGGTACCAAGCCTCCAGCAAGGCGCGAGCGTTCTGCTGGGCCCAGTTCACGGCCAGTGCGCTGCCATTGAGCAGGACAACGGCCATCGGTTTACCGGTTTTCGCAACAGCTTCGAAGAGTTGTTGCTGGACGTCGGGCAGAACGAGGTCGGTCCGGTCACCGCCGGAGAAGCCCTTTGCTTCGACCCGCATCTCTTCGCCTTCGAGGCGCGGCGTGAGGCCTACGAACGCCAGGACGACGTCAGCCTTCTTCGCGGCTTCGACAGCCAGGTCCTGCAGGAGTTCGTGGCGTGGGCTCCACTCAAAGGCGAGGCCGGCTCCCTGGATGCGCCCCGACTGGATGTACTCGATGCGGAGATCGTGGCGGCGCGTGTCTGCAAAGGGAATTGCGAAATGCTGGATTGCCCCGTAGTTGCGGCCCGAGGGCGGCAGGTGGGATGTGGTCGGCGTCGGCGGCGCAGCCGGCTCGAGTTGCTTGCCATCAAGGTAGATGGCAAACTTCAGCTTGCCTGCGCATGGATAGCAGAACGGCAGCCGGACCTGAAAGTTGAGCGTCTCGGCAACCGGCGCGGCGATCGCTCCCGCCCACCGGACGGCGAAGGCCTGCGCAGCGGTATCGGTTGGCTGGACGGGATTTGCGAAGGCCCAGTCGAAGTCGATCTCCTTGTCCACGCGCACCATCTCCGGAGCGCCATCGAAGGAAGGATGCGAGAAGTACTGTCCTTCGAGACCCTCTACGGTCGAGTCGCTCGCAGCGCGAAGCATGGTCCGCGGTACCGGGACCTCGCCGCCCATGACGTAAGGCGACCCCTGCGCGAACAGGACATGATCGTGTCCGAACTCGGATTCGATGCCGTCGATGGGGAGAATCGTATGCAGCGGAATCGCGTTGTAATTGCCTTCGAGCGCGATGCGCGAGCCGGCAAGCGGACCGATGACGGCAATGGTCTGCTTCCTTGCGGGATCGAGCGGGAGAAAGTGGCCGTCGTTCTTGAGCAGCACCATCGATTCGCGCGCGGCGCGCAGGGCAAGGGCGGCGTCTTCAGGCGAGTTCACCGCCGAATACGGAATCGACGAGAATGGCACCCGCTGCGGAGGATCGAACATGCCGAGCTTAATGCGAGAGGTGAAAAGACGCTTGACGGAGATATCGAGCTGCGCTTCGGTGAGCAGACCTTTGTGAACAGCGTCCGTGAGGGCAAGGTAAGCCCGTCCGCAGTCAAGGTCGGTTCCGGCCAGAACGCCCGCGGCTGAACCCGCGGCGTGGTCGGCGGAGAAGTGATGGCCGTTCGGCTGCGAGAAGTCGTCGATGGCGTCGCAGTCCGACGTGACGAATCCCTGAAAGCGCCAATCGCCGCGAAGGATGTCCCTGAGCAGCATCTTGCTGGCGCAGGCGGGCTCCCCGTTGACCCGGTTGTAGGCGCACATGATCGACTCGGCTTTCCCCTCAGTGATCGTAGCGCGGAAGGCGGGCAAATAGGTGTCCCAGAGGTCGTGCTCGCTGGGATCGACGTTGGCCTTGTGCCGCGTGGATTCCGGGCCGCTGTGAACCGCATAGTGCTTGGGTGTGGCGATCGCCCGCAGGTAGTGAGGATCGTCGCCCTGGATGCCTTCAACGAACGCGGTACCAAGGCGTCCGGTCAGGAAGGGATCTTCACCGTAGGTCTCCTGTCCGCGTCCCCAGCGCGGATCGCGAAAGATGTTGATATTTGGCGACCAGATGGTCAGGCCGAAATAGCGCTCGTGATTGTCGTGGGCGATGGCGTCGTTGTACTTCGCCCGCGCTTCAGTAGATACGACCTCGCCGATCGAATGGACGAGTGGCGCATCCCACGTTGCGGCATTGCCGATCGCCTGCGGGAAGAGCGTGGCAAAGCCGGAGCGCGCGATGCCGTGCAGGCCTTCATTCCACCAGTTGTAGCCAGGGATATCGAGGCGGGGAATGGGCGCGGCACGATCGATCAGCTGCGAGACTTTTTCTTCGAGTGTGAGCCGCCCGACGAGATCGTCAACGCGCTTTTCAATGGGCAGGGAGGCATCGCGAAAGGGCATCTCTGCCGCAGCCTTGATCTGCTCCTCTGTCGGCGCAGGCGTCGTCTCGGCGGTGGGCGCTTGGCCGGATGCGGCGATGGACAGGAAAAAGGCAACAGCTAGAACGGCTGGATACAGGCGCATGAGCGGATTTCTCCCGAAGAGCCATAGTAAGGTGCAAAGGCCGTCGGGAGAAAGAATCTGCTCTGCGAGATGGTTCCAATCGCAGCGTTATATCCTGAACATGACCAAGATTCTGCGGTCTTTCAGGATTCCGAAATCATCATGAGCACGCAAAGCATTGCCATTCATCTCCCCGACGGAAGCGTCCGCGAAGTGCCTGCGGGCACGACGCCGCTTGAAATCGCCAACGACATCTCGCCGCGGCTTGCTGCCGCATCGGTGGTCGCCCGGGTCACTCCGGTGAACGCAACGGTGCTCAAGGCGGCGACCGCGGAAGGCGAGACGGAGGCCGCGATGTACGCAGCCGAGGATGAGTCAACGCCGCGGCTGGTGGATCTCTCCACGCCCCTGAAGGAAGACACCAAACTGGAGTTGGTGAAGGAGAGCGATCCGGAGGCGCTCAAGGTGGTGCGCCACTCAGCCGCACACGTGCTGGCGACGGCAGTGCTGGAACTGTTTCCGGAGACGAAACTTGGGCACGGGCCGGCGACCGACTCGGGATTCTTCTACGATTTCTATCGCGAGAAGCCGTTTACGCCCGAAGATCTTGCCGCGATCGAGAAGAAGATGGCCGAGGTCGTGGCCCGCGACGAGAAGTTTGTGCGCGAATACGAGCCGCGCGAGCAAGCGCTGGCTGAATTTAACAAAGACGGCGACTTCATGAAGACGCACTTCGTGACAAAGTTCACCGAGCCTGGTTCGCAGGTGAGCTTCTACCGCAACGGCAAGTTCGTGGATTTCTGCCGCGGCCCGCACGTACCCTCGACAGGCCGCGTGAAGGCTGTGAGGGTGACGAGCCTGGCAGGCGCGTACTGGCTGGGCGACGAGAAGAATCCGCAGCTGCAACGCATCTACGGCACGGCATTTTTCTCGCAAAAGGATATGGATGCGCACTTCACGCGGCTCGAGGAGGCGGCGAAGCGCGATCATCGCGTACTGGGCAAGCAGCTTGATCTATTCAGCGTTCAGGAACTGGCCGGAGCGGGCTTGATCTTCTGGCATCCGAAGGGCGCCATGATCCGCAAGATCATGGAGGACTGGATGAAAGAAGAGTGCCTGCGGCGCGGCTATCAGCTCGTCTACACACCGCACGTGGCGCGCGTGAACCTGTGGCAGACAAGCGGGCACGAGGGCTTCTATGCGTCGAACATGTTCACGCCAATGGAACTGGACGATGCCATGTATCGCATGAAGCCGATGAACTGTCCGTTCCACATTCTCATCTACAAGAACTCGCCGAAGAGCTATCGCGATCTGCCCGCGCGATACGCCGAACTGGGCAACGTCTACCGTTACGAGCGCTCGGGAACGATGCACGGTCTGTTGCGCGTGCGCGGCTTCACACAGGACGATGCGCACATCTTCTGCATGCCATCGCAGATCGAGAGCGAAGTGGTGGCCTGCATCGATTTTGCCGAGGTAGTCCTGAAGACGTTCGGCTTCAAGGAGTACAAGGTCGAGCTCAGCACATGGGATCCGAAGGACCGCGCACATTACGTGGGCTCGGACGAGAATTGGAACTTCGCCACTGGTTCGCTCGAAAACGTGCTGAAGGCCAGGGGCATCCCGTACAAGACGATTCCGGGCGAGGCCGCCTTCTACGGTCCCAAGATCGATATCAAGCTAGTGGACGTGCTGGGGCGGCTCTGGCAGCTCTCGACTGTGCAGTTTGACTTCAACCTGCCGGCGCGCTTCGAGCTCGAATACGTGGGCGAGGATGGGGAGCGGCATCAGCCGGTGATGGTGCATCGCGCGCTCTTCGGATCGGTCGAGCGCTTCTTCGGCGTGCTGATCGAGCACTATGCCGGAGCCTTTCCGCTATGGCTGGCGCCTGTGCAGATTGGGCTGGTGCCGATCAGCGAGCGACATCTCGCCTACGCAGAGAAGGTCGAGACCGAATTGAAAGCGGCGGGCTTCCGCGTCGAGGTCGACGCGCGCAACGAGAAGATGAATGCGAAGATTCGCGATCTCGCCAACCAGAAGATCCCCTACATCCTCGTCTTCGGCGACAAGGAAGAATCGACCGGATCGGTCAGCGTGCGCACGCGCGGAAAAGGCGACCAGGGCTCGATGCCGCTAACCGGCTTCATCGCGAAAGCGAAAGAGCTGGAAGAAGCCAAATCCACCGAACTGTAAGCACCATCGAAGCGGAAAAAACTCGGGTCGCCATCCGCAGACCCCTCACGGATAGGTCCTCGTTCGTGGGGTGCCTGTCGCGGCCTTGTGGCGGCATGGTGGAAAACCACCTTTTCCCGGGACCTAAATTGGGCCGTCATTCCGACCGACCGAAACGAATTGCAGGGAGCGGAGGAACCCGCCGTCGTTCCGCTCACCAACCCATCTGTCGCATCCGCTCGAGGATGAGGCCGCTGTAACGATTCATGCGCTCGGGCCGTCGCCTCAGAGGCAAGGGCAAAATCGCAGCCAGCCGCGCTCCTTGTTCCCGATCGATACTCCGGGCTCCTGTTCTGTAGTAGTTGCGAGACGCCGCCTCAGCACCGTAGATGCCTGGGCCCCATTCGACCTCGTTGAGGTAGAGCTCCAGAATGCGCTGCTTGCCGAGAACCAGTTCGGCCACCGGCACCAGTGTGAACTCCGCGCCCTTTCGCAGAACAGAGCGGCTGGTCCCGAAGAACAGATTCTTGACGAGTTGCTGGGTTAGGGTGGAGGCTCCGCGCACGCGCTTGCCATCCATGTCGTCGTCGGCAGCGATCTGGATCTGGTGCCAATCGAATCCATGGTGCTGATAGAAGCGCCCGTCCTCAGCGGCGATGACAGCGTGCTGGAAATCGAGCGAGATCTGGCTCAGCGGAACAAACTTGTAGCGCTCTTGATACGGCTTGCCGTGGATCCAGGCCTGCAGCCGGCGTTCAATGTGTACCGCTGTCGTCGGCGGGTCGATCCACCGAAAGGCAAGAAGCATTAGCACTGCAAGCGACCAGAGGCACACCAAGCCGAGACCAAGCCATCGTGCAAGGCGCAACACAAGCACCTTCCGGCTCGAAGCCATGGCAGGCGTGTGAATTGCGCTGTGAGCCAGCGCCCCATTTGCGAGCGTGTCTGAGCTGTCCGTCACGTTACGCGTTGATCGCCATACCTTCGACGGCGGCGTAGGCATCGAGCATCGCTTCGGTCAGCGTGGGATGCGCGTGAATCGTGAACATCAGCTCGTCGATAGTGCCTTCGAGCTCCATCACGGCGACGGCCTCGGCGATGAGTTCGGTCGCCTGCGGGCCGATGATGTGTACGCCGAGGATTTCGCCATACTTCGCGTCCGCCACGATCTTCACGAAGCCATCGTGACTGCCGACGATAGTCGCCTTGGAGTTGCCGGCAAACGGAAACTTGCCGACCTTGATCTCGAGGCCGCGTTCTCTGGCCTGGGCCTCGGTCAATCCCACCGACCCGATCTGCGGATCGCAATACGTGCAGGCAGGGATGCGCTCGCGACGGACCGCGCGAAACTGCCGCCCCGCGATCTTCGTCACCGCGACAATTCCGCTCATAGCTCCGACGTGTGCAAGCTGCGGAAACCCGGCAACGATGTCGCCGATGGCGTAGATACCGGGCTCTGCCGTCTCCTGCACTTGGTTTACCTTCACGAATCCGCGGTCGAGCTCAATCTTCGTCTTCTCTATACCCACATCGCTCGTGCGCGGAGCGCGGCCCACCGCGACGAGAATCTTTTCCGCTTCCTTCTCGACAGGCTTGCCGTTCGCGGCCGTCCATGTAACCTTCACGCCCGAACCGGTCTTTTCAATCTTCTCGACCTTCGCTCCTGTGTTGATGTCGATGCCGCGTTTCTTGAAGACGCGGGTCAGCTCCTTCGAAATCTCTTCGTCTTCGAACGGCACAATGCGAGGCAGAAACTCCACCAGCGCGACCTCCGTGCCGAAGCTGCGAAAGATCGAACTGAACTCGACTCCCACGGCACCCGCGCCGATCACGATCAGCGACTTGGGCACCTGCGGAACAGCGAGCATCTCAATATTCGTCAGGATACGGTCGTCGGGCTGGAGACCGAAGATGGTCTTGGCATCAGAGCCGCTCGCAAGGATGATGTTCTTTGCCTTGACCTCGCTCTTCGCCCCGGCCGCTCCGGTCAGTTCGACCGTGTGTACCCTGTCTTTGGCGCCGCCGGTCAACCGGCCGTAGCCGGAAATCACGGAGACCTTGTTTTTCTTCATCAGAAACCCGAGGCCCTTCGTGTGCTTATCGACGATCGCGGTCTTGCGCTTCTGCACGGCGTCCCAGTCGAGCGTGCGGCCGTCGACACCCTCGATGCCGTATTCAGCCGCGTGCTTGAGGTGGTCCCAGAGTTCAGCATTGAAAAGCAGAGCCTTGGTTGGGATGCATCCCACGTGCAAGCACGTTCCGCCGAGCACGTTCGCCGACTCAATGAGGGCCACCTTCAGCCCAAGCTGACCTGCGCGAATCGCCGCGGTGTATCCCGCCGGCCCGCTGCCGATAATCGCTACGTCGTAGAGCGTATCTGCCAATGCGAACTCCGTTTCTGCGCGCGTATCGCGCCGCACACCACGGTTCAGTTTACCGGATAGCACATCTTTTACTTCTCTCTGACATCCTAGAGACAAACGCTGCGCCTGAAGCGGTCTATGATGAGGCCCGATGACGGGTGTGTCGTCGCTAAATCGCGTCTCAGGTTCCGGCGGCCACGATATTCCATCGCTCGACGGACTGCGAGCCGTCTCGATTGCAGTCGTTGTGCTCGCACTGTCAGGGCACGACTTCAGTCGTGCAGAGGGTGTTGCGAAACGAGGAGGGGTTCAGCTCCTGCGGGGTGCTTCCGAGCTTCGATTTTCGCGACCTCGATTCATCCCTGGAATTGAATTGACGATCTCTACAGCCCGGGTCAGAGTATCTGGATCATCTCCGAAGGCTTCGAGCCACTGCACGTCCGGTTCGCGCCGGAACCAGGTGAGTTGGCGCTTGGCGTAGTTGCGATGGCCTTGTTGTGCGGCCTTGATCGCCTCCTCGACCCCCAGCGATCCGTCAAGCACGAGCTGTGCTTGTCTGTAGCCGAGCGAATCGAGCGCTTTGATCGGGCCGTAACGCTCGAAGAGGCCACGCGTCTCTTCGACCAGTCCGGCTGCGAACATCTCGGCGCAGCGGCGGTTGAGGCGCTCGTAGAGCCCAGCGCGCGGCGGATTGAGGCCGATGCGCAGCAGCCGGAATCCCATGAGCGGATCGCGCTCGAGCATCTGCGACATGGGCCGGCGAGCAGCCAGGCATACTTCAATCGCACGTATCAGCTTGGGCGTATCGTTCGCGTGAACGCGCGCCGCCGATGCGGGATCGAGCCGGTTCAAAATCCGGTGCAGCCACGTACTGCCACGCGTCTCTGCACTCCGCCGCAGCCGCTCGCGAAGCTCTTCGTGGCGTGCTGGACCCGCAAACAGACCCTCCGTCAACGCGCGCAGATAGAGGCCCGTTCCGCCGGTCACGATCGGTAACTTGTCTTTATCAGCAATCTCGCGCAGGGCTGCACGGGCACGACGGCTATATTCGCCAGCGGTGAAAGGCTCGTCGGGATCGGCCACGTCGATCAGGTGGTGCGGAACGCGGGCACGCTCCTCGGGAGTTGGCTTGGCAGTGCCAAGGTCCAGCCCGCGATAAACCGCGACCGAGTCGCAGCTAACGATCTCCCCATCGAACCGCTCCGCAAGCGCAAGCGACAAAGCCGTCTTGCCGCTTCCCGTCGGGCCAAGCAGCAGAACGGCAGGCAGCTCCGGTTTTGGGAGCGAGTTCATCGGCGGCGCGCTTCCTGTTCCACGGTTCCTTTGCCCTCTTGTTCCCTCGTTCCCTGCTATTACGGCCGCCACCATCCCGGAGGGAATATCCATTTCGGGTTTGTATGAAGGAGCCGCCACAAGAGGATCACGGCGGCAACGATCATCAGGCCGAATGTCTGGTTTCTCTCTCAGAATGTGCGCCGTTGCTCAGCGCGACGCAATTCTTCGGCGACCTGCTGCTTGTACGGCTTGATGCGGCGTTCGACCAAGTTTGGCCCAGGAATAATCTTACTGTGCCCTTGCGTTTTCGCTTTTCGAAGGCCCAGGCGGTCGTGCCAATGCGCTTTACGCGCAAGGCGCAGTCCGCCGCACGCGCAGTGCGTTTGACTTACCCCACCTCGATTTCCGACCATAACCTTTCGAGCTTTGGCAGATCCGAAGCCGTGGGGGCATTCCCATGAAGGTTTTGATCCTTGGTTCAGGTGGACGCGAGCACGCGCTCGCCTGGGCGGTGAGCCGCAGTCCACGCGTTACGGAGGTAGTGTGCGCGCCCGGCAACGGCGGCATGGCGCAGGTGGCGCGGTGCGTTCCGGTGGACCTGAAAGACGTGACGGCAATGGTGCGCCTGGCAGAGGCTGAACAGCCTGAGCTGACCATCGTTGGCCCTGAGCTTCCGCTCTCGCTCGGTGTAGTCGATGCCTTCACGGAGCGCGGCTATCGCATCTTCGGACCCACACGCGAAGCGGCCCGGCTCGAGTCGAGCAAAGCATTCGCCAAGCAATTCATGAAGCGCCATCAGATCCCGACTGCCAACTACGCCATTTGTACAAGCGCTAAAGAGGTGGAGGAATCCATCAAGCTGTTTCATCCACCGATCGTGGTGAAGGCGGATGGCCTGGCGGCCGGCAAAGGAGTCATCATCTGCCCGACGCGCCATTTCGCTGAGGAAACGGCTCAAGGGCTTTTTTCAGGGGATCTGCTCGGAACAGCCGAATTCCAGGTTGTGGTGGAGGAGTTTCTCGAAGGCGAGGAGCTGAGCTTTCTCTGCCTCTCCGATGGCACGCACGTCGTGCCGCTGGTTCCTGCGCAGGACCACAAACGCATCGGCGAAGGAGACACCGGTCCGAACACCGGCGGAATGGGCGTCTACTCCACGTCGGAAATGCTGGAGCCGACGATGACGGAGTGGATTCTGCACCACATCGCAGAGCCCACGGTGCGCGGCATGTCTCAGGAGAATACCCCATTTGTCGGCGTGCTCTACTGCGGCCTGATGATGACGGCGCGAGGTCCGCAGGTGCTTGAATATAACGCGCGCTTTGGTGATCCCGAGACGCAGGCCATCCTCATGAGACTCGAATCGGACCTGGTGGATGCCCTGGAAGCCTGCATTGACGGCCGCTTATCAGAAGTGGAGATCCGCTGGGCATCCGGCGCTTCGGCCTGCATTGTAGCAAGCTCCTCCGGATATCCCGGCAGCTACAAGACTGGGCTGCCGATCGGCGGCTTGTCGAGCGCCGCGCAGACCCCCGGCGTTGAGGTTTTTCATTCGGGCACATCACGCATCGGCAATCAGCTGGTGACCAGTGGTGGGCGCGTACTGGGTGTTACCGCAACCGGCGAGTCTCTGGAGCAGGCGCTCGATCGCGCCTACGAGGCGATGGCGCAGGTTCACTTCGACGGTATGTATTACCGCCACGACATCGGCCACAGAGCACTCAAGCAATCGCGAAAATGAGATCGCGGGCCCAAAACAACATCGCCCCAGGGTCTAGTTCGCCGCCGACGTAGTCTGTTTCGTAGTTGCTGCCGCCACGGGTTTCAACGGCTGCTTCTGGAAACAGGCACGGCACAGCACAGGCCTGCCCTGAGTAGGCTTGAACGGGACCGTGGTCTCCGTGCCACAGGCTGAACACGTCGTCCGCGTTTCAGCACGCACCCGCCCGCCACTCGCGCGCTTTGCTTTGCATTGCTTGCAATGTTTGGGGTCGTTCTTGAATTGTTTGTCGTGGAAAAACAGCTGCTCACCTGCGGTGAACACAAACTCTGCGCCGCAGTCGCTGCACTTCAAAACTCTGTCAATGAATTCCATGGCCGTTTTCCCCAAAAACAGGGATCTGAAATCCGAAATCGGGCATGACCATGAGAGCTTGCCGGTCCCGTCTCCCTGTTTGTACGTCCTAGAAGAACAACAAGGGCCCGGGCCGCACAAAACGAGCGGCAAATCCTGCCGTCTCCGTAAACGGGAGACTGAATTACCTCAGGTTGCGGCTAAATCCAGAGCAATGTAAGTGAAACAACCCGACGTGCCGCCCAATTCATTCGACCTCTAATGGCTCTTCGCGCCGGGGGAACGGTCAGAGCCTGAGCGGCACATCTGGCGATGCGTGTTGAGAGATTTTAGTCCTGCTCTTTGCGAGCTTTCTTGCGATTCCGCTTGCGTGCTAATGCTGCCTTCACGCGGCGCTTTTCACCGGGCTTCAGATAATAGGAATGACGCTTCACTTCCTTAATGATGTCTTCCTGCTGTACCTTCCGCTTAAACCGGCGCAGCGCGTTTTCAAGCGGTTCGCCTTCCTGCAAGCGAACCTCCGCCAAAGGTTCCCACCTCCAAACCTGCCAAAAGGCTCAATACCATCATACCGGAAGTACATGTAACCGGCTAGATTAGGGAAAACCCTAGGCTTTCCTTTTCATTCGCCCAAATCCTCGGGTGCAATTTGTTTCTCGTGAAAAACCCGTTGGACAGACTTACGGCCCTGCAAAAAGATTCTTCCTGGCTCTCGCGTAAACTGGCATTCTGAGGTGCCGCACCCATGATCCGTCGCTATCAAGGCCACCTTCCCACGGTTCCGTCCAACTGCTACATCGACCTCTCCGCGCAGGTGATTGGCGACGTAACGCTTGGTGAAAATTCCTCGATCTGGATGAACGCCGTTCTCCGGGGCGACGTGAACTCGATTCGGGTCGGTTCGAATTCGAATGTGCAGGATTGTGCGGTCCTGCACGGACAGCGATACCTCTACTCGGTCACCGTGGGTGACTGGGTAACGATCGGCCATAACGCGACCGTGCATGGATGCGTCGTGGAAGACGCCGTGCTGATCGGAATGGGCGTCACGATCCTGAACGACTGCCGCATCGGCGAAGGCTCAATCATCGCAGCAGGGGCCGTGCTCCCGGAACACACTATCGTGCCTCCGCGAACGTTGTGGGCCGGCGTACCTGGCAAGCAGCGGCGCGAACTCGGCGACAAAGACCGCGAACTCATTCTTGAGTATGCCCGGAATTATCTGGACTATACGAGGGTCTACCTGGCCGAGATGAACGATTCCCTCGAAGTGACGTTTCCTTCATCTCACCCTGTGGGTCCAATCGTTTAGCATCAAAGCAAATTGTGAACACTCCCGGCAAGGCCACGTTGAAAAACTCTCGGTGTATCACCCTAACGTTTCTGCTCGTCCTTGCGCTGAGTCCGGGCGTCCATGCGCAGACCTGGCCCCCGGCGGCCCCACTACCTGAGGCGCCGAAGCCTGTCCAAACCCCCGTCACCCTGCGCAATCTGCCCATGAATCTTCTCAGGGACCAGGGTGCAATCTGGTCCAGCCCGGCACGCATCCGCGAACAACACCTGGCCTATCTGATCCCCCTCGGTCTCGCCGTAACGGTCGCGATCACCACTGATCATCAGGCGATGACCGAAGTGGTCTCGCGGGACAAGAGTTTCAACGATCACAATACGACAGCTTCCAACGTACTGATTGCCCCAATGATTGCGGCGCCGGTCCTTCTCTACGGCGCGGGACATCTGAAGGACAGCGAACATCTGCGCGAGACTGGAATCCTTGGCTGCCAGGCTATGCTCAACAGTCTTGTCGTCGAGCAGGGTATGAAGCTGATCTTCCTGCGGGAACGACCCAGCGTCGACAACGCCAAGGGGAAGTTCTTTCAAACAAGTGTCGGTACGGACGGGTCCTTTCCTTCTTCCCACAGCATGGTCGCATGGTCCAGCGCCGCCGTGCTCGCAGAGGAATATCCGTCGCGACTCAACCAGTTCGCTTTGTATTCGATCGCCACCGGCGTGAGCGTGACCCGCGTCCTCGGTCAGCAGCACTTTCCGTCCGACGTGCTTGTCGGCAGCGCCTTCGGGTGGATGATCGGCCGCTACGTCTATAAGAAACACCACCACTGGCATAAGGCCGACGTCGACTAGAACTCTCCAGAAGTTCGCAGTTCTTAGTTCTGAGCTGATGGCACTGCCGGTAGTGCCCTCAAGGAGCAGAACGTCACAGGCTGCGGAAAAAACGCGACCCTGGCATTTTGTAACCAGGCGCGACTTTAGCCCGCGCCACAAAATGCAACAAAACCAGCGGGCTTTAGCCCCTGCGGGACGCTGAAAGACCCACGAGACAACGTCTGTGATTGGCATCCGGGCCGACTGCGAACTAAGAACAACGTACTGTGAGCAGCCTCTACACCGGCAGCGGGTTGCGCTCTGGGAAGTTCCTCTGGTGCCAGTAGGGATAGACAGGCGTGACTTCGCTGGCCTTATCAAGCGTCGCAATCTGCTCGGCCGTCAGGTTCCATCCGCTCGCCCCAAGGTTTTGCTTCAACTGTTCCTCGTTCCGCGCGCCGAGAATAATCGACGAGACAGTAGGCCGCTGCAGCAGCCAGTTGAGCGCCACCTGCGGAATGGTTTTGCCGGTCTCCCTGGCGATCGCATCGAGTGCATCAACGACGTTGTAGAGGTAATCGTCCGCCATTTGCGGACCCATATCCGCGGTCTTGTGAAGCCTGCTGACTTCCGGAAGGGGCTGACCACGCCGGATCTTGCCGGTCAGTCGTCCCCATCCCAGCGGACTCCACACGAGCGCGCCGACCTTCTGATCGATTCCCAGCGGCATCAATTCCCACTCATATTCGCGGCCAACCAGTGAGTAGTAGACTTGGTGTGCCACGAAGCGCGTCCAGCCGTAGCGATCGGCTACAGCAAGCGATTTCATCAGCTGCCAACCTGAAAAATTCGACGCCGCAATGTAATTCACCTTGCCCTCGCGCACAAACTCATTCAGAGAGTCCTGCACCTCCTCGATCGGCGTGAGTGCGTCGAACCCGTGCATATGGTAGATGTCCACGTGATCTGTGCCGAGCCGCTGCAGGCTGGCTTCGAGCGCAACTCGCAGGTGGTGCCGCGATGTGCCGCGATCGTTTGGCCCGTCGCCCGTCGGGAAATAGGCCTTGGTCGAAATCAGCACGCGTTCTCGCTTCTTTCCAAGCGCTTTGCCGAGGATCTCCTCGGAACGCCCATCGGAGTATCCGTCGGCAGTGTCAAACAGATTGACCCCGGAATCGATACAGAGATCGATCAGACGGCTTGCCTCCGCCACGTCCGTCTCGCCCCATGCTTTGAAAAACTCATTGCCGCCGCCGAAGGTGGCGGCTCCGAAACTGAGCGCAGAAACCTTGAGGCCGGAGCCTCCCAGAAGTCGATATTCCATGGCCTTTGGATTATCGCCGCTCGCGCAATGATGCACAATCGACAACAGTTCGAGCCAGCTGCAAGCTTTCACGCCGGACCATCGCTTGAATTCAAACTGCGAACTTTGAACTGTTTCTCAGTGCTTTGGCTCTCCGTTGAAGTTGTCCTCGTGAAAGATGCGGTGGTTGATGTCGGGCCAGAATTCTCTGAGAAAAAACGAGGCAGCATCACCTGCGATTCCAACTCCCCACTGAGCGCCGGTACTGCCGAAGGTGCGCGAACTTGCAGGATAATAAAGATTGGAAAGGCCTGCGGCGGCGCCGTTTCCGACAACTTCGCTGGTATTAAAAGTCTCGTGGCCTGCGTCGTTGCGGGTAACAACTACGCGGCTCAGCGCATAACCCGTTCGCTTGAAGAATCCCCCGCGGCCCAACGTGTAATAGCGGTTGTCCTGCCGGGTGATGACCGGGAAGACAAATACCACCAGGTAGTTCGCGATGGTCTGGTCGACAACTGCGCGCCAGAAATAGCGCCCGTAACCTGCCGCTCCCTGGCCGAACTCAGGAGTCGCTTTTGTCCCCATGGAATATCCCGCCAGCACCGCTGGAGTGAAGATGGACGAATAGTCAAAGGAGTATCTTGTCGCCGTCATGAATTTCTCTTTCCACGACTGCGGCGGAAGTATTTCGTCAATGCTGACGGAGCGAAAATTCGGGATGACGCCTAGGATGCGCTTGGTCTGTTGCGGCCGTCCGTTTGGGGAAGAATTCTGTGAGACGGGCTTTTGCGACGTACCATCCTTCTGCGCCGATGTTGGCTGTTGCTCCTGAGCTTGATCGTCCCCGCTGAGTAAACCTGAGGACGGATCCATGACCGGACCTGTGAGTCGCCCCTCGGTACGGTCGCCCTGCGCTGGCATCACAGGCTGCGGATTATCAGCAAGGCGCTGTGCTTCCGGCTTGCGCCGACCCGTTCGATGCAGACAGAACCCCGCAAACCGCGCAAATAAGGCAACATAGTCTTCGAATCAACCTCATACAACGTGATCTCCTGGGTCAGACTGACCAAGGAAAGGGTCATCCGTTATGAGATGAAGAACCCATTAGATTGCTTTGCTTTGTGCGCTGCCTGACCAATAGCGTTCTAGACCCGCTGCCACGGCAAGCGTCCGCTGGACGTCCATTTAAACTGTAAAGTTATGGCCATATTGAAAGCCGTGCGCGGCACGCGCGACCTGCTGCCGCCCGAAACCGCGCTCTGGAACCGCATCGAGACGACCGCTCGGCGTGTTTTTGCGCGATATAACTTCGGCGAGATCCGAACTCCGGTATTTGAAGATACGTGGCTCTTTGCCCGCAGCGTGGGCGAAGAGACCGATATCGTCTCAAAGGAAATGTACACGTGGGAAGACCGCGCCCGCGCTCAATCCGAGAAGGCCCAGTCACTGACGCTGCGGCCCGAGAACACCGCCGGCGTCGTCCGTGCCTACATCGAACACAAGCTCGGCGAAACTGGCCAGTTGCAGAAGCTCTATTACATCGGGCCGCAGTTCCGGCGCGAGCGGCCGCAGAAGGGCCGCTATCGCCAGTTCTCTCAGATCGGGGCCGAGGTCATCGGGCCACCATCCGCGGGCAGCGAATCCCCATTAAGGGACGCCGAGGTGCTCGAGATGCTGGCCACTCTGCTCGACGAACTAGGCATCACCGGCTGGACGCTGGAGATCAATTCCGTCGGTTCGTCGGCGGACCGCGCGCGTTACAACGAGACTCTCCGGCAGGCTCTCATTCCGCTCGCGCCGAAGATGTGCGAAGACTGCCAGCGGAGGGCGGTGACGAATCCGCTGCGCGTTCTCGATTGCAAAGTGCCCGAGGATCAGCCCCTCATCGAAACCCTGCCGAAGATCGTCGATTCGCTTGACGAAGCCTCAAAGACGCACTTCGCAGCGGTGACTGCGGCCCTGGATGCGGCGGGCGTGCCCTATAGACGCAATCACCGGCTGGTGCGCGGGCTAGACTATTACACGCGAACCACCTTCGAGTTCACGCATGGCGGCCTCGGCGCGCAGAACGCGCTGCTCGGCGGCGGCCGCTACGACGGCTTGAGCGAGGCCATCGGAGGTCCCAAGGCGCCGGGCATCGGCTTTGCCATGGGCGAAGACCGGCTCGTCCTCACCTTGCAGGCTCTCGAAGCAGCCGCGCCCGAGAAGAACGACGCGTATATTGCCCCGCTCGGCGAGGCGCTGAATCCTGCCGCGCTGGCTCTCGCACGCGAATTACGACGGGGTGGCCTCAGCGTTGAGCTCGGAGACGGCTCGTTCCGGCTAAAGAAGTCGTTCGACGCCGCCGACAAGACCGCCCGTCGCATCGTCATCCTGGGCGAGGACGAGCTGGCATCCGGTATCCTAACCGTGAAAGACTTTGCAACCGGGGTTCAAACCAAGGTCCCGCGCGCGGAGCTGGCCGGTATGCTGTGCTCCAGCGAGCAGGGTTCCGCTAAATGAAATCGCTTCACAATACCCTCTGGTGTTTGGGGTTCGCCGGGGTTGGAGTGTGGCTGGCGAGCAATCCCAAGGGTGTTCTGCGTTTAACCAACGCCTACTATGTGAGGCTGAATATCGAAGCCAAATCCTCCCATGAGGAGATTGCTCGTTTGGTCTGGCTTCAGCGCGCAGGCTTGCCCATGGTCCTGTTTGCGTGTTTTGTCTTTTTTGATTGGTAGCTCTTGATGAGGTGGCTGAATCATTCGGAAGATCCGATAAGTTCAGCGAAGGAATTTCTCAAATGCTCGACTTTTTAGGCAATCTTGAACGCACTCACATGTGCGGCGATCTGCGCGCCGCCAACGCCGGTCAACACGTGGTCCTCATGGGCTGGGTCAACCGCCGTCGCGATCACGGCAACCTTATCTTTCTCGACGTGCGGGATCGCAGCGGCATCGCCCAGATAGTCCTCGATAAAGAGCTGACACCCGAGGGGCACGCGAAGGGCGAACAGGTCCGGCCCGAGTACGTTGTGGCCGCCGTGGGCAAGGTACGCCTGCGCAGCAAGGATGCCATCAATCCCAAGATGCCCACCGGCGAAGTCGAAATCGAGACGACCGAGCTGCGCGTCCTGAACGATACAAAACTCGCGCCGTTCTCTCCCGCCGAAGAGGCCATTCAGAACGAAGAGGTGCGCCTCAAGTATCGCTACGTCGATCTCCGTCGAACTGAGATGCAGCGCAACTTCCTGTTGCGCCACGAGATCACCCGCGCGATTCGCGAGAGCCTGAGCGGCCAGGGATTCCTCGAGATCGAGACTCCCATCCTTTGCAAGTCGACCCCGGAGGGTGCGCGCGACTTCCTTGTCCCCAGCCGCATTCATCCGGGCGAATTCTACGCGCTGCCTCAGTCGCCTCAAATCTTCAAGCAGATCCTGATGATCTCTGGGTTCGATCGATACTTCCAAATCGCACGCTGCTTCCGCGACGAGGATCAGCGCGCCGACCGCCAGCTCGAATTCACGCAGGTCGATCTGGAGATGAGCTTCCCGAAGCGCGAGCATGTCTTCGGCGTGGTGGAGCAGTTCTGCTCAGCGGCCTGGGCTGCCGCCGGCGTCTCGCTGCCCACCCCTTTTCCGCGAATCACATATGACGATGCGATCCGCCGGTACGGCTCCGACAAGCCGGATCTTCGCCTGCCCGGGCTGATTGACGTCCGCCCCGCCTTCACCGAGGAAGCGCTTGCAACTCTGCAGATCGACCCGGCACTGCCCATCGTGGCGTTGCGGATTCCGAACGTAGGTGAGCTGAGCCGCAAGGAACGCGAAGACAATCATCCGCTCTTCGACCAGAAGAAGGGCGCGAAGTTCATCGACGATTTCAAGCGTCTGGCTAAGTCGTTTCCTGACGCCGTGACGAAGATCCGGGAACTGGGCGGCGCATCCGAGCCCGATTATCTGATCGTCGTCGCAGGCGATCCGGCGCATCACATCAAGGCGAGCGACACCAAATTCGAAGGCCGCCTGAGCGAGCGCGAGATAAACGTCTACGCAGCGGCAGGCAACTTCCGCAGCGAGCTGGCGAAGAAGTACGCTGACCGGCACGGCGCGTTTGGCGTGACCGATGAGCTCGTCCAGAACGCCCGCTCGCGCAGCGGCGGAGAACTGTTGGACGCCTCGAAGGCGTTCTGTCCTATCTGGATCATCGACTTCCCGATGTTTGAATACGATCTTGCGGCGGCGAAGTGGGTGCCGGCGCATCATCCGTTCACCGCGCCGTACGAAGCCGACATGGCGAACCTTACGAAGGATCCCGCGTCCGTGCGTGCCGACTGCTACGATCTGGCGATGAACGGGCTCGAGCTGGGCTCAGGCTCCATCCGGATTCACCGCAAGGACGTGCAGCAGCAGATCTTTACGTCGCTGGAGATCTCAGAGGAAGAGGCGCGCAACCGCTTCGGATTCTTTCTCGACGCGCTGGAGTACGGAACGCCACCGCACGGCGGCATTGCGCTCGGCCTCGATCGCATCGTGATGCTCCTGGCTGGCGCGAATAGTTTGCGTGAGGTGATCACTTTCCCGAAGACCGCGAAGGCAATCGACCTGATGGCCGATGCGCCGACGACCGTAACCGACCAGCAGCTGAAGGAGCTTCACATCCGGGTGACGAAGAGCTGACTTGCGCTCGCTCTCGTTAGCCTGGTTCATTTACGCACTGTCATCCTGAGCGACACGGGGTCGCACCGTCTGTGCGCCGTGTCTTCAGGATTTGCGCCGGAGCCAGCCCGCAAGTAACGCAGAGCCCAGCAGGGCAGCTACTGAAAAGAAGCCCCACACGGCCAGTTCGCTCACCATGCTAGTCAGGTGCTCTTCTTCGATCAGCGTTTCCGCCACCCACCAGACCGGCGGTCCGATCACGAAGAACACCACCAGCGTAGCTGCCAGCGCCATGGCGCGAATCCGTTTGCGTCCCGCACGCTGATCCTGCAACACGCCCGCTGACGTCATCACTACGCGTCTAGTCCGGTACGCCGCATCGCGGTCGCGATCTGCGCGGGTTCCAACCAGCGCCCCGATCAGTTCGTCGCGCATTTCGCCGGACTTTGAGCCGTTCTTTGCGGGAGCAGCGCCCGTCACCGGCTCGGGAGTGGTCACACGGCCTCCCGGCGAGGGCCCTGCGCGCGCTCGAGCCGCGGCTTGAGCGATGCCATGCCGCGATACAGCCGCGACTTCACGGTCGACAGCGGTGCCCGCGTTACCTTGGCAATCTCCTCCAGCGAGAGGTCCTCGTGGAACCGCAACACCAGAACCTCGCGATAGAGCGTATCCAGCTGCAGAAGGGCCGCCGCAATTTGCTCACGATCCTCCACATTCGACATGCGGTCGAAAGGTCCGGGATCGCGATCGGCCACCTCGACCGCCATCGGCTTGTCGTCGTCGCCGCCGGCTTCGAAGAGCTCATCGAGGCTCGACATCGTCCGCTTCCGCCGCTGGTCGATCACCAGGTTGCGGGCGATCGTGAAGAGCCACGTCTCGAACCGCGCCTTGCCGTTGAACTGCCCGCCGCGCGTGAGGACGCGCATCCAGACCTCCTGGAAGAGGTCCTCGGCCATCTCGCGATTTCCGGTTAGAAACAGCAGGTAGCGCAGCAGGCGGTGTTGGTAACGCACGATCAACTGGTCCAGCAGCCCAGGATCCTGCCGCTTAAGTCCTTCTGCTACTGCAAGATTCTCCTGCCGAACCTGCTCATCAACCTGAGAGACAGCGCCCGCAGCAAACAACGAACGTATGGCCGAAACTGTGCTCATCTCGCTTAATTAGACGATAAACGTTTCCCCAAAGCCGCATGAAAAGATGAATTTGCACCTTAAATGCAGCGTTCACCCCGGACCGTTCGCACAGTTGGAGCAGCCGAACAACGAGCTGGACTGGGGAAGGCCGATGCCACAGCTGCTGAACGGTGGTGAGATCGAAATGGTTTGCTGGTAGGCGATTCTCGTGCCAAGGATTTCCCGAAGCCCTCTTCTGGTTGCCGAGGAGAAGAATCGTCAAAGTTCCGGTTTTGCGACCAGTATCCAAATTTTTAGTGGGTCAGAAAATTGTCCCGTTCTCACCTCATCAGGTGAGAACGGGACAGGATGAAGAGTTTTTAGAAAAATTAGAAGTACAACTTCGCGCCGAACTGGAAGACTCTCGGATCAAACGCCGAAGTCACCTGTCCGAAATTGCTGGAACCTAGCGCGTTGCTCACCTTGTCGTATTCTGTGTGATTCCAAACGTTAAAGCTCTCCGCGCGAATCTCCATTCTCTTGCTCTCACCGAACGGGAAAGTCTTGAAGAGCGAAAGATTCCAGTTGTCCCGGCCAGGACCGCGCAGGGAGTTGAAACCTGCATCACCCCAAGCGCCCAACGCCGGGTTTGCAAATGCGGCTGTAGTAAACCACTCGCCTACTTTGTGCGGATAAGAAATGTTGCCAACCTTATCCGGCCGATTTGTCGCATTCGGCAATCCGTTTGTGCTTTGACCACCTGTTAACTGCGGGTTGATCGGCAAGCCCGACGTCATGGTTACGATGCCTGATACCTCCCATCCACCAACTGTCGCTCTTAATAGGCTGTTTGGGCTTCTCTGCATGAAGGGAATCTCGTAAATGAAGTTCACCGCTGCATTGTGTGTCCTGTCATAGCCACCAGGACCGCTATCGTATTTCCAGCCAAGATATGGATTGGAGATGTTTGTGAGATCGGAACCTCCACTGCCGCCAAGCGTAGGATCGATGGTTCGTGAGAGAGTATAGAACGCCCGCAAGGTTAGTGTCCGGATGCGGGAGTTCAAATCGACCTGCAGCGAGTTATAGTGCGAATTGGCTTCATTGGCCGACATGTCGATGGAGCTGAAACCCGGGTAAGGCAATCCCGGCGCGGTATTGTACTGTGCTCCTCCGATAAGTGCCGGCAGGTAGCTTTGGTCGGGCAAATTGATTTGGTGATAGTCGTTTTGATGTCGATTTTGATTTCCCACGTAGGAAATTGACAGCACGGACTTGGCGTTCAACTGGCGTTGTACCGCTGCGCTGTACTGGTAGCTGGCCGGCTGTTGGTACCGATCACTTGCAAGTCCCGTGATGCTTGCAGGATTAATTGGCTGGGCCGCCGCATTACCGGTCGCAAGCAATATGCTCGGATTCTCAAGAGTGATGCTGCTGTTCGTCACAGTCAGGCTGAAGGGAATGTTGGCGCCGGCGTTGTACATATCGTTGCCCTGGATCCGCTCATACATGAGCCCGAATCCTCCGCGAACGACGGTCTTACCGCTTCCCGTAATATCGTAGGCAAAGCCAACGCGCGGGCCGAATGTATACCAATTGTTGTTGACGAGCCCCTTCGGAACATGATTCTGCCCTGGGATCCCGATGCCGTTCATATACAACGGAACACCCGTTAAGATTTTGTTCGGGCTTGTTCCCAGTCCGGGACTGCTCGGGCTGATTGTGCCGTCAGGAAGGAGAACTGGGGCGTCGGCCCGGTTGTAGAGCTGGGGGTAGAAGTTTCCCATCCGATCGTTCGCTTCATATGTGTGTGGAATCCCATCCCAGCGCAGACCCATGTTGAGCGTTAATTTTCGATTTGTGCGCCAATTGTCCTGAACATATGTGGCCCACGAGACGTTGTTCCAATAACCTTGATCCTGAACTGCCAGTTCGGTATAGCTCTTCGCAGTGCCGAGTAGGAAATCAGCAAAGTCGCTTCCCGTGAAGGTACCGTCAAAGCCGAATGCCCCCTGAGTCTGGCCAAACAGATCCTGGATCTTCTTGTATAGTGCCCAGTTTGCTCCTATCTTCAGTTGATGCGCACCTTTGACCCAGGAAACGTCATCGCGCACCTGATAGTCGTCTGCGCGGTTATGCCAGGGCCAACTCGAGATTTCGAAGTGGGTGCCAATCGATCCATTTAAATCAATATTCGGTATCCGATTGTCGTTATTGGCCCCGGAGAAGAGGCGGGAACTTGAGGAGTTGTAGCCGTTGGGGATTGAGAGGCTCTTCAATCCAGAAGCTGCAAAGGGGACAATGTTGATCCGATTGCCGTTGTAATTGAAGGCAGTTTCGTTAAGCAGATTCGAATTGATTGC
>DATFSO010000169.1:0-10384 GCA_035262585.1 Occallatibacter sp. | reverse complement strand
AATTCATCGGATTTTTCTTTGAGCAATTGCTTCAGCCGTCCATCGACAGGCTTCACAAGCACAGAGCGTCGATATTTGGGACAATGTGATACTTCAGCGTGAAAACGCAACCGCTGTTTTTCCTATATCGTTCGCTCATTTGTGGCAAGTATACAGGTGCCGCTCAACTAACACAAAACGAGCGACCCTTCGCACCGCACGCCCTTTCCGCTGTCGCCTGAAGGCGACAGTCCCCAAGGCGTAACTTCTATGGCAGTCAGCGGCAAGTGTCCCGTAACCGCGCTAGTGTATCGGCCTGCAGACGATGGGTGGGCATGGGCGAACATCTCGGGAAGTGCCCATCCTGCGGAACGCACATGGTCAGCATTGCGGATGGAAAGAGTCACGGGTGCCCAGTGTGCAACGAGAAGTTTGCAATCGGGGACGGTTCAACTGTTCAAACGAACGGCGGAACCAGCGTTCCTGTATCGCGTTGAGCTTTCAATGCTCCTCGTCAATGGCTGACGACGGAGGATTTCGTGTCTCGCCTGCGGCATGGTTTGCAGCGGGCAAAGGACCCACGCCGGACACCTCCGAGGCGATCAGCGACGCAACCTGATCCCATACGTGAGGGTCGTTTTCGACCTGGTGATGCGGCTTGTTGAAGGTGCGGACGAACCAGGAATAGTTATCGCAATTGACCGCCCTGGGGCCATACGTCATCCGAACATTCCCGAGAATCTTCGTTCGTGCCGGGTCGGAAGCGACAATCTTCGATTTCCCGTGAAGCGGGCCTTTCGGCTGGTAGATGTTGATCGCACTTTCAACATTAGGAGAGATCTGGTCTGGCCTCTGACCAGGTTTGGGAATGATATCCAACTGAATTGTGAGAAGTACCGGGATGGAGTGTCGTCCAAGTTCTCTCGCGAAGGCAGCGGTCTCCGATGCGCCCCAGCTGTGCCCATAGATGATGATTCGTGCTCTCTCTCTTTCTTTGTCGGAGAGACTGCCGTCATGATCGGTGTCGAGAAGCTGCGTTATATAGCTCAGAGCCTTCTTGTCCTCGTGATTCCCGAAGACTCGTGCATGAATTGAGTTCGTATAATGTTCGCGGAGATAGGCAGCGAACAAAACTTCAGGGCGCTTCGCGTCATCCGCCTTGGTAAAACCTCCGACGAAGCCAATCACGATCGTGTCTGCAGGTGAAGATTGTCCGGGGATAAATTGTCGTTGTTGACAGACCAGTCGCAGTACAGCTCGTGTGGGCTCATTCGATCTCTCGTCGTTGCAAACGGATTGGAAAGAAGATTGGTCCGTCGAAGCGTCGTGGGCGGCGGGCTGTTGAGAACTCGCGACTTGAACGCCGGCGAACAATGCCGCGGCGACAAGCATCAACCGGGACCTATTTTCAATTCCCAATTTGGGTACTCCGCAAAATCTCGTGGTTCTTCTAAGCGCAACCTAGCACGAGAAGAGAAACCGACAATCAACCTATGATGACATTGTTGTACAGGTAGTGACACCAAATAGGCCACGGAAACCACCGCGCCGGGACTAGAGAAGCCGTCGGCGCCGGGCCTGCGATACAGCCACAGATGCGATGACAGAATCTGGGTTTCAGAAAACTTGACGAAATCGCCGATCGATAAAAAGCTGCTACTTGGACTGCATGGCTGTATCAGGTTCGTGAAAATGCCGCCAGATGGATTCCGCGGTCTTGCGCGAGACAACAGCGGCAAGAGAGTCAACGGTAGCCTGCTGAACGTCGCGCAGGCTGCCAAAATGGGTGAGGAGCCGCTGGCGTGTCTGGCGTCCGACGCCGGCTATGTTGAGCAACTCCGAGTCGCGATCGCGGATGGCGCGTCGCTGGCGGTGGTATCCGACGGCAAAACGATGGCTCTCGTCGCGAATCATCTGCACGAGGTGAAGCACGGGCGAGCGGCGATCGAGAACGACGGGTTCGTCTTCGTTGCCATAGAGATAGATGACTTCTTCTTTCTTTGCGATCGACGCGAGCGGCTGCGAGGTGAAGCCAAGTGATTCAAGGGCCTCCGCAGCCGCGTGTAATTGCCCAAGTCCGCCGTCAATGAGGATGAGGGACGGGAGTTCCCGCTCTTCTTCCTTCAGACGCTTATAACGCCGGGAAACAACTTCACGCATCGAGGCGAAGTCGTCGACCCCGAGCACGGTCATCACCTTGAATTTGCGGTACTGCGACTTGTTCATCTTGCCGTCTTCCCAGACGACCATGGAGGCGACGGTTTCGGCGCCCTGGATGTGAGAGATGTCGAAGCACTCGATGCGCTTTGGCAACTCCGGCAGCATGAGCGCGTCGGCCAGCGACTCCTGGATAACTTTGCGCGAAGGCTCGAGAACGCGGAAGCGCTGAATGTAGGATTGCTTCGCATTCTGGCCCGCAAGGTCGACGAGCGAGCGCTTTTCTCCGCGCTGGGGGACGGCGATTTCGACGCGGCGGTTGATGCGTTCGCTGAGGAGATCGGCGAGGGTTTCGCGATCGGAGAAGTCGACTGGGATGAGGATCGAGCGCGGAATGTAGTGCTGGTCGATGTAGAGCTGTTTGAGGAGGGCGGAGAAGACGACACCGGGGTTGAACGCCCATTCTTGGTTTCCCACCCATGACTTCGTCATGGATGGCGCACCCGAGTTCTGTTCAGGGGCTAAAGCCCGTTCCCCGTTTTCGGCCTCGTTTGGCACGACTGAAGTCGTGCCCTGCAGACCTTCCTCTGACACCTCATGGTCTGGATCGGCTGATTCGAGGCCGATCGCGTCCATCAACTCGGGGAGGTCTTCCCAGAAGAATTCGCGCCGGTCCACAATCTTGCCGCCGCGCATGTGGAAGAGATTGATGGCAAGGCTGCCGTCCTCGAAGTGGTAGCCGAAGACGTCGGCGTCGTCACTCTGCTCCGCAGTGGCGATGCGCTGCTTCTCCTGCAGCTGGTGAACGGTGGAGAGCTGGTCGCGCAATCGCGCTGCTGCCTCGAACTGCTCAGTCTCGGCAGCAGCCAGCATTCGTGCCGTGAGGCTCTTCTCCAATTCTGCCTGGCGGCCCTCAAGGAAGAGCTGCGCATCCCGAACGGCCTGCCTGTAGATCTCGGGTGTTGTGAGCTCTTCGACACACGGGCCCAGGCAGCGATGAATGTAGTACTGGAGGCAGGCGCGCGGGTGATAACGCGAGAGGTCCACTTTACAGCTGGGGAGCAGGAAACTACGGTGGATGAGCTCGACCACGCGATAGGCAAGGTTCCCCGGAAAGTACGGACCATAGTACGCCGAGCCGTCCTTCTTGAGCCGCCGAGTGACGAAGACCTTGGGATAGCGGTCGGCCAGCGTGAGCTTGACGTACGGGTAGGTTTTGTCGTCGCGCAACAGAATGTTAAAGCGCGGCTTGCGTTGCTTGATCAGGTTGTTTTCGAGGGCCAACGCTTCGTGCTCATTGGCGACGAGGATATAGTCGATGTCGACCGCCTCGCGCATCAGAGAGCCGGTCTTGGCATTGGTCTGGGAGGCTTCGAGCAGATATGAGCGGACCCGTGAGCGGAGATTCTTCGCTTTGCCAACGTAAATGACCTCACCCTCGGCGTTTTTGTAGAGGTACACGCCCGGCTGGGTGGGCAGAACACGGATTTTCTCGATGAGATCCATGAAATGGCAGAGGCACGAGCCTACTCAATAGGATAGCGGTCGGCGCGAAAGGAAACATTGAAGGCAAAGCTTACCGCACTAAGTAAAAACTACACGGCTCCAGAGGATGGTTATTTCTACGCATGCGCGCGATAAACATTGTCATTTGTTGCATTTGTCAGAACAAGATGGTTTGGCGCGAAGAATGCTCTATAGTAAGCGACACGAAGAGTTGCCGCCCGCCTGAAGGTGGGTATTAACCGAGGCGGCAGAGAAATGGGGAAATGATGAAAACCTCGAATGGATTGTTCATTGCAGCTGCCGTAGCGCTCGTGGGCGTGACTGGATGTACGACCAAGAACTACGTCAAGTCCCAGACCGCGCCCATTATCCAACACGCAGACCAGCTGGATCAGGTGACGGCTGCGAATAACCGCAACCTGAAGGACCTGGACCAGAGGGCAACCGCCGGCATTCAGCAGGCGCAGAACTCGGCTGACCAGGCCAGCCAGAATGCACAGAATGCAACCAAGGCAGCCGGTGATGCCGATACCGCGGCAAACGACGCTGTGCACCGTGCCGACTCCCTGGATTCAGTTGTAAAGGGTCTCGACAGCTACAAGCAGCTGGCAGACGTAACCGTGAACTTCGGATTTGACAAGGCCACGCTGACCAAAGACGACAAGGAGCAGCTGGATACCTTTGCCCAGCAGCTTCCGAACGCAAAGAGTTACATTCTCGAAGTCACCGGTGGAACCGATTCGATCGGGTCGAGGGAATACAACTACGGCCTCAGCAACCGTCGCGCCGATGCGGTCGTCCAATACCTGGCTTCGAAGTACGGAATTGAGGCACGCCGCTTTTACCTGATTGGAATCGGCAAGGATAAGGAAGTTGCCCCGAACGACACGGCGGAAGGCCGGAAACAGAATCGCCGCGTGGAGATTCAGCTGCTGAGCAATATGAGCCAGGGACAGGGAACTGCTGCGCAGGCCACACCTGGTCCGGGAAACAACTAGAGTGCAAGATTCATCGCTATAAACTAGGGAAGTTCGAGATCTGGTTGCAGATAGATTAGGAAGAACTAAAGGCACGAACCGGAAAGATTGGTAAAGGCGAAAGCCGGAATGAATGAATCATATTTCTAAAAAGAATTGACTAGATTAAAGCACGAAGACTTACAGGCCATCCTGGCTAATGCCGGATGGCCTGAACCCTTTTTGGGGGATTTCTAGTCGAGTTTCTGATTCCCACCCTCGCCGCAAAAAAAACACTGCAAGGATGGGGCACGGATCATCTTGGATCAGTGGGCGCCTTCGAGTTGGCGAACATGCTCGGCGCGGACCTCGTTTGCGCTGAAGAGTCGAAGGAAGGGAGCGTTTCCGGCCGCTGTCTCGACAGCAGGCCTGCCGTTGGCTTCTTCGCGCTCCACAATGCAGACGACCGCGGTGACGATCATTCCGGCTTCGCGTGCTGCCTCAATTGCGGCGATGGTGGAGGCGCCGGTCGTGCAGACGTCGTCGACGATGACGACGCATGCGCCCTCGCGGCAGAAGCCTTCGATGCGCCTGCCGGTACCATGGGTCTTCTCTGCTTTGCGGACGAGAAAGCCATGGAGGAGTGGTGCGCTGGGATGCTGCTGCGCGCGCCACGCGCTGGCTGTGGCAACGTTGGAGACGATAGGGTCCGCTCCCATGGTAAGCCCGCCGACGGCTTCAGCCTGGATGTTGTTCTGCTCGAGGAGTTCGAGGATAGCGTGGCCGGTGAGGCGGCCGCCCTCGGCGTGCAGCGTGGTGGTGCGGCAATCGATGTAGTAGTCGCTGGTGCCGCCGGAAGAAAGCTTGAACTGGCCGAGCTTGAAGCTGGTGCGGGCGAGCAGAGAGAGGAGTTGCTGGGCGTACGTTGAAGTAAGCATCAGGGATGATTTTACGGGAGCAGGGAATTAGAGATTAGGGATTAGGGATTAGAGCTTTCGCCCGGGCCGCGTTCTCTAGTTGAGACTCGATCGCCGGCTTTGCAGTGAAAATCGCGCCCGCCAGGCATCCTGCGATCACAAGTTCGGCGATCACAGGACCGTAAAAGAAGAACAGATAAGAGTTGACCGCGAACGCAAGATAGCCCACCAGGAACACGGCCAGAACCGGGCGTAGCCGCGCGGAACCGGACTTTGCGAGCGACGCGAGCATCCAGAAGACGATTGCCTCCATCGTAAGCAGAATTGTGATGCCTAGGCCCAGCCCCAGATAGAAATCGGCATAGCTGCGCGTGAGTCCGAAGACCGGGAAGCGGTTACTGCGCATGGTGGCGGCGACCATGGCAGCGGTACCCGATGGCGGCTTGCCGAAGACTCCGCCAACGGTGTGCAAGATCGCATGGATCAGCGTCAGGATCGAGGCAATACGCAAGAACACTACGGGCTTCATAGTTCCTCCGTTTCGCGAACAGGCAGGCGGGGTGCGAACCCCGCCGCCGGATTGTCAGAGTGAGTCAATTCGCTTCGCAAAAGATTCGAGGATTCCGATCCATGCGCCGGGTCCATCGAAGAGTTCGCGCAGCTTCTCGGCCCCCTCGCCGTGACGCTCGATGCCGCGGTGTTCCAGTTCCACGAGAGTGGTGTTCGGACCTTCCGCGATAAAGCGAATCTCAACCTCGCTTGACTTGGATATGTCGGGATCGAACCCCCAGTCAGGCGAATCATGGCCGGGGCCCACATGCCAGGAGAAGCAGACACAGTGCGGCGGATCCCACTTGAGCACGGTGCCCCAGTCGCACTGCACTCCTTCAACATTCCGCTCATACCAGCGCCCGCCCGCGCGCGGCTCAACAAAGATCGCTTCAAACGGCGTCCTGCCGATGTGGTGCGTGGCAGGCCACCATGTCTCCATCTGCTCTACGAAAACGGAGAACGCGCGCTCGATGGGCGCTTTTACGCGAATGCTCTTAAACACTCTTAAATCGAGTTCTTCTGCTTGTTTTGGCATGATGATTTGCTGCACTCTCCTTTTCCACGGATTCTTGGAAGGCACCCAGTGCCTTTGTCCACATCTGATCGAAATGCCCGCGCAGGCGCGCGACCCCTTCGGGATCGAGCTGGTACAGCCTTCGCGTTCCATTCTTGATGTCGGTCACAAGCCCCACATCCTTCAGCACCTTGAGATGCTGCGAAACGGCGGGCCGGGTCACGGGAAGCGTTCGCGCCAGCTCATTCACGGCGATCGGTCCCGCACAGAGCTTTTGAAAGATCGCCATCCGCGTCGAGTCAGCTAATGCATCCAGACCGGCTTGTAGGTAAGCGTCCACTAACGGTAAGTTATCACGAACCGATGCGTTGTCAAGAGTGAATTCGCAAGGATGCAAAAGACTGGCCGCCGAGCGCTAAAGAGACTGAACAGCGGCGACCGCGGAACCCAGGACTCGGAATTCACCTGTTGCTCCTGCGGTCTTTACGGGTGGCGTGCTAACATCTCGGCAAATAGGTGCACAGCAGCACGGAGGTCCTTATGAGTCCATTAAATCGACGTGAGTTCCTGAAGACCACGATCGTCGCTGGAGCCGTGGCCGGTGCGGGGGCGCTGCCGCTGAACGCGGCACGGCGTACGGCAACCGATGTTGTCACGCTGGGAAACTCCGGAATGAAGGTGACCCGGCTGGCATTCGGTACGGGCAGCAACAACGGCCATGTGCAGGCCGCACTGGGCCAGAAGGAGTTCTCGCGGCTGATCGCGTACGCCTACGATCGCGGCATCCGCTTCTTCGAGACGGCAGAGTCGTATATGACGCCCGGGATGCTAGGTGAAGCGCTGAAACCCTTCCCTCGCGACAGCTACCAGCTGATGAACAAGGTGACCACCGATCCCGGCGTCGATCCGCTGAAGCGCTTCGACGAGATGCGCCGCATCTCGCAGACGGAGTACTTCGACATTATGCTGCTGCACTGGCAACACAACGGCGAGTGGGTGGAAGAGACGAAGCCCTGGCAGGCCGGAATGCTCGAAGCGCAGTCGCAGAAGCTCATCAAGACGCGCGGCGCTTCAGTACACGGATTGCCGGCGCTGCGGCAGGTGCCGGGGAACAAGTTCCTCGAAGTCGCGATGATCCGCATGAACCACAACGGCACGCGCATGGATGCGCCCGTTGGCGAGGACGCGAACAATCCCAGCGTCATTCCCGAGGTTGTGGCTCATGTGAAGCAGGTGAAGAAGGAAGGCATGGGCGTGATCAGCATGAAGCTGGTGGGCGACGGCGCGTTTACCAAGCACGAAGATCGCGTCGCCGCAATGCGCTTCGCCATCCAGAACGCCGGAGTGGATTGCGTGACCGTGGGCTTCAAGAACACGCAGGAGATCGACGAGGCAATCGACAATCTGAATCTGGCGTTGTCGTAGCGCCAGACGAACCTCGATCGCCAATTCCGTAATTGATCTGCGTCTGGTTAACTGGGCGAAGCGAGTCTTCTTGCGCCTTCCCGGAGTTCTGCTTGGCACAATCAGACGTAACCGAATCCAGCGCCCTGTCGCGCAACGCTGGAATAGACCTTCTGCGCGGGCTCTCGATTCTGCTGGTGCTGCTGAATCATATCGGGATTCGACTCCGGCTCACGCAGGGCGTGCTGGCCGCGCTCCTGCCCAAAGAGTTTCTGAACGATCTGAACTTCAACGGGTCAGAAGCGGTTTACATCTTTTTCGTCATCTCAGGATTTCTGATCACTACGAATGCATTGATGCGCTGGGGCCGCGTGGGCGCCATCGAGCCGCGCGGCTTCTATGTGCGCCGCGCTGCGCGAATCCTGCCACTGCTCATTACGCTTGTGGCCGTGCTCTCGGTGCTGCATCTTGCCGGCGTTGACGGATACGTGATCGGCCGGCCGGGGCAGTCGCTGCACGGAGCGATCGGGTCGGCATTCGGACTGTGTCTGAACTGGTATGAGGCCCGTACCGGATACCTGCCGGCGAATTGGGATGTGCTGTGGTCGCTTTCGATTGAGGAGATCTTCTACCTTGCATTTCCATTGATCTGCGTGTTTCTGCGCAGGTCATGGCTGGTGGCGACAGCAATGGCGCTGCTGGCGCTTTGGCTGCCCGTCTCGCTGGCCATGATCGGCAACAATCCGATGTGGAGAGAAAAAGCCTACCTGCCCGGCATGGCCGGGATTGCGATAGGCGTACTCGGAGCGCTTGCAGCGAATCGTTTTCGTCCTCGCAGTCGTCGATTGCTGCTTCCGTTTTACGTAGTCGGCGCTGTGGGGCTCGTCGGAGTCCTGGGATTCGAACGTGAGTTGTGGCGTTGGTTCGGGAACGGCACGATTCTGCTGCTTACGTTCTCGGCAATGTGCATGGTGCTTGCGTTTTATTGGAGCGCAGCACTGGGAAGATCGCCGCGCATGCCCGGTATGGGTTGGATGTGCTCGTACGGGCGGCTGAGTTACGAGATTTATCTCACGCACATGTTCGTAGTGCTCGCGATGCTGTGGATTTTCAGAAGCAGCGGTGCGGGCATGCGGTGGGGTGTCCTGTGGTACGCGCCGACGGTCGCGGCCTGCTGGATTCTGGGTTGGATTGTGGCGAAATACTTCTCGGCCCCGTGCGACAAGAGCATACGCCAGCGATTCCTATCTCCGGCGAAGGCGGTGCAGTCATCCGCTGTTCCCACAAACGCTTAGCTTTGCTGTATCGACTTTTACCTGAACAACGGTTGACGCGTATTCGGTTCCGTCTTATGGTTGAGGTACACGGGAAAGGAGGTTGATCCAGCCAATGAAAATTGATTGTCCAAGTAGTACGCAACGTGAGGTGACTGAGGCCTAGGGCATCGCGCCCCTCGCCCCAACCTGTAAGACCCAGCGGTGCAAATTCCGCCGGGCCATGGGCAGTCGCGGTAGCGATCGCCTTAGTCCAATCCCAACAGTTCATCCGGCAGCGGCCTGGGAGTCGATCCCAGGCCGTTGTTGCGTTTGGGACGTAAAAAGCCGCCCTCACTCTAGCGCTTTGATTGTGCAAATCCGTCCGCTCCAATTCCAGAACATTCCCCGCGCTGAATCGAGAGTGCCTTCCGGACAGAAAGGGATCTGCTGATGGTGAACCGCTGGACCGGCTTGTGTTTTCAACGTCGTGTGACGGCTGTGCTGCTGTTTGTTCTTGCCTGCGGTTCCAGCTATGCGGCGCAGGAGAACGCGAGCTACGGCATTGCTGCGGATAGGGACGTGATGATCCCGATGCGCGATGGCGTACGGCTTGCGGCGGACATCTATCGCCCTGCGCGGGGCGTGCAGGCGGTCGACGGAAAATTCCCGTCGGGCACTGGCGCGACGAGCAGGAGTGGCCGCTGCCGCGCACCGTCTATACGTCGTATTACATGCATGCGAAAGGTGTGTTGTCAGCCGTGAAGCCGGCGGGCGATGCGCCGGTCACGTATCAATTCGACCCGAAGAATCCGGTGCCGACGCTGGGCGGCAATGTCTCTTCGCAGGGGACATTGATGTTTCAGGGAGCCGCAGACCAGCGCTGCCGGGCTGACTTCTGCTTGTGCGCGGATACGCGACCGCTGTCGGCGCGCAATGATGTCGTGGTGTTTCAGACAGCGCCGCTTGACGCCGACGTGGAGGTGACGGGCAAGCTGGTGGTGAAGCTGTGGGCCTCGTCAGACGTGCTTGACACGGACTTTACCGCCAAGCTTGTTGATGTGTATCCGCCAAACGCAGACTTTCCGGTTGGAGTTGATCTAAACATCGCGGACAGCATTGTGCGAGCGCGTTATCGCAACGGAT
>DATFSO010000168.1:0-18247 GCA_035262585.1 Occallatibacter sp. | reverse complement strand
GCTCCTGCTCCCGACGTGATTGAGGAGTTCAAGGTGCAGACCGGCAACTACGACGCCAGTTACGGCAGAGGCACCGGTGCGAACATCGATGTGGTCAGCAAATCCGGAACCGGCAAATACCACGGAACTGCGTGGGAATTTCTCCGCAACGACATCTTCAACGCAAATACGTTCTTTTTGAAGCGCGCGAATCAACCTCGTCCGGTGCTGAAGCAGAACCAGTTTGGCGGCGCGATCGGCGGGCCAATCCTGCGAGATCGGCTTTTCTTCTTCGGTGCTTACCAGGGTCTGCGCTCGAGCAACGGAATAGGCAACCAGTCGACTGTCAACTTGCCGCAACTCACTTCTGATCGGTCTGCTCGAACGCTGGGTGCGCAGTTCTGCGCCTATCCAACAGCCGCGGGTGGCAAGCAGGTTGCATGTGACGGATCGAATATCAATCCGGTGGCTCTCGCCCTGCTCAACTTCAAGTTCCCGAACGGCCAATTCGCGGTGCCGAGCCCGCAGATTCCGCTTCCCGTGACTGCCCCGGGGCAAATGCCGATCGGGCAATCCACATTTTCAACTCCAGCCACCTACAACGAAGATCAGGTCACGTTCAATGTCGACCAGAAGATTTCCGAGAAGAACCAGGTCGAAGCGCGGTTTTTCTACTCCCATGCGCCTACGATTGAACCATTTTCGCCGAACGCGGCGAATGTTCCCGGCTGGGGAACGAACGAACTCGATCAGAACACGATGCTCGTTCTCTCCGACACTCATGTCTTCAATCCACGGCTCGTAAACATTGCAAGGTTCGGCTTCATGCGGTTCGACGGAAACTCCGCCGTTGCAAATCCTATCCTCGCCTCCGACCTCGGCACTCAATCTCCGACTGGTGCGAGCGGCGGAAAGATACCGGCTCCGGGCATCACCATCGACGGTCTCTTTACAGTGGGCGACGCAGGCACTCCATTTCAATGGCAGGTCACAAACAGCTTTATTTGGCAGGACACGGCCTCCCTTACGAAGCACAACCATGCGCTTCGCTTCGGAGCCGAGGTGAAGCGCCACCAGGTCGATGTCGATGCTCCGTTCTCATCCGACGGGCTCCTCGACATTGCCTCGTTCGGCGATTTCCTGGTCGGCCAGAGCGCCGATCAAAATGGCAGCCCAACCGGAAGCAGCAATGTAACCGTGAGCAACGGAAGCTCCGGCATCTTTCGCAAAGACGAGCGTTACACAGACTTCGCCACTTTCGTGCAGGATGATTTCAGAGTTCACCCTCGCCTGGTGCTGAACGTCGGTCTGCGCTACGAAATCTTCGGCGCTCCTTCCGATATCAACGGCAGGCTTGTCACATTCGATCCAACCATTGCTACAAAGTCAGCTCCGCCCGAAGGGACGCTGAGCGGATTCGTTGTTCCGTCGAATTTCAGGGGAGCAATCCCTCCAGGCGTTACTCAGTCCTCCATTCCAGGACTCTTCCCCACGCGGCACGTGGACTTTCAGCCGCGTATCGGCTTCGCATTGCAGCTCACTGATCGTCCGACGGTGCTTCTCCGCGGCGGGTACGGGATCTACTTCGACAGGCTCTCTGCCGGTCTTGCCGAAAACCTGCTGACCCAGGAGCCGTTCTCCCTCTTCCAGTTCTTCTCGGGCTCGTCCAATGGCGGCGCAACCCTGCAACAACCCTTCGTTCCGTTTTTGCCGCCGGGCAACTCATACCCCATGTTCGTGCCGCGCATTCCCGGCGGAGGTCCCAGCTTGACTGCGATCTCGCGAAGCATCGTCGATCCGTACACCCAGGAGTACAACCTGAATGCGCAGATCGCGTTTGCCCGCGACTACCTTTTCGAAATTGGATACGTCGGCACGCGGTCTCTGCATATTGCCGGTTGTTTTCAATTCAACCAGGCAGACCTTGCCAGCCCGCCGCACCCCATCAATGGCGAGACAACCAACTCGGCGGCGAACGTTATCCAGCGCCTTCCGTATGCAGGCATCAGTCCCGGATCGCTGACGTGTAACACATTCTTCAACGCCAACTACAACTCGCTACAGGCCAGCGTCACCAAGAGACTCAGCCACGGCCTCGAATTTCTCGGCAGTTACACCTGGTCTAGGAATCTCGATCAAACCAGCGGCTCGTCAGGCAGTGAGGTCTTCGAGGAGCATCTGATCACAAACGATCAGACCAAGTTCCAACAGGCATACGGGCCATCAGACTTCGACCGCACGCATCGCGCTGTGCTGAGCCTGGTTTATAACACCTCGTTCGCGCAGCATCTGCCCAAAGGGTTGTCCCAAATTGTCGGTGATTGGCAGGTCTCGACGGTCGCCGTCGCTCAAAGCGGCACGCCCATAACGATCCTCGATAGTAACGCCGGAGCGGTCTATGGCAATCTTCCTTTCGAGAATCGCGCACAGCTCGTCCCCGGGGTCCGGCCCACAACTTCCGGATCGCTCTTTTCGCGTGTTCTAACCACATATCTCAATCCGGCCGCGTTCACTTCCGCACCCGAGGCGCCGAATGCAACGGGGCCAGGCGACACGGACTTCGGCAACAGCGGCGTAGGTCTGGTTCGCGGTCCCGGCCAGCGCAACATTGACCTGGCTCTTGAACGGACCTTCCGGTTCGCCGAGTCCCACTCCATCCACATACGTGGAGAGTTCTTCAACCTTACGAACACCGCAAACTTCAACAACCCTGGCGCTCAGAACCAGAGTCAGACACTCAGCCCAACTAACAATCTGATTACGGGGTCTGCATTTGGCGTGATCACCTCGCCGTCGACCAATCCTCGCATCGTTCAGTTCGCCCTGAAGTACCAGTTCTAAGAGAACACAGCGGAAGGGAACCAAGTTTTGCTGACAATCGATCAAATACGAACTGCTTGCGCACGATCGGAGCGGGTCGATCTGGGTGACCCCACGCTCGCGCAGTTCAGCATGCCGTTGCAAGAGACGTTCTATCCGCTCGGTTTTCCACTTCAGATTGAAACCAACAATGAGGAAGTATTGAATTGTGCTGCCGCCAACTGGCACGGTTTTACTCAGTTGTTTGATACGCCACCGGTTCGAATTCGAGTCGGCGTCCAAGAAGGCAGTTCGTCCGAGTGTCCTCCAACGCCCGTGAGCAGGGCGCAGCAACATCTGCTCTCGAATGTTGCCGATGGCGAGAACTTCTCTGTGGCTGACCTGTCACAGCGGTTTGCCTACATCTGGCTGACGGAAGCCGCCGTCGCTAGTCCTGGTTATCTCCGATACTTCTTTCTCGAATCGACAGCGCTTTCCATTCTCGCAACTTCATATACAACGGCGATTCACGCAGCCTGCGTTGAGCACGAAGGGTGTGGCATTCTTCTCTGCGGAGACTCCGGCGCGGGGAAGTCGTCGCTGTCCTACGCCTGTGCCCGGGCCGGATGGACTTTCATTACCGATGACGCGAGCTACCTCGTGAATCATCGCACCGATCGCCTGGTTGTCGGCAACTGCAACAAGGCCCGCTTTCGACCATCGGCGGTCAATCTGTTTTCGGAGCTTGCCGGCAGAGAGGCGATTCAGAGAGCACAAGTGGGCAAGCCATCCATCGAGCTGAACCTGCAGCCCCTTTGCAATATCTCTGCCTCATTCACCTCTCGCATCAATCACGTCGTCTTCCTCAACCGGCGAGATGCGACGCGCCAGGAACTTCTTCAATTTCCGGTGGAAGTCGCAAGGTACTCGATGCACCAGGGGCTTTTCAGCATGCCTGAGACGCTCCGGGTGCAGAAAGCAATGATCGATCACCTGCTTGGAGCCGGCACGCTCGAGCTTCGCTATAAAACACTCGATTGGGCAATTGACCGGCTTACGCTGCTCGCCGAAAGAGGCTACTAGTGGGCTTATCGGCCGGGTTCGTGGAGACCCCCGCCGGTCGGTCCCGGATTGTGGCGCGCATTCGCTCGTGGTGGTCGGCAGAGACACTTAGCCGTCCATTCTGGATCTTCTTCATCGCGGCGTTCTTCTTCGACTTTGGTTTCGGCCTCTATTTCTTCCTGTTCAATCTTTTTCTTCTGAGCCTTCACTTCGATGAGCGGACGATGGGGATCATCAGCGCGGCGCTCACACTTGGCAACGTCATCGGGACGATCCCTGTCAGCATGCTGGCGCGCCGCTCAGGCCTGCAAAAGGCGCTGCTGTTCTGCTTCATTGCCGCGCCGGCGGTTTCAATACTCCGCACCGCGATACTCTGGATGCCTGCGCAAATCGGTCTCGCATTTCTAATGGGCGCTGCGTTGAGCGCCTGGCCGGTCTGCTTCGCGCCTACGGTTGCCAAGCTCACGACGGAAACGAACCGCGTATTCGCGTTCAGCATTGTTTTCGCGACCGGGATCGGCACAGGCACACTTGCAGGGCTTGCAGGCGGGTGGCTTCCTCAGCTGCTTCGGGGCAATCACCCGGGGAATCATCTGGCCGATGCCATGCGACTGGTCCTGATCGGGGCTTCGTTTGTTGCAGCGATCGGCATCCGGCCTATATCAATGCTCAATCTTGGCGTACAGGAGCCACGCGAGCGCCGCAACGGGCCAATCTTTCATCCTTTCCTCGCTCGCTTCCTGCCGCCATTTGCCGTTTGGAGCATTGTGGTCGGATCGTTCATTCCCTTCGCGCCGGTCTATTTTCAGAAACAGCTCGGCCTCTCGCTCCAGCATGTTGGACAGGTTTTCTCAGCATCACAGCTTGCTCAGTTCTGTGCCGTCCTCGTCGCGCCCCTGCTTTATTGCAGGGCAGGCTCGATTATGGGAATCGTCTTCGCGCAGATTCTTGCCGGCGTCATGATCTTCGCCCTGGGCCACAGCCCGAATACGCCTCTTGCCGTGACTTGCTATGTCGTTTACACCGCCGTCCAGTACGCCGCGGGCCCCGGGTTCTACGGGATTCTCATGAGCCGTGTTTCAGAGGCCCAGCGCAGCACCGCCTCCGCCGTCCAGAACATTACCGGCGCACTCTCTCAGGCCGGCGCCGCAGCCCTCACGGGCATCGCCGTCGTCCGCTTCGGCTATGGCGTGGTCTTCACTTCCAATCTTGTCCTGGCGATGCTGTCTTCGGTCCTTGCGTTCGCCAGCCTCGCAACAGCCCCGAAACAGTAGCGATCTTCCTGGTTACAGATCGCTTTGCTGTCACTTTAGGAACCTGCATCCGGATCAACTCAGGTGCTGAAAGTAATCTTTTTGAGTTTTTTCCACAATTTGCTGAAACGGTTCAGTGCCTACACACACAATCCAACGTAAGCAAAAAAGTTGCGAACTCCGAGTCGATCACGACCGGCGGCTCGTTTCCTGCAAATAGGCACCTGACCATGATCGCGTTGGAAAATCATGCGGTTACCAGAGGAAATATTCATGATTCTTCCGGGCTCCAGACGCGCTGCCCCATCATCTAGACCGGCACTTGACTTGATCGCTCTGGCGCGACTCACGCCGGAGGTCGCACGGAAAAGCCTTCGCGCACTGCTTGCATCGAATCCCGATCATTTCGGAAATCTCAGCGCCAGCTCATTCAAGGCGATCCTCAAGATCGAGAACGACACGACGTACGAGAGCCTGGCCGGGCTCAGCTACAGCCCTCGATCGGAACGACTGCGCACCATCATCCGGATCAATCAGCAAACCGGGTACTCGACTGGCAATTCCGATCACGGATCGATCGAGTATGTCCGTTTCTATCTCTCGTTTGACGGCGGAATGGGATGGCTGGACCAGGGGATGCGCGCCTTCAATGTCTTTGACAGCCCGAACCCGACCCCGCACGATCACGGTGTGACGCTGCGGATCAGGCCAAGGGAACAGCTTTTTTCGGTCGATACCTTGCCGCGCGTTCGAGCCATTCTCTCCTGGAACTTGATGCCGCCCGGCCGAACTCCCAACTGGATTCCCGTCTGGGGCGATGTAGCGGAGGCCGAGATCCGGATCGAAGGGTCCGAGTTCCTCCCGCCGGAGAAACTGCTCGGTTCACCGGAGGCCGAGTTGAATCACGATGATGCCGCTACCCTGAGGTTGAATCGACCGATGGAAATGCCGGGCCATGAGCTTCCACTGCTTGTCGCAGTGGGAAATTGAAGCCCTCCCCCACAACCGGAGCCCGCAGAAAGATCGCGGGCCCGGTTGCAAACCGCGAACAGACGGGAAGATCCCATGAACGGAAAGACCATGTTTGACCTTGTCTACTTCCTCTGCCTTTGGTTCTCGTTGCCATTGGCCGTCTGGCTGCAAGGCGCCCGGATCGGCCTGGCACTCCACTGGCAGGTCGTTTCGGCACGGCCTGCCAGAAGGACTATCCATCCGTTAAACATCTCCGAGAGATAGCGATATGGCGAACGTGCAAAAGTCCCTAGAGATACCGACTTACGAAAGCCTCACCAAGGTCAACATGATCTACCGCGGCGAATCCATCATGCGAATCCAAGGAGCCGTGACGGGGCAGGTCTACCAGTTCTCTCCCATCGCGCCAGTCCAGTCAATTGACCGACGGGACGCCGCCTTCATCAATCAGACACGCCTCCTCAGGCCGGTTGCGCACCGCTAAGAACAGGGCTTGCACAACGCGTCCGTCCACTTCGAATCGCCTTATTTCCAGCATAACCATCGATCGTGCCGCCACGCGCCCCGTTCTCCATCGCAAGTAGAATGAATGCTATACTTGCCCGTTAAGCATTCCGGAGACGGGTTTGAAGTTTCGTGATTTCGATGCAGGGTACATCGAGAAGCTTCGTGCCGGGGACGCGGCCACCCAGGAGCATTTCGTTGGCTACTTCACCGACCTGCTCCACCTGAAACTTCGTCCGCGCTTGCGATCGCCCCAGGCGATTGAGGACGTGCGTCAGGAAACATTTGCCCGGGTTCTAAAATCGCTGAAGAAAGATAATACTCTGCGCCAACCGGAGCGCCTGGGCTCGTTCGTCAACTCCGTTTGCAACAATGTCCTCTCTGAGCACTACCGGTCTGCCAATCGGGTCAAGCCTCTCGACCCGGAGAGCTTCACTGACGGTGCCGCCGGCGGCTCCGACGTGTTGGAGATGATCGTCACGGAGGAGCTAAGGAAGAAGGTGCACGAGATTCTGATCAAGATGCCGGTCCGCGACCGAGACTTGCTCAAGGCAGTGTTTCTCGATGAAAAGGACCGTGAGGAAGTCTGCCGGAGATTGGGAGTCGATCGCGAGTACCTGAGGGTCCTGCTTTTCCGGGCCAGGCAGGAATTCAAGGCCGCGTACCTCAACCAAATGAACGCTGTAGCGAGGCGAAAACCGGATGCGTGAAACGCCGGTACGCGCTCCTTCACTATTCATTCGGTAAGGTGAGGAAGGATCGATGGATCATCAGGAAGCAATGACAACGAAGGCGGCGGAGCGATACCTGCTCGATGAATTGACGCCGGAGCTTCGTGATGCCTTCGAAGAGCACGCTTTTGATTGTCCTGAGTGTTCTCTTAACCTTCGCGCCGGAGCGGCCTTCATCCAAGTTGCAAAGGCTGAGCTTCCCAACCTCCCCGTATCGGCTGCCACCGTTTCCGAATCTCCCGGGAGCGGAGCCCGGAAATCATTCTTGTCAGAGTGGTTGCGCCCAGCCTTCGTTGTGCCGGCTTTCGCCGCCCTTCTTCTCGTAATTGCATACCAAAATGTCTCCACCATCCCGAATCTTCGCTCGGCGGCCATTGAACCGCACATTTTGCCGGCAACCTCGTTCCACGCGGGCACGCGGGGCGCCGATACGACATCAATCCAGGCCGACAGGAGACAAGGCTTTGTGCTCGCGATCCAACTGCCCGAGACCTACTCGTCGTATGAGTTCACGCTTTACGACCCCCAGGATAAGAAGGAATGGACCAAGTCCGTGTCCGGAACGGGGGTGAGAGCCGCAGACGGCACCGTCTCGCTGTTTATTTCCGGCCAGGCCCTGGAAAATGGTTTATATTCGCTTTCCATCACAGGTATTGCTGATGGTGGCGTGCGCACCGAAATCGAGAGGCGCGTTCTTAACATTCAGTTGGCGAATTAGGTGTCGTTGCAGAACTCCACGAAAGCGGGAATCGAATGGCCAAACGGAAGCACACCTATCACGCTGAGGCGTTTGCGCTCAGTGGGCAGATGCACCTCCCCATCAAAAAGGAAATCAAACCCCTCGCCCATTCCAAGATTCTTGATACGAAGGGCGGCTATCTTTGTCAGCAGCATGAAGACTTCCGCCTGGAGCGGGTCGTTTCGTTCAGCTCCGCCCATACTCACGTAGCCGGAAACCCCGACGATAAACCCGGCCACGGCTGGGTTACTCTCGCCACATCGGTCATCGAAAACCTGAACGTGCTCGACATCGTGACTGCAGATCGTATCGTCACCCAGATCTGCACCGACCATCCCCCCGAGGGCTACGTTCCCACCATCACGTTTCTGGGCAGCCGCTTTGAGAACCTGCGTATCGCTGGATGCCCGATCGACGTCAAGCTCGACCTGAATTTTGTGGGTTCCAAGCCTGCAAACGATGCGCCCTACTCCGACGATGCCGGCGTCCTCGACCGCGTCAAGACGCAGCATAGCCGCATTCACGCCGGAACGTGCCTTCCGCCTGAGGTTCTGAGGCGTTACACTCTACCCAACGAATTTCCAAAGAAAAAGAGATCCGTCGAATGTTCGTTGGTGCACCAGGTGGAGGGCGATTACCCGGGAAAGAGCTTCGGGCACGTGATCGACGTTCCCCACTTCGGCAAGATCTATCTTGCGACGGTGAAGATCGAAGAATCCGACTTCGATCCCAAGACGGGGGTCCCGAAAAAGACCGAGTTCACCCTCAACATGATCGAAATGCAGATGGGCTGTGTCGGTTCCGGCGGCGGGGTTGGCGGAAGCGGCAAGGGCAGCGGGCAAACTCAACCTTAGCGCCGGCATCTGTTCCCGATTTCGGCCACCATATCTGCGTGCCCACAGGTAGGCTGTGAGCGCCGGCACCGTTGTTTCATCTGTCGGCACGCGGCCTCATCTCCCGTCCGTTCGCCTCTCTCTGCTTTGGGTTCTCGGCCTGCTTCTCCTGATTCCCATTCAGGACACCCACTATCCGAGCGCGCAGGAGGCCTTCAACCATGCGTACCTGCTCTTCGTGCATGGCGATCTTGAACAGAGTCAGAGAGAGGCAGAGCACGGATATCTCCGGTTTCGAGTCCGGAAGCCTGAGTGGGCATCCCGTTTTCGTTTGCTTGAAGCAGATGCTATGCTTTGGCGCGGCCTGTATCCCGACGCGCTGAAGGCGCTCTCGGACTTTCGGCCTGCTGCAGGCGACGATGAGAGCGCAATCCACAGCGCAGTTATTCAGAGTGTCGCTCTCGCACGTCAAGAGCAGCCTCAGATGGCTGAAGAGAAACTGACATTTGCCGAAAGCCTGTGTGGTCGTATGCCCGAATTGGATGCCTGCGGCCAGGTGCTCCGAACTCGCGGAATCTTCGACGCACAACGTGGACATCCAGATCAAGGGCGCAAGGTCTTGCTCTCCATGCTCGCCTTTGCCCGGAAACGCCATGATGTATTCCTCGAAGCTAATGCTCTCTTGAACCTGGGCTGGATAGACCTTCAGCTCGAACACTTCGACGACGCTCTCGACTGGTCCAGATCCGCGGCCCAGGTAGCCGCCACGATCGGCGCCGAAGATACGGTCACGAAGGCATCCGGCAATCAGGGATCCGCCTATTACGGACTGGGTGACAGTGAGCGAGCCGGACAACTCTTTCGTGAGGCGAAAACCAGCGCGGCGCTGCGCGGTAACTTACGATCAGAACTCGGTTGGATACAGGAATTGGGCGACGTCTTTCGCGACACCGGGGACGCGGCAGCCGCTTCTGCTTCTTACAAAGAGGCCCTCTCGATTGCCGAACGGATCAGAAGCAAGTGGGATATCACAAACCTCCTCGAAGAGCTCACGTATAGTTCCATTGACGAAGGCAAACTTGCGGATGCGGGCAGATACCTTGACCGGCTCGATCCGCTCATACGGGATGGCGGCGAAGAGCCTGATGTCGTGAGAGTGCAGTTTGCGCGGGCGCGGATTGCAGCCACGCAAAGCCAGTTCCGCCAGGCCGAATCGCTGTTCCGCGCAGTCGAGCACAACCCGACGAGCCGGATGCGCTGGATGGCGGAGTACCAACTTGCGCGTCTCTACGAGACAGAGGGAAACAGCGCTCAGGCTGATCGCATGTATCGCACATCCCTCTGCACGGTTGAAGACCTTCGCAAAGAAGTGAAGGGAGACTCCAGGCTAACATTTCTCGCGCGAGCGACAAGGATCTACGACGATTACATTCACTTCCTCGCGCAGCACGGCAAAGCCGGTGGCGCGCTTGCCGTTGCCGACCAAAGCCGCGCCAGGACCTTGGAGCAGGGGCTCGGCGTGTCCGCGAGACCTTGCGGCGCATTCACCTCGGGTGTTCAACCCGGATCTGTTGCGCGAAAGATGAATGCTACCCTCCTCTTCTACTCGCTGGGGAGAACGCAATCGTATCTCTGGGCCATCACTCCGACTAAGACTGATCTGATTCCTTTGCCCTCCGGAAACGAGATTCTTACCGTTATCGCCCGGTATCGCAAGGCTCTCCAGGGCCTGGGCGACCCGATCGAGAACTCGAATCGAGATGGTGTGGCGCTCTACAACACTCTCGTGGCGCCAGCTGCCCACCTCATCAAGCCCGCGTCGCCGGTTGTGATTCTCAGCGCCGGCCAGCTTAGCCAGTTCAATTTCGAAACTCTCATCGTCCCCGGTCCAAAGCCGCATTACTGGATCGAGGATGCAACGCTTATCTCTGCTCCTTCGCTCCGTCTCCTTGCTTTTGCCAAGCCACCGGAACAGTCGGGTCACAAACTGCTGCTCATGGGCGACGCGATCTCTCCTGGTCCCGACTATCCTGAGTTGCCCGGGGCGTCGACCGAGTTGAGCCTGGTGTCGCAGCGTTTTCCGGCACAGGATGAGCTTATATATGCACGCGAGCGCTCCACGCCGGCGGCGTACTTCAACAGCCCACCCCAGCAGTTTGCCTACATTCATTTTGTGGCGCACGGCGTCTCCAGCACCACCGATCCGCTTGATTCAGCGATTATCCTTTCGTCTTCAGGCAAGTCTGAGGATTCATTCAAGCTTCACGCCCGAGACATCATGCAGCACCCCATCCACGCCCGCCTGGTCACGATAAGCGCCTGCTATGGAAGCGGCGCAAGAACATTTGGAGGGGAAGGCGCGGTGGGCCTCGCATGGGCGTTCATGCACGCTGGCGCGCACAATGTGATCGGAGCCCTTTGGGAGGTGAGTGATATATCTACTCCTCACCTGATGGGCGAACTGTATCGGGAACTTCAAAATGGCCGGCAACCAGGTGCTGCACTCCGCCAGGCGAAACTAACCCTGCTTCATTCGAAGTCAGAGTTTCGCAAGCCCTTCTACTGGGCGCCTCTGCAGATCTACACCGGGCTCTAGAGCAAAACCAGCGTTGCCGCATCCAACCTGGCCCGTCTCAAGGTCGCAACCTGTCACGGAGTTTAGCGATTCAACGAAGCCCCGCCATTCTTCGGATGATTCTCATTGCCAGGCGTGAGTGAATTGCCAATCGGAACAGAAGCCCGGCAACAAGCCTCTCCAGAATCGGAACATCCTGCTCATCCAGAAGCAAGATGGCGTTCGCGCGGCCTGCTTTTCTCTTAGGTGCGACAGGGAGGCACTCCTGGTAATCCGTCGGGGAGTCAAGATAGCGAATCGCATCCGCGACGAAACAAATCGTTCTGTCCGACGCGAGGGCTTTCTTTAGCTGTGGCTTCATGCTGGCACCCGAGACCAGGAGGGCCGTTAAGGAAGGTTGCCCTCCCCAGTCGACGCAATCAAGGTTAGTCTCTCAGGAGATTTTTAATAACTGTTAAGTCTTACAGCCGGGCGCCCTGTCAAGACTTACAGTTCCAATGCAGGCAGCAGCGCAATCACAGGATGTCGTCGAGTTGCTAACTCTGTCCGTTCTGAGCAGACTACCGCGAACAGAATCCGGCTTAATTCAAGACGTACGCTCAGTCGCTCATCAGGAAGATGAGCGGGCGCACGTCCCCGGGCGGTGTTGAATCCCAATACCGCAAGAGGATGGTGTAGAACATGAGTCCGGTCTCACCCTCGCCAAACAGAATGTAGCGCAGTGCCTGTGTCATCAGGTCGCGCCGGGTGAGCCCAATGAAGACAGATATGGGATCAATGCACTCGCTGACGTAGGCAAGCGAGTTTGCGATGGCTGTCGCACCATACACCTCTCCGATATAGTCATCGCCCTCCCTTCTGATCATTGCTTCGAGGGGCGCAGAGAATTCGCTGCGGTTATCCAGCAGATTCACGTGGACGAAGAGAAATGGTCCTCGCACGTTATAGTGCCTGGCGATCTCTTCTCTCTTCTTGTCTCGCGCATCCGCCGAGGAGCTCTTGATCGGAACCAGGTGAACTTTCTTACCCCGAAGTTCCGGCCCTATTTCCCAACTCTCGACGTCGGCATAGTAGCCCTCGGTGATGCGAAGCTCCACCGAGCGCAAAGAGCGGCTCAATCCACACGCCAGCATCAGCAACAATGTGAGGATCGCGCCGATAATCAGCCCGTCCGGCCGTTCCTTGCAGTTATCGGCGAGCGTGTAGGTAAACACCAGGCACAGGATTCCGGAGTAAGTTGCGATCCACCGGCGCCGCTCGCGCCATAAGGCAAGAGTCGCCGCGAAGGCTGCCGACAAGATAAGCACCAGCACACCAGTCGCATAGGCGCCGCTCTGGGCTTCGACGCTGGCACGGAAGACTAACGTAATGACAACGTCGATGGCGAACAGCACGAGTACAAGCGGGCGAGGCAGCGCCACCCACCGAGGCGCCATGCCGAAGCGCGGCAGATAGCGAGGAATCAGGTGAAGGAGCCCCGCCATTGCCGATGCACCAGCGAGTGCGAGGATCAAAATCGTAGAGAGATCGTAGACCGTACCGAAACCTGGGCCGATGTATTTGTGCGCCAGAAACGCAATGGCTCTCCCGCTGGCGTTGCCGCCAACCCTGTAGTCCTTTGGTGAAATGAGGAGGGTAGTCACGAAACTCGACAGGATCAGCATCACGCTCATGATCGAAGCCGCCATTGCCAGCAGCTTCCGGGTGTTGCCTATTCTTCCCGCGGGCCATCCTCCGAGGCGCGGGTTATATCCACGGTCTGCTTCTCCTCCACTGATGAGGGGCATTACTGAGACTCCGGTCTCAAATCCGCTGAGGCCGAGCGCGAGTTGCGGAAAAACCACGATCGCGCCCACGATCACCAGCGAGAAGTCACCCCTCGCAGCGAGTATCGAACGCCAGTTGGAGAGAAGGGCTGGATGTTCCGCAATCTCCCATACCCCGCGCCCGAGCACTATCAGGTTCAGAGCGAGGTACGGGACTGCGGCAAACATCGCAAGTCCAATGGCTTCTTTGAAACCCCTTATGAAGAGAGCGGCGAGCAAAGTCAGAAACGCCAGTGTTACGAGAATCTGGTGATCGCCGACATAGCCTCTCAGGAATGGGTTTTCAATGGCATGCGTCGCGGCATCGGCAGCCGAAAGCGTCATGGTGATGACAAAATCAGTGGCCGCGAAGCCAAGCAGGATGAGCACCAGCACCTTGCTCTTCCATCCCTTGAGCAGGTTTTCAAGCATGGCAATGGAACCCTGCCCGGCGAAACTGCGGCCGGCGACCTCGACGTACACCGGCAATGCACCAAGCACCGTGACCAGAACAAGAATGAGGGTGGCTATGGGAGCTATTGCGCCTGCCGCGAGCAGTGCAATGCCGGGCTGATAGCCAAGCGTGGAAAAGTAGTCTACACCCGTAAGCCAGATGACTTTCCACCAGGGATGGGCGGGAACCGCGGCACCGGCGTGGTCGTCCAGCGACTCGCCCCGAGCGAGCCACCTGCCGATCATCGTCTTGTATTCAATGGTTGGCTGAGGGAGTTGTTCCCGGAAGGGTATCCGTTGAGGAGCGTGGCGTTCGCACGTTTGTGGCGGCCTGTGTGACTCCGCGGCAACTTTGCTTTCTTCGCTGATGTCCGGAGTCTTCATCCTCTGCTCCGGGGAACATCGATAGGAACCGGAATCTCTTGTGCTTGAGTTCCATGGCACACGATCATCGAGCGACCCGAGTCACGTCAGCATCGCGATCCGCCGCTAACTCTCGAGCCTACTTGCTCGAATGGAAATCATTCACCAAACAAAACATAGGGAATCCGCGCGCCGCTGCAAACTGGCAAAAGTACCAGTAAGGAACAACCTATGCTCTCTTGGAGCGTTGGTTAGCGGTAAGAATGATCTCTCGGCGACTAGAGGGACCATCGAGATGCGGGACTAGCCCATGAATCCGAGATACGGGCTAGTGCCGAAATTCGAGAAGTTGGGAAAGATCGTTTTGATTTGGCCGTCAGCTAGACCAAACCATCGCGCCAGCGTCCCGGCATACTGGTCCACGGAGGTCGTGGGAATGAGACGGCCGGCTCCCAGATCGTTGTCCTGGTTCACGCCGATCACCGGGTATTGACCATACATGTCCTGCCCGACGACCGACCCACCCACCACGACATGGTGGCTGCCCCATCCATGATCGGTGCCGTCGCTGTTGCATGTCAGCGTTCTGCCGAAGTCCGAGGCGGTGAAAGCCGTCACCTGGTTCCCAAGCCCTGCCGCGATCATCTGCTGATCGAAGTACTCGAGCGCCTGCCCCAGCTGAGTCAACAGCCGGGCATGTTGTGTCGCCTGTCCGTCATGCGTGTCAAAGCTGCCGAGTTGGACATAGAAGATCTGCCGATTCACGCCGAGTGTTGCTCTGCCTGCGATGATCCGTGCCACAGTTTGCAGCGAGATCGCCAGTTCGTTGTCCGTCAGCTTGTTGGTCATGGGATCCAGATACTGCGGCGGATTCGGAATGCCGCCAACTCCTGCCGGAACCATAGCTGTCGCGAGCAACTGTTGCGCCTGTTGCGAGCGGTTCACCACAACTTCGTATTCCTTCGCGAAGAGATTGGTTTCATCGGCCGTCAGAATCGACTGCAGCGCAGTTGTTCCCGCTGAATTTCCGAAGAGGGGTTGCGACGTTCCGTAGATCGGTATCGGCCCGGCAGAGGTAACGTTGAGCTGAAACGAAGACTGCCCGGCGAGAAACAATGCAATCCCCGCTGTCGAGATGCATGTGAACATCGAATTCGAATTTACGTTCATGCTCTCGATCAGATCTGCAACCGCTCCGCCCCACCCGACATGCTCGGCGCTTCCGCCGTTTGAAGCGATAGCCTGCCATGCCGCTGTTTGGTCGAAGTGCGAGAAAAGAGACGCAGGCAGGCGAACGGAATTCGCGTTGATCTGCGTCTTGGTTGCGGGCGTAATCAGCGTTCCGGTGTTCGCAACAATCGCTGCCCGTCCCGCGTTGAACAAGTCCTGCAATCCGACCAGGTTTGGATTCAGAGCAAATGTCCGACCGTTTTGCGAAGTCTTTGGCACAATGGGCAGCAACTCGCTCTGCGGATAAGCCAACCCCGGCGCTCCCGAACGCGCCTGAGTAAACGCGCCGAACGAGGCTGGGTCGGTGGCAATTACGGTGCCGTGACCGTCATTGCCGCCCTGGAGAAACACGCACACGAGCGCACGATAGTCGTTGAACCCGCTTCCCTGAGCCATGGCCGCCAGCGAATTCAATCCCAGCAGAAACGGACTGGCGTAAAACCCTGCCATCGAGGTCAGGCTTGCCGTTCTCAAAAACTGGCGCCGCGTGTGGTCAAACTTGCACATGGTTGTCTCCACTAGTACTGCGCGCAATAGGATGGCGAGGCCATCGTCAGGAAAATCGCAGTCTGGACTCGCGCTTCCAGCGCCGCATTGATGGCGTTCGGGTCTCCAGCCGGAATCGGAATCGCGTTCACGGCACTCAGTATCTGGTTGTAGAGCGTGCTATCCATCTCGCCTGCCATCAGCAGCAGGTTTACCCTGTCCACGAGCGCACCCGGGTTCGACGCCAGATTCATCTCCGCGGTATAGCTCGAGAAGATGTCGAACCCATTGTTCGCGTCCGAGCCGACTGCGGTCTGCATGTAATTCAGATAGCCGACCACCGAGGTCACGTTCGTCATCTGCATCTCCGGCGCTACCATCCCAGCCTGCTCGATGCTCGTGCCCGGCGGTACGTAACCCGGAGCAAACCAGTTGAAAACCGTCGGCGACCGCAGCGTCATCTGCCCGAGTCCCCAAATCGGATCTTCCGTGCTCCCATTCCAATACGATCCAGTGCGCGACTGCGCCGTGAACGCTCGCGCCCAGTGCGTGTAGCGAAGCAGCGCCTCGCGCACTTTCCCGAATTTGGGATTGCTCACGTCCGTCGCCGTGTCCCGCGCCTCGGGGTCCAGCAGGATCGCGGTAACCACGGATTTCAGGTCGCCGCGCACGCCCAGTCCGTTGTCTTTAAAGACCGCTGCGACCCGGCTTACATACGCAGGGCTCGGATTGCTCGTCACCATGTGCTCAATCATCTGCTTCGAGAAAAACGCCGGCAGGTTCGGATGATTAAACAGCGTGTCGAGTGCGATCTTCAGATCCCCGTTCGGGTCTGGCGTGCCCTGCGCCGGGATGGTCACTCCGAGAAAATCCTTTTCCAGGGTCGAGTGATGGCTCGGATAGCTTTGCATCGGCAGGAGGTCCTCGCCATATCCCGGCCCGACATATATGCAGCAGTTGGACCAGGCCGCATCCGACGTATTTCCAGGCACGTTCCAACTGAAGCCGGTAAAGACCTTGGCCAGTCCTGTCACGTCGACGTTCGAGTAAGTCGGAATCGGCTGCCCCGTCCCATCCAGCTTCTGCGATCCATCGTCGTTCAGCTGGTAGAGGCCGATGGTGAACAGCTGCATCACTTCGCGGGCATAGTTCTCATCCGGGTCGGTCGTCGCATTACCCTTGTCATTCCCCTGCACGGCCAGCCACTCGCCCATCTCGGGGCTGAGGGTCACGTCCTGGAGCAGCTGACGGAAGTTTCCGAACGCATCCGCGCCAAGCATGTCGTAGTACTGCGCTGCCCCTCGCGGCATGTTCTCTACATTCGTTGACGCCATCGAGATCACCAGCATCTCGTGCAGTGCGTAAGCTACGCGCTGCCTCAACTGGTCCGGAGCAGACAGGCTCTGCTGCCAGAACGCGTTCTCCACGTACGCCTGCCCTTGGTTGTTTTCGACGAACAGACCCGCGTTGCACGTCACGTCACCGGAAGCGCAGGGCGTCTGATTGTTCACGATCAGCGCCTGTTCCGCGCCCGGCTCCATCGTTGTCTGCGGTATGGCAAACTGCTCGTTCAGCCACGCCTGGTATCCGATCAGCGACAGGTGATGAATATCGGCGTCCGTCGCTCCAAACGTCGCCTCGTCCAGGAACCGCGATGCGTCCTGCGGCGAAACGATCGGCACCGACGGCGTCCCGTTCACTGTCGCAATCAGGTCTGCCGATGTTGCGGGCCCCGGGCTCGGATTCAATACCTGCAGATCGAGATTTCCCGGCTCAGTCGGGCTCACGCTGGCCGTCAGTTGCGTCCCGCTGTTGAACGTTGTGGGCACAGCCGCTCCGTTCATCAACACCTGTGCGCCGTTAATGAAGTTCTGCCCGGTCAGCACAACCGTCGTCGCAGGCGGCCCGGGATTGAAAGTCATCGGCGAACCCGCGTTCAGAATCGGTATCGGATTCAGCACGGAGATATTCTGGCTGATCGATACGGTCGGATTGTCAACGCTCGTGATCTTCAGACTTACTACGTTGCTCGGCGTTGGCAGCAGTGGCGGCGCATGATACGTGATGCTTCCGTCCGGGTTCGAAACGGTCGTGCCCACCACCGAATTCCCCCCGGCAACGCCGTTCACCTGCAACGTGACGCCGGTGTTGTTGGTTCCCGTCACCAGAAGCCCGAGGCTCAGCGAATTGTTCACGCGGACATCGGTCCCGTTCGAAGCCTGCAACACCAACTTCACCTGTCCCGGCGCCACCTGCACCGACAGCGTCTTCGAGTTCGCCGATCCCGGATCGGGATTGCTCACCAGCAGCGGAAAGGTGCCCGGATTCAGCGCTGGTATCACGGCCGCCAATTGCGTGCTCGAGACAAACGTTGTCGCTACGGCCTTGCCATTCCAGTTCACCTGCGCGCCGTATACGAATTGCGATCCGCTTACCAGAATCTGCGTTGGTCCCTCGGGAAAT
>DATFSO010000167.1:0-34663 GCA_035262585.1 Occallatibacter sp. | reverse complement strand
GCTGAGTCGAAGGCGGTGGAATTGTGGGTAAATCATTGGGGTCGTACGCCCACTGGCCCAGCGTCTTCCCGGTGCCGGGCACAACGTCCGTAGGACTGCTCAGGCTTAGCACTTGCGCAAATACGGTCGGGTTCGCCATCTGTTCCATGAACAGCGGAATGTTCTGGAAGACGTTGCCGTAATACAGTCCATAGCCGCCGCGCAGTACGTGATTGCCCTTGCCGGTCAGGTCATAGGCAAAACCGACACGCGGGCTGAAGTCCAGGTTGTCGTCTTTCGCAATGCTGGAGACATACGGATTTGAAACCGGGCTGTTCAGCGCGACAAGTTCCTGGTAGGTGCGGCTCTTCTTGATATCGGAACCGCCGATCATGTTGAAGTCCTTGTCCCAGCGGAGGCCGAGGCTCAACGTCAAGCGACGCGATGTTTTCCAATCGTCCTGGGCATAAAACCCAAGCTGCTTTGTCGCAACCAGGAAGTAGGGATCGCCGTTTGAATTGGACATGCCAGTTACAATACCCGGCGTGGCGAAGCCCTGGGGATATTTACCACCGGTATTTGCAACAATATCGGTCGGGTTGGCGCCAAAGTCGATTTCCAGCGTCGAGTTGGACTCGAAAAAGCCGCCCTCGACCGGGTTCCAGATATAGTCGACACCGCCCTTGAAGGTGTGCTTGCCGATTGCCTTGGAGAAGTCGTCCTTGAACTGCCACTTGCGCTGGAACGACTGCTGCGGAACGTTGGTGTTCGTTCCGAACTCCGCGGTCGGGAAGGTCACGTACGGCGAACTGATATGGCTGTCGATCAGGTTGTTCCAGTACTGCCAGCCAAATGTGACGGTGTTGACCGTAGTGTCTGACAGGATCGAACTCAAAGTGAGGTTGGCAATCTGCAGGTGGTTTACCGTGAAGTTGCCGTTGTTCAGGTCGCCAGTGCCATCCGACTGGTCATTGAGGCTGTTGTTGGCCTGCGATGAGTAGCTGAGGTAAGCATTCTCTTTGTTGTTGAACGCCCAGTCTGCGCGGCCGTTGTAACGCGTCTCAAAGAACGGCCTCGGAATGGAGGCGGCAGGATTGTCGAGGCTCCCAAAGAAAGGCTGGGCAGCCTTCAATTGGGTATAGGAGTTGGTTTCTTCCTGCAGCGACTGGTGCTCGCGCTCGCGGTTGATGGCAAAGAACAGAAATGCCTTGTCCTTCATTACCGGACCGCCGATGGACCCTCCGAACTGCTGGCGCGTGTAATCCGGATGCGACTTGGTGGATCCGCCGACTCCGTCCGCATCCTTCTGGTCGGTGTTCAGGCTTGTGTCGCGGAAGAGACCAATCGCCGAACCGTGAAACTGGTTCGTTCCGCGCTTGGTGATGAGGTTAATGGCCGCGCCTTCAGACCGGCCGTTCTCTGCCGAAAAGCGTTGCGTGCTGATGTGGTACTCCTCAACCGCCTCGAGAGGAAGCTGCATCACCGGTCCGCCGACTGTGTTGTCCTTGTTGTCGACGCCGTTCACCGTCACGTTCACATTGCGTCCGCCGTCGCCGTTTACCGAAAGAATCGCATAACGATTTTTGGTCGGATCATAGGAGTCGGTCTGCTTCACGCCCGGCGCCAGGTAAGCTAGGTTGGCCACGTCCTGGCCCACCATCGGAAGCTGCTGCACCTCGCTTGGCGTGATTTCGGCACTCACGCTGGTCTTCATCGTGTCCACCAGTACATTTGTCGCCTGGACCTCTACGGTCTGCGACGCCGCGCCGGGGACCAGTGTCACGTTTGAAGTTGCTGTCTGCCCGACCAGCAGCTCGACGGACTGCACCGCAGTTGAAAACCCACTGCTCTTCACCTTGAGCTTGTAACTGCCGGCCGGCAGAAGATCAAACCGATAGCTACCCACGCTGTTGGTCAACATCGTTCTCGTTGTACCGGTGGCAACACTCGTGATCGTCACTTCTGCTCCTGCCACGACAGCCTGGGACGAATCTGACACCGTCCCCACAACCGTACCGCTGGCTGTCGCCTGCGCCAAGAGTGTTTTTGGCGTAAATAGCGCGAGCAGACACATCAAAAACGCGACTCCCGCAATCCTCTTAATCATGTGTTCTTGTCCTTCAATGCTGTTGAAGTAGACCTCTGCTGAACCGGAGACTTTGAGAGAGCAAGTGCAAAGCCTGGCCCAGGTCAGGATGGCACCGCGAGCACGTCAATCGCGGCGCAGGAACCGGGGGAAATTTGGGATACTGGGGAGCAATCGAAATACCAATTCAACATCCAAAGCTATCCAATTTAGAATGAGCGCGCCTGCGTTTCAGGTATTCTCTGAATCTCCCAAAAGTAACGTTTTTTGCAGCATTTCTATGACAATCGGTAGATTCCTGTAAACCTTTTGAAGAAATATTCGTCTTAGCTTTTTTCGCGCTCAAAGCACACGAGCGACGTGCGGACTGTCCGCATGCGGACAGTCCTCCAGTGCCCCAACGAGTGCATTCGCGCAAGAGATCGATAACCAACGCGGATTGACGTATCTTCCGGACACCAGAAACACTCTCATTGGCATCAGTGCGACAACTCTAGAGCAGGTCCGCACGGCTCATGGAGGCTGAATGCTTTCGCGCAGATTGACCAGACGCCCCGCCGAATGGAACGTCGTCCAGAGGGAAGCGAAGCACCGCTGGATGCTTCCTTTGCGGCGCTTCGAATGGTGGTTTGAATGGGCCGCTTACGGTCTCGGCAGGTGGAGCTTTCTGGAGGTCCTCGAGTATCTCGGAAGTCTCTCCGTTCTCGTCGGCGTGATCTTCTACTTCAGCGAAACCGGAGATCGCATCAAGCAGCGCCACTATCAGGCCTGGCAGGTCATCAACACCGCGCAGGGCAAGGGGGGCAGCGGCGGACGCATCGAGGCGCTCCAGGAACTGAACGCTGATAAGGTCCCCCTCGTTGGTGTCGACGCCTCATCCGCGTTTCTTCAAGGCATTCGACTGGATCACGCCAATCTTTTGCGGGCCGACCTCAGCGCGGCTGATCTGCGCGCCTGTTCTTTCCGCTTTGCAGACCTCACGTACTCGGATCTCCACTCGGCAAACTTCAGAGGCTGCGACATGGAAAACGCGGTGCTGACCAACGCCAACATGAGCAATGCGGATCTCGTCGGCAGCGATCTCTCCAATGCAAAACTCGAGAACGTCAACATCTCTTCGGCTGACCTGCGCACGGCGAATCTTCAGGCGATCGACTGGAAGAAAATCGCCGATATCCGATCTGCAAACATTGCGGAGGTGAAGAACGCACCAGAAGGATTCCGGGACTGGGCCTTGAAGAACGGCGCGATCGAAATCACAAATGCCCCCAACTGAACAAACCTCGGGATCCGCAAGTGAAGTGACAGATATCACCAAGTCAGAACGCTCCGGAAGACAAAACTGTGGGACCATTTCAATGACCAATATGCAGGTCTTCACCACAGTTTTTCTTGTTGAAACATTGCGTGCGACGGTCGAATGCATCGAAGAGACCGACGGCCTGGACCAGAATCTGCCTGGCGCGATCGAGTTCAAGCAGGCGCTCCGCAATCGCATCGCCCAGCTTGAGAGTCGCGGATTCTACGAGTCTGACGATCCGGACGACTAGGCAGCCGTGCGCCAATCTCTATACTCGCTGCATGATGACGACGCGCAGTGCGAAGGCGGACGATGCGGAGTTGATCACGCGGCATCGCGTGGCGATGTTTAGGGACATGGGGAACGCTCCAGACGCGATCCTCGATGAGATGGCGCGGCACTTCCTGCCGTGGGTGCGGCAGAAGCTCGCCGAGGGCAAATACGCCGGCTGGATTACGAGCGATGGCGAGCACCCCATCGCGTCAGCCGGTCTCCTCATCCTCGATTGGGCGCCGCATTTTCTCGATCCCGCGTGCGGCGAGCGCGGCTACATTCTGAATGTGTTCGTCGAGCCGAAGTATCGAGGCCATGGGCTGGCGAAATCGCTTACAAAGGAGTGCATGGACGAGGCCCGACGGCGCGGGATTGGCGTTGTGGTGCTGCATGCATCGAAGAAAGGCCAGCCCGTTTATGAGAAGCTCGGATTCAAGATGAGCAACGAGATGATGTACGTCACACCGCCTGCCGAATTCATTGGCACCCAATGACCTCTTTCGCCCATTGCGATCATGACGACGGACTGATCAGATCGACGCTCCTGTTGCGCCGGACCCGCACACGCAAGCTCCCCGTACCATTGATCGTTACGCCTGTCGTTACGAAGCATGCAGTGATTGACAGCAAGGTTGTATACTCGGCTTCGACATGCAGGTTTTTGCGATTCTTCCTGCTGCAGGGCTTGGTACGCGAATGGCCGGGCCGCAGCCGAAACAGTTTCTTGCGCTGGACGGAGTCCCGATTCTGATTCACTCGCTGCGGGCGTTCGCCTCGGCGGAGCGAGTAACGGCGATTTACGTTGCTGTGCGCAAGACCGAGATGGAGCGCGTGCAGGCTCAGGTTGCCGAATTCGGTCTTTCTGATTGCGTGCACGTGGTGGAAGGCGGCGACTCGCGGCAGGAATCCGTGGTGCATGCGTTGGATGCACTGCCGGCAAAGGACGAAGACATCGTGCTGGTACACGACGCGGTGCGGCCCCTGATCGACAAGGCCACGATCGAGCGGACTATCGATGCTGTCATCGAGCATGGAGCGGCCATCGTTGGGTTGCCGGCTGTGGATACGATCAAGCAGGTCGAACGCACTGCGCACGGTGCAATCATCACCTCCACCATTCCGCGTGAGTTCATCGTCCAGGCACAAACGCCGCAGGGATTCCGCTTCGGATTGCTGCATAGGGCGATGGCGGACGCAACCGCAGACGGCTTTGTGGGCACCGATGAGGCCTCGGTTGTCGAACGCGCTGGACTTCCAGTGGCCGTAGTTCACGGTTCTCAGGTTAATCTGAAGATTACACAGCCGGGCGATCTGGAGCTGGCAGAGTTCTACCTCCGCCAGCGATCGCACTGAAGAGCAGTTTAGGAAATAATGTGAGGTTGCCAAGTTGATTGCGGGCCGCCGCCTGCTGGTCGCGTCGGCGTGGAGTGAATCGACCATCCAGCAGATTTCCTAAACTGCTGTAATCTGGCGGACCCCGCAGACGGAAACGGAGAGCATGGAGAGACGAATCGGATTTGGCTGGGACTCGCACGCGTTCAAAGCGGGCATACCATTGCGCATCGGGGGCATGACGCTTGAACACCCCGAAGGCCTGGCCGGTCACTCCGATGGCGATGTGCTGCTGCACGCCGTTACCGATGCGCTGCTGGGCGCCGTGGCTGCCGGTGACATCGGTAGCTTTTTCCCTCCGGGCGATCCACGGTGGAAGGATGCAAATTCCGCCATCTTTCTGAAGCTCGCGATGGAAGAGCTCCAGCATGCCGGGTACCGCATCATAAATGTCGATACGACGTTGATCATGAATGCGCCGAAGATCGCTCCGATTTCAGGCGAGATGCGTTCATCCGTGGCTGACTTGCTCGGCATAGAGATGGAGCAAGTCAGCATCAAGGCCAAGACACCGGAAGGTCTGGGACTGGATCACGTGGCGCAGTGCCATGCGGTGGTCCTTGTGGAACGATCTGTCGAACCCGATGAACTGAAAAGCATGAGCGCGGTTATAGAAAGTCAGAAGCAGCTCGAGGACGTAGTCGACGATCTGCTGGCATCGGTGCACGGCGTGCCGAAGAAGCGCACGATCACACCCGTCTACGATACCGAGGACATCACGTAGCCTCTGTTTGCACAAAGAGTATGGCAAATTCTTGCCGGCAATCAGCGAATTCCTGTGGCAATAATTTGTTCATTCAATTTGTGTTGATTCAATGAGGTTCCGACGCGTATTCTCGCCGCATACCTCTTGGCTCGAGCACCAACAGACCTCGGGTAAGACGAGGCCGATTCTACATGCGCGGTTTCCCGGTTTTGGCAAAAAGAAAACTCCTCCCCTTCTCGGCCGAGGCAATCTGCCTCGCCATAGCGGTGTTGTGCGCGAGCACTGAAGTGAGAGCGCAGAGCAGCTCATTGCCGGCAAGCCAGACAGCAGACGCCACCTCGCATTGGGCGGAACAGGTGGTGCTGGGTTCGTCAACCGTGGATTTGACGGGACCGTGGAAGTTTCACAAGGGCGACGACCTGAAGTGGGCCGAACCGGACTTCAATGATGCCGGTTGGTCGTCTGTGGATCTGACGCCGCCGCCGGGATCGTACGACCCATTCCTCGGTACCAGCGGATTCATGCCGGGCTGGACGGTTCTGGGCAATCCGGGATATTCGGGATTCGGATGGTACCGGCTGAAGGTTAATGTTCAGTATGTTCCGGGCGTCTCCGAGAGCGACCTCTCAATCATGATGCCCGACGACGTGGATGACGCCTACCAGGTCTATGTGAACGGGCGGTTGATTGGGGGACTTGGACGCTTCACAAAAAGCGGTGTGACACCTTACCTGACCTTGCCGCGAACATTCGCCCTGCCCAAAGGAATCAACAACGGAGAGATCTTGATCGCCATCCGCGTGTGGATGGATCCGGCAACTCCGTTGACGAACCCCGACGCAGGCGGCCTGCATGGGCCTCCGGTGTTAGGGCAGGCGGCGGCGATCGAGCACATGCTTCGCCTGGATTGGGATGCCGTGAATCACTCGCAGGTGAGCAAATTCCTGGAGGTCGCGGTGCTTCTGCTGGCGGCTTCCATCGCCGGCGTTTTGTTCTGGCTCGACCGCAAGGAGAAGGCATACCTCTGGCTCGGACTGTCCTGTACGGCTGTGGCCGTGCATGCGCTCCTGATCCTCCTCGGAAACTACACCACGCTGCTGCCGGGAACGCTTTCTCTACTGCTGGCCAATGCAGTGTTCACTCCGGGCGTCATCGCGCTATGGGTGATCTTCTGGGCGTATTGGTTCCGCATGGGACGCATGGCTCGGATGCATTGGATGGTTTGGGGATTTACAGTCGCGCTGGCGTTGAACATGGCGTTGCTGCGCGCACCCCTGTTCGGCCGGGTGATTCCGGTGCAGGCCACGGTCTTTCTCGCGCCGCTTGCGCTCTTCCTGAAGTTGTTGCTGGGCGGGTTGCTGCTGTGGGTCGCATGGGAGGGCATGCGCAAGGATCATACCGGCGCATGGCTGGCCATGCCTGCGGTCGGATTGGTGGCCGTGTCCCTGTATCAGCAGGAATTGATGGTACTGCACGTACCGGTGACATTCTTCCCGTTCGGCATGGCGGTGGGCATAAGCCAGATCGCGGTTGTGGTCTCGCTGAACATGATCACCGTGTTGCTCATGCGCCGGTTCCTGCAATCGCTTAGGCTTCGCCAGCAGTGGGAAGCGGAGATCGATCAGGCCCGGCAGATTCAGCAGTTGCTGATCCCGGAAGCCATCCCGACAATTCCCGGCTTTGTGCTGGAGACCGAGTACAAGCCCGCGCAGGAAGTGGGAGGCGATTTCTTCCAGGTTCTTGCTGACGGCAAGGGCGGCGTGCTCATCCTGTTGGGCGACGTGACAGGTAAGGGACTGCAAGCCGGCATGCAAGTAGCGCTGATCGTAGGTGCGATCCGGACCACCGTGGAGACGAGCTACGAGCCGCACGTTGTGCTTGCGTCGCTCAATCGAAGACTGTGCGGACGCGGTCAGTCGTATGCCACCTGTGTTGCTATGCACATTGAGGCTGACGGGAAGACGACCATCTCCAACGCCGGGCACATTGCGCCATATCTGAACGGCAAGGAACTGACAATGGCCGGAAACCTGCCCCTGGGGCTGAACGATTCGGTCACCTTCGACCAGGCAACAATCCACCTGAAGCAAAAAGACCGCTTGGTGGTGATCACCGATGGAGTGATCGAAGCAAAGAACTCGAAGAACGAGCTCTTCGGATTCAATCGTGCACGCTCCATCAGCCACTTGCCTGCATCATTCATTGTGAAGGCTGCGGAAATCTTCGGCCAGGAAGACGACATCACGGTGCTTTCCATTTCGCGGCTGGCGCAGGAGAAAGAGAAAGACGTCGAAGCCACCGCTACAGCGCCGCTGAAGACAGAAGTGGCATAGCGCGGTCGGCTTCGTGTGGTTGAACGCGTCCCATTGGCGGCAAACGCATCCCAGTGTGAATTTCCTGGATACAACGCAAAGAATCTGATTGCGAAAATCCAGGTTTCGCCGTAGCTTGGCTCAGAGTTCGAATCCATTTCCGGAGTGTTCTGTATGCATTGGGTTGCAATGCTGTTGCAAGATAACCAGCTCAGCCAGGAGCAGATTCAGCGCTTTGCAATGGCCTTCATGGCAATCATTCCTCTCCTGATTCTGATTGGAATCGCGATTGTGATGATCCCATGCTGGTTCATCCTGAAAAAGGCAGGATTCACGCCATGGCTGAGCCTGCTGTGCCTGATTCCATCGCTCGGGGTACTTGTTCTGCTCTATGTTCTGGCATTCGCGGAGTGGAAGGTTGTGCCGGCCCCGCAGCTTGGATATCCGCCGCCGTATCCGCCACCGCCTCAGCCGCCGCTTCCGCCGCGAGCGTGAGACGGCTCATTCGGATCGACTCGGGAGCGAATGCTAGCATCGTGAGTGGAAAGCAATTCATACGATGCCTGATTCCGCTCCCTCAAAATCTGGCGCTGTTCGGGTTCGTTTTGCGCCTTCACCCACCGGATTTCTCCACGTCGGCAGCGCCCGCACCTTTATCTTCAATTGGCTCTATGCGCGGCACAAGCATGGAACCATGGTCTTACGCCTGGACGATACGGATGTCGAGCGCAACACCGAGGCCAGCGTCCAGTCCATCTTCGAAGGACTGCGCTGGCTCGGCCTGAACTGGGACGAAGAGTACAAACAATCCGATCGCCTTGCCCTGCATCGTCAGGCGGCCGAGGCCATCTTCGCCAGGGGCCTTGCCTATCGCGACTTCACTCCGGCACATGCAGCAGAGGGCGAAGCCTCTTCGGCGCAGGGAGCATGGCTCTGCAACCCGGGCATGCGGGAATTGCCGCGAGAAGAGTCCGATCGCCGTGCCGCTCGAGGCGAGCCTTTCGCGCTGCGCTACCGAGTGCCTCGCGGTGAGGACCGGACTCTGCGATTTGTGGACGGCGTTTATGGCGCGCAGTCCAAGCTTGCCGACGAGGTTGAAGACTTCGCCTTGCTTCGCTCGGACGGACTGCCGACGTATCACCTCGCTTCATGCGTCGATGACGCCGATCTGCGCATCACCCAGATCATCCGCGGTCAGGATCACCTGACGAACACCTTCAAGCACCTGCTGATCTTTGAAGCGTTGGGGGAGGGCCCCGGGGCGGAGGCGCCGCAGTTCGCGCATCTTCCGCTGCTGGTCGCACCCGACGGCGCAAAGCTGTCGAAGCGCAAGCACGGACCGGTGGTTAGCGTGACAACATATCGCGATGCCGGCTTTCTGCCGGAGGCCTTCGTCAACTTCCTCTGCCTGCTCGGCTGGTCGCCCAAGAACGATCGCGAATTCATGACGATCGATGAGATCACCGAGGCCTTCACGCTCGAGAACGTTAACCGCGCCAATACCGTTGTCAACTTCAAGGAAGACGATCCCTTCGATCCCAAGGCCGTCTGGCTCAACGCCGAGCATATCCGCGCCCTGCCCGTGGAGCAACTCAGCCGCGATCTCGAACCATTCTTCGAGAAGGCCGGCATGCATCCTTCACCGGAGAAGCTCCTCGCGGTTACGCCTCTTATCCGCGAGCGCATCAAGCTTCTGGGCGAGGGCGTCACCGCCGCAGATTTCTTTTTCGTGGACAAGCTGGCGCCCTACGACCCAGCAGAACTGATTCCGCAGAAGGGCGATGCGGCTCTGGCGCGCCGCGTCCTCGAGACTGCTGCGCAGGTGCTTGCCGCAACCTCCTTCTACCACGATTCACTCGACAAGGCATTGCGTGAGGCTGCCGCCTCGCTGGGTCTGAAGGCCGGTCCGATGTTCCAGCCTGTCCGGGTTGCTGTCTGCGGACGCAAGAACGCGCCGCCACTCTTTGAGACCCTGGTGGTACTGGGACGCAATGTTTGTCTCGAGCGCATCCGGGAGGCGGAAGCCAAGCTCGAGTAGCTCGCGAGCAGCGCGACTGCTCCCGTGAAAGAATAAGAACATGGCAGTTACGACGGACCCGAACACGGAAAGCACAGAAACTCGAATTCAGTCCAACTTCCTTCGCGACATCATCGTCGAGGATGTGCGCACCAAGAAATATGGCGACGCCGTCATCCAGACGCGCTTTCCTCCCGAGCCCAACGGCTATCTGCACATCGGGCATGCCAAGGCCATCTGCCTGGACTTCGGTCTCGCCGACGAGTTCGGCGGCAAGACGAACCTGCGCTTCGACGACACAAACCCCGAGAAAGAAGAGCAGGAGTACGTCGATTCCATTCAGAAAGACGTGCGCTGGCTCGGCTTCGAGTGGGAGCGTCTCTGCTACGCATCCGACTACTTCGGCCAGCTGTATGAGTGGGCTTTACAGCTGATCAAGGCCGGCAAGGCCTACGTTGATGACCTTACGGCCGACGAGATCCGTCAGTACCGCGGCACGTTGACAGAGCCCGGCAAGGACAGCCCTTATCGCAGTCGCTCCGTCGAAGAAAATCTCGATCTCTTCGTCCGCATGAAGAAGGGCGAGTTCCCTGACGGCTCGCGTGTGCTGCGCGCCAGGATCGACATGGCTTCACCGAACCTGAATATGCGCGATCCGGTGATGTACCGCATCCTGCATGCAACGCATCACCGCACCGGCGACGAGTGGTGCATTTATCCGATGTACGACTACGCGCACGGCCAGTCGGATTCGATTGAGAACGTTACGCACTCCATGTGTACCCTCGAATTCGCCGACCACCAGCCCCTCTACCGCTGGTTCATCGAGCAGTTGGGCATCTTTCCTTCGCAGCAGATCGAGTTCGACCGGCTCAACCTGACTTATACCCTGCTCAGCAAGCGCAAGCTTCTCCAGCTGGTCGAGGAAGAGCGCGTGAGCAGCTGGGATGATCCGCGCATGCCGACACTCTCCGGCATTCGCCGTCGCGGCTTTACGCCCGAGGCCATTCGCGCCTTTGTCTCGGCCAGCGGCGTCTCTCGCACGAACGGCACGATGGATATTGAGATGCTGGAGCACTTCCAGCGCGACGACCTGAACCGCCGGGCATCACGCGCGATGGCCGTACTGCGTCCGCTCAAGGTGATCATCGACAACTATCCCGAGGGTCAGGTCGAGTATGTCGAGGTCCAGAACAATCCCGAAGACCCGTCTGCGGGGACACGCCAGGTGCCCTTCTCGCGCGAGATTTACATCGAGCAGGACGACTTCCGCGAAGTTCCTCCGCCCAAGTACTATCGGCTCTCGCCGGGCAAAGAGGTTCGACTGCGCGCCGCTTACTTCATCGCTGCTCAGCACGTAGTGAAGGACGCAGGCGGCAACATTGCTGAAGTCCACTGCACCTACGACCCGGCCAGCCGGGGCGGCAATTCGCCTGATGGACGCAAGGTCAAGTCAACGATGCACTGGGTCTCGGCTGTCCATGCGATCGCGGCCGAAGTTCGCCTGTACGACAAGCTGTTCACGAAGCCCGATCCCTACGACTTGCCCGAGGGCGGCGACATCTTCGACAATCTCAATCCCAACTCGCTTGATGTCATCAGCGATGCCAGGCTCGAGCCTTCGCTGGCCAACGCAAAGCTTGGAGAGCACTTCCAGTTCGAGCGCGTCGGCTACTTCTGCCTCGATCAGGATTCGAAATCGGACAAACTGGTGTTTAACCGAACACTGCCGCTGAAGGATTCATGGGCGAAGATTGAGAAGAAAGGCGGCTCTTAGGCCGCTGGGGCGTTAGCTTTTTCGGGGCACTGCGAATGTAGGTTGTACTCCCACCCGTGAGACGAAGGCGTCGCGGACCTGGCCGGTCCGCAGTTCATCGTAAGCGCAGCAGATGACGGGCGGTTGCCATGGTCCAGCGGAAGCATGGATCTTGGGCAGAGAGCTCCTTTCGAGACCCGTACATCAACAGAATTGCAATGAATAGAACGAGAGAGTCTGCCTGTGCTCGTGGATGCTCACCTGCGATGATCGGTCCGGCCATCGTGAAGTTAGAGGAAGTCTAGAACTGATTGAGCAGCTAAGGCGGGTCTTCATTTTCCGATCACATCAATTGGCACAGTAATCGTCTTGGGCGGCATGCAGGCGTTCTGGTCACAGGCCTGATACCGAAGCTTCGCCTCAACGAGGTGGTCGCCGGGAGTGGCAACGATTTTTGTCTCGATTGCGAAATCGCCGGAGTAGACCAGCAGCTTCTCATTGGGATCGGCGGGAAGCGTGAAGTCAGCACCTGCCGGATAGGTAGCATCGGCCAGCCGAACGCCTGAAGACTCCGGAATCGAGAACACGGTCGGGATCAAGTACTGTTCACGAGGCGTATGCGAGTTGATGTGCAGATTCGGCTGAATGCGGAAGTGCAGCGTGACGGGACTGGATTTTCCGGCGGGAAGGGTAACCTGCTCGGGATAAAGATATTCGACCGCCTCCGTTCTGAGCAACGACTTGTGCGGCTTTTCCATCAGCCCGTCTTGTGCACAAGATGCAGATCCAGACAGCGCGAGGGATGCGCAGATCGCAGCGCAGATTAGTCGAATTCTTGCGAGGTCCAATTCCCTGCTCCTAGCTGCCAGAGGCGATTGCCTTTTCGATGTGGGCGGCCATGTCCTCTTTCGAGGAGATGCCCAGCTGTACAGCCACAACCTTGCCATTGCGATCAACGTAGACAGAGGTCGGCATTACATCGAGACCACCATACTTGCCTACGAGACTGTCGCCATTGATCAGCACGGGATACTGCATGCGCTGCTCCTTCACGAACTTCGCTATAGCGGCTTTGTCGTGCGCCCAGCCGTCCTTGTCATCGGGCTTGAGGTCATTACCCTCGGTGGAGATACCGATGATCTGGAAGCCCTTCGGGCCATATTCGTTTTGAAGCTCGATAAGCCAAGGGGTTTCAATCTTGCAAGGTCCGCACCATGTCGCCCAGAAATTGATAAGCAGCGGTTTGCCTTTGAAACTGGTGAGTGAAACGCTGGCGCCGCTGAGGTCCTGTAGCGTGAAGTCGGGTGCGGGATTGCCGGTGAGCCGCGAAGCTTCCGCCGACACATCGCCCGCGGTCGCCGGCACAAGCTCGGCGTGGGAGGCCGCGGCAAGTGCGCGTTCGGCGGCCTGTTTGCGGTACTCCCAGTTGGCCCACCCGGCCCACGCAAATGTGGCCAGGATGAGCAGCGTGATTCCGATGACAATGGTGTTGCGCTTCAACGGGGACGACCTCTTGAGTCTATTGTACGAGGACGGAGGGATCGGGGGGCGAGGGGTCATGGAACAACGGTCGAGTTCGAAGTTCGCAGTACACAGTTCGAAGTTCGGGCCAGAAACGAGCACGGGGAGCGTTGAGAACTATGAACTACGAACTAGGAACTATGAACTGAACTCTGACCCCTGTTCTCTGATCCCTTAGGTGTTACCATCAGAAACCGATGAATCGCGACAGGGAGAGGGACTGCTTGACGCCGGCAGAGTTGGTGCGAACGGAGGCGGCGGCGCTGGAAGTTCTGGCTGCGCGCCTCGAGAGCGGAATGGCAGCCGGCTTTGACCGCGCTGTCGAACTGGTCGTGCGCTGCGGCGAGGGCAATGGGCGCGTGGTGGTCACGGGCATGGGCAAGAGCGGCATCATCGCGCAGAAGATCGCCGCCACGTTGAGTTCGACAGGCAGCCCTGCGTTGTTTCTCCACCCGGCCGAGGCGGTGCATGGAGACCTCGGCGTGCTGATGACGGGAGACGTTGTAATCGCACTCTCCGCAAGCGGCGAGACAGAAGAGATCCTCCGCCTCCTCGCTACGCTCAAGCGCAAGGGCGATGCGCTGATAAGTTTCTGCTGCAATCTGCAATCGACCCTGGCACAGGCGAGCGATGTGTGCCTTGATTGCTCAGTCGAGCGTGAGGCGTGCGGGTTGAATCTCGCTCCGACCGCGAGCACAACAGCGATGCTGGCCCTAGGCGATGCACTTGCAGTTGCCATAAGCCTCCGCAAAGGATTCAAGGCGGAAGACTTTGCGGAGTTGCATCCCGGCGGCAAACTCGGCAAACAGCTCGCCAAGGTGCGCGACCTGATGCACACTGGGGAAGACATTCCGACAGTGGCGGTGCAGACCCCGATGACCGATGTGATCTACGAGATGTCGTCGAAGAAGCTGGGAATGACGACGGTGCAGGACGATGGCAAGCTCTGCGGCGTGATCAGCGACGGCGATCTACGGCGGCTGCTTGAGCGCGAGGGCGGCGCGGCGCTGAGCAAAACTGCCGGCGAGGCGATGAATGCAACTCCCCGGACGATTGCGGCGAGCGAACTGGCGGCGCGAGCGCTGGCGATCCTCGAGGAGCGGAGGATTACATCGCTTGTCGTCGCCGATGGGACTGGCAAGGTCGAAGGGGTGGTACACCTGCATGATCTATGGGGTGTGGAGCTGATCTAAGGCGCGGGAGACCGGAGACCACCGATCGCCGACCCGGAATGACTGTCGGAGGCGGTCCCACGATGCTACCCTGCTTCCCTTCCCCGTGAGTTGTCTAAATCTGGCGGTGTGAGGATGATATGTCATCGGAAAAGATCGAGACTGCCCTCAAGGTCTATGAGGGGGTAAGCAACGCACTCACGGTTGCTGGAATGAACGAGCAAACCGCGAAGAAGTATGCAAATTTCGCACAGGAGCTTTACCGGTACATAAAGGACCGTCCGGCGTTGCAGGAGGCACTGCAGGGCGCCAAGCAGGTATACGACTTGAACAAGGGAGCCAGGGGATGGGCAGCCGCGGCGCGACTTGAGAACAATGCCAGAGCAATGAATGCAGTCGGCGTGGCAGAGAAACTCGCCACTAGAGGAGCTATCTCGGCTGGCGGAGCAATTTCTGCATTCGTCGAGTACTTTGCCGGCATTGCGAAATCTCTCGGCATTGAATTGAATGAGTGCGCCATTGCGGTCACAAAGGTGATACTGGACATCCTCACCACGATTGCCCTGGTAGACACAGTAGTCGGTATCTGGGCCGCCGCGCTGCAGGCTCTAGCTGTCGGTGCGGATACGAAGGGAATGATCAACGCCTGTTTCGTAAGTGAGACAAGCCTGGCTGGCGCGTGAGCCGGGATTACATCTGGAAAAGACCGCCCTCATAACCGGCGTTTCAAGCGGATTTGGCCCGCTCATCGCAGAGCGCGGTGAGCCGCTGCATGCGCTAGTGAACAACGCCGGCTTTGCCGTCACGGGAGACGTCACCGACATGGAGTTGCGCGAGCAGTTCGATACGAATTTCTCCGGCGTGTCTCGATGACTCGGGCGCTGCTTTCACATATGCGCAAGCAGGGATTCGGTCACGTGGTGCGCGATCGTGGTGCGCGATCCGGAATCGCCGAATGCAGCGCGCGTGGCGCGTTGGCGCGGCCAGTTGGACAAAAGCGCGTAGAGCCGCGCAAACCCGCAGGTTGTAGCCGACCTTATGACACGCATTCTCGAAAACCCCACATCCGAAGCTGCGCTATGTCGTGGGGAAGGATGCGCGCGGATGGCGCTGATCATGCGGCGACTGCTGCCGGCCACGTGTTTGAAGGCATGATCGTGAAGATGAGCGGAATGGAAAGGTAGAATCCGCCTAGCTACTCAAGCTGAAACCACTTCTTCAGAAATCCATCAAGCTGTTTGAGAAAGATGATGTGGGAGACCTGACGATTCTGCGAAGGCTCCATCTTGATATCGAGCTTCTGAAACCGCGATGCCCACTTCCCGTTCAGGCCGACCAGCATCATCTGGTAGATCGGGCCATGGCGGTCGACTTTGCTTGGTCTGATCGGCGCTGACATCCATTCCTCCCGCGGGGGAAAGGTCTGCCCAACCCAGTCCAACAGTTCACAAACGGGATATGTACCTCCCTTATCCGTCTTGTGGCGAATGACACGGAAGACGACCTGCTGTCCGGAGAGTAACCGATAGGCCACCATCTCGCCGACCTGCCAATCGCACTCGCACTTTACCTGGCGCGCGACCTTCTTCCGAGCCGGCTGAGGAGAGTTGAGCTGGGTCTTCAGCTTCTCGAGCGCCGCCATGCGCTTCGCATAGCCTTTGGTTTCGGCGGTCCATCTCAGCAGGCCGGCGCCGGAGTCGATCACACGAAGGGCCTGCGCCAGAGTGCTGGGTTCGAGCCGGCCGAGTTTCCACTGTGTGGCGGCCAGGGCGAGCCAGACCACTGCCGCGTCGTATGGATCAGCGAGCGAGCTCTTGTATTGTCCGAGGATGCGCGCAGTCGCCTGGTCTCCGGTAAGACCTTCACCAAGATACTTGCGGTAGTCGTCACGGATATCGCAGGCTGTGTCGTCGGAAAAGATGCCGGGTCCCCAAGCGCCCAAGGGTTGACCTCCGATGATCTGCAAGCAAGAGTTTGGAAGTGGCATGGTCAGAATAAGCTAACTGCGCCACAGTCTCCGAAGAGCACCTCAGTAACCGGTTAAGGCAAGGGCGCACGGGAGAGCGTGTCAGCGCAACCACGCACGTATCACTGCTGACACACTGCAGATCGTGTCGTGGCGAATAGATCGTTTGTTTTCAGTGGCTCGCAAAATGGCCTTCCGCTTGCGACCACCCTCCCAGCGCGGCGAGCGAGGGCGCGGGTATGGGGTTCGTTACGAGAGAGATGCCATCCCTCAAGTCGGAGATCGCAGCGGACAACGGCTTTCAAGTCGTCGAACATTTAGAATGGAACCTGCTTCTTGATTGTCATACGTCCGCGGCAGGCACAGGGGTGCGCAAGTGTGCGTTCCGCCGTGATTTACCGGACGGGAAAGCATGTAAGTCCTTATCTATGCATCGTTGGTCGAAGCTCTTTGTCCCTACCCTTCGCGAGGCCCCGTCGGATGCCGAAGTGGCCAGCCACAAGTTCCTGCTGCGTGCCGGATATATCCGGCAGCTTGGTGCGGGCATCTACAACTACCTCTTCCTCGGACAGCGATCGCTGAACAAGGTCATCGGTATCGTCCGCGAAGAGATGGACAAGATCGGGCAGGAGTTCTACCTGCCGGGCATACTGCCTCGCGAGCCGTGGGAGGAGAGCGGGCGCTGGACAGGCATGGGCGACAACATGTTTCGCCTGAAGGACCGCAAGGGTGCGGACCTGTGCCTCGGCATGACGCACGAAGAGATTATGACGGCAATTGCGCGCAACGAACTGCGCAGCTACAAGCAATTACCGCAGATCTGGTATCAGATCCAAACGAAATTCCGCGATGAGCCGCGGCCGAAGTCGGGCCTGCTGCGCGTGCGCCAGTTCACCATGAAAGACAGCTACAGCTTCGATCTCAATGCGGCCGGGCTGGACAAGAGCTTTGACTTGCATGATGCGGTCTATCGCGCCATCTTCAAACGCTGCGGGCTGAAGTTCGTCGCGGTCGAGGCCGATTCGGGCGCCATGGGCGGCTCGCAGTCGCAGGAGTTCATGGTCTACACAGATGCCGGCGAAGACCTGATCGCGAGCTGCCCGGTCTGCGGCTACGCTGCGAATTTAGAGAAAGCAACATCGCGACTGGAGCCCGTCATCGAGATGAACCCGACCGGCGATGGCGCGCCGGAGCTGGTCATTACGCCGGGTTGCGCGGCGATTGCGGATGTGGCGGCATTCTTCAAGATTTCGCCCGCATCCGACATAAAGTGTGTGGCGTACATGGCGCTCAAGCGGGGCACCGGCGGCACAAAAGACACGTGGCACGGCGTAGCGGCGTTTCTCCGCGGCGATCACCAGGTAAACGAAACGAAGCTGCTGGGTGCGATTGGCGGCGCTGAGCTGCGCACCATGCAGGCCGAGGAGCTGCAGCAATACTTCAACGGTCCGGCGGGATACCTGGGTCCGGTTGGGCTAAAGCACGATGACAAGCCGCTCAGCGATGGCCTGACGGTGGTAGTCGACAAGTCACTCGAAGGCCGCCAGAACATGGTCTGCGGCGCCAACAAGCTCGATTATCACCTGCGGAATGTCCATCCGGGGCGCGATTTTACCTGGACGGTTCGGGCTGACATTCGCAGCGTCAACGAGGGCGAGGCCTGCCCCGTCGATCAGTGTGTAGGCAAGCTCGTCGTCGGCAAGGCCGTCGAAGTTGGGCATATCTTCAAGCTTGGCTACAAGTACTCCGAGTCGATGGGCGCGCGCGTGCTCGACGAGAACGGCAAGGAAGTCACGCCTATCATGGGCAGTTATGGCATCGGTATCGAGCGCATTCTCACGGCTGCAATCGAGCAGTCGAATGACGCCAACGGATTCTGGCTGCCGTCGTCAATCGCGCCCTTCACCGTAGTAGTCACGGTAACGAATATTGCAGATGCAACATTGCGTGAGACTGGCGAAAAGCTGGCTACCGAGTTGGAGGCTGCCGGGCTCGATGTGCTGCTTGATGACAGGGACGAGCGCGCAGGAGTCAAATTTAAAGACGCGGACCTCGTCGGCATCCCCTACCGCATCAACGTTGGCAAGAAGGCGTCGAGCGGCCAGGTGGAACTGGTAGTGCGCGCAACTTCGTCGTCGGTGGATGTGACAATCGCCGACGTCGTAGCGCAGGTAAAGAGACGCGTGCAGGAAGAAAGGCTTCTGGGGGGGAGTGAGTAGCTGGCGGTCGGGGCTTCCCACACCTTGCGGCATATGCGGCTGCAAGGATGAGGCACCGCCATAAATGGCTTCGGGAAAGGCCAAGACATCATTGGGTTTTGTGAAAGGGCACGACTTCAGTCGCAGCGCAAAGGACAACAAAATCAGCGAGCTTTCGCCCCTGACGCACGTTGGACTTCTGACTCGCAGGAACAAAGATTCGGCTAGTTCGTATCTGAATGAAGTTATAAAGTGAAGGGACACGAATGGCATTGAAGGTCAGGCTCGAGAAACCAAAACTGAAGATCTCCTGGCCAAAGCTCACCTGGTCGTCGTGGCTGGTGCGCGGCGTCATTGGCGGGGTGCTGCTGGTCGGCCTTGTCGGGCTTACGGTCTTTGGCGCCTATTACAGCAAGTACGCAAGCATCGTGGACGAACGGCTGAAACAGCCGCTCTTCGCCAACACCGCAAAGATCTATGCGGCTCCGCGCGAGGTGCGTCCTGGACAGAAGCTCAGTGCGCGCCTGATTGCAAACGAACTACGTGCGGCCGGCTACACGGCCGATGGTTCGACACATTCTTCGCAAATGGGCACCTTTACCGAAAACCAGGACTCGATCACCGTTCGTCCCGGTGCGCAGTCCTATCACGCTCCCGATGCCGCGACGATTCACACCCGCGGCGGCGTGGTGGACTCGATCAGCGACGATCGCGGGCAGTCGCTCTCGAGCTATGAGCTCGAGCCGTTGCTGATTACGGGCCTGAGTGAAGATGCAAACCGCACCAAGCGCAGACTGCTGACATACGATGAGATTCCGCCGAACCTGGTGCACGCCGTGCTGGCGATCGAAGACCGGAAGTTCTTCGAGCACGGTGGAGTGAACTATTACAGCATCGTCGGGTGGGGATGGCACAACTTGATCGGAGACCGCAAGCATCGCGGCGGCGCGTCCACACTAACAATGCAGTTGGCTAAGCTGCTGTTTGTGCAGGATACGGGAACGATCAAATACAAAGTCACGCAGATCCTGGTCGCGTTCCATCTTGAACACCGCTTCACAAAGAAGCAGATCTTCGAGGCCTACGCCAACCAGATCAACCTGGGGCAACGCGGCAGCTTCTCGATCGACGGATTTGGCGAAGCTGCACAGGCATATTTCGGCAAGGATGTCAGCCAGCTTGACCTGGCCGAATGCGCGATGCTGGCCGGGATCATTCAACGGCCGAACTATTTCAATCCGTTCCGACATGCCGATCGCACCATCGAGCGCCGAAACATCGTTCTGGACTCGATGGTAGAGACAGGCGCAATCACCAAGGAGCAGGCTGAGCATGCCAAAGCGGAGCGGCTTCACCTGGTTGGGAGCAGCGTGGACGCCAGCGAAGCGCCGTACTTCGTCGACCTCGTGCGCGACCAACTGACCCAAAAGCTCGGCGAAACCGACTTCAATCGCGAGGGCCTCCGCATTTACACCTCGCTCGATCCAGACCTGCAAAGAGCAGCGTCCGCGGCTGTCGACGGGAGCATGTCGTACATCGATGAGCTGGTCGATAAGTACCATGCCCGCCAGAAGAAGCTTGGCCAGGCATATCCGTATCCGCAGGTGGCGCTGGTTGCGCTGAACCCGCATACGGGCCAGGTGCTGGCGCTCGTGGGTGGACGAGACTACGGCAAGAGCCAGTTGAATCACGCCGTCGCGGTTCGTCCAACCGGATCGACCTTCAAACCATTTGTCTATGCAGCCGCCTACAACACCACGATTGCCGGCACACTGCTTCCGGGTCAGGAAAAGCCCTTCACTGCCGTTACGATCCTGAACGATGAACAGACTACCTATGAGGTTCCGGGCAGCGGGAAGGACTACACGCCGCGCAACTACAAGAATGAGTATCACGGCGATGTAACGGCGATATATGCATTAGCGCACTCGCTGAACAATGCGACGATCAGCCTCGCCGCAGAGGTGGGCTTCGACAACGTAGCTGCACTGGGCCGCGCGGCGGGCATCAAACGCGCGCAGGCCACGCCATCGGTTGCGATCGGCGCATATGGCGCGACACCGGTGGACGTGGCCGGCGCATACACGGTGTTTGCCAATTCCGGTGTGTACATCTCTCCCTGGATGCTTGCCAGCGTGCGGACGCCCAACGGCGACGTCATTAATGACTTCACGCCCACTTCGAAGCAGGTTCTCGATCCCCGAGTCGCCTATCTCACGACCAACCTGATGGAAGGCGTGATGAACTTCGGCTACGGATATGAGGCGCGCAAACGTGGATTCATGGAACCTGCGGCTGGAAAAACCGGTACCGAAAACGACGCATGGTTTGCCGGCTACACTTCCAACCTCATCTGCATTGTCTGGATTGGCAACGACGACTACACCGATGTGAAGCTCAGCGGCGCGACGGCGGCGGCGCCAATCTGGACCGAATTCATGAAGCGCGCCGTCAAACTTCCGCAGTACTCAGATACGCACGAATTCGCGCCTCCGGACGGCATCCAGGTGGTGAAGCTCGACAAGGTCAGCAACCTTTTGAGTGACGAAGCCTGCCCTGACGGCTACGATGCGGCATTTCTGATGGGCATGGCTCCGACAGATACATGCGACCACCCGGCGGACCATCGCAACATCCTGCAGAAGATCTTCGGGGTGGGCAAGAGCGGAAACTAAGGCACCTTCAATCGACTCGACACATGGCCCGTGAGCAACGGCACATTCGCCCTCGTTCGCTGCGCACAATTTCCCTGGTTCTGGTAGATCCAAGGGGCCGGCATGAGAACTGAGCTTATCCTCAGCGCAAAGCACGTCGATCGCGGCCGGGTTTCACCTCGAGCGGGTGCATGAATCTGCCGCCGCCCCGGCACAGTAAGAATCCGTTCAGGCGCCATCAATCTCGCTACCGCCAGGCATGGGCTGGCAGATCGGGCACCAGAACGTGACGCGCACGTCCGGCCCCTGCAGCCGGCGGCGAATGATCGCGCCGCAGCGCCGGCATGGGGCGCCGGAACGGCCATAAACCCAGAGGCTGTCCTGCGGATTCGAATGATGGATCGTGCGGCGCTGCTGTCCACGATAAGTCACGATCATATTGCCGGAATCCTCGAGAACATTGGCCATGACAAGACGCTGCGCTGCTTGAATGAGTGCGCTGACCTGCTCATCAGCGAGCGCCGCGACATGGCAGAAGGGATTCACGCCCTCGACAAAGCACACTTCCGACTTGAAGACGTTTCCTATTCCGGCAAGCACTTCCTGGTGAAGAAGCACGTCGCCGATTTCTTCGCTGCCGCACGCGCGAACACGGTTGGCGGCAGCGTCGAGATCGAACTCTTCGCTCAACACATCGGAGCCAGGAGGCGGGATGCGCCTCTCGCGCGCGAGCGCCTGCTCCGTATAGAAACGGGCAACCGGCACGGTAAAGGCAACAGCCTGATGGTCTCGGTTTTCAAGCACGATGCGCATGTCGCGAGCGGGTTTGAGCCAGCGCTCGCCCGTTCGGTAAAGGTGCCAGGAGCCGTTCATCAACATGTGCGTGACGAGCGTTGCGCCGCCAGAAAAATGAATCAGCAGCCACTTGCCCCGCGACTCTACGCGATCGACGGTCTGGCCGGTAATCGGCGTCTCATCGTGAAAGCGTGTGAGCAGAGGGTAATTCGAGCGAAAACCGGTGATTGTCTTGCCGATGAGTGCGCGGCCCACGGACCGAGCGGTGCGGAAGATCGTATCGCCTTCAGGCATGATTTACTGCAGTTCCTCTGGCGCTCGGTCGGCCGCCGGCAAATCGTGATGGATCGGCAACGGTATGCGCCGCAAATGCAGCCCCAGCGGCCCGGGATGAAAACCGGCATCCATCAGGAAGCGCGCCATCGAATGTGCAGCAACCGGCTGACCGTTGATGGTGGTGATCAGCGCGCCCTGATGGCTGCTCTGGCGCATGCGCTCCTGTCCGCGTGCGGAGAGGAATTGTGCAAGTCCCGACGCGACCTGCGAGCGCTCCGGTTCGTCGGCCGGAAGAAAGACGAGCAGATTTGGGTTGTTGCGGCGGAGCCACGCGACGAGTTGACCGTTGCGCAGGATGACTTCAGCGTAGGTCGCGCGAGTGAGCGCTCGCGGAGCCGACTCCGCATCATCGTCCATCGGCGGCAGTTCGGGCCAGCGCAGAACGGACCCATACGGATTCACCGGGTCGGTTGCTGCGAGTTGCACGAACTCGGGCTTCTCGGGGGGAGGCTCGGTGCGCAGTTGCCGCAGCAGATCAACTGCGGATGGCAGCGCAAACTGCGTGGCGCCAAGGCCGGCAACGAAGTAGCCTCGCCGGATGCGCCCGCTCTCTTCCAATGCCTTTAGCACGCCGTAGACGGCGCTGAATCCGCCCGGGACGTTCTCCGCCACAACCGCTTCGCGCGTGAGAATGCCATAGCGATTCAGGAGCTGGAGCGCGAGGGCGTGGCTGGCCTCGGTTGCAGTGACGGCTCCTCTGATCTCCGCACTCTGATCTCTGCTCTCTCTCGACGGCAGCAACGACCATCGCCCCTGGGCATTTGACGGCGTCGTGCGTCGCGAACGAAACACCATTCCGGTGTGCGAGCGCCGCGGGCCACGCGACGGATCTGGGCGCAGGGTATACGCGCGGAGCGCGTGCAGAGAATCATTCGTAACCAGACCGCGCCAGACCAGACCCCATAGCGCGTCGATCGTCTCACCGGGATATCCGCCGCCGATGGCTTGGTGCAGCGGATCGAAGAAGCTGGCGCCGGTCGATTCGAGCACAGCGACGATCTTCTCCTCACGCTCGGTCAGCGGCTCGACCAGCGGGCGCTGCTGTGCCAGCAAAGGCAGCTTGTCGGCAAGGAACAGCGCGATGCGGCCATCGCGCTCGCCGATCGGGTCGATGCCGGCCCACGCGACTTCGCCGGCGGCGACCAATGTATCGAGGCCGCTCGATTCGTAGCCGGCAACACGCGCCGGTAGGATGACGGTCTCAAGGAGAGATGCTGGGACTGGCGCACCCTGTAAGCTTTCGACAGCATCGAGCAAGACATCGAGCTGCGCATTCGGGCTTCGCCGCGGCGAAAGTAGCCCCTGCCAGTGGGTAAAGAATCGCGCTAGCGTGTGCTGCTCGACCGGTTCGACCTCGCGCCGAAGTTTCGCGAGAGATTTGCGGCGAATCTGGCGCAGGATCTCCATATCGCACCACTCGCGATGGAAATCGGGGCCTCCGGCGGATGTTGTGTATCCGACAGGGTGTTGAAGCCCGTGCGGGCGAAAGCCGCCTTCAAGAATGCGCCCCTCGACGGTGAGCTGGTGCAAACTGTTCTCGATGATCGCGGGATCAAGTGCGAACCGGTCGGCAACCTCGCGTTTCGTGAATGGGCCGTGCGTACGGGCATAGCGGCGAACGAGTTCCAGGACGGGTTGAGCAACAGGCCCGACCAGCGAAGCAGGCAGACCGGGCGGAAGCGGTATACCCAGTGCATCGCGATACCGCGCTGCATCTTCGACGGCTATAAAGCGGAGCTCCCCGGCGATGCGTAACTCGAGCAGGCGGCGCGCGCGAATCAGCCGGTCAACATGCTGCAGCAGATCAGACGACACAACGCGGCGGCTCAATTCTTCGCGCGTCAGATCGCCGAGCCGGAGCAACAGATCGTGTATGCCATCCGCCGAGCGCGCGCGGTGCGACTCAACGAGGCATTGCGCGGTCTCCTCCACCTCGGCAATTGCATCATCATCGAGCAGTTCGCGCAGATCGGCCTCGCCGAGCAGTTCGCGGAGCTGATCCTGATCAATCGTGAGGGCCTGGGCACGGCGCTCGGCGAGAGGCGCATCCCCGTCGTAGACGAAATTCGCTACATAGCTGAAGAGCAGCGATGAGGCGAACGGCGAAGGCTTGTGCGTTTCCACCACGTGGACGCGAAGCTGACGCTGCTCAATGGCGCGCAGCGTTTCGATCAAAGCCGGCATGTCGAACACGTCCCGAAGGCACTCGCGGTAGGCCTCGAGCAGCAGCGGAAACGATGGATAACGCGAAGCGACGCTGAGCAGGTCGTAGGAGCGCTTGCGAAGCTGCCACAGCGGCGAACGCTGATCGGCACGGCGGCGCGGCAGCAGCAGAGCGCGTCCCGCAGCCTCGCGAAACCGCCCCGCGAACAGTGCTGTCGAACCGAGTTGCCGCAGAACCAGCTGCATCGCTTCGGCGGACTCGATGAGGACCCAATCAGGATCAGGTGGATCGTCTGTATCAGGAAAGCGCAGAACGAAGCCGTCATCGCCCCACAGCGTCTCGACCTCAGGTCCACCGGCCGCACGGATTCGGGCGCTCACCGCCATCGCCCACGGAATGTGAATTCGGCTGCCGAACGGCGTGAGAACGCACATGCGCCAGTCGCCAAGTTCGTCGCGGACCCGTTCAACCACGATTGTCCGGTCGTCCGGAACCTGCCCGGTGGCCGATTCCTGGTCGGCAAGAAACTGCGCCAAATTCTCCGCAGCGCCGGGATCGAGGTCGTGCTCGGTTACGAGGCGCGTGAGAGCGGCTGCCTTCGGCAGTGCACGAAGCCCACGGACAAGCGCACCAATGCGGCGGCCGAATTCGAGCGGGCGTCCCGGCCCGTCACCCTTCCAAAACGGCATCTTGCCCGGCTCACCCGGCGCGGGCTCGACGAGGACACGGTCATGCGTAATGTCAACGATCCGCCACGTCGAAGCGCCGAGGATAAATGTCTCATTCGGGTGAGATTCAAAGACCATTTCCTCGTCGAGTTCTCCCACACGGACCGGCTTGCCCTCGGCGTGGGCGAGGAAGACGCCGTAGAGTCCGCGGTCTGGGATCGTCCCCGCATTGAGAATGGCGAGGCGTGCAGCTCCCTCGCGGGCTGTGACCACGTTGCGAATTCGGTCCCATGTGATCCGGGGACGAAGCTCGGCAAACTCGTCTGAGGGATAACGGCCGCTGAGCAGGTCGAGTACGCTGTCAAACGCGGAACGGCTAAGGGCGCCAAATGGAGCGGCCCGGCGGACAAGATCATAGAGCGCGTCGGCGTTGACCTCGGGTTTCAGATCAGGCCCAACCACATCCTCCGAAACAGCGGCTCCAGAAAACCGGGTTCGCAATACTCGCCCTGGTCCCTTGTCCCTGGTCCCTGGTCCCTTCGTCCCTGCCGTTGGCGGATGAGCAACAATCGCAACCAGCTGCTGGCATAGCACATCGAGTGGATTTCGCGGAAACCGGGTGGACTCGATCTGGCCCTCGTGCATGGCTCGGGTCACGGCCGCACAGGCAACAAGGTCCGCCCGATACTTCGGAAACAGAACACCCTCGCTGACGGTGTCGACGGAGTGCCCGGCGCGCCCAATGCGCTGCATGCCGCTCGCGACCGAGGGCGGAGCCTCGATCTGGATAACGAGGTCCACCGCGCCCATGTCGATGCCGAGCTCAAGTGTGGATGTCGCACAGAGCGCCTTGATCTGCCCGGCTTTGAGTTGCTCCTCGATCACAGATCGCTGGTAGGCGGCCAATGAACCATGGTGCGCCCGCGCGATAGGTTCCCCTGCAAGGTCGTTCAGCGAGCCGGCAAGCCTCTCGGCAACCTGGCGGCTATTAACGAAGAGAATTGTCGAGTGGCGTTCGCGGATCAGCTCAAGCAGACGTGGATGGATCGCGTTCCAGATGGAAACGCGGCGCGGCGTCTGCGAGGCGGGCCCGGTGGGAATCTCCTCCATGGTTTGGAGCCGCGCCATATCTTCAACCGGAACTTCAACGCGAAGCTTCAACTGCTTGGAAGCAGAGGCGTTGACGATCGTGACTGGGCGGTACCGCAAAGGCTCTGAATCAGGGACCACCAAGTCAGGGACGGAGGGACCGTGCATACTCACCAACGGACCAAGGGACCGAGGGACCGAAACGTCGACAAGCTCATGCCCAAGTTCTATCTCGGAGCTAATCCCTAATCCCTGTTCCCTGTTCCCTGTTCCTTCGTTCCCTTGATCCCTTGATCCCTGTTTTTCCTGGACTTCCACCCCGCCCAGGAACCGTGCAACCTCCTCCAGCGGTCGCTGGGTGGCGGAAAGGCCGATGCGCTGCAGCCGCCGGCCCGTGAGCGCTTCAAGACGCTCCAACGTAATCGCAAGGTGAGCGCCGCGCTTGGTCGGAACCAGTGCATGAATCTCGTCGATGATGACCGTGTCGACCGTACGAAGACTCTCAGCGGACTGCGAAGTCAGCAGCAGATAAAGTGACTCGGGCGTGGTGATCAGAATGTCCGCCGGATCGCGCCGAAAGCGGGCACGCTCCTGCTGCGGCGTGTCGCCGGTGCGGACACTGATCATCGGGTCATGAAACGGTACGTTCTTGCGGCGCGCCATGTTGGCGATACCTGCGAGCGGCGAGCGGAGGTTCCGCTCCACATCCACTGCAAGCGCCTTCAGCGGCGAAACGTAGACGATGCGGCAGCCCTTCTTCTTGTCGTCGGCAACGTCGTGCAGCATGAGGCGGTCAAGGCACCAAAGGAAGGCCGCAAGGGTTTTGCCTGTTCCGGTCGGCGCAAGGATCAGAGCGCTTTCGCCGCGCGCAATCACGGGCCAGCCCAGACTCTGCGGCGCCGTCGGCTCGTCGAAGACGGCTCGAAACCACCCTGTCGTGACCGGATCGAAGCACGAAAAAGGGTCTGACTCAGAAACCGGTTTGGAGGGTGGTCGCGGCATCCTTATCTTTGACGTTCTATGAGAATAACGCGGGTTGCAGGGAAAGAAAAGGCGAAGAAGGAGCGAGATCGGGAGGCGGGCCGAAATCCAGCACTTTCGACCGCGGAAACAAGTGGTGAGCGGCTGACCAGCACGGCCCCCTATGTGGCACCGGGCTAAGTGCCACACTCAAAACACGCCACAACCTATGCGCTGCTACGATTCGATGCAGGAGTGAGATACGTGCGCGAGCACCTGGCTACGCTGCTGGACGACTTCAGGAGACACGAGCGCGAGATCGCCATCGTACGTTATCAGGGCGTCCGCAGGCGCGAGACGACGTACGGCGAGCTCGCGCATCTCGCCGGGCGCTTCGCGGCTCTGCTGGAAGACCGCGTCGTTGACGCCGGTGATCGTGTTGTGTTGTGGGCCGAGAACGGAGCCGAATGGGTTGCGGCGTTTTACGGGTGCATGCTTCGCGGCGTCCTGGTCGTTCCGCTGGACGCCTTCGGCAGCGCAGACTTTGCGGCCCGCGTAACGGCGGATGTGAGTCCTAAGCTCATTGTTGGCGATGCGGTGCTGCTGGCGAAGATCACTTCGCAAGTTCGTTGTTCAAAGTTCGAAGTTCAGTGGTCAAACGGCGACGACCTGTGGATGCTCCCATTCGAAGGGTGGGTTTCTTCCCTTCCCGCGCGAGAAGCCGGGCCGGTCGCGGGGCTCTCGCGCGAGACGCCATTACAGATCCTGTTTACATCCGGAACCACGGGCGAGCCCAAGGGGATCGTGCACACGCACGGAAACGTTCTTGCGAGCGTGGGCCCCATCGAGGAGGCAGCACAGAAGTATCTGCGCTATGAGAAGTACTTTCATCCGTTGCGGTTCCTGCACACGCTGCCTCTGAGCCATGTCTTCGGGCAGACGATGGGGTTGTGGATGCCGCCGATCTTCGCGGCAGAGGTTCACTTCGAGTCGCGGCTGGTTGCGCCCCGACTCGTTGAGACGATCAGGCGCGAACGCATCTCGGTGCTTGCCGCAGTGCCGCGCGTGATGGCGCTTATCAAGGCCCACCTCGAAAACACCGTGCCGGGACTGACGGAGCGGATCGCAGCCTCTAAAGGCATGAAGGCCTTGAAGCGCTGGTGGGTATTTCGCGACGTTCATCGCGCGCTGGGGTTCAAGTTCTGGGCATTGATTTCCGGTGGTGGCGCGCTTGCAGTGCCGCTCGAGCAGTTCTGGAATGCGCTCGGCTTCGTGGTTGTGCAGGGCTACGGAATGACAGAGACGACGGCTCTGATCACGCTCAATCACCCGTTTCACGTGGCGAGCGGAACGATCGGCAAGCCGCTGCCCGGACGCGAGGTGAAGATCGGCTCCGATGGGGAAGTCCTGGTAAAGGGACCGATGATTTCGAACGCGACCTGGAGCGGAGGTCAGCTTCGCCAGCGAGAAGACGAATGGCTTGCGACCGGAGACCTGGCGGAAAAACAGGCAACCGGAGAGTTGCGTTTCATGGGGCGCAAGAGCGAGACGATTGTGACGGCCGCTGGGGTGAATGTCCATCCAGAAGACCTTGAGGCTGCGCTCGAGGATCAGCCGGAGATTCGAGCGAGTGCAGTCGTAGCTGTGGAGACGCCGGCCGGACCCGAACCCTGCGCGGTGCTGGCGATGCGCAGTGGTGCAGACGGGGCGGCAGATGCGGTCAATCGGGCCAACGCGAAACTGGCGGACTTCCAGCGGATTCGGCGATGGATGGTCTGGCCGGAGCCGGACCTGCCGCGGACGTCGACGGGCAAAGTGCGGCGCAAACCCGTTGCGGAGTGGGCAGCAGCGTCGGCTGTTTCCACTGCGCGGTCTTCCAATGGAACCCGGCCGCCCGCAGGCACCGGCGATTGGCTTTATGCGCTGGTGGCGGAGATTGCGGGAGAGAGGCCCGCAGGCGGAGATGAGCTGCGGCTCAGCGAGGATTTTTACCTTGACAGCCTGGGGCGCGTGCAACTCGCTGCGGCGCTCCAGGATCGGCTGACCGATGCTCCCGAAGACGGAGCGGTGGATGCGGCGCGAACCCTGGGAGACTTGAGGCGGCTGACAGCCAGAGGTCAGAGATCAGAGAGCAGAGCGCAGGTATTGGGGATTAGGGATCGGGGATTAGGGTTCGAGGACCTTGCGACCGAACAATCAAGCCAACACGAGCACTCTGAGCAAGACACAGCTTCAACCCTGTCACAGCCTTCCAGCGAAGCAAGAATCGCCGCTGAAGAGCAACCGCCGGCGCTGCGCGCCGAAAACCTGAATTGTCTTTATCCGCGCTGGCCGTGGTCGCTTCCTGTGCAGTGGATTCGAGCGGCATTTCTGGAGTTGATCGCGCAGCCGCTTGCATGGTTCCTTGCCGATCCTCGCGTGTCGTCGCGGCGAGATCTGCGCACTGACGAGCCAATGTTGATCATCTCCAATCACGTGACGGCATATGACGGGGCACTCGTGCTGTATGCGCTTCCCGGCCCCATGCGACGTCACTCAGCGACTGCGATGTCGGGCGAAATGCTGGAGGATTTCCGGCATTTCCGCAATTCCGAGACGCGCCGATTCATGCTCTTCGGCCCCGCGGCTTATTGGCTGGTGACGGCGCTCTACAACGTATTTCCGCTGCCGCGCCGGCGAGATTTTCAGCGCAGCTTTGCTCATGCCGGCGAGGCGCTCGATCGCGGATACAACGTGCTCGTGTTCCCCGAGGGTACCCGCTCGGCGGCCGGACAGCTGGCGCCCTTCCGGCCGGGCATCGGGATGCTGGTCAAGCAGGCGCACGCGGCGGTTCTGCCGGTCGCGCTTCTCGGCCTGGGCGAACTCAAGGTCAAAGGTCGCGGTTGGTTCCGCTCCGGAAAGATCGAAGTGCGCGTGGGAGAGCCCGTGCGGTTCGGACCATTGGAGAGCGAAGCTGCTATTACGGAGCGGTTGCACGGCGAGGTACAGAAGCTGATGCGTTAAACGGTCAGTGAACAGGATCAGGGATCAGGGGTCAGGGATCAGGGGTCAGGTCAGGGATCAGAGAACCGTGAATTGTGGTCGAAGATCAAAACCGCTTAACTTAGCGAGCCGCAAATGAAGGAGTCGCGCGAGGGCTGATGTCAACTGAGTATTGACGGGGCGTGGTCTCCCAAGATTCTTTGGTGGCAACATCTCTGGGACGTAAGCCACATGCTGCATCTCTTCAGTTAATACCTCAGAACGGTTTCCGAGTGGCGTTACCGGGGTTTCCGATTGGCGTTACGGGGTACGATGTGCTGACGCCGCTATGATTGCCATGAACTCCATGCCGATAGTTGCTGCCATTATCGCCGCATTGGTCGGTGGCATTGCAAGTGGCTTTCTTGTTTATTGGCTCACTCGCTCCCGAGAACGCGAAGCATCGATGCGTGACTTTGAAACGGATGAATGGCGCGAACTACTATCTGCGTTAACAAAGATACAACTCTACGAAGCGGCTTCCAATGACGCAAATCGCGCATTGAAAGGGCCGATATTATGATCGTCGCGAATCCACTTCTTGAGGCTTTTGGGACACCCAATTGTGAGTCAAGTATGTTATTGCCGGACAAATCTAGCCTGATGAAAATCAGCCTCAGGTTTCTGGAGATGGTTCTTTTCCGGGAGTGTTTTTGGAGATCAGCGCTGAGTAGTAGTCGTGCGGCGCGCCTCGATGCCCCTGGCCGCGCGCGAATAATTCCAGGCCGAGGGCCGTGGGAGTCAGGTTCGCATCCTGATCGAAGTTGAAGTACTTGTTCTTGATTCTCGGCTCAAGCAGGCCGAGGTTCGCAAGCTGGAAGAGGTTGCGGTCGATCTTCATCAGGTCGTGGGCTCCGGAGATCCGAATCAGATCCTGTCCAGTGCAGATGATTGGGACCGCTGAAACGGCTCCGGAAGATGCAAAGACCTTCTCGGTCTTGGTGCAGGCCTCTGTAAACAGACGGCCGTCAATGTTGGCAAATTCGCTCAGCAGGTCCATATAGGGCATGTTGGATTCGTCGTCGCCCATCGTCGTGCAAGCCGTAGAGAGAATGCCCGCCCAGAGCTGTTGTGTCGTCGGGTCTTCGGCCCACGAGCCTTCCTTTACAACGCGCAGCACAACGCTTTCCGGTGCGTGCAACCGGTGAAAATCTGGCTCGGCTGCGAGCATCGCTTCGGTGCGATTCAGGATGCGGATTGCCTGAGCAATGCGAATATTGCTGAGCCCCTCGCGGAAGAGCAATTTCAGATCGTGGGTTGCCTGAGGGCAAATCCGGGTGAGAAAGGCCAACGCACGAGCCAGCCGGAATTCGCTGAGAATGTCTTCGGGTTCGACGAGGCCGTCCGTCTTCCAAAGCCAGAGATCCATGGCCTCAGGAAGCAAGAAAGCAAGCCCCATGCCATCCTCACCCCAGCGCACCGATTTGGCTTCGACGGTGACATGGGTCGCAGGCGAATCGTCGGTCATTTCCTCATAGACGAGACGAATGGGATGAACCTCGCCTTGCGGCCAGCGTTCGCGCGTGACAAGGTACATGCCCGTCGAGCTGATGTTCTTCACGATGTCCAGACCCGGCGAAGAACCCGTCCAGTGAATGGCTTCAAGACCGGGAACTGCACGCCGCTCGGGACGAACCTGCTTTTGCTTGGGCTCCTCAGAAAAGCCTTTATCGAACCAGTTCTTCAGAAACTTCATGCTGCGCTCCCAGGCGTGCGATTCACCGCTGCAGGTCGGGGCCCGTTCGCGTCAACGCGTGTGCAAGCCCAACATGGCATTGTTCCTGAGTGAATCCTATCCCACAATTGCCGTTTCGTAATGGCGTGGGGGTGTTACTTTCAGGGATCATGGGGTGGCGGATAAGCTGCAGACCTGGCCGCGAGGCACCTTCCTGAATCGCGCTTGCGAAGCGCGCCGGAAGTCAAAGATTCATAAGTCTTCTACATCAACCAAGGACGGAGCTACTGTTCCAGCGCCAGAGCGCCGGCCAGCGTGAGAGGCACCCCATAGAAGCTCTGAGCCGCGCCACGATAACCATTGCATCGCGCGTAGAGCTCGAGCCCGAGGCCGGTCGGCGCCACCGTGGTATCCGTCATCTGCTGGAAGAAGGCAGTCTTCTCTCTGGGAGCGATGACTCCTATCTCGGCCATGTAGTTCAATTCCCGATCGAGCTTGATGAGGTCGTGTGAGCCGGAGTACTTCATCAGGTCGGCGGCCTTCCACTTGAGCGGCCTCGAGGAGAGGCTGCCCGGGCTGGTCACCAGTTTTGTTGACTTGGTGCAGGCCGCGGAAAGAATGCGCATATGAAGCGCCCTGAGCTGGCTGAGCAAATCCATGAAAGCGATATTCGACTCGTCGTTTCCCGCGATGGTGCAGGAGGCTGCGAGCAAGCCCGCCCAGAATTGGAGCATCCACCTGTCATCGGCCCAGGAGCCGCCTTCAATAACCCTCATGGCGACGTGGGGCAGGGCGTGCAGATGGTCGGCTTCAACCGCGGCGCCCAGCATCTTCTCGCCCTTGAGGGCGATCTCGATCACTCCTTCAAGCCGATAATTACTCAATTCTTCGTGGAGAAGCTTGCGGACCGGTACCCTGACTTCGGGCGAGATCCGGGAAAGAAACGAAATGGCCTGGGCAACACGAAATTCGCGCACGATGTCTTCCGGCTCGGTCTGCTCCGCGACGCTCTTTAGGGGGCTCTGCCACAAGCGTAGATCTGCCTCGGGCGGCAAAACGAAGGAGACGGCAACGCCCTGGTCGTCCGATCGGACTGTCCTGGCGCGTACCGAGAAGCTGTTTTCCTTTTCCGGAGGTCCGCTCCGCTGCAGCGAGAGCGAGACGATCTCTCCCGGCTCCCAACGCTCCTGCGTAAGAAGGAATGCCCCGGTTGAGCTAATGTCGCGGACTTTGTCCTGACGAGGAACCGACCCCTTCCAGTGATAAGCGGAGAGATCGGGCGAGCTGCGACGCTCTGCACGGCTGCCTTGCGGCGCAGAGAATCCCTCGTGGCGGGAATTGGGTGAGTTCATGAAAACCTCAAAACAAAGGTTCGACGAGGATTGACAGGCGGAAAACTAGTGGACCAGTGGAGCAGCATCGACTGGTTCGCTCTCGCTCCCCGCCGCGTCGTACAACTCACAATCTTACTCCGGAATATCCCACTTTTGTGGTAGGAGAAAACGTTACTTTGGGCATGTCTCGCTCGTTTTCAAGGACGGCTCTGCGGCGGTACCTCGGTTCAAAAACGAGATTCGTAGGATAATAGAAGTAACCCTGACCGTTGAACCTGATCGTTGGAACATACGGCGAGATTGCTGTGAGGTTTTTGTGTCTGTTTTCCTGCTCACTGATGTCTTTGCGACAGGAAGTCTGGTGAGCGCCGTCTGCTGCTGCCTGCTCGAAGTGGCCATGGTGGCAGAGATTCGGCGCGGATTGGCCGGCTGGCAGGCCGCTGAAATGCCAAGAGATATCCGAGTCACCCTTCGTAGCCACCGCAGGTTTTATCCCGCAAGCCGGCTAAGGACTGCATTTGTAGCCTCGTCTTTGCTGCTGGGCGGCTGCATCGCAGGACTTCTTGTGATTCATCGTATGACAGTGAACATGCTCGGAATTCATTGATTTCGCAGGGGATGCAAGGGCCTGTTAGACGCGAGGGCTGTTAGGCCGCACCTCGGGGCGATGCATTAGCCTCAAGGCATATCCGCAGTACAAAGAGGATCGGCATGGTGTTGACGAGCTTATCGCAGGTAGCGCTTGACGATCTGCTGAGAGAGGCGACAAGGGCAGCGGAGAAGTCTTACTCGCCTTATTCCGGATTCAAAGTGGGCGCAGCACTGCGGCTGGCCGACGGTTCGGTGGTCATCGGGACCAACGTCGAGAATGTCAGCTTCGGGCTGACGATATGCGCCGAGCGTGCGGCCCTGGTGCGCGCAGTCAGCGAGTATGGGCCCGGGATTCGTATTGAAGCAATCGCGGTCGCAAATCTGAACGGCGCGGCGAGCCCGCCATGCGGAGCGTGCCGGCAGATGCTGTCCGAGTTTGCGGCACCCGAAGCCCCGGTGGTCTTTCCCGCAGCCGCCGGAACGACCACGATGCGCTTCGATGAGCTCCTGCCGCTGGGATTTGAAATGAAGCTGAAGTAAACGTGAACAACCGTCGCCTAAAGGGCGACGGCTTCTTGGGGCACGCATGAGACAGCATCCTCTACGTTAAGCCCCAAAAGCCCGTTCCGGGCTCTGGAAAGGATCAGCTGAGCACTGACATGATCGCGACTCTGAGACAATTCGCAAGCAGGGCAATC
>DATFSO010000166.1:0-41983 GCA_035262585.1 Occallatibacter sp. | reverse complement strand
AGTCCAATTTCGCGCCGCGGTAGCTGTGGTCGCCGTCGATCCACAAGAAGCCGATCGGCCTGTTCCAGTTCGTGGTCAGGGCGGCAGAGTATGCCCGATGGACTTCGACAACATCCGAAACTCCCGCTGCCTTCAAGTTGCTCTCAAACTCGGCGAAGGAAGAAGAGTCCTCAGCGACCCGATGGTGCTGAAGTTCGATCGAATTGAAGTTGTGGGGATCGATGGCGACGACGGGAGGCAGACCGTAGTGCCGCGCAACCATAGCGAGGATAATTGTCGATCTCCCCTTGAAGCTGCCGATCTCAACGATGTGCCCACGCACGGTTGAGGCGGAGTAGGCGGCGAGCAGGCCAATAAACCGCGCTTCGTGCTCGGTCAAAAAGCCAGGAATGTTCTTTGCACTCCACCACGCGGCATCGATTACCGAATCGAAGTCCTGCAGTATCTCTTCTCCGGCCACCAAAGTTCTTCGTCCGTTCCTCTCTCTTTCTGATCTTATCGCCCGCCCGTCTCTCTGGGACGCCCGACAGCGAACCGCAAAGAGCATGTCCTTGGCTCGCCTACCCCGCAAACGCAAACGTTTGCGGGGCCCCAAAGCCGCACGCTCAGGGGTGACACGGTGAATTGCGATTGACAGATTGGTCTGTTACTTCTTGAGCCCCAATGCTTCTACCACGTCAGGGTCGACCTTTGCGGGTTGGCCGTCCTCTTTCCAGACAACACCGAAGCCGCCGCGATAGTCCCACATGGTCCAGCCGATGCCGTCAGCTTCGAGCGCAGTACGGACATCGCGGATCCAGTTCATGCGCGAGGCTTCCGGCGTTACTCGGCGATACACGCCGAATTCGTTGCAGATGAGCGGAACATTGTGCTGTTTGCCCCAGGCCGCGGCGGCATCGATCTGCAGGCGAATGCGATGCGCGTCCCAGCGGTCGAGCCAGTAGTGAAGAAGCGCGTAACGGTTGGCCGCGTCGGGCACCTGGGCGAGCGATGTTCCCATGCTCGCCTCGGTCGCGGGGTACGGTATGTTGTGCGTGTAGATCCACCAGGGTGTGCCCCATCCGGCGCCCTGGTGTGTGAACTCGTGCGGCTCGTAGAAGTGGAAGTTGTAGATCACGTTGCCGTCGGGCAGAGGCTGCTGCGTAAGCAGGTCGGCTATGCCCGACCAGTTCGGACCGGTGGCGATGATGGTGTTCTTTGGAGCGGCCTCTCGAATGGCCGCCGCGGCGCGCGCCTGCACACCCGCCCAGCGCAGCGGATCGCGCTCTTCGGGCTCGTTCATGATCTCGAAGAAGATCAGATCGGGGTTGCGATCCGCATAGTGTGCCGCGAGCCTGCGCCACAGCATGACAAATCGGTCGACGCCTTCGCCCGTGGTGCTCACGCGCCGCTTGTAGTCGCTCTCAGGATGGATGTCGATCTGCACAGCCATTCCTTTTGCGAGCATTTGTTCGACAGCGTGGTCAAGGCGGCCGACAAGGTTCGTGTCGTCCCGGCCGAAGAGGCTGCGCGCCAGAGGTTCGGCATCGATGCTGAGGCGCACGTTGTCGAAGCCGAGCTGCGCCATGAGGGCTATGTCGGAATCGTCGGTGTAGCGGCCGGTGCGTGCGGCCGAGTAGTCTCCGGGCGATTGCGCAAACCACTCTGAGGCGTTGATGCCGTGGCGCAGATGCTGTGCGCGGGCAAAGGCGATCTTCAGGTCAGCAGAACGATCCTGCGCTAATGCGGGCGGTGTGATCAGAAGCAAGGCAAGAAACACACGAATGCGAAATGACACAGTTGTTCTCCAGATGATTGGTATGAGGAAAAAAGCGGCAACAGGTAACGATACTACGCGCGGCTGGGTGGGCGAAGAGTCGGCATAGAGTGGCGGATGACACGCTAGGTAAACAAGGGAAGGAACGAGTAATGTGAAGGCGATCGCTCTTGTCGAAGGCTGTAGCTAATCAGCGGTTCTGGGCGGACCACTGGCTGCTCGGCGTTTTCAGGCTGCAGGAGATGCGACGAGCAACCGCAGATGTTTCGACCGCGGTCGTCGGCTATGGCAGACGACCTCCGCTCAATATGTACGAGCTGAAGCTCGTACCCTTCACACCTCTGTAGCTAAAGCAAAAGCGGCTCCTGACGGAGCCGCTCGTTGCCTGATGATGACGTGTTCTACTTGCTGGCGATGTTCGGCGATGTGTCGCCGGCGATTGCCTGCTGGTAGGTGGTGCGGAGATATTTGTGCGGATTGACGGGCACCCTGTGTACGCGGACTTCATAATGAAGGTGCGGCCCGGTAGCGCGGCCGGTTTGGCCGACGTAGCCAATGACCTGGCCACGTGTCACGTGCTGGCCAGGCACAACGGCGATTGCCGAGAGGTGGCCGTACAGGGTGATCAGATCGTGGCCGTGATCGAGCGCAACCTGGCGGCCATATCCAGCACCGAAATTCAGCCCGGTGACTTCACCGTCGCCTGCAGCACGAACCGGCGTTCCATATGTCGCTTCGATGTCGATACCGGGATGGAAGGCGCCTTCCCCGTTAATCGGATCTTCACGCTCTCCGAAGCTCGAATTTATGCGTCCTTCCACGGGCCAAAGCGAGGGAGCGTAGGCGGCCAGAGTCGAGGCGCCGTCGAATCCAGTCGTGAGGCCGCCTCCAAGATCGTGCGACATGTGCCCCGACATTGCCTGGTCGCGCAGCGCATAGAACTGCTCGAAAGTCATCTTCACATCCTGCGCACTGACATCGTCCTTTACGGCGAGCGTTGCAGGAGTCGGCGCTGCTGCAGCAGTAGCCGCCGCGACCTTCGCGGGAATGACCTTGTGCTGGCGCAGGCCGTAGAGAGCAGTCACCTCGCTTGCGAGTGCGCCCAGCGAGGCGACCTGCACATCGCGGTCGTGCGCTACCTGGGCGAGCTGCTGAAAGTCTTTGCGGAGATTCTGATTGTCTTCCCTGACCTGGTTGAAACGCTCAGTCTTGAGAAGCATGCGTGTGTAGGATCCGGCTAGGCCGACGATGGTGAATGTACCCACCAGCGCAGCCGCCACGAATCCATACACGTATTGGACAGGAAGAGGGATCTTCCTTACCCGACCATCATCATCTCTGGCAACGAAAAGGATGTAATAGCGTTTTCGCACCATGGTCCTGCTTTCACATCAAAAATTGCAAGGTGCTACATGCCGCGTAGCCATCGACAACAAGTCTGCAGGTACCGGGGAGAGCCCTACAATCAATCCGCAAGCCCCTGGGGGGCAAAATATCTTTGTTGGAACGTGGTACAGGCTACCAGCCGCCCCCGGGCAGGGTCAACGCTTTCAGGGTCTCGAAATTCGATTTAGTGCAGGTGCGAACTGTCCAAAGGTAACGATGTAAGCTGTTCTTGCCCTATTATGCACAACAAACGCAGCAAGTTAACCCGAGGCGCTGGAGCCGAGCTCGCCCTGCTGGAACGAATCCGGCGGCGAGCAAATCGTCGCACAGGCAGCGGTTTGCGCTTGGGCATTGGGGATGATTGCGCGCTTTTGCACCTCAAACCAGAAGAAGAGCTTGCCGTTACTACTGATTTATCAATTTCCGGACAGCATTTTCGGCTGGATTGGCACCCTCCTGAAGTCATCGGACATCGGAGCCTCGCCCGCGGCCTGAGCGATATCGCTGCCATGGGAGCGCGGCCCGTAGCTGCCTTTCTTTCGTTAGGTTTACAACGAGAGCTGACGGCGCCTGCCTGGATCGACCGCTTTCTGGACGGGTTCTTTGAGCTTGCCGATCGGCATGAGGTTCCGCTGGCGGGCGGGGATCTTGCGGAATCGCCGATTGTGATTGCGGACATCGTTGTGCTGGGCGCGACACCGCGCGCCAAGGCTCTGCGGCGCTCGGGCGCGAAGTCTGGCGACGGGCTCTACGTGACCGGGGTCCTCGGCGGCGCAGCCGCGGGCCTGAAATTGCTTGGCAACCGCGGTGCTGGAACAACCGCAGCGCCAAGAATCAGAGCGAGAGATCAGGAATCTCTTGCCCCCCACTTGTGGCCGGAACCGCGCATCGCCCAGGGACAGTGGCTTCGCGGCCGGGGCAAGGTGACCGCCGCGATCGACGTAAGCGATGGGCTCTCCACCGACCTCGATCACCTCTGCCGGGAGTCCGGAGTCGCGGCTGAAGTCGAAGCCGAGGCTTTGCCGCTCGCGCGGGGTGCCACTTTGCGTCAGGCCCTGCATGGCGGGGAGGACTATGAGTTGTTGTTCACAGCGAAGCCCGGAACGAGGATTCCGTCCGGCATCGCCGGGGTGCCGATCACTCGAATTGGGCGGATTGTGAAAAAGAGCCCAGGCAGATCGAGAGTCGTCTTGGTCAAAGACTCTCGCCGGGAGCCGCTGGAGCCCCAGGGTTGGGAGCACTTCTCTTGACTGCTTTCATGAGAGGGAGTGTTCTTAGTAACTAATCGCCGCCAAATCGCAGATTATGATCGAAGATGCCATGGATGGAACGATACGAGTGCGATTCGCGCCTTCTCCCAACGGGCCTCTTCACCTGGGGAATGCACGTACGGCTCTCTTCAACTGGCTGTTTGCAAGGCATACGGGCGGCAAGTTCATCCTTCGCATTGAAGACACCGAGATGGACCGCGCGAAGACGAACTTCGAGAAGCAGCTCATCGATGACCTGGTGTGGCTGGGTCTCACGTGGGATGAGGGGCCGAATGAAAACGGTCCTGGTGAGACGGGAGAGTTCGGGCCTTATCGGCAATCAAAACGGCTGGAAATCTATTCGAACCACACGATACAGCTTCTGGCTGATGGCAAAGCATACCGCTGCTTCTGCACCCAGGAGGAGCTGGAAGCTGAACGGCAGCAGGCAATTGCGCGGCAGAAGCCGCAGATCTACAGCGGGAGATGCCGGAACCTTTCGAAGAGCGAGATCAAGGAGAATCTGGTCAGGGGCAAGTCGTATTCGGTACGACTGAAGCTCCCGGATCAGCCGATCCGCTTTCACGATGTGGCGCGCGGCGATCTGGAATTTGCGCCAGCGAGCATCGGCGATCCGATCCTGGTGCATTCGGCCCAGGGAGGAGCCGGAGCGGCGAGACCGGGCGTACCGGTCGACAACTACGTCGTGGCCGTCGATGACGCACTGATGAGCATTACCCACGTGATTCGCGGCGACGATCACATCGCCAATACATCGAGGCAAGTGGCTATCTACGAAGCATTCGGGTGGAAGGTGCCGCAGTACGTTCACCTCCCGACCATTCTCGGACCGGATGGAGAGCGGCTTTCGAAGCGGCATGGAGCCACAACGATGGCGAATTTCCGCGAGATGGGCTACATGCCCGAAGCTCTCGTGAACCACCTGGTGCTGCTTGGATGGAGCGCCGAGGATGGAACGAGCGAGACCTTCGAGCCCGAGCAGCTCGTTCGAGCATTCAGCCTGGAGCGTGTCGCCAGCAACCCGGTGATCTGTGACTTCGAAAAGCTTCACGATCTCAACCGGCACTATATGAAGCAGGCGGCGCCGTCGCGGCTGACATCGCTCTGCTGGGAGTATTTCGGCGGCTACCTGCCGGACAAGGATAAGGCATCAGACAAGGTGCTGGTGTGGTTCTCCCTGATGATTTCGATGTTTGCGCCTTCGGTGAATCGTTTGGACGAGATACCCGCCAAAGCGGCATTCATCTTTCACGTGGATCCGAATCTCGTTCGAGAAGACCAGGAGAATGCAGCGGTGCTGGAATCTCCTACAGCGTCGGTCGTGTTGAACGAACTGGCCACTCTCGTTCGCGCACACGACGGCCCGGTCACGGCTCAGGATCTTACCGGGTGGATGAAAGGTGTGAAGGAGAGCACGGGAGTACGAGGCAATGCGCTCGATTATCCCGTGCGGATCGCGTTGACCGGGACCACTTCCGAGCAGGATCTCGACAAGCTCATACCTCTGATTGAGCAGGGAGCGGCATTGAACATCGGAATCCTGAGCGTGCGCCAGCGACTCGAAGAGTTTCTCGGGGTCTGAGCAAAAATGAAAGACGTCTTCTGGATTGATTCGCACAACAGCCGAACCGGACTTGCCATTGTCATGCGGCCGCGCGGCGACGATTGGCTGGAAGACGATCTCAGGCAAATCCATCGGCAGGAGATTGAGACCGTCGTCTCAATGCTCGAAAGCTGGGAGGCCAGATCCCTCGGTCTTGCAGGCGAAGGAGCATTCTGTCATGAACTCGGTCTGCGGTTTGTCTCTTATCCGATTCCGGACCGTTCCACGCCATCGGATCGAAGTGGGTTCGACGCGTTCGTCTCCGGCCTGGCGGACCGCCTGCGAGCAGGAGAGAAGATCGGAGTGCACTGCCGAGGCTGCATCGGGAGATCGACGATCGTTGCAGCCTGCACTCTCAAAAAACTGGGCTGGACCGCGAAGGAAGCGTTGACGGCGATCGAAGCTGCTCGGGGCTGCATGGTGCCGGACACGGAGGAGCAGGCCGAGTTCATTTTGGACTTCGGTTTGGGGACTTCGAGTTAGAGACTTCGGGTTGAACCAATGACAGGGCCTGAGCTCGATTTCAGCTTTCCGCGGAGATGGCGTGCGGAGATCCTCGCGTCGCGACCGGCGATTCTGCCGGCCCGGCACTTTGTGTATCCGCACGACGTAGAAGAGGTGGAGCGCGGAGCACTCGAGGTACTTGTGCGGCCTGATGCGCAGTGCGGAGCGCCGTTTCTTGCCACGTGTGCGTTGGGTTTTCGCGATCCGGTGACACCTACGGGAATCTGGGCAATGCCGAATCCGCAGGAGATGTGCGCAGTCTCGGGCGGATACGCGTACGTAATCGACACGTCATCGCCGGTGCAGTTCACGATGCTGCCGTTTCGACCCGTGCTGAAGGTGCTCCCCGCGACCGAGGCGAACCTGCTGCTGTTTGTCGATCACCGCAGCATCCTGGCGTGGGGCAAGAACGGTGAGGCATGGCACTCTGAGAAGCTCTCGGACGAGGGTGTGACGATTGCCGGTATTAAGGGCGGAACCCTTCGCGGCATCGGGTGGAACATGATGACCGATGAAGACACCCCGTTCAGCTTAGATCTACGGAACGGCATTCTCATGAAGTCATAGACCCGGCTAGGCGGACAGGGTGCTAGCAGCGGTGGAACGCCGGTCGGCAAAGCAGGAGGCGTACCCGGAATAGACGCCTTCGAAGACTGAGTCCCAGCTTGCTGTCACGGCATAACTTCTGGCCGATTGCCTCATTCTGTCGTGCAGGGCTGAATCCTCGAGAATGGCTGCAATCGCACCTGCAAAGCCCTCATCAGGAACAATGCGACCGGTGACCCCATCGCAAACGATGGTAGCTGGGCCGCCGTCTGGCGTAACAATGGCCGGAACTCCGGAGGAAAGCGCTTCGAGGACCACATTGCCGAAGGTGTCGGTGTGTGAGGGGAACACGAACAGGTCCATGTTGGCATAAGCCGTTGCCAGCGCCTCGCCCTTCAACACGCCGGTGAACTCCGCGCGGGGCAGATGCTTGCGCAGCCAGGGTTCTTCAGCGCCGTGACCGACGATGAGAAAACGAAAGTTGGTCCCATGAGTCTGCTCCAGCTCACGCTGCACCTGCGCAAGCAAAGCGACATTCTTTTCAACCGAGAGCCGGCCCACAAATCCTAGAACGTGTTCGTTGTCTCCGCCGCGACGGTTTCGCCTGCACGGATGGAACAGGTCCGACTCCACACCGCGCGGCATCAGGTAGCATGGGCGATGCGCAGTGCGCTCGAGAAGACTGCAAAGGCCTGGATTGGGCGCATACAGAACCCGCGCACACGAATAGTACAGTGCACAAAGCTTCATTGCTGAATTCTCGATCCAGCGGCCGGCAGCATCGGAGCGCCCGCGCGGCAACAGGTTCAGCAGGGGGTGCGCACGGCGCGCGGCGTACTCGTGCAGATTGGTGTGCCAGCTCGCAGCGAGCGGAACCTTGAGCCGGTGAGCCAGGGCCGTGCCCAGTATCCCGTTGTCGCTGGGGCCGGTAATGTGAATAAGGTCGGGTTGGAAGCGCTCGATCGTCTCGACGATGAGCGGGAGATGACGCAGGTAGGCGGGATCGAAGCTCAGGTCTTTCTCAACCGGGATCGCGAGAAAGCTGCGCGGAAGCTCCAGCGTCCAGACATTGCCGGATTGTTCGAGAGCTTTAGCGCGCTTGCCGGCGCGGATGCACAGAAACGGCAGGTCATGCTTCCGCGCAAATGCTTCAAACTGGCGGCTGGTGTTCGCGACGCCATTCACTTCATGGAACGAGTCTGGAATAAAGACAACCCGCGGCGTTCCTTCAGTCATTTTCAATTCGCAGTTACAGCCTTTTCGATTCTGCTGCTTTCAGAACCGTCTCAGTCGAGTGGCTCTTTCTCCAATCATAAAGAGCCACTCGCGCTGACGATGTTAAGGGATGAATCGAAACCGCGTTTAGCTCTCCTGCTCGCCTAGCGCAAGACGCTGTTGGCCGTGCTCGTTCCAGGCGATCCGCAGGCCGCCGGAAACCGGCCCTTTGCCCAGCATTTGGATGCATTTGATGATCATTTTCATCGTAAAGGGAGCGTGACCGCTTGGCCAGATCTCTTTCACCGGACGCACGACGCCATTCGCATCCGGGTGATAGGCTCGCTCATCCCAGGTGCGCGAACCCTGCGGGAACTCCGGGTAGTCCCGGATGGCGTCAATGGTGGATTGAAGGATCCGGTGCTTCCACGGCTCGGCATATTGCGGCATGAAGAGCACCTGGCTCATTCGGTCACGACGAAGCTCATGCACGAATTCCGTGAAGCTGGTTGCGTTGGTCAGGTTAATGTTGGCGTTGGGCTCGACGCCATGACGGTCGCCGCCACTGATGAGCACCATATTCCACTGCTGTGCCAGGCGGCGCACGGCGCGGTTTTCCTCCCAGTTGCGCAATCCGTTCAGTTCAAGGGCATGCAGCCAGACCCCATACTTCTGCACGAATTCGTTCACCAGGAACTGGTGCTTCTCCTTGCCGACGAGGTAGAGATCCCACAAGGGATGATTGAAGACAACCAGCACGTCTGGCTCGTCGTTGAGAGCGACGAAGATCTCCTTGAGTTTGTCATCGTTGGGATTGGCCGTGTAATCCGCCAGCGTGCCCATCCACTGCTTGGCCCGCCCGCTGGGAAGATTGTGAATACCCAGGTGGAAGTCCTGAACGCCACCGTAGGGGACGCTCCACTCGACCGAGACAGGAATGCGCCGCGCACTGGGAATGGTGCGCAGCAGCATGGGTGCTTCAATGTTGTCGTGATCGGTGATCGACACCATGGAGTCCATTTCGAGCTTCTCGATTTGCTGGCTTTCGAGGTCGAATGCCAGCTTCGGTGTCATCGGCGGCGTCCAGTACCCGGCCGCGAAATTGATGCGAATGCCGGCCGAGTCCGAGCGGCGCTCGAGTCGCGTGAGAAGAGGCCGGATGGCCGTGTACGTGTTGCCCAGGTTGGCTAGAAAATCCAGAGTTTCCTTGGATTGATTGGTATGGCTGTGCAAAGAGACACCCGAGCGAAACCCCTTGGGTGCGTTTCGGTCGCGCCATAGGTATGAAATGGTCGATGCGGCCATCCCCCCCTCCTCTCTTGCTTCCGGAACCGGATTCTTACACCTCAGTATGTGCGATTAGCCATCAACGGCATGTTAAGGAGAGACTAATTGCACATCAATTAGTGCACGGGTAATCTCCCGAGTAAATGGCGAAATCTCGCGGAATCTAGGCGTTATGCGCAACCGCCGGGTTGCGTGCTGGCAACCGTTTGGTTGCTTATCAAGACTTGCCGTTCATTTCGCGGTTCGAGCCAGTTCCGGTCCGAGAAAGTCATCGAAGGTAGGCCCGGCCATCGGATCTTGAGGGACGGCCGTGCTCGCCTCCGGAACAAGATGATTTTCCGTGAGTCCGTCGCGCAGGAGCTCGAATGCCCGTTCGGGCGTATCAGCGTACTGAAAAAGCTCAACGTCCTTTGGCGAAATCGCGCCGGTATCAACCAGCGCATCAAGGTTGTAGACCTTTTTCCAGTAGTCCGATCCGTAAACTACCACGGTGATTTTCTTCGCGAGCTTCTGGGTTTGCGCAAGGGTGAGAATCTCGAACATCTCGTCGAGCGTTCCGAATCCTCCGGGGAAGACGACCAGCGCTTTCGCGAGATACGCGAACCAGAGTTTGCGCATGAAGAAGTAGTGGAATTCGAAGTTGAGCGACGGCGTGATGTAAGGATTAGGAGCCTGCTCGAAGGGCAGGCGGATATTCATGCCGATCGTCTTGCCGCCCGCCTCGTATGCACCGCGATTGGCAGCTTCCATAATGCCCGGACCGCCGCCGGATGTAACCACAAAGCGATGCCTGCGTGACGGAATCGTCGCAGCCCACCTGGTGAGCATCTGAGCGAGACGGCGAGCGTCCTCATAGTAGCGAGCCATGGCCACCGCAGCAACGGCGCGCTTGCGTTGCAGCTCGGTGGCTTTGCCTGCCGCGATGTCGGGCACGCTTGCCGGCTGTTCCTCGCTCGGAGCAGGATGCCGCGAACCGGTGTTGTCGAGGAGTTCGAGAGCGTGGTCGCATTCCTCACGCCCGCGAAAACGCGCAGAGCCAAAAAACACGACCGTGTCCTGGATACGCTCGTGCCGGAAGCGAGCCAGCGGCTCCATGTATTCGGCAACGATGCGCAGAAGACGACCGTCGGGACTGTTGAGGAACGAGTGGTTTTCATAGGCCAGGGGGGCCGCGGAGAGCGCGGGCGGCGCGCCGTTTGCCGGAATTGCGGCTACGGAAGATTCATCCCGTCGATTTGGGGCTCCTTCCAGAGCTGAAGAATCGGTCGTTTTTTGAACTTTCCCCTCTGCTTTTACTTGATTCTTGTTTCCAGTTCCCTGCTCGCTCATGTGGCTATCCGTTCCGGTGGCGAATCGCGTCCTGCACTGCGATCCAGATATTCAAAAGACCCAGTCCTGAGATGATTCCGCGAACCGCTCCGTTTGCCGCGTAGATCGCAATGGTGGGAAACTGCACAAAAATAGGGTTTTGATCCCAAAACAGTTGCGACCATGGGGCATAACAGATAGCCAGCCCGATGTACATCCTTAGCAATACACGCAGATAGAGTTCCGTTCGCACAAGCCAGTGTGGGATGCGCTGCGGCAAGTGATCGTCGCTGAATCTTTCATCCTGCCTGGGCTCTGGCGAAGAACTCATGTAGGCCCCTGAGGCGGAGGTTGGGTTCGTGGGCACGCTCGGTGATGTAAGTTCCGGCTGGTGTGACATTCTCCAGGGCCTATGAGAGCAAAATCCGAGAAAGTGTGCCCTTTTAAGGGCTTAGTGCAGGTTGCCGCTCCCTGGTATCGCGTCAACTTAACTGTTGACGCTTGAGGTACAGCATCTCGGATTTTGCTGTAATGCTGCCCCCGAAAATCCTGCCAAATCACCATTCAGGGACGCCGTATTGACACGGTAACACAGTGGGACGATTGTTTCTGTTTCAGCTACTTACCAGGCCATGTACCGACCATTGCCGCACGCTGAGGAACAGGCGTATTTTGTTAGCGTGCGCGGATATGGTCTGCCCGGGAGTCTGCCATGCGTGCTGCCTTCGGTATAGCCCTTGTCATCTGTGGTTCGTTCGCGTTAGCCGCCCAGGACAGTGGTAAGCCCGAGATGAAAACCACTTACCTCACGGCGCCTGTTCTGGCTGCAACCTGTCCCATCGACATGTTTGCCAGCCAGAACCTCTGGAACCACACCATCGCCATCCAGAAGGGACTCAATGAGAAATTCGGGCAGCGCATCACTCTCACGCTGAGAGACTCTCATCCCGACCGAATCGTGGCAGGAACCGTTCGCGTGCAGGGTCTGACCGGCAAGAGTCACGTGGTCCAGACTGGACCGGCTCAGAACGGAGACTCCGCCCGGACACTCAAAGTTTCGTTCGCGGAGCGATCGGACGGCAGCGTCTCCGGCGATCTCTGGATTGGCGGGTTCACTTCGATCACTTCTATCCAATTGCTGGAAGCCTCCTATGCAGACGGCTCGACATGGCGCATCTCCGGAAACGATGTGTGCAACGTTAAGCCGGATCCGATCATGCTTATTTCGAATCGCTAAGTGCGATTCGCTTCTATCCCTTGCATAGGTTGGGGTTCGTGGTTTTCCAACCATTTCGCGAACAGCGCGAAATGGTTGCGGCACTCCGTTCTTTTGGGCCCTCGAAAATCGTTCGGGGTCGCTTCGCCCAGACTGACAGCTTGTTTTTTGGCATCGGGCGACCGGGACGTTTGGGTTACTCGAAAGAAATCATTGAGCCGGGGTCGGCTTCGGATGTGAAGCTGTGGTTCCGTCGGTCATGCCCAGCGCCCATTTGATCGCTTCAAAATACATCTTGCGGATGTCCGGATCACTCCAGGACTCCTCCGTGTGCCCGAGCGTTGAATAGAACACGCGGCCTTTCCCGTACATCTTGCTCCAGGCAACAGCAAAATCGCGGTCGGTGCGGTGAACCCGCGGGTTGTTGTTGTAGTCGAGGCGGCTCGGATCGAGGCTGAGAAGCACGTTCACCTTTTCGCGCGACCACGTCTTGGGCTGATAGATCTCGTCGAACTTTACAAACGACCTGGGAAGATGGCGGACCACCGGAAAATCCGGAGCCTCGTTGATGATCGGCGCGCTGAATGTTCCCCACGGATGCTGGTCAAACCAGCCGCCGATCATTTCACCGTACTCCGGCCAGTTGTAGTTGGTGTCGAGCGCCGCGTGAATGCCGACGAAACCCTTGCCGTCGTCGTGGATGAAGGACATCATGTCGCGCTTTTGACCGTCGTCCATATCGAGTTCGCCGGTTGTGCTCGCGAAGACGATGAGGTCGAAGTAGTTCAGGTTTTTGGAGTTGCGGCCCAGATCCTTTTTCGTGAGCAGCTCAGTGTCGGTGCGCAGCGTGGCATCCCAGAGCCCGCTTTCCTTGCCCATGTTGTAAACAGCCACCATGGCAGTGCTTACCGAGTCATGTTCGAAGCCCTTTGTTTGGCCGATGACCAGTACGTGCTTTACGCGCACCTGGTCGGGGTGAGGCGCTGGCGGAAGCGGCTCTTGAGCAAACGATCGAGCCTGTAGGCCGCTGAGCAACAAGATCGCTAGCGGAAGAACCATCGACCTAACCGTACAGACGCGCGCAATGAACATGAAGCCTCCATCTGAGATCGTTCAGCTTCCGGGAACCTGAAAAGAGTCTATTCGTGTGCTCCATGTTTCTTGAGCAGATCGGCCCATTTGTGATCGTCCATCGCCAGCGCATAGGTCAGTGGTCGACGCTGGCTCTGATCGATCGCGTTCACGTCGGCTCCGTGATCCACCAGCATCTGGATGATGCTCCCATATTGCAGGTGCAATGCCGCATCGAGGATGCTGTCGCCGTACGCGTCGGCAAGGTTAACATTCGCGCCGTGATCGAGAAGGAACTGCACGTCGTCCTTCTGGTCGCGGAGCACTGCAAAGAACAGGGCGGTTGCACCGCTCGAAGCCTGTGCATTGACGTCAGCGCCCTTGCTTACCAGCAGCTCAACCAGCTTCTTGTGGCCAACCGAAAACTCCGCCAGGTGTAGCGGCGTGTAGCCGTTCTTCATGTCCTTTACATCCACGCCGTGCACTGTCAGCAGGCTGACCGGATCCTGATGGTTGTTGGAGGAAAACACCCCGCCGAGGTCACCTGGAGTGAACGCCCCGTAGCTGTTTTTGGCATTGACGTCTGCTCCTGCGGCAATGAGTGCCTCTGCGGCAGCCAACTGCCCGTGCAAGGCCGCTACGTGCAATGGTGTATCGCCGTTCTTGTCTCGGTCGGCAACGAGTTTCAGGTCGCCCTGCAAGAGTGCGGCGACCTTCTTGGCGTCACCCTTGCGTGCGGCGTCGTGAATTGCGCCGGCAAAAGCTAACGTCGATGCACCGGCAAGAACGAGCACGAGCGCCAGGTGCATCCAGCGGGAAGAATTGATCAGGGCGAGATATGTGTACGTTTTCATTTAAGCTCCACGGCAGGAAAAATGACTGTTTTGAAATACGGCAACATTCTATCTGACAGCCCCGGCGGGAGGCGCTTACCCCTTCTTCCAATGCACACTTCAGCGTTCGCGCGCGACTGACGAAAACACAGGTGGTACTCCAAAAGTAATATGACCAGTGTGCTAATCGGCCCTCGCCACCGGTAATTCCGCCAGTTGAATCACGATACGATGTGATTCGATAGCGCAGAATCCCTTTCTTTCAGCGAGATGGAGCAAGCCGTGAGAGCCTCTTTAGACACAAAAGGCGCGCCGAGCGTGGTAACTGATACGCTTCGAAGCCTTTCCGCACAAGCCCGAATCTGCCACGATAAGATCAACCTTCTGGAAGCCGCACAAAGCTTCAGCCGGTCAGATGTTCTCTCCGAAGTTGGAAAACTGCTCGACGCCTGCCAGAACCTGAGAGACGCAATTCTCTCGGAGGACAGCTCAGCGAACTGGACGACCACCGACGAATTGCAAGCTGTGGTCGCCCGCCTGAATGAGAGCGCTGGGAAACGGCGGCGGTATCTTGACCTTGCTCAATTTCTCTCCAACGGAACAGTTGTGCATCGGCGGGAACGGACCAGGCAGGAGCGGCTGGCCCTGCGCGACAAGGCTATCACCGAACTGATGGAAATCTCTGAACAATCCACGCCTCCCGCGTTGCCGGGCCCCGCCGTTGAGCAGTGGCTCGAATGGGCATGCAGTCTGGAAGATGACGCGAACGAACTTGAGCTGGTTAAGCTGAAGAACGACTTCCCACGTCTTGACGATTTTGTCCGGCAACTGGAGATCGAGTGGTGGCACCCGGGTGAGGCCGCAAGTCCGATCGAAGCCGCCCAACCGATTCAGACCGTCGTTCCCGCGGTGAAAAACGGTGTCAACAGTCTGTACGTGAACGGAAGCGTCTGGGGGAAGGGGGATCACGACGCGCCGGTCTCGGAAGAGCCGGTTCAGGAGAAGGCGGTTCAGGAACGGCGCGCGTTGGAGATACCGCACCTGCCTGAAGTAAAGGACAGCGAAGAGGAGACTTCTGTTGCCGTTACCGAAGAGAAGGCGCCAGTCGCGGCCGGCGAAGAACACTCCCCGGATGCGGTAAGCGAGCAGAAGGCTCCTGTCGTCGAGGAAAAGATTGAGGTCGCGGAGTTGCCCGAGACGATCGCGCTCGCTGCATCCCTGCCTATCGTTGAAGAGGACGAGGAAGAACTTCCGGTTGAATCGGCGATTCCGTCAAGACGGGGCAAGATTTCATTCTTCTCGTGGGATCAGGTTGACCGGCTCTCGCGCCATCTCGAAAAGGCCAAGATCGAGAAGAAAGACTCGCGAAAGGTTCGTGCACTTCTGGCCGTCTCGCAGTGGCTGGAGCCGCGGGATCAGAATCCCGTGTTTCATCAGAAGTGCGGCATTCGCACACTCACCGGCTATTCCGGTACAACCGACGTTGTCCCGGTCGCCCCGTCTGAAGTCATGCGCGCCATCGAAGCCGATGAAGGCTTGCACCTGTTCACTGGCGGAGCGGACCTGCTGCGTTGGGGCCTGCTGCAACCTTCGGAGCGCAACTTCCAGGGAATCGCGTCGGTCCGGCGCCTGAGCCTGGATCATCTAAAGGCCTGGTTTTCCGACGTCTTTCGCATCGCCCTTTCAGACAAGCAGATCAGCGATATTTACAACCTGACTTCGGGCATCCCGCTTCTGGTAAGCGAGCTGCACAAGCTCATCATTCCGGTTCCGGAAGATCCGCCGACGTGGCTTGGCCTCGCACGCTGGATCGAGATCAAGGGACTCTTTGAAAAGCAGCTTCCCGCGATGGTGCAGGACCTGAAGAAAGGTTCCCCGGCGGTGCGGCTGACCGACCGCGAGATTTCACTGCTGAATATGGTGGTAATTGTCAGCGGAGATTCAACACGCGAGACAATCCTCGCGAACCTCTCGGAAAACTGGGAGCGCTATCAGCATCCTGAGTATCGTGCGGTGAGTTCGAGAGACTACGCGAGCCTCGCACTGCTGATGGAACTCGGCTTGCTGCCGATGCGAAACGTCGTCGGAGCGTCTCCTTCCAAAGCTCTCCTGCCGGTCAAGCACGACGACGCAATCCGGAAGATTATCGAGCTTCTCTAGTCTTAGCGAGTTGCGGGACAGACGGTAAATGCCGTCTGTCCTTTTTCTTTTGGGGACAAGAACGATCTTGCCTCTGACGCTGCCTGATGATTCCTGCAGGCATGGCGGGTTATCCTGTCGAAAAGCCATGCAACGAGTATTCCGCTTACGTTCCCTAACCATTCTGGTCTCGGCCGCGATCTGCGCTCTGACGGCCCCTGCATCGTGGTGCGCGCAGGCGAGCGCGACGAATGCGATCACCTATCGCGGCGAACAGCCGGTCGTTGCCCAACACGGGATGGTCGTGAGCGTACACCACCTCGCTTCAGATGTCGGCGTCGCGATCCTGCGCGAAGGAGGCAATGCCGTCGATGCTGCCGTGGCCACTGGGTTCGCGCTGGCTGTCGTGCATCCCATTGCGGGCAATCTTGGGGGCGGCGGATTCATGCTGCTGCGCACGCACGACGGCAAATCCACGTTCATCGATTTTCGCGAGAAGGCTCCTCTCGCCGCAACGGAGACGATGTACCAGGACAAGAACGGAGACGTGATTCCCGATGCGAGCGTCATCGGCTACCGCTCGATAGCGACTCCGGGCTCTGTGGCCGGGCTTGTTTACGCCGAGAAGAAATACGGAAAGCTGGGACTGAAGCGCGTGATCGCGCCTGCCATCAAACTCGCACGCGAGGGATTTGCGCTGACTCCGGAGGAGACACATGAGCTGACCGATCCCGACCTGGCCAAATTCCCTGCTTCGCGGCTGTTGTTTCAGCGCAATGGAAGCTACTACCAGGGCGGCGAGACCTTCCAGCAGCCTGACCTGGCGCGAACACTGGAGCGCATTGCCGCCGATCCGGACGATTTTTATCACGGCAAGTTGGCGCGTGAGCTCGTGGACGATCTGAAGAAGGGCGGGGCCCTCCTAACTCTCGAAGACCTGGCACATTACGATGTAGTGGAGCGCGCGCCAGTTGTCGGGACATTCCACAACTACACGGTGATCAGCGCGCCGCCTCCGTCGTCTGGCGGCGTTGTGCTTTTGAGCGCGCTGAACATTCTCGAGGGCTACGATCTCGCGAGCCTCGGGGACCGCACCGCAGCATCCATGCACTTGATTACCGAGGCATATCGGCGCGCATACATGGACCGTGCCGACTACCTGGGCGATCCGGATTACAACCAGATTCCCGTGGCCGAGCTCACGTCGAAGAAGTACGCGGAGGCGTGGCGCAAGAGCATTTTGCCATCTCAGGCCAGTCCCAGCGCGTCTCTCAAGCGGCCTGAAGGCTTCCTGCCGCCTGCACCGAAAACGGCAGGCCGGCGCAAGGAGTCGCCCGATACAACGCACTACTCGGTCGTCGACGTCGATGGCAATGCCGTGTCGGTCACTACAACACTGAACGATAGTTTCGGATCGCACGTGACGGTCGGACCGCTGGGTTTCCTGCTCAACGACGAGATGGACGACTTCGCAGCGAAGATGGGCGTACCGAATATGTTCGGTCTGATTCAAGGGCCCGCCAATGCCATCGCTCCCGGGAAGCGCCCGCTGAGTTCGATGACACCGACGATTGTGCTTGAAGACGGCAAGCTGCGATACGTACTGGGATCGCCCGGTGGCGCGCGGATTATCACGACCGTCGCGAATATCTTTCTTTCGGTCGCCGAAGGCGGTCTGAATATCCAGGAAGCGGTGGATGCACCCCGCTTCCACCACCAGTACCTTCCCGACAAGCTTTTTCTCGAGCCGGGATTCAACCCGCAGTTAAGGGCGGATCTTGCAAAGATGGGGTACGACTTGAGTGTGAGGAATGGCCACTGGTCGAACGGCGAGTGCATTGCAGTCGATCCCAGGACCGGAGAATTGCAGGGCGGACAGGATCATCGCAGCCACTACGGCAAGGCGGCAGGATATTAGAAGTTGTCTCCCGCAGGGGCTAAAGCCCAGCTGTTTGCCGTGGCACTCTGCGGCACGACTGATGTCGGGTGATGCAACCGATTTTAGTTCGATTCAAGCCTTATTGCGTTTGAGGAATAGCCCGGGCGAATAGGAATCGGGGTAGGCACTCTGGGGGCCTTTGGGATTGCCTTCCGTCTCGCCCCCGCTCGGGATGTGTTTCTCCTGAGCCTCTCCAAACGGCAGGAATACGGAAAACGCCGTGCCGCTCGCACCTGGCCGTCGTGAGCTCCAGACTCGGACGCTGCCATTGTGCCGTTCTACCAGTTGCTGCACCACCCACAATCCCAGACCGGTGCCCGTCTCAGCCTTGGTTGTGAAGAAGGGTTCGAAGATGTGCCTCAGCATCGCCCGCTCAATTCCGGTGCCGTTGTCGCGAATTGTCACGCGCATCCCGGTCGAGAGGCGGTTACGCCAATCGAGCGATGGGTGAATGCGAATCGTGATGCACCCGTTCCGTTGCATAGCTTCAATCGAATTCGCGACGAGGTTTGCAAAGATCTGCTGGGTCTCGCTGGGCATGCAGGCGATCGGATATTCGTGCCCCGCTTTCAGATCAACGGTGATCTCCATCGCCCGCAGCCGGCCTCGGAAGGTGGAAAGAACCATGTTCAGAATCTCTGAGAGCAGCGTGGCTTTGGGCATTCCGGTTTGCTTGTGGAACTTCAATGTCGACTGCGCCACGAGTGAAATTCGCATCAATTCATCAAGCGCTGACGAGGCCCGAATCCGCGATTGTTCCAGGGAGTCGCTGATCGAAATCAGGTAAAGGAGATTGGCAACCGCCTCGAGCGGATTGTTGATCTCGTGCGCCACGGACGCTGCAAGCCTGCCGGCAACAGCCAGCTTCTCCGTGCGCAGCATCGCCTCCTCGGACTGCTTTCGCTGTGTAATATCTGCCTGCACTCCGAAGATGCGTATCGCTTTGCCTTGTTCATCGCGCTGGCATCTGCCGTGTGACTCCAGCCAGTGAATTGACCCGTCGGGCCAGCAAACGCGGTATTGCATGTGAAAGTCCGTGCCGTCTGCACGCGCCTTTGCAATCGCACGTTTCACAGTAGGAAGGTCATCCGCATGGATCAACTGCAGCCATTCTTCGGATTCCGGCCCGTACATCTCAGGATCACGGCCGGCCATCCTGTAGAGCTCGTCAGATCTGTGGACGACGTTTTTCTCCAGATCCCACACCCAGAGGCCCATGCCGCTGGCCTTCAGCGCAATCTGCAGCAGCTCATCGCGGTAAGCCAGTTGCTCGTTGGCGTGCGCGCGCTCTTCGGCTAAGCGCCGGTCCGATTCGGCGAGCTGCAGTTTTCGTTCGAGTTCTTGATTTGCGATAGTGGCTCGTGACTGAGACAGCCGCAGCATGGACCAGCTCAGAAGCAACGAAATCAGAAAGAACGTCGCCAGTTTGACAAGCTGCGTGGCGTTCCCTTCGTAAAAGGAAAGCTCAGATCGGGCGAAAAGCCAGTTGACGAGAACCACATCCATGAGAGCGCAACCGACGGCTCCCGACATTCCGAGAAACCATGCGCCAAGAATCACCGTCGGAAACACAAGAATCAGCGAAAGGTGTCGCAGCTGCGTGATCGCCGTTGTCGCGGTCACGGCGCCCATGGCAAGAAAACATCCGAGCGCAAACCGCACGAACCATGGCCATCGTCCCAGCGTTTCGGAACTCGGAAAATGCAGGACCATGCACGCCGCCTCTCACCTTCGCCAAATTGGCGACGTCCTGCCCGGCTGCACCTGGGGCGCGACTTTCAGGCATAGGTCGCACGAAGAATCCAGAGCGACCGGTATACAGGTGGCCGGGTGCTACAAGTGTGGGTAGCATAGGCAAAATGCAGTCTCATGTCCAGATTTCTCTTTTGTGATCTGCCCGGCTTCCGAAGAAAGCGATTACCCTTCTTGCACCGCCGCATGTGCATAAAATCGGTAAGTTGTTGCAGAGATGCGACAATGAGAGCGTGCGTCGGTACCTCAGCCGGCGCCGAGAGGCCATCGTCCCATGCTGCCAGTTCTTTCGACTTATCTTTTTCTGAAACAGCGGCTTCATCCAGGACTGCTGGAAACCGCAGAGCGTTCCGGCGCAAAGGGTGTAGAGATCTTTGCGGCCCGGCAGCACTTTGACTACACCAGCCGCGAACACGTCTCGGAACTTGCAGGATGGTTTGCCTCGAATTCGCTCCAACCATCTTCAATGCATGCGCCGCTTTTTCCCGACCGTGAAATGGGCCGGGCAGGAGCGCCGCCTGTGAACGTGGTCGATCCTGAGAAATCGCGCCGTATCGACGCCATGGACGAGATCAAGCGGGCACTCGAGGCGGCAGAATACATCTCCTTTAAGAGGCTCGTCGTGCATATTGGGGAGAGGTTCGACACCTGGTCTCCGCGCACGATGGAGTATGCGACAACCGCGCTCGAACACCTAGGAGCGTTTGCCAAACCACTCGGAGTGCGCGTGCTGGTCGAGAACCTGACCAGCGATGCGAGCTCTCCCGAACACCTGATGACGCTTCTGGACATCTCCCACCTTGATCAGATTGGCGTGTGCCTCGATCTCGGGCATGCACACATGTCCTCCGGGGTAGCCGAAGCCATCGGCGTACTTGGACCTCGCATCGCCCAGGTTCACGTTCACGACAATCATGGATTGAAAGATGAGCACCTCTGGCCTGGCGATGGAACAATCGAATGGCCGGCAACAATCGCTGCGTTGAAGGATCTGCCATTAGAGCCGGCCGCGGTTCTTGAGATCGGCTTTGATCCCGAAGCAAATCCCGCCGCAATTCCGGAGCGGATTCAGCGATCATTTCAGATGCTCGCTTGAAGGCGGGAGGCCGGCGATTCGCATCTGACGACTTGCCACCCAACTAGAAACAGCGACCTGCCTCGATCCCGCTGAGCAGCACATGAATTCGTGATCTTAAGCTCCGGTTAAGCGCTCACCAGTGAGAATATGTGAAGACATAGGTGTGCTTTCTTTTCCTTGAGTTGGCTCGCTTTTCAGGGGGAAGCAGTGAGACTTTGCGGTTGGTTGGCGGTAGTGTTTTTCCTGTCGTGCATTGCGGCAGCCCAGACCGGAGAATCAGCATCTGCAATCAAAAACACGGTCATTAGAGGCACTGTCGAGGATCAGAGCGGAGCGTTTATTTCCGGCGCAGCTGTGGTCATACGGTCTTCTTCAGGCGGAGTAGTTGCACAGGGAACGACTGACGAGCGGGGCAACTTTGCCTTCATCAACATCCCATCGGGTTCGTATTCCGTCGAGGTCAGCAAAGAAGGCTTTCGAACCTCGAGCCTGAGGACGCGGGCTGGAACAGGAGCCCATGCGCCGCTATCAATTATCTTGCCGGTCGCTGCGGTGAACGAAGACGTGTTGGTTGCCGGCAGCGATACTTCCCCGCAGATCAGTACCGAGATCGGGCAGAACCAGAGCGGAAACGTAATGGATACCAATGCCCTCGATCGCATTCCGCTCTTCGATCAGGATTACATCGCGACCATGTCCCGTTTTCTCGATTCGGATTCGACAGGGACAAATGGGACTACGCTAGTGGTGAACGGTGTCGAGGCCAACGGGCCGGGAGTGACCGCGTCGGCTATTCAGAGCGTGAAGATCAATCAGAATCCTTACACGGCCCTATATTCAAGGCCGGGACGCGCGCGCATCGAGATCACGACCAAGAGTGGCACACCGCAACTGCACGGCTCGGCCACATTTCTGTACCGCAACTCGATCTTCGATGCGACAAACGCCTTTGCAGCGACCAAGCCTCCCGAGGAGCGCATTTATCTCGAGGGCTCGGTTACGGGGCCGCTCTGCCACAGCAAGAAGACGACGTTTCTTGCCTCCCTCGATGCAGACAAAGACGATCAGCAGTCATTCGTGGTGGCAGAAGGGCCAAATGGTGCGATCAACGAGAACGTCCCTTATCCAACGAATCATTACTTTCTCTCCGGGCGCGTCTTTCATGACTATGCGCAGGGCGACCAGTTCTGGATAGGGTACTCGTACGAACACGCGACCACTCGGAATAACGGTGTCGGCGGAACAGTGTTGCCCGAAGCGGGCACCAACACGCTCTTCTTCGAGCACGAGATCAACGTCGGCCACGTGTATGTTGCGTCTCCAAAGCTCGTGAACCAGCTTCATTTTCTTGTGGGCCACTTCGACCGGCAGGTACACAGCATCAACCAGGCCCCGCAGATCGCCGTTTCCGGAGCCTTCACCGGCGGCGGGGCGCAGGCCGACATGCGCCGTACCGAGTACCACTTCGACGGCACGGACATCGTGACCTACACGTCGGGGAAGCACGAGATCAAGTTCGGCGTCGATATTCCCGACATCAGCCGCCGCGGGTTCGACGACTGGACCAATCAGCTCGGAACCTACTCATTTGCGGACCTGACTTCCTACCAGGGAGCTCAGCCGTTCTCGTATCTCGTGCAAAGTGGCGAAGGACACGTTGATTTTCTTGAAATGACATTTGCCGGGATTCTCGAGGACAACATTCGTCCGGTGCAAAACCTCTCGCTGTCAGTAGGCGTGCGTTACTACTGGCAGAACTACTTCCACGACATTCCGTGGAACTTCGCTCCGCGCCTCGGCTTCGCGTGGGCGCCCAGGGCGAAGGGCAAAACAATCGTTCGCGGAGGTGCAGGTTTCTTCTTCGACCGGACCGGGCCTTCCCCGATTTCAGACCTTCTTCACTTTAACGGCGTAACGCTCAAGCGGTTCCTTGTTGAGTCGGCGAGCTACCCAGTCACCGCGCCGCAATTGGCGGCAGTTCCCACGAGCGTGGTTACGCTCGATCCGCGGCAACGGATTCCTTACTCGGTGCAATACGGCATCGGCTTCGAACGGCAGCTCAACCCTGCGGCCTCTGTCTTCGCTAACTATGTAGGAATGCGCGGAATCGACCGCTTTCGCTCGCGCGACCTGAATGCACCACCACCTCCGGCATATGCCGCGCGTCCCAACCCGAACCTGGGACAGTACAGGCAGATCGAATCGGAGGGATACCTGAAGAGCAACGCGCTCGAGGTCGGCTTCCGCGGCCGGCCTGCGAAATTCCTCACCGGACAGGCCCGTTACAACCTGGGAAAAACCTGTAACAACTCAGCCGACATCACGTTCTTTCCGGCGAACAGCTACGCCCCCAACGCCGACTGGTCGCGCTCGAACAACGACCAGCGGCACAAGTTCGACATGCTGGCTTCGCTCCAGGCCAGGAACTGGTTCAGCTTCGGCACGGCGCTTTCTGTCTACTCCGGCAAGCCGGTCAACGTGACCACCGGCAACGATGACAATCATGACGGCCTGGCACTCGATCGCCCGGCGGGAGTTCCCCGGAACAGCATGCATGGGCCCTCGTACGTGGGGCTCGACCTGAACGTGGCGCATGACTTCCCGTTGACCAAGGAACGTAACAAGGGACCTCTTGTCTCGCTGGCGGTGAACTCGTTCAATGCGCTGAATCATTCGAACTACTCGACATACGTCGGCGTCGCCGGATCGCCCTTCTTCGGCCGTCCGGTGGAAGCGCAACCGCCGCGACGGATGCAAATCAATCTCGAGCTTAAGTTCTAAGGAATGCAGAATAGGCAGGTTCGTAGTATGAGAACGACATACCTCAAGCAATGGCCGCTCATCCTAGGTTTGGCTCTGTGCGGGTCCTGCTCGACAGCTTTTCCTGGAGCGCAGAGTATCTCCAGCGACAAACCGGGGAAGAGCGCATTGATGCAGGTCGCGGACATCCCGCTTCCTGGTGCTGCGGTTCGATTCGACTACGAGAGCTTGGATGCAGAACACCACCGCTTGTACATCGCGCATATGAATGCGGATCAACTCGTAGTGTTTGATACCGAGAAACGGCAGCTTGTCGCCAACCTCGATGGTTTCAAGCGCGTCCATGGAGTCATCGCGGCTCCAGAGATCGGGCGGGTTTTTGCGTCAGCTACCGGCGACCACCAGATGGTTGCCGTTGACATCAGTTCGTTGAAGATCGTCGGCAGTGCAGGTCCCATCAATTATCCGGATGGGCTCGCATATTCGCCGTCGACCAGGAGAGTGTTTGTTTCGGACGAGCACGGAGGCGTGGACGCGGTGGTTGATGCTCAGACGAACAAGCTGATCACCTCGATTCCGCTCGGCGGAGGGGCCGGAAACACTGTGTACGACTCCGGATCAGGCCGCATCCTGGTTGCCGTGCACGGTGTAAATGAATTGGTCGCGATCGACCCTGCCGCGATGAAAATCGTTGGCAGGTACAAATTGCCAGGGATCGAGAACCCTCATGGCATCGCACTCGACCAGGCGAATCGGCTCGCCTTCATTGCTGGTGAAGAGAATCACTCCCTTGCAGTGTTCGATCTGAATGCAATGAAGCTCCTCTCCGTCCACCAGGTGGGCGACGATCCCGACGTTCTCTCCTTCGATCCCGGGCTGGGCCGCCTTTATGTTTCAGCCGAATCAGGGACCGTTTGCATCTTTCAGGAGGCAGAGCGGACTCTCCGCTTTATGGGGCGATTCAACATGCCGCATGCCCATTCCGTATCCGTCGATCCGAAGACACACCTGGTCTACTTCCCCCTGGAAAAGATCGACGGACGCCCGATGCTCAGGATCATGAGAGCCGTTGTGAACTGAATTCGTAGCTCCTTTTCGCGACCGGGCTCGATTCTTGCCGAACACGCCCCTGTCAATCCTGACAGTTGTTCGTGATTCCCAGAGATAGAAAAATCAAAGCGCGAGCCTCTCCATGAGAATGCGTTTCGTCACTTCTTTGCACGTGGCCATTCTTTTGGGGTTTTCCGCGACTGTTCCGGCACAACCGGCGTTGCAATCTTCTTCGGCCGATCCTGGCGCCGGCGCTACAGGACCTGCAATCTCAGGATTGCCGGCTAGCTTCGTTGGCAATCTCCCATGCGCCGATTGCCCTGGCATCCGTTATCAGGTGAACCTGTTCCCGGATCATACGTTTGCTTCACGCATGACCTACCAGGAGCGCAAGACGGAGTTCGTCGATCATGGGAGCTGGCAAATTGCCCGCGATGGAAAGACTCTCGTCCTGCTCGGCGAACGGGGCGCACGAGAACGGTTTGCTCTTAGCAATGCGGACACCCTGCGCAAACTGGACTCCGAGGGCCACGAAATCAATTCGAAATTCGACTACGACTTGAAACGCTTGACGGCATTTGCGCCCATAGAGCCCCATGGGCACGATAGCCGTAAGGTTGCGCTGGAAGATACGAATTGGAAGCTCGTCGGCCTGGGAGAAGCGAAGATCGCCGGAGCCTCACAACAACAGGAACCCTACCTGATCCTCGATTCAAAGGCCCGGCGCGTGGCTGGATCCGGAGGATGCAACCGGTTAACGGGGAGCTACCAACTGAACGGCGACAGGCTGAAATTCAATGAGGTGGCCCGAACGATGATGGCCTGCCCAAAGGGCATGGAAACCGAAGAGGCATTTCTGAATGCATTGGCGCAGGTGCGGAGCTGGAAAATCAACAGACAAAAGATGGAGCTATACGACAGTTCCGGCAAGGTCGTCGCTGGATTCGAGGCGCGTTCCACCAAGTGAAGGAAATTTCCTTTGCCGCTTTGCACCCAATTTCACCGTTTTGAGCAAAAATCGCTCGCTCAACTCCGCCAGACCTGTCAACCCATAGCGTCGATACCGTCTCAGCCATACATGGCCGGTCTCGCGCGCGATGCCGAACTGGCGGCACAGCTCCGTCATCGACTGCTCGTCGCGCTCGTACTCGAAGACAAAGCGCAGCTTCTCTTCCATCACACTGCTCGCTTTCGAGGGCATAAGGACGTTCTACGTCCGCCATGTCCCCGGTCCGAACCCTGGGGATTACCCCCCACCCCCTCCCGGAATTTGCGGTTATCCACAGCGCATTTGCAGGAAAAATGCTTAGGCAAACCCGACCAATCAAGTCCGGTATTCGCAGTTACTTTCCGTGCGCAAGAATCTCAGCCAAAAATATGGGCTCCCCGGCAATGAAACAGGCAGAGATCGCATCACATAGCAATATGGGCAGTTGTCGTCCTGACTGCCGCGAACGAGACAGCGGGTCCACAGTTGATATGTCCCGAAGCGGGGACGTCGCAAGAGAGAGCCACCTTCATTGAAGTCGGATAGGCCTGTCGTGCCACTCCGGATTGGGAGGACAAAGATTTATGCCGTCGGGAATCTTGGAAAAAGCTGCCACGCTCGATGATGTTCTTCACGATGTCTATCGCATGAAGTCTGTGGTGTCCGATGCCGTGGAAGACGGTGTCGATTCTGCACTCCGCGCGTACAAGCAGGGGCGTCACGCCTGTCAGCACGCCCTCCATGACGCCAAACACGCCGTCAAGCGAAACCCCTTTGAGGCGATGGGAATTGTATTTGCGGCCGGGATCCTGACCGGCACCCTCATCGGAATTGGAATGCGGCGCCGTTGAAGACAGCGCCCGGTGCTTCTGGCGGGTGCTTGCGACGATGTTCCTCAGATCCGATTCACCATCAGTGTGCTCAGCGACGTCCTGGTGTGTCAGGGCGAGTTAGGTCTCAACAGATTCTCGGCAGTTGCTCGCCAATCTGAGTGGCAATCACGCGATTGGCGCCCATGGCAGTGCGCGCCACCAGCATCTTCGCGTGCTGCGCGGTCACCCGGCCGACGCGCGCGGCTTCGCGACCAAGCGGATGCGCCCTCAGCGCCTCCAAAGCGCGACCGGCGGCCTCGGGCGCCACAAAGAACACCGCCTTGCCCTCGTTGGCAACGTACACAGGATCAAGTCCCAGCAGTTCGCAGGCCGACTGCACCTCGCTCCGCACTGGCAGATTTGGTTCGTCGATCTCGATGCCGACGTTCGAAGCCGTCGCGATTTCGTTGAGAGTCGATGCGAGGCCGCCGCGCGTGGGATCGCGCATAGCATGTACCCCCGACCCAACCGCGTCCAGGACAGCGCCGATCATGCAGTTCAGCGCCGCGCAATCGGAACGGATCTGGCTTTCGAATTCGAGCCCCTCGCGCACGCTCATGATCGCCATACCGTGGTCGCCGATGGTGCCCGAGACAAGCACGACGTCGCCAACCTGCGCACGCTGTGGACCCACGCTGATCCCGGGACGCAGCAGGCCTACGCCAGCAGTATTGATGTAACAGCCGTCGCCGTGCCCGCGTTCAACTACCTTCGTATCTCCTGTGACGATGTGAATCCCGGCAGTCGTGGCAGCATCGGCCATGGCGCGTGCGATCGCGGCCAGCTGCGCCAGAGGAAAGCCTTCTTCGAGGATGAAGCTTGCACTGAGGAACTTCGGCTCGGCGCCGGAGACGGCAAGATCGTTGACCGTCCCGTTCACGGCAAGCGCTCCGATCGATCCACCGGGAAAGAAGAGTGGCTGTACGACGAACGAGTCCGTGCTCATCGCGATTTGCCCGGAGCCCAGATTGAAGAGCGCGGCATCGCCGAGATTCTCGAGAGCCGGATTGCGAAAAGCAGGAAGAAACAGGTGCTCGACGAGCTCGTTGCCAAGCTTGCCGCCGCCACCGTGCCCCATCACGATGGTCGGATAATCGGCCAGCGGCAGGGGGCAGGACCAGTTTGCGAAGTCGGGCACACTGTTCGAAGGCTCGGTCAACTGCGTTCTATCAGTCATTTTTGAGATAACTCCGAAGCTAATAGCTAAAGGCTAAAAGCGAATTGCTAAGCGCTATCAGCTCCCGCTCCAGCGAGTTTTTCCGGAGAAATAAACCGCCCGTAGTTGAAGTACGCTGCGCAGGCTCCTTCACTGGATACCATAGTGGCGCCGAGCGGATGCCGCGGTGTGCATTCCTTGCCGAATGCCGGACATTGCGCCGGCTTGATGGCTCCACGCAGTACATCTCCGGCATGGCACAAAGGCGACTCGGCGGTATGAATCTCCGCGATGTGGAAACGCTCCTCGGCATCAAACTCGCGATACTTCGCGTTCAGGCGCCAGCCGCTGTTCGGGATTACACCGATTCCACGCCAGGCCCGGTCGGTCACTTCGAAAACCTCGGCGAGAAGCTTCTGAGCTTCAAGGTTTCCGGCGTAGGTCACAATTCGCTCGTAGGCGTTCTCGACGTGATGCTGTTCGTTTTCGAGCTGGATCACTGCCCGGCGAATGCCATCGAGAAGATCGAGCGGCTCGAAACCAGTGACCACGATCGGGATGTTGAATCTGTCAGCGAGGGGTGGGTACTCCCAGTAGCCCATCACGCTGCACACATGCCCGGCGGCGAGAAACGCCTGGACCTCGTTTTCGGGCGAACTCATGATGGCTTCGATCGCGGGCGGCACCAGCACGTGAGAAACGAGGAGCGAAAAGTTCTTCAGCCCGCGCCGCTTCGCCAGGTGAACGCTCATGGCGTTAGCCGGGGCAGTGGTCTCAAACCCTACCCCAAAGAAGACCACCTGCTTATCTGGATTCTTGACCGCCAGATCGACCGCGTCGAGAGGCGAATAGAGGACGCGCACATCGCCGCCCTGGCCCTTGATCTGAAAAAGATCGCCGTCGGTTCCTGGAACACGCAGCATGTCGCCAAACGAGCAGAAGATGACGCCGGGCTGCGCCGCGATCGCTAGCGCCTTGTCGATGAGGACCAGCGGCGTAACGCAGACGGGGCAGCCGGGCCCGTGAATCATCTCGATTCCGGGCGGAAGCATCTGGTCGATCCCGTTGCGAATGATGGAGTGTGTCTGTCCGCCGCAGACCTCCATGATCTTCCACGGCCGCGCGGTGATCTGGTGGATTTCGCGTGCCATGCGCTGTGCGATTTCGCCGTTACGGAACTCAGTTAGATATTTCATTTACGGCCCAGTGAGCTATTTGACATCCGGTCGATTGTTTTTGGCAGCGGGCCCGGTACTCAAGTCCTTGCCGGCGAGCTCACAGCTCCCGTCAGGACAGGAAGATTGCGGCGCACCGGCAGCCCGGGCAAACGCCTCTTCTTCGCTGGCAAGCTCTTCCTGGAGTGTGCCCATTTTGCGAAATAGCTCGAGGGTCTCCTGGGCGCTCTCCTCGTCGATCTTGGAGATGGCAAACCCAACGTGGACAATGGTGTAGTCGCCGACGGAGACTTCGGGGACGTAATCGAGGCAGACGTTCTTGACCACCCCGCCGAAGTTCACGCGGCCCATGCGGACATCACCCTCGGTGGTGATCTGTTCGACTTTTCCAGGGATTGCCAGGCACATAGCAACCCTCTTATACCGCGGTCAGGATACACCCAGATGTGATTTAAATCACTGGGATCAGGGCCGGACTATCTCCGCCCTGCGTTCGTTTTCGGCAATTCGCGCCTTTACCATCTTCTTCACGAGCGCGGCGGGAAGCGGTTTGTCCAGCGGGAACTGCAGCGTTCCCTTGGATGTACGGTAATTCTTCAACTCGTCCTTCATCTGGTCGATGAGCGAGGCCTGGCACGGGAAGAAGCTGCAATGGTCTTTGAACGCAGCATAGGCAACGAGTGCGCCCTTGAATCGAAATGCCGGCATCCCGTAGCTGAGGCCCTCGGTCGTCTCCGCCGGAACCACGGAGCGGATCGTGGCGCGCACTTTCTCAAGGGTGGCTCGCGCCGGTTCGGGCACTTTGGCGAGGTAGGCGTCGACGTCGGCTGATAAGGTCGCCTTGGCAGAGGCTGTGAACTTTCGCATCATCCACCTCGTGACATTTGGCTATCGCGAAGATCGTGAACCAGCCAGGTATGCAAGCCATTCTGCCATGCCCGCGCCGGTTTTTGCCGATGTCTCGAAGATGCGGATGCCAGCGCGGATCTCTTTGATGTTCCTGAGCGCGGTGTCGCGGTCGAATCCGCAAGCCTCAGCAATATCGATCTTGGTGATGACGGCGGCATCGGCGGAGTTGAAAAGCGTGGGGTACTTGAGCGGCTTGTCTTCCCCTTCGGTAACGCTCAGGAGCGCCACGCGAATCTTTTCGCCTAAGTCATAACTCGAGGGGCAGACGAGGTTGCCGACGTTCTCGATAAAGAGATACTCCAGATCGGCGAGCTCCCAGCCGTCGAGATGCTTGCCGATCATCTCGGCCTCGAGATGGCAGATTCCGTGTGTGTTGATCTGGCGGACGGGGGCGCCGCTGGCAGCCAGGCGGCGTGCGTCGTTGTCGGTTTCCAGATCACCGACCAGCGCGGCAGCCCTTGCCCCGGAAGTGCGAAGTTCGCGTAGCGTGCGCTCAAGAAAGGTGGTCTTGCCGGTGCCGGGGCTGGAGACGAGGTTGAGCACCAGGACACCTGCCGACTCAAATCGGCCGCGCAGGGCGCGCGCCAGCTCATCGTTCTTCTTCAGAATTCCCTGCCGCAGTTCGACAATGCGCGTGGTCATACCTGTTCCTCAAACTTCTTCGATCTCGATCGACTCAATTTCTAACTCGCGTCCCTGGCGCAGACCCGAAACCGGCTCGTCGCAGAGCGGACACCGAAAACTCTGCACGCCGGGTAGTTCGACCTCCGCATTGCATTTCGAGCAGAAGGCGACGATCGGTAGATTCTTCACGATCAAAGCTGAACCGGCCAGCCGCGTGTCCTCCGTCGCGATCCCATAGCAGAACTGGAGCGAATCTTCCACGACTGACGCCAGCACTCCGACGCGCAGCCGGACCTCTTTGACACGTGCGCCGGGATAGGCTGCGAGGGACTCAGTGACAGAATCGACAATGCTGGAAACGATGGAGAGTTCGTGCACGCGGCCTCACTTCAGTCCACGATTCTATTCCCTGGGCTGTTGCTCGGGTGTGTCGAACGGCACTCGACTGTAGAATGGCTGTGGAGGTCGGAGCCCTTCCCTGTGAGTAAAACTCTTGCGCCTCATCCGCATACAACGTCCCGCCTCGCACTGAGCGAGCTTGCGCCCGGAGCGATGCAGTCGGAGATCCGGGCCATGAGCACGGAGTGCGATCGCATCGGCGGCATCAACCTTGCCCAGGGCGTCTGCGACACGCCAGCCCCCGCTCCGGTTGAGAATGGTGCAATTGACGCTATCCGCGCCGGACACAACATCTACACGCGCCTCGATGGAATCGAACGGCTGCGCAAGGCGATCGCCGACAAGCAGATGCGGGATTACAGCCTGAGCTACGATCCGGAGACCGAGGTGATGGTTGCTTGCGGAGCGACAGCGGGATTGCACGCTGCCTGCATGGCCCTGCTCAACCCGGGTGATGAGGTCTTGGTTTTTGAGCCGTTCTACGGCTATCACGTGAGCACTCTAAAGTCGATGCGCGTCAAGCCGGTGCTTGTGCCGCTGGCGGAACCGGATTGGGCTCTCGATACTGAGGAACTGCATACAGCAGTCACGCCACGTACACGAGCCTTGATCGTGAATACGCCGGCCAACCCCAGCGGCAAGGTCTTCACACGCGAAGAACTCGAAGCGATTGCCGACGTAGCTCGCGCGCACGATCTGTTCGTCTTCACTGATGAGATATACGAGTACTTCGTCTACGACGGAGCGAAGCACATCTGCCTGGCGACGCTCGATGGCATGCGCGAGCGCACGATCGTGATGTCGGGGTTCAGCAAGACATTCAGCGTAACCGGGTGGAGGCTCGGGTATGTCACGGCGGATGCGAAGTGGATGGGTGCGATGGGGTACTTCCACGATCTGACGTACGTCTGTGCTCCCTCCGCGCTCCAACATGGTGCGGCCGCGGGGCTGGAGCAGTTGCCACCGCGGTTCTACTCGCAGCTGGCCGCAGACTACCAGTCGAAGCGCGAGCGGATTGTAGGGGCTCTGCGCGACGCAGGGATGGAACCGGGCGTGCCCGCCGGAGCCTACTACGTCCTGGCGCGAGCGACGCGACTGCCCGGCGAAACAGCAGCTCAGAAGGCGCGACACCTTCTGGCAGCTACGGGGGTGGCGTCGGTTGCGGGATCCGCGTTCTTCCGCGCGGGTCGAGGCGAAGACCTGTTGCGATTCTGCTTCGCCAAGAAAGACGACGATCTCGACGAGGCGTGCGCGCGGCTTCGCAAGCTCTGATCCGGTTAAGTTCAATGGCGATACGCAAGCCTTAAAATTCAATCATGCGCTTCCTGCGCTCCGATAGAAGAAAGGTCCCGGCCTCGTGAACGAATTTCCTCATGCAATGCTCCGCGAAATCTTTGAACAGCCCGCAGCAATCCAGCGCACACTCGATCTCTACCTCGATGGCGAGAGTCTGAGAATGGAAGCGTTTGCGCCGATTGAAGGCTGGCTGAATTCGCGCGGAGAAGTGCTGATCGCTGCCAGCGGATCAAGCCGCCACGCGGGGCTGGCTGCTGAAATCATCTTCGAGGACTTGTGCGGCCTGGCCGTGGACGTGGAGTACTCGAGCGAATACAGCTGCCGGCCGGCAGTAAATCCGCGCCAGCCGTCAGTGCTTGTGATCTCGCAGTCGGGCGAGACATCAGACACGCTGGCCGCGCTGCGATTTGCCAAGGATGGCGGGCAGCAGACGCTCGCCATTGCCAACGTGGCTGGGAGCACCATGCTGCGCGAGGCCGATGCCGCAATGCCGCTGGCAGCAGGGCCGGAGCTTGCAATCCCTGCGACGAAGAGCTTTACAGGGCAGCTGACTGCACTGTACCTGTTGGCGCTGTATGAGGGCAGCAGGCTCGCTACATTCGACGCTGCGCAGTTGAAGCAGCGCCTTGTCGAGCTTTGCGCACTGCCTGCGCTTATCGAGCGTCAACTGGATGGATGGCGCACGTCAATCACTGCGCTGGCCACCAAATACAGCGACGCAGCGAGCTTCCTTTACCTGGGCCGCGGCGTTCACTACGCGATCGCGCGCGAAGGCGCGCTGAAGATGAAGGAGTCTTCGTATGTACAGGCCGAAGGCTATCCGACAGGCGAGTTGAAGCATGGGCCGAATGCGTTGGTAAGCGAGCGGGTGCCACTGGTTGCGCTGGCGACAGTCGATCGCAACGTCGATGATTCGGTTCTTCGCTATGAGAAGACGCTGCAACTGTTCGCGGACATGAAGAAGCAGGGGGCCCGGGTGATTGCAATTGCAAATGCCGGAGATCGCGATGTGCCGTCGCTGGTGACTGATTCGGTCTTTGTCGAGCCGGTGAGCGAGCACCTGCTTCCGATTCCTGAGGTTATTCCCCTGCAACTGTTCGCCTATGCCATCGCGCTGGAGCACGGAGTGGATGTGGATCGGCCGCGAAACCTGTCGAAGGCGGTGATTGAGACAGGGAGTAGGGAATAGGGAGTAACGAACTTTAAGTCTAGAGGTACACACTCGTAGTTATGAGAATCGAGTCGCCCTGTCCGTTGCGATCTAGGTCGCCTCAGGCCGCGGTCAGGCTCTTGTGCGCAGTGCGCCTATCGCTGTACCTGCTTGAAGAGCAGGGCGGCCATGCCAACTTCAGCGATAAGCCTTAGAACGTGGCGTTTCTTGCATGCCTTCTTTTGTGGTCGTTGCCGTGCGCCTTTCTTTGCGGTCACGGAACCTCGTCCTCCCGAATAAACGGTTGTGGACGGATCTAGCGCATGGTTCATGATTTTGTGGCGTTTGCGCACGAAGTGTCGTGCTCTGACACTGATTCCGCCCAGCGGAACCAAGGAACGGAAGGCACGGCAGAAAGGCAATTGCGGGTTCCTCCACTTCCCTTCCACTTCGCGCGCTCAGTGTCATGGGTTACAGGACCAGTTCTAACGCGCGCCTTGCTTTTCGAAGTGCGCTTCGATCTCCTCTAGTGTTTTGCCCTTCGTCTCCGGCAGCAGGAATGCGGCGGTGAGGAAGTAGACGACTGTGAAGCACGCGAAGAGAAAGAACATCGACGAGTATCCATGCTTGCTCACGAAGGGCAGGAAGATTGCGGCCAGCATCGTCGACACAAGCTGGTTGATGACCAGAGCGATGCTCATGCCGTTGGAGCGAATGCGCGTGGGCATCAATTCTGAGAGCGCCAGCCAGACGCAGACACCCGGGCCGGTCGCATAAAAGGCGATGAAGAGATAGATACCGAGCGCCACGAGCCAGCCATGTCTCTCGTTGGGCACCGGCCCGAGCACTGCCTTTTCGATCTTCAGTGGCGCTGATTTCGCAGCCTCGAAATCCGCGAACGGATTATTGAACAGCGCCTGGACCTTGTTGGCGGGCACCGCTCCGTCACGCGTGATTCGCAGTGGCGCCGCTCCCAAGTCGTCGGAACGAGCGTAGCTCGTTGTGCCGGTGAAGTCGCCGTAGGAATAGATGATCGCGAAAGAAGCCCGATCGGGATTGATCACATTTCCCTGGCCGGGTTGTGCCGCGAGAAGCCGCTGAGCCTCGGCCTTGCTGAACTGCAGGGTCAACTCCTGATCGGGACCGACCAGCGCCTGCACCTGGTCGCGGCAGTCAACGTTCTGCTTTTCCGTGCGCAGAAACATGATTCCTACGGCGGTCATGGAGAGGATGATGCCGCTGGTGCCAAGAACCAGCAGGAACTTGCGGCCCTTGCGGTCGACAAGCGTCATGCCGACAGCGGTAAAGCAGAAATTCAGTACCGTGAAGAGCACGTATCCCCAATGCGCCTGGATGTCGGAGAGGCCGCTCTGCAGCAGGATGCCGGTGTTGTAGCCGATGATGGAGTTGATGCCGGTGGCTGTATTGCAGGCCAGGATGACGCATGCGAGGAGGAACGGAATGACGTACTTACGGCGCAACAGTGTGTCGCGGACCTTCGCTCTGGTTGGAGTTGCAGGCTGCGCTGCATTTGCCATCTCCTGCAACTCAATGGTTGCCTGTTCGGCAGAACGCGAGCGCAGGAGCGCGGCGATTGCTTTCTCCGGTCGCTTCCGCTTGTAGAGCCAGCGCGGCGACTCGGTCACCATGAAGCTGCCAATCACGAAGAGAATGCCAGGCGGCAACGAAACCCAGAAGATGCTCCGCCACGCATGATCCTTGAAGCTAAATAGGGCTGCAGGATTGGCCTTTGCGACGGCATCGACGCGATAGCTGAAGTAGATTCCGACCAGGGCTGCGACAACAATGCCGAAGGTCAGCAGCCACTGGAAGACGCCTGTGCCCTTGCCGCGCGATGAAGCTGAAAGGCACTCGGCGAGGTACAGCGGGACCACGATGCCAACGAACCCGGCACTCATGCCCTGCAGCAGGCGGCCGAAGAAGAGAAGCGCATATCCCTGGGACATCGCGATCACCGGAATGCTGACGACGAAGGCAATTCCGCTGAGAATCATCAGCGGCTTGCGCCCCATCCAGTCCGCCAGCAATCCGGCAAACAGAGTGGAGATCACGCTGCCCAGCAGCACGGCAGCCACAATGAACGACAGCTGCGGCGGCGTGAGTTTCGAAGTGGCCTCGAGATAAGGCAGAGCACCGCCGATGATGCCGACATCGATTCCGTAGAGAAGGCCGCCGAGGCCGGCCACCAGCTGGAGGAAGGTGTTGTAACGTTTCCTGTTGCGATCCGTATGTGAGGAGACTGAATTGGACGAAGTGCTGGCTGTCATGATTTGCCTTGATTATTCCTATCGCATTGCCGACCAGATCGCCACGTTCAGAACAATCATGAGGATCGCGGACACCGGAAACAGGAGCAACGCCTTCTTTAAACGTAATGGATCACCACCGGCAATGGAGCCGATAATACGCGAACTGACGGCCAGCCCCACCCAGCCGCAGGTAATCACAAATCCGATGGCGGTTCCGGTCATGCGCGGAAACGCGGCTCCGGTGATAGCGAGCGTGGTGGGAAATACTGGAGCCATTGAGAGGCCCGCAACGAATACGAGTGCAAACGCCAACGAGGCCTTGTTGGTTCGAAGCATGAGAAATGTCGTGATCGCCATTGCGATGGAAGCGCCGAGCGTGACCTCAACGGGCGGCACATGCGCCAGGATCGGCACGACCCCAACGCGGCCAACGAGAAGGCCGAGCGCGAAGCCCAGCGACAGGATGTTGAGCGCGCGCGACTCGGGAATGCCCTGGGCGATAAGGTGTCGCGGGAGCCAGTTCCAGACACCGACTTCGCACGTAATGTAGAGGAACAGAAAGAAGCCCAGCATGAAAAGCAGAGGACGGCCGAGGATCGGGCCGACGTCCGCGAGCAGGAACCGGGCGTTGCCCGTTGGTTCAGGCATCTTCGCTAAGGCCTGCACAACCAGGGACGCCACGGTAAGGCCCGCGATCGTATAGCAGAGGCGCACCCAGCTCTTCTTGAAGATGTTCGCCGCAATGAAAGGAGTCGCGAGGCCGCCGAGTCCGAAGAAGAGATTGACGAGATTGAGCACCATTGCGCTGCGCGGGCCGCCGACACTGTTTGCGAGCGAATTGGCAGCCGTCACTACGATGCCGCCGCCCATGCCGAGCAGGAAGAGCAATAACAGAATGTCGCGGTAAGCGCCTGCGCGCGGCAGAAAGAAAAGCGCAGCTGCTATGGACGCGAGACCGAGGATGAGGCCTGCCTTGTCGCCTTGGGTATCGAGGAGCGGCCCAACTGCCAGCGAGGCGATGATGAGCCCGAGCGCCTGCACGAAGGCGATGGTTCCATTCTGCGTGGGAGTGAGGTGGAATCGCTCAGATAGCTCAGGCAGGATCGTGCCTAGCATCGCAGCGATCATTCCATAGATAAAGATGGCCAGGATAGCGGCAAAGATCAGCACGGAAACAGTAACCTCGGGAATCCGTAGGCAAGAATACGGCATGAGGCCTGTCATGCGGGAAAAAACCGGGCCACGTTACCGAGTATCTAATCGCGGCGAAGGATGAGGAAGACGCTGATGAGCACCAGCGCACTGCCTGCTGCGAGGCGCCACGTGATGGGTTCGCCGGCAGCAAAGTAGCCCAGAGCCACTGCAACGATGGGATTGACGTAGGCGTGGCTGGAGACGCGAGTGGCAGGCATGTGCGCCAGAAGCCAAACAAAAGCGGTAAAGGCAAGCAGCGATCCGAATACGATGAGATAGAGCAGAGCCAGCACGGCGCGTAACGAGATGTGCGGAACCGGGTGCAATTCTCCGAAGGACGCGGAAAGAGCAAGCAGGATTCCGCCGCCGAGCATCATGGTTGCTCCGGCAGTGATCGGCCGCGATTTCGGCAGATCCATGGATCGCGTCAGAACCGAGCCGAGAGACCAGCTTGTGGCCCCGGCCAGGATCGCCAGGCATGGCACGAGAGCGAGATGCTGGCTCCCACCGGGCAGCAGGAGCACGGCGACTCCGGCAAATCCGAGGAGTACGGCTCCGGCGAGGAGCGGGCGCATGCGCTGCTGGCGAAGGATCAGCATCTCGAGGATCATGGTGAGGATGGGCAGAGTAGCGGCGAGAACAGAGACGACGCCGGAAGGCACGTACTTCTCGGCCCAGAACAGAGGGCCGTATTCAGCGACGAACATCAGCAGGGCCATGATGGCGAGGCTTCGCCACTGCAGCCGCGCCGGTGCGGCTTCGCCTCTGAGGCGCATGAACCCGTAGAGCACAACTCCGGCCGTAAAGAACCGTGCGCCGGCAGCAAAGAGCGGCGGAAGCTCTTCCACCGCGATACGTATGGCAAGAAACGTGGTGCCCCAGAGCACGTAGATGGCGAAGAAGGAGAGGAATACGCGTAGGCGGAACGATTCCTGCTGTTCGACCCGGGTCCCCGTGCTAACCACCGAATCAGCCATAGATGGTTACCATCTTTGCATTTCTGTGCTAACCTGTCAATGCACTGTTAGAGGTTAGCGGTGGAAATCCAAGCGGTACATGGGAACGGGGCCGGCAAACGCGAGCGTGGGTTTGAACTCATTGGCGGCCATTCGGCACTCGATCTCGCCAACACACTCGATTGGCGGTTTCGGAATAGCGGTACAGAAGAACTGCTGGAGAACTATAGCGATCTAGTGCGGTTCACAAAGCAATGCGGGCTGATCACGGCTGCCGAGTCGCGACGATTGCTGCGCGACGTATCAGAGAGTCAGGGGACCAAGGTGATCGCTGGCGTCCGTGAGTTGCGGGAGGCAGTGGCTCAGCATTTGTATGCGGCTCTGCAGGGTGAGCGCGCTCCGGCTGCATCCATGAAAGTGTTGGACGCCTGTTTCAGAGATGCGAGGGAGCAGCAACGACTTGTATGGACAGACACAAAGCTTGCCTGGGAATTGCCCCGAGCCAGTTCCCTTCCCGAGTTGCCACTCTGGCTGCTTTCGCTCGAAACTCTGGAGCTGATGACATCCGACGCGCTGCTGCGGCTTCGCCAGTGCAGTAATCCAGAGTGTCGCTGGCTGTTTCTCGACACGAGCAAGAACCACACTCGGCGCTGGTGCGACATGAAGATCTGCGGCAATCGCATGAAGGCGCGGCGATTCAAGGCGCAGCATCGACTCTGAGCAAGTCGGTATTGTCTGGTGCACTGTTGAGATGTTGACCGGTAGGAGGACGCGTGGCGCCGTTGATCGCACTGGCCGTTTCGATTTTGATCTTCTGGATTGCGGGACGGACCGGAGTGACGGTATTTCAGGATCTCCGCTTCGTGCTTCGCGCCGCTCTCGCGGTGATGTTCTTTCTAACCGCGTCCGCTCACTGGGGCAGGAGACGTCCTGATTTGATCCGGATGGTGCCGCCTGCCTTTCCGCGGCCTGATTTGCTCGTGACAATCACGGGCGTGCTGGAAATCCTCGGAGCCATCGGCTTGCTCCTGCCGAGCACTGCGCGAGCATCCAGCATCTGTTTGATCTTGCTGCTTGTTGCCCTGTTCCCGGCAAACGTGCGTGCGGCACGTCAGCATTTGACCATCGCGGGCAAGCACGTTCCCAGCTTGCCGGTGCGAAGCGTCATCCAACTCGTCTTCATAGCGACGCTCATTGCGGCGGCGTGGATTCGATAGCGGCGGTTGCTCCATTAGACTTAGAAAGCGATGAGTTCGTTCGAACGGAAGGCCTGGGCCATTTTTGTGCTCGCGCTCTGCACTCTGATACCGGGATGCGGAACGCCCGGGGCGCCCCAGCCGCCATCGCTTAATTTGCCGGATCCGGTCGGTGACCTGACTGCCGTTCGTGCCGGGAACACGGTGACGCTGACCTGGACCAATCCAAAGCGAAACACCGACAGGACGACGATCAAGCAGGCGATCAAGGCGCGGGTCTGCAGGCGGGAAGGCAGCGGCGCTTGCATCGTGATCGGCCAGGATTACGCGACGGATGCGGGGAAGTCCGGCGGCTACGTCGACACGCTGGCGGGACAGCTAGCCTCCGGTCAGCCGCGTCCGGTCAGCTATACAGTAGAGTTGCTCAATGCAAAGGGCCGATCGGCGGGGGTGTCGAATGCGGCATCCGTGCTGGCCGGCGAGGCTCCGCGACAGATCAAAGGGCTCGAAGCGGAAGTTCGCAAGCAGGGAGTGGTTGTGAGCTGGACCGCGGATGGAGAAGAGACGGCAGTCCGACTGAATCGCAAGCTGCTGTTGCCGCCCGCGCAGAAAACGACCCACGGGCCGCTGGCCCCGGAACCCGAGCCCATAGAGCAGAAGCTACTTGTGGACACCAGAGCAAAGCAATCGCGCGCCATCGATAGAACGGTGCGCTTTGGCGAGAACTATGAGTATCGAGCCCAACGGGTGAGCCGGGTTGAGTTGGACGGAAAGACGCTGGAACTCGCCGGAGAGCTCTCTGCACCGGTCGATGTCGAGGTCAAGGATGTATTTCCGCCCGAGGCTCCCGTGGGGCTGGTGGCAGTGGCGACAGCGGGCCAAAACGGGCAGGGACCGGCGATTGATCTTAGCTGGCAGCCTAATGCCGAACCTGATCTGGCCAGTTACGTGGTTTACCGGCGTGAGGGGGAAGGCGGCTGGCAGCGAATCTCACCGGCGACACCCGGCATAGCGCCTGCGTTTCACGACGCGCAGGTTCAGGCGGGCCATACCTATATCTATGCCGTGAGCGCAGTGGACAAGGGTGGCCACGAAAGCCAGCGATCTGCGCAGGTCGAGGAGACGGTACCGCAGCCATAGATGGAGCAAGGAGAGCTGATGCGATATTGCAGGTTTCGATTCGAGAATCAGGTTTTGTACGGCTCGGTAGAAGACCGCGGAGGAGAGCCCTGGATCGTCGATCTAGCCCCTGCACCGGAGGAGGATCTGGCGCATCGGCTCGCGCACCAGCGAGCGATTCCGGTGGTCCTCGACTTTGAACCGATACCCCTCGGTGAGGCGGCTCTGCTAGCTCCAGTTACACCGTCGAAGATCATCTGCGTAGGGCGGAACTATCGCGAACACGCGCAGGAGCTCGGGAACGAGGTTCCGGCCGAACCGCTGCTGTTTTCAAAGCCGCCTTCTTCTCTCTTGACGCACAAGGGAACCGTGCTGATGCCGCCTCAGTCAGAGCGCGTCGATTACGAGGGCGAGCTGGCGCTCGTGATTGGACGGAGGACAAGCAGGCTGGCGGCGGATTCCAACTGGCGAAGTTATGTTCGCGGGTACACCGTTGCAAACGATGTGACCGCCCGGGATCTCCAGAAGAAGGATGGCCAGTGGACGAGAGCGAAGGGCTTCGACACGTTTTGTCCGGTCGGTCCGGTGGTCACGGACGAGGTCGATCCCGAAAAGGGGCTGACGGTTGAGACGCGTGTGAACGGCGAATTGCGCCAGCAGGGATCAACCCTGGATTTCATCTTTCCGATTCCGGTACTGCTCAGCTATATCACGGCAGCGATTACGCTTGAACCCGGCGATTTGCTGCTGACCGGCACTCCGGCCGGAGTTGGGCCTCTGGCGGCGGGCGATCGCGTCGATATTTCGATTTCAGGGCTCGGCACACTATCGAACTCTTTTGCCCCAGCGCAGAAGTGAACGCAAGTTTGAGCCGGGTTGGATGCAACCTCATTTAAACCAGAGAATCAAAAAGAGCGATACACTGGAGCCGCGCGTCAGATGGCGCAGGGAGCTCCTTCCCTTGGAGGAAAAATGCCACAGAATCTGCTCGAACAGTTGCGCAAATATACGACAGTGGTCGCTGATACCGGCGACTTCGACGCAATGGAGAAATTTCGCCCCACCGACGCGACAACCAATCCCTCGCTGATTACGGCAGCAGCGCAGATGCCGCAGTACCAACCGCTCGTCGACGGCGTCATCATGGGCGCAAAGAAGGAGCTGGGAGAGAACGCGAAGGACAGGGATGTTGCAAACCTGGCTTTCCAGAATCTGGCAGTGGCCTTTGGCCAGAAGATTCTGGCGATCGTGCCGGGGCGCGTTTCGACTGAAGTCGATGCCCGGCTCTCCTTCGATACTGAGGGTACGATCGCGCAGGCGCGCAGCATCATCGCTCAATACGACAGGGCGAATATCGGCCGGGATCATGTGCTGATCAAGATCGCCTCGACGTGGGAAGGCATTCGCGCTGCCGAGGTGCTAGAGAAGGAAGGAATTCACTGCAATCTGACGCTCCTGTTTGGCATTCACCAGGCTATTGCGGCCGCTGAAGCCGGCGTGACCCTGGTATCTCCTTTCGTTGGCCGGATTCTCGACTGGTACAAGAAAAGTACGGGGAACGATTACGAGGGCGCGGACGATCCGGGTGTGCAATCCGTCACTCGAATTTACAACTACTACAAAAAGTTCGGTTACAAGACGCAGGTGATGGGTGCGAGCTTCCGCAATATTGGCGAGATCAGGGAACTGGCGGGCTGCGATCTACTGACGATTTCTCCGCAACTGCTGGGCGAACTCGAGAGGACTGAGGGCGACCTGCCGCGCAAACTCGATCCTGAAGCCGCGAAGACCATGCCGATCGAGCGCATTGTTGTCGATAAGGCAGCATTCAAGAAGATGCATGCCGAAGATCCGATGGCGACGGACAAGCTGAAGGAGGGCATCGAGGGCTTTTCGGCGGCGCTTGTTAACCTTGAAAAACTGCTGGCCAAGCGTCTTGCAGAGCTTGAATCGCGCGCCCCAGCC
>DATFSO010000165.1:0-2845 GCA_035262585.1 Occallatibacter sp. | reverse complement strand
CCCAACAGCGCGTATGTCCGCGATGCTTACGAGAAACTTGAGTTCTTCTGCCAGGTTGACTTCTTTCTTTCAGAGGCGGCCCGGTACGCCGATGTTGTGCTGGCCGGCTCGTTGATGGAAGAGGACGAAGGAACAACGACCAACGTCGAAGGGCGCGTCATCCATCATCAGAAGGCGATCGACCCGCCCGGCAATGCCCGGGCTGACTGGACGATCATCTGCGATCTCGCTGCTCGCCTCGGGGTAGGAGATAAGTTCACATACAACTGTCCCAAAGACATCTTCGAAGAGTTGCGCGTAGCTTCGAAAGGCGGCGTCTCCGACTATTACGGGATTAGCTGGGAGCGCATCGATCGGGAAAAAGGCGTCTTCTGGCCTTGCCCATCAGCGGATCATCCCGGAACTCCGCGGCTGTACGAAGGCAACAAGTTCAATCATCCGGACGGCAAGGCTCGCTTCCACCCAGTCGAATGGCAGCCGGCGGCCGAAGAGACGGACAACCAATATCCCATCATTCTCACCACCGGACGTGTTGTCTCGCATTATCTCTCCGGAACCCAGACGCGCAGAATCGGCGCCCTTGAGGATCAGTATCCGCAACCTCTATGCGAGATCCATCCCCTGTTAGCCGGCAAGCTGGGCATTGCCGAAGGCGATTTCGTCAAGGTTGAAAGCCGGCGGGGTTCGGTCACCGTTCGGGCCAGTGTGGTTAAGACCATTCGGCCGGACACGGTGTTTGTCCCGTACCACTGGCCCCTGGACCGCGCAGCGAACAATATGACTGTCCGCGCGCTTGACCCGATTTCGAATATTCCCGAATACAAGATTTGCGCTGTGCGCGTCAGCAAAGTTGTCGAGCCGCACGATGCGATCGCCGAATTGCCGATGGAAGCCGGGGGCGTGCGATGAATGGCGCGGACGGCATGGAATTCTTCATCGATCATTCACGTTGCATCGGCTGCCGCGCTTGCATGCAGGCTTGTGAAGAATGCGACACGCATCGTGGGGTTTCCATGATCCACCTGGAAACGATCATGCGCGCCGACAGCGTGCAGACCGCGCCCCAGGTGTGCATGCACTGCGAAGACCCCATCTGTGCGCAGGTCTGCCCTGCAGATGCGATTAAGAAGACACCCGACGGCGTCGTGCAGAGCTCGCTCAAACCACGCTGTATCGGATGCTCAAACTGTGTTCTGGCATGCCCGTTCGGCGTTCCAAAATACAAGGTCGAAATCAATCAGATGATGAAGTGCGACATGTGCTATGACCGCACCAGCATCGGCAAGCGCCCCATGTGTGCGACGGTCTGCCCCTCTGGCGCGCTGACCTTTACGACGCGAGAAAACATTGAGCGCACGCGGCAGGGAATGGCGATCCGGGATTGGCAATTTGGCGGCGAATCCGTGCGCACCAAGGTGAACGTGCTGGTGCCGCGCGGTGTGGAAAAGATCGATGTAACGATGGAGCAGATTGGGCTGAAAACCACCGATGAATACGATGTCGCCGTTCTGCTACAGGGAGATTGAGATGGCAGAAGATAACAATAAGACCCAGGACGAATGCTTTGCGTGTAAGAAGAAGAGGGAGAGGGAGAGGAAGTGGAAGAAAGACGCGGGTTGGCGTGAGGATTTTCCGGTCAGCTGGGAGAGCGATAACTACGTGACCCGGCGCGAGATGGTCAAGTTTCTTGCCTTGGGTTCATTCACGATTGCCGGCGCCAACGCTGTGGTGGCGGCGATACCCCATATCGCCAAAGCCAGGGAGATGCCAAGGGCCAAAGTGGCTCTCGCCTCCTCGATTCCTCTAGGTGGATCGAAACTCTTTTCTTATCCAACAGCCGAGGATCCGTGCATCCTGGTAAGGCAGAACAACGGCGACCTGGTCGCTTATTCACAGGTTTGCACGCATCTCTCTTGCGCTGTCGTCCACGACGAGAAAGAGAATGCGCTATTCTGCCCTTGCCACCATGGGTATTTCTCGGTTGACGAAGGAAAGCCCTACGCCGGTCCGCCCACGCGCCCATTGCCGCGGATCAAACTGGAGCAGGACGGCAACGATGTATTCGCAGTCGGAGTGGAAGTCTGATGAGTACCCGGCAGGCGCAAGGCACAACGCTGTTCACGGCACTGCTGGTGCTGATTGGCATTGGAGTGGTAGTGCAGCTCTGGCTGCTTGCGGCGTCAGTTGACGCTCTCATGCGACACCAACAAAGCACACCGGTTCACGCGGCTCTCGGATCAGTCATTGTTTTCATCATCAACGGCCTGTTGGTGTTGTACGTCTTCAATTTCGATCGCAAGATCAAGCAAGATTACCCTCCGACCAAGAAGTGAGCGACAGGCACCGCAGCTGATGTCAGCTTCTAAATCGCCCGCGGCGTCTACTGTGCGAGGCCCACACGGTGCAGCAGGTCGGCGAAGCGCCGGTCGCCTCTCAGCGTGTCGAGTCGGGGATCCACCCCGAGAGAGGGCATTCAATCCGAACGGTCGCGATAGGCCTTTTCCAGCCAGGCAAAACCTTGTTCCTTGTCTCCGAGCGCCGAATACAAGCAAGCTACGTTAAAGCCGCAAACATAACGCTGGCGCGCCTGGCCTTCGATTCCTGGGATCATTGCGTGAGCCTTATCCTTACTGCCGGCAAGCGCGTAAGCGGCTGCGGCCTGGGCCAGAGTCACGGGGCTTTTTGCGAATTTCGCCGAGCGATCTGCGGCGGCCAGCGCTTGCTCAGGCTGGCCAAGTTCCGCATAGGAGAGCGCCAAGCTGACGTCGTTGTCATGGCCGAGCTTATGCGCGGCCTCGATAGACTCCTTGTAGCGTCTGGCGAGGAACAAGAACCACGCCAGGTT
>DATFSO010000164.1:0-3970 GCA_035262585.1 Occallatibacter sp. | reverse complement strand
GTGAGTTTCCGGAGCATCGAGATGGAATTCCCGTTCTTCGGGTTCAGCTCGATCGCCTTCTGATAATAGACAATCGCTTGTGCTTTATCGCCCGCGTCCATGTAACCTTCGGCGAGGCTGTCGTAGGCATTGCTGGAGTTGGGATAGGCTGCGATGTTGAGCTGGAAGATACGGATGGCGTCAGCAAGTTTCTTCCGGTGAATAAGCCGGTACCCCAAGCCGTTGAGTTCGTCCTCATCGAAGTTGTAAGTCAGAGGACCGGCGGCCTTCAAATCATGATATTGCTTGACGGCTGCGTCGACCCCGCCGGAGGCGATCGTCGCAGACAAAGTCTCGGCGATCGATTTGCGCGGATCGAAGGCGGCTTTGACCTGCGGCACCCAGATAGCCATGGTGACCGCAAAAAGTCCGCCGGCCATCGCCAGCGTCAGAACTACCAGAAGCGACGCCGTCGCGAAGCGGCGTGGCGGGCTTTGTCGATCCTGCGCGCGGAAGTAGAGTTCGAGAACGGCAAGAGGGAATAGATATTGCGCGAATGACATCGTTGTTGGGAATGGTCCCGTAAACGTGGCGGGATCGAAACCGACCGGCCCTTTGAAGACTGCCAATGTGAGGAAGAATACGATTCGGTAGAACCAGGCCGCACTGGTCACGAGAAACAAGCGAAGCGCCCAGCGCCGGTGCGTCCTGAAATCTCGAGCCAGAACGTAGCGCAGCGCCATTCCCGCGAACAGCCAGATCAGCACGGCGTTCAATGTTCCTCCGATATGTTGAGGAAGGTCGCCGACGCCTCCCCGAAACCAGGTCATGTAGACGCCGGCAAGGCTGCCGGTGACGGCCGTCAGCATGTAGATGCGCCCGTTCCAGCGGTGATACGCGGGAAAGCGGTTTCGCACTTGTGGAACCAACTGGATCGCTCCGGCCAGCATGATGACAGCCGCGGAAGCAAGGTGCATGGCGACCGCCCAGTTGCCTTTGGTCACGCCGGGGATGAACCCATTCGAGATCTTCCACCCGTGATAATCGCCCCGCAGCGCCGTCAGACCATAAAAGGAGGCAACCGCGAAGGCGAAGATCAACTGCCCAACAATCGTCACCACAAACCAAAACCGGGCTGCTACTTTCAACGCGGTATCGGCAACGGAACTCAGTTCCAGACGGCTGGTTAGAACAGCGGTACTCATACTCGTTTCTCCTGGCGCGAAGGCGCCTCATACCCTTCTTGTGAGCGCATAGAACAGAGCGGTTACGGAGAGAATGAACGCGGTGGCGATGACGTCGACGAAGAAACCCAGCCTGTTGCCGACCAGGAAGATGACAACGCCAGTCACGATCACTAATAGGTAGTAGATAAGTGCGATTCTGGCCTGAAAACGCGCCGACATTTCCGCAATCCGTTCCTTGGTCATTGCTCGGTTCATTCTTGTTCCTCCTTTCCCGAGAAAGAGGGCCGATCCACCTTGACGTTAGATCGGACCGTGATAACGACGCAGCCGGACTGCCGCAAAAAGAAACACAACGGCCATCGCCAACCCAATCCACAGGCCCGGCTCGCTGAAGAAGTGCGACGGAATCAGAAATGCCATCGGATCCATGGACGGGGGGCCCATGGACATCGAGTGCTGTGGCCCTTCCAGCCTTTGCCGCAACATGGTCAGGAAGTGGGTAGTGTTGAACGCAAGTTTCTCCACTCCGCCGATGACGAACGGCGGCAAGAAAGCCCATAGGAACGGCGCGCGCGGCGCCCAGGCTGAAATCAGCAGCAGCCAGCCGTAGATTGGGGCGTACCACAGACCATGAACTGTGATGATGTGATAGAGCATCACCGCTGACACGTGAAAGAACGACGCTTCTGACCATAGCTTCGCGACGTCGACGCCGCTGCCCGCAAACACTGCACTGCTGAGCACCAGCATGATCAGTTGCGTGGCGATGCTGATGACTAAACTGACGAGCGGCAGAATCACCGCGGGAATCGTGACTTTCGAGAGCACGACGATGGAATCGGGAACGGGCAAGGATTTCCAGAACAGAATGCTGCGGTCGCGTCGCTCTCCATACAACGCGTCGAGAGTGTAGAAAATGCCGACGAGAAACGCTGTGGTCATGATCAGCGCTGCTGCAATTTCGTACCGCGTGAAGAGCAACTCGTGCTCCAGTGCGGGGTCGAGGGGCGATATGCTCAGGTGCCGCCGCAGATTAATGATGTTGATGAAGAAACCGAATAAAAACAGAACGGCAGCGATTAGGGGCGCGATGTAGACGGCACGGTTCTCCCACAATTCCCGCCGCACTGACCAGAGAAAGAGCCGAGTCGCCGGCACAGCCGCGGGCGTGATTTCCCGTGGGACGACTGAGGAGTCGGGCACGGCGTTCGATTGAGTATTCATCTGGCGGCTCCTTGGGCCTGACCGGCTTGACTGCTCATCACGGCCACAAACACATCGGCGATGCCTGGGGTCCGTACCTCGCCCAGTTTGGCGAGTTGCTGACGGTCTACGCGCTCGAACAGCAGGATGGTCCGACCCATCACCTGGTACTCATAGATTGGTTGGAGTGCACGAGCGGCCGATAGCTGCTCGGGCTTTACCTGGAGTTCCACAAAGCGCGACTCGAACTCTTCCATGCTGCAGTTAAGAACGATGCGCCCGCGATTGATGAACATGAGATCGGTCAAAACGTGCTGCAGCTCTTCCACCTGATGCGTTGTGACCACGATAGTGCGGTTTGCATCGAAGTAGTCGTTCAGCAGCGAATCGTAGAACTGCTTGCGGTAGAGGAGATCGAGCCCGAGCGTGGGTTCATCCAGCACCAGTAACCGAGCGTCAATCGCCATAACCAGCGCGAGGTGGAGCTGGGCCACCATGCCCTTCGACAACTCCCGAACCTTGCTGCTCGTCTTGATCGCAGTCTTCGCCAGAAAGCCTTCCGCCTTCGCGCGATCGAACCGCGGATGCACACCCTCGACATAGTCGAGCGCCTGTGAAACACGCAGCCAGCGCGGCAATATCGCCACGTCAGCAATGAAACAAGCATCGCGCATGAGCAGATCGCACTCCTCCCACGGATTACGTCCGAGCACCCTCAGCTCGCCCTGATAAGGAATGAGGCCAAGGACCGCGTTGAGTGCCGTGGTCTTACCCGCGCCGTTAGGGCCGATGATTCCGAGGATGCGGCCCTCTTCGACACGCAAATCGATGCCATCAAGTGCGATCGTTGATCCGAATGCTTTGCGCAAGCCGTGTGCTTCTATGCATGGCATGGGTTCAGGTCTCCTCACCCGGAAAATTGGAGGAGCGCCGCTCGGGAGCGTCGCCATTCAGCAGTTCCTCCGCCGAGAGGCCGAGCCGCCGAATGGTGGCTTGAATCCTAGGCCACTCCTCCGCCAGAAACTTCCGGCGTTCGTCGCGCAGCAGCAACTTGCGCGCGCCATTTTTCACGAACATGCCCAATCCCCGCTTTTTCTCCACTAGTTCTTCGTCAACCAGTTCCTGGTAGCCCTTCAGGACCGTCAGCGGATTGAGCCGATAATCCGCCGCCACGGTACGCACCGACGGCAGCGGGTCGCCCTCTTTGAGCACGCCGTCGAGAATCATCGCCACGACGCGATCGCGAAGCTGGCGGTAAATCGGCTGATCGTCATTCCACTCACGGTCCATGATGGCTTCCAAATCCAGTTTGTATGCGCGGGCATTCATTCCCACGCCCTCGAGATCCTTCGTCGAGCCGAAGCTCTCCTCAGGATGACACCTGCGGGCTCAGACGCCCGCAAAACGGCGTCACTTCGCGCGTTGCAGATCTAGGCGCGCGTGTACGGGCTTATCCCCCGGCATCAGGTAGGTCCACTCCTCAATGTGGTGATTGGCGTCGACGAGCGTGAACACAGCGTGATACATGTGTCCGTTCTGGTTGCCGCCGGAGAGATCGACAAAATCGAATTCCACTTTCTTTCCGTCGCTCGACTTGCGTG
>DATFSO010000163.1:0-38164 GCA_035262585.1 Occallatibacter sp. | reverse complement strand
GCTTGCCTACAAAGCTGAGAACGCTGGTAGGCAGCTGCTGCGAGTCAATCCGCATGGCACGTCGCAGACGTGTCTGTGCGGAGCCAACGTCGCCAAGACCCTGCGGGATCGCTGGCACGATTGCCCTGCTTGCGGATTGTCTCAGAGTCGCGATCATGTCAGTGCTCAGCTGATCCTTTAGAGAGCCCGGAACGGGCTTTTGGGGCTTAACGTAGAGGATGCTGTCTCATGCGTGCCCCAAGAAGCCGTCGCCCTTTAGGCGACGGTCGTTCACGACGCGATGAAACTGCGTCATGGATGGGGCACCCGGCGCCGGCATCATTGCAAGCTGCAATTGGACGGCGAATGCAGCCGGTTGTCTACTCCTTACCGGCTGGGACGACAGGCAAGCTGATGAAGGTGGCGTGCTCGGGCGTGTGCCAGACGCGCTCCGTAGCCCTGTGAAAATCCGATGCCTTGGCGGTGAAGATATTCGGCACAAACGTCTGCGGGTTGCGGTCGTAGAGCGGGAAGAGCGTGGACTGCACCTGCACCATGATGCGATGACCCGGCTCGAATGTGTGGTTAATCATCGGCAGCGCAAAGACGTAAGGCAGAGGCACATCGGGCGTGATGGCCTCGGGGCGCTCGAAGCTGGTGCGGTACCGGCCGCGGAAGATGTCGATGCCCACGGGCAGCTCGTAACCGCTCATGTCAGGACCTGCTCCGGTATCCGTGGCGGGACCGGAGGGCGGAGTACGTTCCGGCTGGACGTCAATGATCTTGACGATCCAGTCCGCATCACTGCCGGAAGTGGAGGCGATGAGGTGAACCATCGGCTCGCCGGAGAGCTTCATCGGTTCCGTCAGTGGCGCCGACTCCCATGTGAGCACATCGGGACGTCCGTCGACGAACCGTTGATCGGTGACCAGCCAAGTACGCCAGTTGACGTGCGTGACGGGACGCGGCAAATAAGGCACGGGATTTGCTGGATCCGAGACGAACTCGGAGAATTTTCCTTCGGCCGATGCAGGGGCTTCGAAAGACAGCTTGCCGCCAGCCTCTAGATAGAGCGGCTTCGACGTGACAGGGCAGCCCTTCTCGCATGCCTGCGGAAAGACCTGAAAGGTGTCCCACTTGTCGAGGCCGGTGTCATAGATAAGCGCATTGGGAGTGTCGGCCTTCGGTGCGCCGGGCTTCAGGTATTGATTGAAGAAAGGCAGCAGGATGTTCTGGCGCCACCAGGCCGTAGTGTCGGAAGCCCAGGTGAGCGGTCCGATGTTGCGGCCTGTGCGATTGACCTGGCTGTGAAACCACGGGCCCATGACGATGTGATTCAACGAGTCTGGTGTGCCGATGGACTTGAGCGCGCGGTAGCTGTGGTTGGCGCCCCACATGTCTTCCTGGTCCCAGAGGCCCTGCTCCCACATGGTGGGGACGGTGAGCGGCTGCTTGATGATCAGCTTGTCGAGAGCCTGGCTCTGCCAGAATCCATCATATGCAGGGTGGTCGACGGTGACTTTCCAGAATGGCAGCTGGTCGACACCGAGGTCATGCGCAAAGGCGCCCGCGGTGCCGGCGTTGAGCAGGCCGGTGTAGTCGTCCAAATTGGGATGCGGAACCGGCACACCGCCGCCGCGTTTCGTGGTCTGGCTGAGCAGGTAGTCAATGTTGGTCTGGCGATACGCACCGTAGTGGAACCAGTCATCGCCCATCCAGCCGTCGACCATGGGGCTTTCAGGAGCAGCGACCTTGAGCGCCGGATGCGGGTGGAGCAGCGCCATGACGACGGTAAAACCCTCGTAGCTGGAGCCGATCATGCCGACTCGGCCGTTGGACTCAGGCACATTCTTGACGAGCCAGTCGATGGTGTCCCACGCGTCAGTAGTATCGTCTGCGCCGCTGGGATTGTAACCCGAGCCGGCTGGCGGCGGAGTCATGATGTACGGCCCCTCGGAGCCGTACTTGCCGCGCACATCCTGATAGACGATGATGTAACCCGCTTTGACGAAGACCTCGTTGCTGAGCGGCAAAGCCTCGAGCATTTGCGGGCTGTCGGAGCGTTCGGCACGTTTGGCGGCGTTGTAGGGGGTGCGGTCGAGCAGAATCGGCGCACCCTTGGCGCCCTTCGGAATGACGATAACGGTATACAGCTTGACGCCGTCGCGCATGGGAACCATTTCAACTCGCTTGATGTGGTCTTTTTCGACGGCAGGAGCTTGAAAGTCGGGCGACAGATCGTCAGCGGGGAGATTGTTTTGTTGAGCGAAGACCGAAAAACTGCAGCCAGTGGCTACAGCGGCAATCAGGGCAATTCGTCTCATTTTCTCTCTTTCGCGCCGTCCCTCTTTCGAGCGCGCAGGACTGGCTTTTGTAAGGGAATGAAGACAGCGTACAACATCGAATTCGTGTGGCATTGCAAGGAACGGGATTCGTTCCTGCAACCGTAAAAGAAAAAGCCCCGTAATCCGGGGCTTTTTCGTCAGTTTGAAACCAGCGTCAGTTGCTGAAGAGCAGGATGCCTGCTGCCTTCTCTTCGCTGCCGCCGTCGTCCTGGCTGACGGGGCGGTAGAAGAGCTGGTTGGCGTCGAGGTAGACCTCGAGAAACGCTGGACGCTGAGGAATCTGACCAGCGATCAACGCCTCGGACAGAGGATCTTCGACGTAGCGCTGCAGCGCACGGCGGAGCGGACGCGCACCGTAGCTGCGGTCTCCTAGAGTTTTTTCCAGGATCCACTTCTTGGCCTCTTCGGTCACCGAGATCGTGATCGCCTTCTGCGCCAGATTGATGTTGAGCTGTTGTACGAGCAGTTCGACGATCTGGATCAGATCTGCATCCGAGAGCGACTGGAAGAGGATGACTTCGTCGAGCCGGTTGAGGAACTCGGGATTGAAGGTCTTCTTAACTTCATTCTTGACGAGTTCTTCGACCTTCTCGCTGACCAGGTCTTCGCGATCACTCTGGAAGCCGAGCCCCTGCTTCTTCTGCAGGTGACGGGCGCCGATGTTCGACGTCATGATGATGATGGTGTTCTTGAAGTCGACCGTATTGCCGAGTCCGTCGGTCAACTGGCCGTCTTCAAACACCTGCAGCAGGATGTTGAATACATCGGGATGCGCCTTCTCGATTTCGTCGAGCAGAACTACCGAGTACGGCGAACGCTTCACGCGTTCGGTGAGTTGGCCGCCCTCCTCGTAGCCCACGTATCCCGGAGGCGAACCGATCAGCTTCGAGACCGAGTGTTTCTCCATGAACTCCGACATATCGAAGCGGATCAGGGCCTTGTCAGAACCAAACAGGAATTGCGCGAGCGTACGCGCCATCTCCGTCTTGCCGACACCCGTGGGCCCAAGGAACAGGAAGCTTCCGATTGGACGGTGCGGCGACTTGAGGCCCGCACGCGAACGCCGGATGGCACGCGCGAGCGCCGAAATCGCCTTCTCCTGCGAGATGATGCGACGATGGAGTTCTTCTTCCACGCGGAGCAGCTTCTGCGTCTCTTCTTCCTTGATGCTCGTGACCGGAACGCCCGTCCAGCGGCTCACGACCTCTTCGATGTCTTCGCGGCCTACGATGCCCGCAGCGGAATCGTCGAGGTGGTACTTGTCACGCAGGGCGCGCAGATTCTCGCGCTCCTTACGCTCTTCGTCGGAATAGAAGCGCGCCTTCTCGAACTCGTGGTTCGCGATGGCTGAGTCCATGCGGTGCACGATGAACTTGATCCGCTTCTGCACTTCCGTAATTTCCTCAGGAAGCGAGGTCTGGCGGAGCTTCACGCGCGCGCCCGCCTCGTCGATGAGGTCGATGGCCTTGTCGGGCAGGAAGCGGTCGGGGATATAGCGGTTCGAATGCGATACAGCAAACTCGATGGCCGCGTCGGTGTAGCTGACCGCGTGGAATTTCTCGTAGCGATCCTTGATGCCGTTGATGATCTTCACCGCGTCGGCTTCATTCGGCGGCGGGACCTTGACCGCCTGGAAGCGGCGCTCAAGCGAACGATCCTTCTCAATGGATTTGCGATATTCAGCCGGCGTAGTTGCGCCGATGCACTGAATCTCGCCCCGCGACAATGCCGGCTTGAGGATGTTGGCGGCGTCGAGCGAACCTTCGGCCGATCCAGCACCGACCAGCGTGTGCAGCTCGTCGATGAAGATGATCGAATTCTGGTTCTCCATCAGCTCCTTCATGATCGTCTTCAGGCGCTCTTCGAACTGCCCGCGATACTTGGTGCCGGCAACAATGAGCGAGAGATCCAACGCAAGCACGCGCTTGTCTGCAAGGAAGCTTGGAACTTCACCGTCCGCGATCCGCTGCGCCAGGCCTTCGACGATTGCAGTCTTGCCGACGCCAGGCTCGCCGATCAGCACAGGATTGTTCTTGGTGCGGCGGCAAAGGATCTGGACCACGCGTTCTAATTCGCCGTCGCGGCCCACCAGGGGATCGAGCTGCCCGTCCATTGCGGCCTGGGTGAGGTCGCGGCTGAACTCGGCCAGCAGGCTCGACTCGCGCTGGCGCTGCTGCGCCGGCGCCTTCTCCTGAGTCACACGCGCCAACTCGTCGCGAATCTGCGCCAGCTTCAGGCCTCGCTCCTGCAGTATCTCGGACGCAAAGCACTTCTCCTCGCGCAAAAGGCCCAGCAGCAAGTGCTCCGTGCCTATATGCTTATGGCCCAGGCGCTCGGCCTCCTCCGCGGCATACGCCAACACGCGCTTGCACTCGTTCGAGAGCGGCAGGTCGACCGAGGTCGAAACCTTTTCGCGAATCGTGGTATGCGCCTCAATCTGCTTGCGAATGGACTCCACAGAGGCATGTGAACGCAAAAAGCGATTGGTTAACGCCTTGTCCTCGCGCAACAAGCCAAGCAGCAGGTGCTCGGTCTCGACATAGGGCGAGCCGAACTGGCTGGCCTCATACCGCGCGAAGAAGATCACGCGTCGTGCCTTCTCCGTGTAGCGTTCAAACATACTCATCTCCCCTTGCTGTGGGCTTTCGGTGGAAGTAGCCGTCCGATGCTTTATCGGCCTCAGCTCAACCTGCACGCGCCCCTTCTCTTACTAACGCCGCCGGAGACCCTGGAAAATTTCAATAACTGCTCCGAACAGCTCCTGGGTGGACCGGAACCTCCAGATTCCTTCCGGACGCTGCGGAGATCTTTTTCCGCAAGCTCCCACCCACCACTCGTGAGCTCGGACCGCAATTCGAACTCACCTATACAATCAGACTCCAAAACCGCCCGGAAAGGTGCTTTTTCGTCAAGCCTTGCCGGGGTGAGGTCCCGCTTTGGAAGGCTCTTCCAAAGCATGAAGGCGCCCGCCCTCCAGGCGCAGAGTCCGCGTACACCGCGCGGCCAGATCGAGGTTGTGGGTCACCACGATCGAGGTGAGCCCGTGGGTTACGTGCAATCGTTCCAAGAGGTCAAAAACACGACCGGCGGTCGATTCGTCCAGATCGCCTGTTGGTTCATCGGCAAGCAGTACCCTGGGATTCCCGACCAGAGCCCGTGCCAGCGCCACGCGCTGCTGTTCTCCGCCTGAGAGCTCTCCGGGTCTGTGATCGTGGCGATCTTCCAGATCGACCTCCTTAAGCCAATTAGATGCCTCATCTAACGCCTCACGGCGGCTCATTCCACGAGCCATGAGCGGCATAGCTACGTTCTCAATCGCCGAAAACTCCGGCAGCAGGTAATGAAACTGCCAAACGTAACCAATCTCGCGATTGCGAAAGGCCGCTGCCTCCCGGGGATTGAGCATTGCTACGTTGGTTGAAGCGCAGTGTACAGTGCCTGCTGTCGGCACATCAAGAGCACCCAGAATGTGCAAAAGTGTGCTCTTTCCCGCGCCCGATTGCCCTACTATGGCGATCAGTTCGCCCGCGCTCACCGTTAACTCGAGCGAATGGAAAAGCGTGAGCGGTCCGCGAGCCGTGCGATAGGTTTTTTCAAGATCGCGGACCTGGATGATCGGCAGGCTCTTCTGCGCCCGCAAGTTCGACTCCCGCTTGAAGCGGATAGCCGTACCGGCAGCCGCTGGAGTGGCTTGAATCATCAGGTCCCTCTATTTTATCGCGGAGAAATCGCGCAAAGTCATCGCCAAAAGTCACGTCAGGCTGCAAGGGAGTAACTGTCTTGCGGTACCGCACAATGACATTTGGATTCCGCAGGAAGGGCTCAGCGGAGATATTGAGCCGAGTCCGTTGGGGATCCAGCTGCCTCCAGAGCGGTTGCGACTGGCCCCGGCGCCGCAATCCGCATCAGCACGTAATAGATGGCACCCGCGGAGAAAAACCCCACAAACCAGGCGTAATCGTACAAAAAGTGAAGCGGTTTTACTGCCAGGCCCACAAGAGCGATGGCTACGCCGGCAACCAGCGCTACGATCGCGCGCGGATTGATTCCTTTCGTGTAGTGGTAGGCGCCATTGGTATGGTAGAGCGAGTTCACGTCGAGATCGGTCTTGCGGATCAGGAAGTAATCGCAGACCATGATGCCTGCGACCGGACCAAGCAGGCCGGAGTAGGCGATAAGCCATCCGAAGATGTACGCGTCGGGCGACGCAAGCAGCCTCCATGGGCACATGGCAAGGCCGAGAAAGCCGGTGATCAGCCCGCCAATGCGAAAGCTGATGAGCCTGGGATAGAGATTCGAGAAGTCGTTGGACGGCGAGACAACGTTGGCGCCAATGTTCACGTTGAGCGTGGCAATCAGAATCGCGATCATCGCAATGAACGCCATCACCGGTTGGTGAAATGCGCCGATCAACTCGATGGGATTCCAGATCGGATGGCCGAAGAGCACTGCCGATGCCGACGTCACGGAAATGCCGACGAATGTAAAGAGCGTCATCGCGACAGGAAGTCCAAACGCCTGGCCGAATGCCTGCGCGTGCTGCGACTTCGAGTAGCGCGTAAAGTCCGAGATGTTGAGAGCAAGAGTGGCCCAGTAGCCGACCATCGCTGTGAGGGATGGAAAGAAGATCGTGAGGAACCCGCTGGTTGAATGGAACTGGCTGGGCGTGGAGAGCATGGTGCCGAAGCTCCCGGCCTTGATGCGCATCCAGATCAGCAGTGCTGCGGCCATGATGAACATGAACGGCGCTCCGAAGGCCTGCAGGTGGCGGATCGATTCGACTCCGCGCCAGACGACGATCATGTTCAGCAGCCAGAAGACGAGGAAGCATGCCCATTTTGCGAATAGCGAATCGGCCGTCGCGGGCCAGATGACAGCAAGCATCGCGTGGATCGCGGTGCCGCCGATCCAGCACTGGATACCGAACCATCCGCAGGCAACGATGGCACGCAGGATCGCAGGCAGATTTGCGCCGCGCACGCCGAACGGCGCGCGGATGAAGACCGGGAACGGAATGCCGTAGCGCGCGCCGGCGTGCGCATTCAAGAGCATGGGAACGAGCACGATCAGATTGCCGAGCAGCACCGTGCCGACTGCCTGCTTCCAGTCCATGCCCTTGGCGATGAGCGAGGAGGCGAGCTGGTACGTCGTGATCTCCATCGACATGGAGAACCACAGCGCGATGTAGTTATAGGTCGTCCAGGTGCGCTGCGCGGGAGTTGTCGGTGCGAGATCGCGGTTGGAGAGTGTGGGGTCGACGGTGCTCAAACGGCCTCCGGGTGCAGATAGGTATACAGGAATGCCGATCAGAACGCGATAAGGAATTCAACCACCTATAGGATCACCCGGACCGTTTAATTCCGAACCTCTTTTCCATCTCCTGAACGATTTCTCCGGCGGCTATATCGGGACCCTCTGGGTCATTCGCCGGACGGAAGAGCTCGAGTTGCTCTTTGGACCGCAAAAGCTTGCGCAGTTCGTCCGGGCTGACACCGATGTTCGAGTGAAACACGAGTTCAGAGCCGTGCTCTAGTGGATCGTGGATTACATCGAGGAACGACAAACCGCGAAAGCGAGTCGTCACGAGCTTCCCAGCGGAATTCAGGTATTCCATTTCACCTGAGTGCCCGAGCCGAAGCGCTTGCTCGTATGCATCTTCAGGTGAGTTCGCATGAACCAGGGTTAGATTTCGCCAGACCACATTTCTTGGATCATCTGCAACCGTCAGCTCCTCGACGATTTCAGCAAGATACCACTCCGCATTTTTCGGCACGAATCCCATAATTGCCCTCGCAAACTTCAACCTGTCACTTCCAGGCGCCGCCGCGGGCTTCGCGACGCAGATACTGGCCGCGTCCGGGTTTGCCGATGAACTTGCCGCCGGAGACGATCAGTTCGCCGCGCGAGTAGACGTCGCGGGCATTGCCGCGCACCCTGAATCCTTCGAACATTGAATAATCCACGCGCATGTGGTGGGTTGTGGCAGAGATGATGTGGTCCGACACGGGATCCCAGAGAACAAGGTCCGCATCGCTGCCTGGCGCAAGCACACCCTTGTTCGGGTACATGCCGAAGATGCGCGCCGGAGCGGTGGAAACGAGCTCGACAAATCTGTTCAAAGTCAGATTGCCGAGGCCCACGCCGTGATGATGCAGCAACTGCAGCCGGTTCTCGATCCCGGGGCCGCCGTTGGGGATCTTGGTGAAGTCGTTTTTGCCGAGGACCTTCTGATCTTCGAAGCAGAACGGGCAGTGATCGGTGGAGACGACCTGCAGGTTGTCGCGGCGCAGGCCGTCCCATAATTTGCTTTGATTGCGCTTCTCGCGGAGCGGCGGAGTGAAGACGTACTTCGCACCTTCCCAGCCCTTGTCGACCATGTTGTCTTCGAGCGAGAGCAGCAGGTATTGCGGACAGGTTTCGGCGAAGGCGGGTAGGCCGCGGTCGCGCGCTTCGCGGACTTGATTCAACGCATCTTCGCTGGAGAGGTGAACGATATAGACCGGGACTCCGGCGATCTCGGCCATGGCGATGGCGCGATTTACGGCCTCTGCTTCGGCGACCGTCGGCCTCGTGAGCGCATGATAGATGGGCGCGGTCTTTCCCTCGGCCAGCGCCTGCTGGACTATGACATCTATGACCGAACCGTTCTCGGCGTGCATGCAGATTAGCGCGCCGTTCTTCGCCGTCCGCCGCATGGCCTTGAAGATCGTCGCGTCGTCGACCATGAGTACGTTGGGATAGGCCATAAACAGCTTGAAGCTGGCCACGCCTTCGCGCACCATGTCGTCCATGTCTTCGAGGCCGGCGTCGGGCAGGTCGGTGATGATCATGTGCAGGCCGTAGTCGATGCAGGCCTTGCCTTCAGCCTTCCTCCACCACGTGTCCAGTGCGGCGCGCATTTTCGTGCCGCGAGTCTGGATGGCGAAATCGACGATGGTTGTCGTCCCGCCGATGGCTGCCGCGCGCGTGCCCGTCTCAAAATCGTCCGCAGAATTGGTGCCGCCGAAGGGCATGTCGAGATGCGTGTGTGCGTCAATGCCGCCGGGCAAAAGCAGAAGGCCCGAGGCATCCACGACCTTGTCTGCAGCATTTGCAGGAATGCCGGCACGCACCTCTCTGACCAGAGCACCGTCGATCAGCAGGTCGGCCGTTACCGTGGAGTCGGCGTTGACAATGGTGCCGTTTTGGATGAGAACTGTGGCCATGGTGGGGATTGTATGCCGTCAATTTGAGTACGCCAGCCCAGGGGCTAAAGCCCAAGTCTTGTTTTCGCCTTTTCGCACGACTAAAGTCGTGCCCTGTTACAGGCTGAGTCTGAAGCAATTGCGATAGATACTGCATGATGAACGGCCGAAAAGCAACTGCAGGTTCCTCCGCTCGTCGCCCAGGGCGACTCGGTCGGAGTGACAGGCCTTTGTTGGGCTCAGGATGACAGCTTCATGTCATTACGTTTCATTACGTGCCTTGGGGCTGCACGGTGCAATCCGTCCCTTGCGTGCGTTGATCCCATGTTTCCGCGGGAACGCCCGCGTCCGCACGGACCATAGTGATGCAGTCCTCTACCGGGCAAACCAGCGCACAGAGATTGCAGCCGACGCACTCGGTTTCGTCCACGCGAGGGATGCGTTCGAGCGGCGTCGGATATGGACCGTGGTTCGCCGCGGCGGCCGTCCGCTCCTGGCGGGTAACCGGCGTGGTGGCGATCGAGGTGCGCGTGCGCCACTCCACTGTAGACGGCCCGTCGTGCAACTCGACTTGCCCATTCACCGGACCCGATACTCGATCCAGGTGGATGCACTGGTGCGCGCCGTCCCAGCAGGAGATGTAGCACAGGCCGCAGCCGATACACTTCTGCTCGTCGATATGCGCGACGAGCTTGTAGTTCAGGTTCAGGTGTTTCCACTCGGTGACGCGGCCGATTGAAAGACCGCGGAAGTCCTCGAGCGTCGCGAACCCTTTCGAGCGCATCCAGTTTTCGAGCCCTTCAGCCATGTCTTCGACAACGCGGTAGCCGTAGTGCATCACGGCCGTGCACACCTGCACCGTTCCGCAGCCCAGCAGCATGAACTCAACCGCATCCTGCCATGTGGAAACTCCGCCAATGCCCGAAATAGGGAGAGCCGAGGAGGCATCGGACATGATCTGCTGCACCATGTTCAGCGCGATGGGCTTCACGGCAGGTCCGCAATAACCGCCATGCGAGCTTTTGCCGTCGACATTCGGACTCGGCACGAGTGTGTCGAGATCGATGCCAGTTATCGAATTGATCGTGTTGATGGCCGACAGGCCGTCTGCGCCGCCGCGCTTGGCAGCACGCGCAATCACGCGAATGTCGGTGATGTTCGGCGTGAGTTTCACCAGCACCGGTGTGCGCGCCTTCTCCTTCACCCAGGTGGTGATCATCTCGGCATATTCGGGCACCTGGCCCACCGCAGAGCCCATGCCGCGCTCGCTCATCCCATGCGGGCAGCCGAAGTTCAACTCGAGTCCATCGGCGCCTGCGTCCTCGGCACGCTGCACGATCTCGTGCCAGGCCTCGCGATTCGAGGCCACCATCAGCGACGCGATGATGGCGTGATGCGGATAGTACCTCTTCACAGCGGCCATCTCGCGGAAGTTTTCTTCGATGCTCCGATCGCTGATGAGTTCGATGTTGTTAAGCCCCATCATGCGCTGCCCCTGCCAGTCGACCGATGAGTAGCGCGAGCAGACATTCGTGATGGGCTCGCCGATGGTCTTCCACACCGCGCCGCCCCAGCCCGCGTCGAAAGCACGCATCACCTGATCGCCACAGTTCGTTGGCGGACCGGAAGCAAGCCAGAATGGATTCGGCGCATCGATCGAGCCCGCGAACCCATGAACGCGAATATCAGGCATAGGCTGCCTCCGCAATCTTCAGGATGGTCTTCGCAGCACGCTTGCCATCGGCAACGGCATCCACCACTTCCCTGCCGCCATTCGCACAATCTCCGCCGGCAAAGTAGCGCGGATTGGCTGTCTGGCCGGTCTCCGGATCGGTCACGATGAATCCGCCGCGCACCTCGATACGCCGCAACTCCTGCACAAGCTGGGCAAAGGGAGACTGTCCGATCGCCGGCACCACGTAGTCGCACTCAATCGTGTACTGCGAATCCGGAACCGGCAGTAGAGCGCGGTCGACCTCCGTCACCTGCACCGTATCGAGCAGGAGGCGGCCTCGCTCGCTCGTTCGAATCGCGTAGGGCTGGCGACGCCACAGGAACTGCACACCTTCCTGCTTGCAATGCTCATATTCGAAATCGAAGGCCGCCATCTCGCGTTCGCCGCGACGGTAAAGGAGGTACACAGTCTCCGCTCCAAGGCGGTGCGCCGCGTTGGCGGCATCGATCGCCGTATTCCCGGCGCCGACAACGACCACCGTGCCGCTCAGCTCTCGGATGCGCCCGGTCTTGTAGGATGCAATGAATTCGAGCGCGTTCAACACGCCTTTTTGATCCTCGCCGGGAATGTTCATGCGATGCATGGCTCCGAGGCCGACGCCGACGAAGATGAAATCAAACTCGGATTCCAATTCCTCGAGGGCTTCGGCTGACTCGATCGAGGCGCCGGTGCGGAACGTCACGCCCAGCCGGCGAATCATCTCCACTTCGCGGAGGCTGTCGGTGGCGCGCAGTTTGTACTCGGCCACGCCGTAAGTATTCAGTCCACCGGGCAACTCTTTGCGCTCGATGATGGTGGCCGATGCGCCGTGCCGGCAAAGTTCCGCGGCGCACGCCAACGACGCCGGACCGCCGCCGATACAGGCAACCTGAACGTTGCGCGATCCACGCGGCGCCGTCATCAATTCTTCGCCCGTTGCCTGAAAGGAATCCATTGCGAAGCGCTGCAGGCGCGCGATTTGGATCGGTTCGCGATTATAGCGATGCATTACGCAAGCGCCCTCGCACAGCACCTCCACCGGGCATGCCTTCGCACAGCTGGCTCCGAGAATGTTGGCGTCGAGAATCCGCAGGGCGGATCCGCGAAGGTTCCCCGTGGAGATGCGCTTGATGAAGCCCGGCACATCGATGTGGGTGGGGCAGGCGCCGGTGCAGGGCGCATCGAAACAATTCAGGCAGCGATTGGCCTCGATCACGGCCGCCTGCGGTTCGAGCGGCGGCTTGAGGTCGCTGAATCGCTCGCGCAGCAGCAGGTCGTCAGGCAAAGTAGCGGTACTCATGAAGACCTCGGGAAAACTCTCTTATTCTCTTCGTTCCTCGTAATGATTGACGAATCTTTTCGCCGCCTGGTTCTCCTATGAGGCAACAAGCGGTCCATACATGTCGGGGCGCCGGTCGCGGAAAAACTGCCATGTCCTGCGCACCTCAGCAATTTCATCGAGATTCAGGTCGGCAGTCAGCACCTCGTCCCTGTCGCGCGAGGCCTGGGCGATGATCTGACCGCGGGGGTTGGCAAAGTAGCTCGACCCGTAGAACTCGCCGATGTTCCACGGAGCCTCGATGCCGACGCGATTGATGGCCGCGATAAAGTATCCGTTCGCGGCGGCATGCGCCGGCTGTTCGAGCTTCCACAGATACTCGCTGAGGCCGGCGACGGTAGCCGACGGGTTAAATACGATCTCTGCGCCATTCAATCCGAGGCATCGCGCTCCCTCCGGAAAGTGCCGGTCGTAGCAGATGTAAATGCCGATCTTCGCAAATCCCAGGTCGAAAATCGGGTAGCCCAGGTTCCCCGGCCGGAAGTAGAACTTCTCCCAGAAACCGGGAGCTACGTGCGGAATGTGTGTTTTGCGGTACTTGCCCAGGTATGAGCCATCGTTGTGGAGCACCGCAGCGGTGTTGTAGAAGACGCCCTCCTGCTCGACCTCGTAGACCGGCACGACCAGGGCGATATGCAGCTCTTTCGCGAGCTGCTGCATGAGCTTCACGGTCGGCCCGTCCGGTACCGGCTCGGTCGCCTCATACCATTTGGTCGACTGCTCGGCGCAGAAGTAGGGGCCGTTGAATATCTCCTGCAAGCAGACGATTTGGGCCCCGTCGCCGGCCGCCTTGCGGATCAGCCCCAAGTGCTTGTCAACCATCGCCTTCTTCTGAACCGCAAGAGGCTCAGTGGCGGCCACGGCGTTGGACGCCTGGATGATGGAACATCGGACTAGGCGCGGCATTCGGCGGTTGCTCCCGTCGGAAAGGGGTCGAGTTATAGACGTTATCGCACCGAAACAGGCTTGGGCAAGAGTTGCCTGTTTTGAAGCACATCGCTTCAACCATGTTTCACCCTATGAATGAGTGGTGGTAAGCCCGGAAGCCTGCTAGTACAGAATCTTGTTCGGCGAGCCGATCCATGCGGCAAAGCTGGCCCACGCCTCATCGCGCAGATATTGAGCTTCGTGCAGAGATCGCTCGGCAGAGTCCTTGCGGAATTCGCCATAGAGGTAGGCATCGTCGAACCCGGCCTTCGCCGCGTCTTCGGCTCCCGCGCCATAAAACACCGCGTCGAGTCTGGCCCAGTGGGAAGCCGCAAGGCACATGGGACAGGGTTCGCAACTGGTGTAGAGCTCGCATCCGGCAAGCGTGAAGGTATTCAGCGTCCTGCAAGCGTTTCGGATCGCCGTCACCTCACCGTGGGCGGTCGGATCGTTGGTCGCCGTCACCAGATTTACGCCTTCGGCGATCAGCTGTCCGTTGCGCACGATCAGAGCCGCGAATGGGCCGCCGTTTCCCGAGGTCACATTCCGGGTGGCGAGCTCGATGGCTCGGCGCAGCAAATCAAGATTTGGCTGACGTGTCATCATTCATTGAACCCTCATAAGATCTTCCGGCCGGTCAATGTCGATCTCGCCGCCCTCGAGCGGCAGTGCGACCACTGGCCAACTCTGATCGACAAGCAATCTGCGCGCACCATGGTCGCCACGGAGCGCCAGCAGACCCGGGAAGGCCTGCCGCGGAAAAATCGCAGGGACTCCATGAATGCCGGCGTAGCCCGAAGCAATCGCAGTGGGAACCGGCTTCCCAAGAAAAGTCTCAATCATCTGTCGCAGATGTTCCTTCGTGACGCGCGGCTGATCGCAGCTCGTCAGCAGCACACCCTGAGCCGCAGGCGCTCTTGACTCCACGGCGTTCACGCCCGCGCGAATCGAGCTTGCGACCCCCTCGTTCCATTCATCGTTCGCGACGATGATCGCGGAACCGAAGTCAAGCGCATCCCCGATAACCACGCGGTTTGAGCCAAGCACCACAAAGATCGGCGATGCCCCTGCCTCGCGAGCGATCCGGATCGCACGCTGCAGCATCGGTTCACCGTCTACGATCAGCAGTTGCTTCGGCTGCCCAAGCCGGCTGCTTGAGCCCGCAGCGACAGTGACGGCAGCTATGGACATTGGCATCAGTGTACGCCGCCGTTCTTGACGAGACGATGCGAACACGCAAGACTTATCCGAAAACACCGAGATGTGAAAGGCTCATTCGTGACCAACCAGGCAGGCACCCCATAGTGCCCCTCGCTCCCGGATGCACTCCGAAGAACGCTCTCACCGGCAAGAGCGGTGCATTCTACGACCCCCGAAACAACACGGGCGCCGCCCTCAAGACCGAGTGCTTCAACGTGCCACTGGTGACGCCCGGTGAAATGGGCGTTCCGGCGGGCGATACCTTCGAAACGAACTTCATCAGCGGTCAGCGCAACATCTTCCGGCAATCCTGGCAGAAGTGCGCCGACGCTTCCCTGGTGAAGGATTTTGCCATCCGCGAAGGGCTTTCGCTGCATTACACATTCGATGTCTACAACGTCACCAACACGGCCAGCTTTGATATTCCGCAGAACAACGTGAACCAGAACTACGCCTTCAATAACGTTCCGATCGCCAACCAATTGCTCTACAACGCTCCTGTCGGCCTTGGCATCGTGAAGCACACCATCGGCTCACCGCGGCAGATTCAGATGTCGCTGCATCTCAACTTCTGATTGCTTACCCTCTCGGATCACGGGGCGTCCGCATCGCGGACGCCCGTTCTTTTCGCGAACGGCTGAAACGCAATCCGGTTCCGTGGCTGCCCAGGCCGCGCAATGTATAGTCCTTACTAAAACGATGTGCACAAGGAGAGTTCGATGACGCAGGATAATGCCACGATCGTCCGCCGCTTCACCGAGGAAGTGATCACTCGGGGAGACATCGACTCGGCGGAGCAGTTTGTCTGGGAGGACGTCGTCGAGCAGGTTCCTATGCCCGGCCAGGGCCCAGGACTGGAAGGCTTGAAGGATGTTCTTCGGGGGATGCGAGCTGCATTCCCAGATCTGATTTTCGCAGTTCAGGAACAGATTGCTGATGGCGACAAAGTGGCGAGCCGTTTCGAGTGGACCGGCACGCACCAGGGAACGTTCCTCGGTGTTCCGGAAACCGGGCGTTTTGTCCGCGTCTGGGGGATCGTTATCGATCGCCTGGAACAAGGCCGCATCAAGGACACTCGCATCATCATGGACACACTCGGCCTGATGATTCAGCTTGGAGTTCTCGCGCCACCCAGCGCTTGATCCTTCTGAGCGCAAGCCGATCGGCCGTGAGCGACCGGAAATGTCGGAATCCGACTCTCCGAATTCAACCCAGCACCTACAATGCTCGCATGACCCTCTCGACCATTCGCGCGGCTCGCCAGGCCCTTGCCGCTGGAACGACCACACCTGCCGCGCTGGCAGAGCCCGCTCTCGAGCGCGCCAATGGCAACGCCGGCTGCAATACATACCTCTGGCGCGATCCGGCATGGACGATGAGCGAAGCAGCACGCGCCACAGCCGTTTCCCGTACAACTGGCGGCTGCTTTGGCGACGGGCGCAGCAATCTCTGGGGGCTGCCGGTATCGCTGAAAGACTGCTTCGATCTCGCCGGCTCTCCGACCTCCGCCGGTGTAAAGTTCTACCGCGACTTGAATGGAAACGTCGCGCACGATTCCTGGCTGGTCGAGCAGCTTCGCAAAGCCGGCGCTGTCATCACTGGCAAGACACACATGCATCCTCTGGCCTACGGCATCACCGGCGAGAATCCCGAGTTCGGGGACTGCGAGCAGCCCGGCAATCCCGGCGCGCTGACCGGCGGATCTTCGAGCGGAGCAGCGGCAAGCATCCTCGAAGGCTCGGCGCTCGCAGCCATCGGCACTGACACCGGCGGAAGCGTACGCGCGCCCGCAGCCCTCTGCGGGTTGGCCGGCTATCGCGCGTCCATTGGTCGAGGAGACTGGCGCGGTGGAGCACACCTTGCTCAGTCATTCGACACCATGGGCTGGCTCTTTCGCGATCTCGAAGACGCGCCGTTGCTGGGTGACATTTTTGTGCCGGGCGGATCGCGCGCAGCTCACGAATTTAAGAAGTTCGCCGTAGTGCACGACGAGCTTCTCGACGACTGCGAGCCAGCAATCGCGGATAGTCTTCACGCAGCGACGAGCGAACTTGAAGCGATCGGATTGGCCGGCCAGACCATTGACGTCGGCTGGTGGGCCTCGTCCTTCGAAATCTATGCGCCGATCCAGGCGTGGGAGGCGGCACAAATCCATGCCGGCAACTTCGACAAATTCCCGCAGGTGATTCGCGAACGGCTCGAATGGGGCGCGCGAATCTCAGCAGCTGAGTTGGCGACATTCCGCAAGCGCCACGCCGAATTCCGCTCGCGTCTTGACGATCTTCTGCATGAGTATGAGCTGATCATTTTGCCCGCGACGCCCGTCGCTCGGCTCGATATCGGCGCCGACAACAGTCAGGTCCGCCTTAAAATTCTGCGCTACACCACGCCCTTCAGCCTCGGCGGCGTTCCGGTCGTTACGATTCCTTACCGCGTCGGCGGGATGCAGCTGGCTGCCGCACGCGAAAACGACGAGAGCTTGCTTGGGCTTGCTGCCAGCATCGGAGCCCAGAGGCGTCACGCACGCTGAATCCGGTCAAATCTGCGAGGCAGCCAGTGGACTGAGGATCAGGTTCGTGATGTTGCTCACGATGGGCTCAAATGCGAATCGCGGATCGGCGGAGAGCTTCTTCCAGGAAGGATCGTTTCGGAAGACGTTCCACTTCGCATCGAGTTCGGCGGAGTCAGTAAAGCTGAGCATGTAAGTGAGGCTCGGCAAGCGCGGCCCAATGAGCGTGTCGCCGAAGAAGACAGGCCGAAAGCCGGCGGCCTTAAATATCTCAAACTCCCCGGAGTGAAACATCTCGATCTTCAGCAGGTGATCGCGGTAGCTAGGGCTCTCGTAGGTCCGCAATTGAAAGATCCTCTTCCCCTTCTCAGGCGGTGTAATACGCGGCCATCCCTCAAACGCGACCAGTAGAGACGAGTCCATGCGGAGGAACGAAGGCGACGCGGCCGGTGCGCTCCAGAATGGCCCGGCAGCTTTGATGTAGGTATCATCGCGATTCAGCTCTTCTTCAAGTGGTCCGGCGGTTATTCCACCCTCGATGGGAATGAGGACATAGAAGGTCGGCGTTTCCGGTCCGATCTCCAGGCGGAACGCCCCCACAGGGGCCGAGCCTTTGCGCGCAAGCGCGGGGATCAGCGCCTCGCTGATGTACTTCTCAGTCGCAGCGATCTGTGGACCTGACTGCAGCGAGTAGCGACGAAGCTGGTAATACTCGCGTAGACGACCAGGATTGGCTTGTGCTCCCGCGCTTTGCGCCATGGCGGCTGCAGCCAGGGATCCGGCAAGGAATTCGCGACGCTTCATAAAAGTCTCCATAGCTGTCATATCTCGTGGTCTTGGGGAAGGATCATCCATTGCGGAATGCGGACGTGCGCGGGATGATCCAGAATAAACAGAACCATTGGGGCGACATCGTCGGGAGACAGGGGATGAGGGATTCCCATGAGCTCCGAAGGAAGAGTTTCCCAATTTTCATGCAGGCCCGTCTTCACCAGGCCTGGCTGAATGCACGATACCTGGACATCTGCCCTGCTTAATTCCATGCGAAGAGCCTCAGAACGCGCTTCGATTGCGTACTTCGTGCCGCCGGTGCACCGGTAATGACCGCAACACGATGCGGAGAACCTGATTCCCTTGGCATGATGCACGTATTTCGGTTGATGGGTGCCCGCAAAGCAGTGCTAACAGTACTAAAGAGGACATGGCTACTCTTCGCCAATATCCTCGTTCCAAATCTCCGGATGGTCGGCGATGAAGCCTTCCAGCAGTTCACGGCAGTCGCGGTTGTCGAGATCGATCACCTCGACGCCATTCTCGCGCAGCCACTCGATCCCGCCGGAGAACGTCCGGCTCTCGCCCACGACGACCGTGCCGATTCGGAACTGCCGGATCAGCCCGCTGCAGTACCAGCACGGCGCCAGCGTCGTCACCATAACGAGGTCGCGATAGCTCTTTTGCCGTCCGGCGCGACGAAAGGCATCGGTTTCACCGTGGATGCTGGGGTCGCCCTGCTGCACGCGGCGGTTATGCCCGCGGCTCAGCAGTTCACCCGACCTGGTGAAAAGAGCAGCTCCGATCGGGATTCCGCCTTCGGTCCGGCCGTATCGCGCCTCTTCGAGCGCCACCGCGAGCATCTGATCGTGCAGATTTGCGTGAGTAACCATGGTCGATGTTGATGATACGGGACGCGGGGGGGGGCGAAGGCGCGGGCGTGGTGAGTTTGGCTAACTTCCGGCCGGCCTAGAACGCAGGAATTACGCTGCGTCAGTATGCTGAACCCCATGCCGGATCATGTTTTGCCCAGCGCGGCTCTGCCGAACTCCAAGTGTCATCCAGACGATGCGGAGTTGCTGCCCTGCGAGGGCTGATTGCCGGATTCAACCGGCACGTGTGCAAGAATCTTCGTACCCTGATTCGGTTTTGACTCGATTGAGAGATGTCCGTTCATCAGTTTCACCCGCTCCCGCATACTCTTCAGGCCAATCCCTCGTCCTCTCATCGCGGAACTGATGTCGAAGCCTTTGCCGTGATCCGTCACACTAAGGTGAATTTCATCTGGAGTTCCCCACAATCGCACGTCGAAGCGCTTGACCCCGCTGTACTTCGCTGCATTATTCAGCGCTTCCTGGAAAACTCGAAAGAGGTTGAGCGAAGTCTCCGAAGGCAGACCTGTCGGTGCATCATGGTCCTCGAACACGATTTCGAAGCTCCACTTCTCGCCGAATTCATCACACCAGCTCCGAATGGCCTCACTCAACCCCAGAAACTCGAGGGTTGAGGAGTGCAATTCGCGCGACAGCTGCTGGATTCTCATCGATAGCTCAACGGCTTCTTTTTCCATCTTGGAAAGGAGATCCGGGATTTCATCCGAGAGACCGCCCGGGGATGCGTTGAGTTGCCCCAGTCGAATCGCCAGGAGGGCCACGCGCTGGCAGATGTCGTCATGAAGCTCTCTTCCAATGCGAGCGCGTTCTTGTTCCTGCGACTCGATCAACTTTCGCGCCATGTCCGCCAGCGACTCTTCTGCTCGCTTTAGCTCGGTTACATCCGCTACCATCCCGATTACCCGCAGGAGCCTGCCTTGCTCGTCGAAGAAGCCACGCCCATTACTCTTTAACCAAACCAACGTACCGTCGGATGCTGCGGCTCGGTAAGTAACCTCAGAAGTCGGGTTTTCAGGAGTGAGTCCAGCGATCGCGTCAAGAAATTTTTGGCGGTCGCCTGGATGGATTTTATCCACAAACTGATGCTGAGGGTCGCGCAGCGGCTCTGTAAGACCCAGTATTTGGACATGTTCCGAAGATCGCGTCACCACGTCTGCGATGACATCCCACTCGTAGGCATACATCCGTCCGATCTGCGTTGCCAGCCTTAGTCGTTGTTCGCTTTCCCGCAGTGTTTGTTCGGCCTGCTTACGCTCTGTGATGTCGATCGATATTCCGAGCACTCGCTCTGGTTCACCATCCAGGCCGTATTGGTAACGGCCTCGTGTTCGCATCCAGTGAATTGTCCCGTCCCGCCACACATCCCGAAATTCGCCGCCAAAGTGCTCTTTTTTCTCTCTAGCTGCTGCGATTGCAGAGCGCAAACGTTCGCGGTCGTCTTTATGTACGTGATCCCAAAATTCCTCGCTCGATCCCGAGGTTTCATCCGGTGACATTCCGAGTTGCGCATGCGCGATGCCCAACCAGGCATTCTTGCCAGTCTTAAGGTCGTAATCCCACCCTCCAGCTGCGCCCGCTTCAATTGCAAGATGGAGTTGCTCATTTGCTGCAACAAGTTCCTGCTCTGCTAGCTTGCGCTCGGTTATATCGAAGGCTACTCCGACCATGAAAACGGGTTCCTCGCTTTTACCGTAGTAGCCTTTGCCGCGCGCATCAATCCAGCGAACACTGCCATCAGATCTAAGGGCTCGCATTTCAATTGAGTACGGTACGCGATTCTCGAGACATTGACGCCAATGTTGCATGACGCGGTCACGGTCGTCCGGATGCAAAGCATCCATGAAGGTCTGCAGTGTAATCTTGCCGTCCGCAGGTACGCCAAAGATCGCACAGGTCTTCAGGTCCCAGTCTAGCTTTTGTTTCACTTCATCCCAATACCACAGCCCTAGTTCAGCCCCTTGTGCTGCGAGTTGCAACCAGTCTTCTGTGTTTCCAGGCAGACCAACTATTTTGCTCGATACGCGCTTCATCGTGTCTCCGCCCAGTTCTAGTCCAAGTCGCATAGGGTATAGCAGCTTAAAGAGGCAGAAGCAAGGCCATGCGGTCCCGCGATTCGGGCGCAGTTATCAGGTGGCCCGGGTCACATTTCGGGCTTGCAAGTCTTAAGAATTGTTAAGCCTGGTCTGGCCTCTTCCGCCTCAGGGAATTCCACATCTTATTGAAAACTCGAACATTGTTAAATCACGCCCAATTCCGGTTCGTGAAAACGTTCTCATTTCATGGCCAAGCACGGCCGCAGTCTATTGACTTTGAGCGCGCTCCAAGATGTAGGTTGGAGTTGATGAGAGATGCTGGCTATACCATTCGAAGCATGGCAGAGCGGTGCGGAATGACCGCGCACACTCTGCGCTATTATGAGCGCGTCGGCTTGATCCAACCAGTTGGGCGCGCGCGCAACGGTCATCGCCGCTACTCGGAAGCCGACGAGGCCTGGCTTCACTTCCTGCACTGTATGCGTGCTGCCAATATGCCGATCCGCGACATGCAGCGATACGCGGAACTGCGCGAGAAGGGCGACGCAACTTCTCTCGAACGGCGCAAGCTGCTGGAAGACCACCAGGCTACGATTGAGGCGCAGATTGCCGAATTGCAGAAGGCCCACGATCTGCTGACGTATAAGATCGCAAATTACAAGAAGATCGAAGAGCGTATAGGCGTTGGCCGTCCCCAACTGATCGAACAGGAAGAAGAGAGCCAACTGGCCACCGCAAACTGAATTCTAAGACTGAGGGTCCTCGTCGCGGCGGCGCCCTCTGTCGCAGGCCACTTTTTCGGTTGGCAAAACTGTCGTCCTGTCAAGGGCACGCCAACACGAGTTAGGATAATGGCGCGGCGCTTCCCCTAGCTGAGCCTATGCCATTTTGATTTCTCCGCACCGGCTCGCCGGAAAAACCCGAGACTGGAGTTTGTCCAAGGAGGTCGACCTGTGACAGACACTATCAATCCGCATTTGAGACACTTGCTGCCGCACTCTCGCGAGAAAACGACATCGGATCTTGCCCCGGATCAGCAGTCGGTTGATCTGGAGCCGCTTCCTGAAAAGCGCGGGTTCAGCCGGCGGTCGTTCCTGTCTGGGCTGGGGGCAACAGGGCTGCTGGCCGGCACCGCGCCGCTTGCCGCAACGCCGGCTGTCGAGCCTGCGCAGGAGCAATCTGAGGCCGTCGGCACCGGCAGTGCTACGCTTCGCATCAACGGCAAAGATTACACTCTGCGCAATCTCGATCCCCGAGCCACCCTGCTCGACACGCTACGCGAGCGCATCCATCTCACCGGCACCAAGAAAGGCTGCGACCACGGCCAGTGCGGCGCATGTACCGTCCACATCAACGGCCGGCGCGTGAACAGCTGCCTTAGCTTTGCCGTCATGCACGAGGGCGATGAGATCACGACGATCGAGGGCCTCGGTCAGCCCGGCAATCTCCACCCGATGCAGGCGGCCTTCGTCGAGCACGACGGCTACCAGTGCGGCTACTGCACCAGCGGTCAGATCATGAGCGCCACCGCGCTGCTCAAGGAGCCGATCGGCCCATCGGACGACGACGTGAAGCAGGCCATGTCGGGCAACATCTGCCGCTGCGGCGCTTACACCAACATCGTTGCCGCCGTGAGGCAAGTGCGGTCCCGCGTCTGAGCGAGAGGAGATAGATGGAAACCTTCAACTACGTCAAAGCTCCGAGCATCGACAAAGCTCTCGCCGCCGCTGGGCAGGCAAAGTTCATTGCAGGCGGTACCACCCTGGTCGACCTGATGAAACTGAACGTGGAGACGCCGAAGACCCTGGTCGACATCAACCTGCTTCCCCTCGACAAGATCGAGAAGCTCCCCGGTGGCGGCCTTCGTATTGGCGCAATGGTTCGCAACTCCGATCTCGCCTGGAATGCGGAAGTGCAGAACTCCTACACCGTGTTGTCTGAGGCGATTCTCTCCGGCGCGTCGCCTCAGCTGCGCAATATGGCCACGACGGGCGGCAACCTGATGCAACGCACTCGCTGCGTGTACTTTCGTGAGCCGAACGCAGGGACCGCGGGCGGCTACGGATGCAACAAGCGCACACCCGGCACAGGCTGCGCGGCGATGGAGGGCTTCAACCGGATGCACGCTGTCCTTGGTACCAGCGAGCATTGCATCGCGACGCACCCTTCCGACATGTGTGTGGCCATGGCCGCGCTTGAAGCGGTGATTCACGTCGAAGGACCGAAAGGCAAGCGGGCGATCGCCTTTGCTGACTTTCACAAGGTTCCAGGCAACACGCCGCACATTGAAAACGCGCTCGAACCCGGCGAGTTGATCACTTATGTTGATTTGCCCAAGCTGGTGACCGGTGCGAAGTCCACTTACCTGAAGCTGCGCGATCGCTCGAGCTACGAGTTTGCGTTGGCCTCGGCGGCTGTCGTAGCGAGGGTCGAAGGCGGACAGATCCGCTACATTCGCGTGGCTATGGGCGGAGTCGGCACCAAGCCATGGCGCTCCCACGAGGCCGAAGCCGCATTGATGGGCAAGCCGGCAAACGCGGTAACCTTCAAAGCTGCCGCCGAAGCCGCGCTTGCCAAAGCCAGGCCGCAGAAGCACAACGCATTCAAAGTGGAACTGGCAAAGCGCTGCCTCGTGCGCGCTCTGAAAACCGCAACCGCTTAACGCAAAACCGGAGTTGCTCTATGTCGAAGTTATTGCCGCAAAGTCGACGCGACTATCAGGGAGCGGCGACCTGCAAAGAATTCAATAGGAAACATCAACTCTGGTTTTGCCGTTCGTTGCATATATAGGAGACTCTCATGGCGATCGACACACTTCCTCACGCGGCGGGTGTTATCGGAGCGGTGGTGCCTCGTATTGACGGCCCCCTGAAGACCACTGGGACAGCGCGTTACGCCGTGGATCACAACTTCCCCGGTCTGGTGCACGCCGTTGCGGTTCAGGCCACCGTCGGCAAAGGGAAGATTCGCAGCCTCGATGCCTCGGCCGCCGAGAAGATGCCCGGCGTCCTGCTCGTCCTTCATCACGGCAACATCGAGAACGTCTATCGCTTTGCTGCGCATGACGACGACGGAACGATCAGCGAAGCGCGGCCGCCCTTCGAGGACGAAAACATCTACTACTGGGGCCAGTTTATTGCAGCTGTTGTCGCTGAAACCCTGGAGCAGGCCAAGGCAGCCGCAAGTGCGATCAAGATTGCATATGACGCCGAAACACCGAATGTAAATCCCGATCTGAGCGACTTCGCCGGGCCAAGGCCGGAAAGCTGGCGACGCGGCGATCCCGACAAGGCGCTCGCATCGGCGCCGGTCACCGTCGACGAGACCTACTCGACGCCGGTTGAGACGCACAACCCGATGGAGATGCACGGAACGGTTGCCGTGTGGGACGGCGATGACGTCACTCTCTACGAGAGCTCGCAGGGGGTTGTAAATCATCGCATCGTGATGACAGCGGTATTGGGGGTATCGCGCGAGAATGTTCGCGTGATCTCGCGTTTCATCGGATCGGGGTTCGGCGGCAAGCTCTTTCCCTGGCCGCAATCGACCATCGCCGCGGCTGCGGCCCGCAAATTGAACCGTCCTGTAAAACTCAGTGTCGATCGCCGCATGATGTTCTCCAACACCGGCCATCGTCCGCGGACCCAGCAACGAATCCGTCTCGGTGCCACGCTGGACGGCAAGCTGACCGCGATCCGTCACGATTTTCTGACGGAGACCTCGCAACTCGACGACTTCGTCGAACACTGCGGCGAGCAGACGCCCTTCCTCTACAGTTGCCCGAATCTTGTCGTAACCACAGGCATGGTGCGCCGCAACGTAGGCGCACCTGCGCCCATGCGCGGGCCGGGCGCGGTTCCGGGCCTCTTTGCACTTGAATCGGCCATGGACGAGCTGGCAATCAAGCTCAGGATGGATCCCTTGGAACTTCGTCTGAAGAATGACGCCGAACGCGACGAAGGGACAAACCGCCCCTTCTCCTCGCGTCACTTGAAAGAGTGCTGGACAACAGGCGCGGAAAAGATCGGCTGGAAGAGTCGCACGCCCGAGCCCGGCTCGATGCGCCGCAACGGCAAGTTCATTGGCTGGGGTCTGGCGGGAGCTTCGTGGTCGGCTGCTCGCATTCCCTGCACGGCAACGGTCGAGCTGTGCCCAAACGGCCGCGTGTGTGTTCGCTGCGCGACGCAGGATATCGGCACGGGCACGTACACCGTCTTTGCTCAGGTCGTTCACGCACGCACCGGCGTGCCGCTCGATCGCATTGACGTCTTCCTCGGCGACAGCTCGCTGCCCGAAGGGCCCACCTCCGGTGGGTCAATGGCTACAAGTGCAGTCTTGCCCGCAACCACGACGGCCGTGAACTCAGCCGTGACGCGTCTGCTGCACGTCGCGGCCATGACCCCGAAGTCGCCCTTCCACGGTATGAAGCCGGAGTCGCTCGCCTTCTCTGACGGCATGGTTCGAACGAAGGAAGAGCCTCAGGTCGTCGGCGTGGCCTATCGGCCGAACAGCCAATTGGCTGCGAATGGTCTGCCGTTTGAAGAGGTGTTGAAACTCGCTAATTTGAGCGGAATCACCGCCACCGGAAAGACTGCTCCCTCGTTTGAAGACCCCAAGGCGAAGCAGTATTCGCTGCACTCCTACGGCTGTCATTTCGCCGAAGTCGAATGGGAGCCGGAGATCGCGCGGCTCCGCGTGAGCCGTATCTTCTCGATCTTTGACTGCGGTCGCATCATCAACAAGGGCGCCGGCACAAACCAGATCCTTGGCGCGGCCGTGATGGGTGTGGGCATGGCGATGTTCGAGGAGACCGTTCACGATTCTCGCACCGGCCAGCCGATCAACGGCAGCTTTGCCGACTACATTGTTCCCGTCTGTGCCGACTTGCCTGATCTCGACGTCACCTTCCTCGACTATCCGGATCTGATCGTGAATGAGTACGGAGCGCGCGGAATCGGAGAAATCGGGATGGCGGGCGTTGCGCCGGCAATCACTGCAGCTGTACATCACGCCACCGGCGTGCGCGTCCGGGAGTTGCCGATCAGGATCGAAGATCTGCTGCAGTCGAAAGTCCTCGAGGCTTGAGAGAGAATAGGAGTACATGACCGACTTCGAAAACATCCTGCCTCTGTGGCACGCACTGGAAGGCGCCGGAGCAGATTATGTGCTCGCCACCGTCGTGGACGTGGACGGTCCCAGCTATCGCAAGCCAGGCGCTCGGATGTTGATCGCCGCTGACGGCCGCCGCGCCGGCAGCGTGAGCGGCGGGTGTCTCGAAGCGGAAGTCGCAAAACGGGCATGGTGGCTCACCGAGCGTGGTCCCGTCGTAGAGCGCTATTCCACTGCCGCCGATGACGGGGACATGCCTTACGGCTCCGGTTGCGGCGGAGTCGTCTACATTCTGCTGGAGCGGCGTTCAACGGCCGCGCCTTTGCTCAAGGAGCTTGAAGCTGCTTTCAACGCACGCGAGAGGCTGGCAATCGCAACGGTTCTTGAGGGGGCAGAAATTGGTCACCGCGTCTTCGCCGGATCGGCGATCGCAGAGGCGAAGCCTGCGTCAGGCACTTCTGAGTCCTTGGATGGCACGCTAAAACATTTCGCTCTGCAGGCGCTCGATCGACTTCAATGCATCGATCAGCGCATCAGCACCGGCGGCAACGAAACACGCGTCTGGGTTGATTATCGCGCGGCGCGGCCCGGTTTGTGGATCTTCGGCGCCGGAGACGACGCAAAGCCGCTCTTGCGCCTGGCTCGCGAACTCGGATGGTTTGCCGCAATCGCAGATGGCCGCAGCCATCTGGCCACGCATGCACGTTTCCCCGCCGCGAATGCGGTCATCACGCTACCGATGCTTCCGAACCGAAACCCCTCGATCTTCGCCAATGTCAAAGCGAGCGACGCCGTCATATTGATGACGCATAGCTTCGATCAAGACTCGCACATCCTTGCTTCGCTACTGCCTCGTGACGTGCTTCCAGCGTATCTGGGCGTCCTTGGGCCTCAGCGCCGTACGCGCGAAGTGCTTGCCGAGGCAGCCCAACTGCTCGCTTTGCCCAATGCGGAACAACGCGCCGAGCAATGGCTGGCGCAGCTGCACGCGCCCACGGGGCTTGATCTTGGCGCTGAAACACCGGCCGCCATCGCGCTCTCGATCATTGCGGAGGTTCAGCAGACGCTGAACAACGGTTCGGCACTTCCGTTGCGGCAGGTGCGCGCGGTTGACAAAAAAGCAACTGCAGGTTCCTCCACTCGCGTCGCTCGGTCGGAATGACAGACCTTTTATGAACGAGTTCTAGGCGGCTGCTCTCTCCTTCACGTGCGCATCAAGAACGTCCAGGAATTTCGCCAGCCACGCCGGATTCGCCGGCCAGGCCGGTCCAGTTACCAGCTTTCCGTCAACCATCGCCTCTGTAATGTCGAGCGCGACGAATGTCCCTCCAGCCATTCCGATCTCGGGTGCACATGCCGGATAGCAGTTCAGTTTTTTGCCTTTCAACACACCCGCTGCCGCCAGCAGTTGCGGACCATGACAGAGAGCAGCAATCGGCTTTCCTTCCTTGTCGAAATGACGAACGATGTCGAGCACCTTGGGGTTGAGGCGCAGATATTCGGGGGCACGGCCGCCGGGAACCACCAGCGCGTCATACGAAGCCGGGTTCACCTCGTCGAAGGTCGCATTGAGGGTGAAGTTGTGGCCGCGCTTTTCCGTATAGGTCTGGTCACCCTCGAAGTCGTGAATCGCCGTGCGCACCTGCTCGCCCTTCTTCTTGCCCGGGCAGACCGCATCGACTTTGTGCCCCACCATCTGCAGGGCCTGAAAGGGGACCATGATCTCGTAGTCCTCAACGAAATCGCCGGCGAGAACAAGAATCTTTGCTGATTTCATTCGAAATTCTCCGGTTAAGAATCTGTTTGAACTCCGCGTCCGATCGCCTCTGAACCGAACGCGAGCGCGCCGGAAGGAATCAAAACACATGGTATCTGATGGATCGTCGACGGTGAAGGTTCACCTATTAGAGCGGTTGAACTGCGCAAGCTCAACTGCCGTTCCCGGTATAACCTAGAGCTGTGATATCTGCTTCCCCGCGCTCCCTCCATGCGCTGAATGCGCGCATTATTTCCTGCGATCTCTGCCCGCGGCTTCGCGACCATTGCACCCAGATCGCGCAGGTCCGCCGCCGCGCTTACATCGATTGGGAGTATTGGGCACGTCCGGTGCCGTCGTTTGGCGATCCTGAAGCTCGCGTCCTCGCGCTGGGCCTCGCTCCCGGTGCGCACGGTTCGAACCGGACAGGCCGGCCCTTCACCGGCGATGGCTCGGGAGACTTTCTTTATCCGGTGCTGCACGAAGCTGGCTTCGCTTCGCAGCCACAGGCCAGTTCGCGCGAGGACGGCATGACACTCAGCAGCCTCTGGATCACCTCCGTGGTGCGCTGTGCGCCGCCGGCCAACAAACCCACGCCTGAAGAGTTGCGCAATTGTTCGTCGTGGGTGGACCAGGAGATGGCGCTGCTCCCGAACCTTCGCGTCGTCGTCTGCCTCGGCAGGATCGCATTCGACGGACTGCTCGCCCACGAGCAGCGCTGCGGAGCATCTATCACTCGCTCGGCCTACACCTTTGCGCATGGAGCCGAGTTCACGCTGCCCAGCGGCCTGAAGGCGATCGCGAGCTATCACCCTTCCCTGCAGAACACGAACACGGGCAAGCTTACGCGCCACATGTTTCTCAAGGTGTTCAAGCGCGCACGGAAACTCGCCGGGCTGGAGTGATCTCGCACAACCGGGCGTCCCGCCCACGGGAACAAAAACTCGGCACCGCCTCGCCTCGATCCGATACATTGGTTTGTGCCTGTTCAATGTGGAAATGCGATGGGTGGAGAAATGCAATGGCAAAGTTTTCTGCTATGCTGTTCGCCGCGGCGTTGTTGCTGCCCGCAATGGGAGCCTGCGCTCAAACCATGAAATCCGATCACTGGACCACCGCCGAACTGATGGAACGAGCGAAGCAGCTGCGGGCCAAGGCGGCAGCGGGCGACGGCTCCGCCAGCGAGACTCTGGAGAAGTATCCTCACCACTACACCATGCTTGCGTTCCGCCAGAGCAGCGGAGGCGGCGAACTGCACCAGAACTTCGCTGACATTTTCTTCATCCTCGACGGCCATGCGACTGTCGTCACCGGCGGCGCTCTTGTCGAGGAAAGGACCACCGCCCCCGGCGAGATTCGAGGCAAGTCGGTGGATGGCGGCTCTCGCCAGGATGTAAAAGCGGGCGACGTAGTCCACATCCCCGCCGGATTACCCCACCAGACGCTGGTTTCGCCTGGCAATTCGGTGACGTATTTCGTGGTGAAGGTGGAAGAGTCCCGCTGATCGACCGGTTCAACTTTGCAGCTGGAGGATCGAACTGCTCAAGTGCCCGCCATTTGGCGCAGCGGCGAAAGATTCTCCCGACCGTCGTCTTGTTGAAACTCTAGAATCCATCTTTCGTCATCCACGACAGAACCAACAAACACAACGGCAACGCAACTTATCGCGACGTTGACAGCAGATCGCTCGAACGCCGATAAAGGTCAGCATGCCCATGTTCATGTTCACTCGATCGCTGTTCGCGCGGCCCAATGCCCTCGTTTTTGCGGCCTTGTTCGTCGTTGTGGCCGTATCCGACGCGGAATCCCAGATGAGGGTGACCAATAACGGCTATCTGGATGCGCAGGGCTTCAGCGTTGTGCTCTATCAAAACACCTATCATCCGGTTTTTGTCGATGAGAAGAACGCTGCCATGCAGATGGTGCTTCACGGACAGCGCATTGCGACGAACGGCGACGTACGTCTGGTGCCGACTCCGGAGCAGTGGGACATCGTGGCGAAGCTCAATGGCGTGGAGAGCGATAAGGACCACGATCGTCTTACAGCACGGCTGACCTTTCCTGCCTACCAAATGGACTACACGCTGGAGGTAGCCGCCGAACCCGGCGGCGTGCGGGTGAGCATCAATCTCGAAAGGCCGCTGCCCGAAAAGCTGGCCGGCCGCGCGGGGTTCAATCTGGAGTTCCTGCCTTCGATCTATACCGGAAAGAGCTATGCCGTAGACGGCAAGCAGTTCGGCGTGATTCCGCGCAGCCCGCAGGACCCCATGCAGCAGGTTCTGCCGCCTTCCGATGATCCCAAGAAGCTGCCGTACCAGGACGACTGGGACAGGGCCAAGGGCTACACGCAGCCGCTTCCGATCGTTTCCGGCAGAAGCATCACTCTGGCCCCGGAGGATCCTCTTTATCGCGTCAATGTCAGCTCCGATAGCAACCCCGTTTCGCTCTATGACGGACGCGACCGCGCACAAAACGGTTGGTTCGTACTTCGCACCCTAATCCCCTCGGGCAAAACCGACGCCGCGGTCGTCTGGCACATTCATCCGAACCTGATTCCGAACTGGACGCGCCCACCGGTGTTGGCTCACAGCCAGGTGGGATACCCTCCTGATGTCCCAAAGGTCGCGATGATCGAGCTCGATCCCAACTTCGATGCACCCAAGACCGCAAAGGTGCTTCGCCTGGAAGCAGATGGCTCTTACAGGCAAGTTTTCGAGGGTCCGATCTCCGCTCCCACGCCGTGGTTGCGCTACAGCTATGCGAAATTCGATTTCTCGCCGGTCAGGGACCCCGGCCTGTACCTAATCGAATATGCAGGCCAGCGCACCGATCAGTTCCCAATCGACAAGGACGTATATAGCAGGAGTTGGCAATCCAGCCTGTCGGGGTTTCTTGCCGTGGAGATGGACCACGTCTCCGTACGGGAAGGTTACCGGCTGTGGCATGGCGTATCGCACCTTGACGATGCGCGCCAGGCCCCATTGAACTGTCAGCATTTCGACGGATACCGCCAGGGCGCGACCACTGATTCGCCCTTCAAGCCGGGTGAGCACATCCCAGGAGTGAACGTTGGCGGATGGTTTGACGCCGGCGACTACGACAACATCGCTCCCAGCCAGTACTCGGTCATAGAGGACCTGTCGCTGGCATACAAGGAGTTCGGTTTGAAATGGGACGAGCTCTCCGTAGACGAAACCGCGCGCACCGTCGAGATGCATCGACCAGACGGGGTTCCGGACGCAGTGCAGCAGGTGAAACACGGCGTGCTCCAGGTTTTGGCGCAGGTCCATTCGATCGGCCACCCGATCATGGGCATCATCGAGCCCACGCTTCGCCAGTACACGCACCTGGGCGATGCCAACTCCAACACCGACGGCCGGATCTACTCGGAGAAGCTCGGCCCGAACGATATCGACGGAAATTACTCCGGCAACGCGGACGATCGTTGGGCCTTCACCAACAAGTTGCCGTTCCTGCAATACGGTGCAGCAGCAGCTCTGGCCGACGCCTCGCAGACGCTCAAGGGCTGGGACGACGCGTTGGCAGAGGAGTGCCGGGATACGGCAGTCAAGCTGTGGGCCGAGGAGCACGCGCATCCGACTCCCAACCAGGGCCCTCGGTTTGGGCCGCCGCGGATGGCCGAGATGGTTGAGTGGCGCGCCGCGGTGGCATTGCTGGTCGCTACCAACGGCGGCGGGGAGTACAAGAGGCGTGTGCTGGAACTCTTCCCGACGGCGCGCCAGAATTTCGGTTTCAGCGGATGGATGGCCGTGCTCGCCCTTCCATATATGGACGCGGACTTCAGGAACCGGCTTGAGGAGGCGGTGAAGTCTTACAAAACTGAGTTGGATTCCGACCTGGCGAAGACTCCATTCGGCGTTCCCCCCAGCCTAGGGACCTGGGGCGCATCGACCCAGGTAGCCGACTTCGGCTCGCGCATGTACTTTCTGCACAAAGCCTTCCCGCAGATCGTAGGGCCTGAGTACACGCTGCGAGCAGCCAACTATCTGCTGGGTACACATCCCGTTTCGAGCACTTCCTACATCTCCTCTGTCGGAACCGTCTCGAAGATGAAGGCCTACGGAAACAACCGAGCCGATGGAGCCTTCATTCCGGGCGGAATGATTCCTGGCTACATCATCATCAAGCCGGACTTCCCGGAGTGCATCGACGACTTCGGTTTCCTGTGGTTCGAGAACGAGTACACGATCAGCGCCACGGCCAAGTGGATTCTGGCGGCCAACGCAGCCGACGCGCTGGTGAAGTGAGCCGATTCGAGAGCCTACTCGTTAGACGTTTCGTAGCACTTTCGTCCAGGCACGCAGCGCGCAAGGTGCACGTAGCTCTCATCGGGTCCCGCGGGCCCCATCGTGCGCAGACACCAGTAGCTCGAAGCAGTGTGAACGCCCGGAAGCCATGATTCCGGATCCTGCGGAGTGGTGCCGTAGGGATTCTTGGTTCGAAGACACTGGCAGGGAAGCGGTTTTGTATCAGTTGTGCTCATCGATAACCTCCTAGCCCGCAGCGCTTGGGTCGCGGTCCATTTGTCCGGCCGCCAGCAGGATTGTGCGATAGATGGCTACTGGGAAAAGCTCGACTTTGTAAGCGTTCATGGAGAGAGGCTGCACGTTCGTCATCGCGGCCTTGCCCGCAGCACGTGCTACTTCTTCGGAGATGGTCTTGCCGGCGAGCAGGGACTCCGCCTCCGTCGAGCGGCGCACTACAGGCGATGCGGCGCCCATGGTAATTACGGCGCGCCGGCAGACATTTCCATCCATCTCCAGAACCACGCCTGCATCGGCGATCGCCCAGTCAAAGCTCTCCTTTTCTCCGTACTTCTGATATGCGGATCGGGTACCCGACGCAGGCTTTGGGATCCTCACCGCGGTCAGCAACTCATCGGGCTCAATCACGCTGAACTTCGTCGGGTTCGCATCGGGCTGAGCATAGAAGTCTTTGATCGCGACCGTTCGTTTGCCCTTTTTCGCAGACTCCAGTTCGATGGCGGAGTTGAGGCCCAGCAGCGCCACGGCAGCAGAAGATGGCGCAACGGAGGGGCAGGTTCCGTAATCCATGATCGCGTGGTACTGGTTGAGTCCCCCGAACGCGAAGCAGAACTCCTTGCCTTTACGGATGCATTGGAATTCTGCCGAGCGGTAGTACCAGCACTGAACCGGCTGCAGCAGATTTCCGCCAAGGGTTGCCATGTTGCGAATATGCGGTGTCGCCGCGTGTCCGCAAGCATCAGAAAGAATCTGATACTCTGCGCGGATCACGGGGTGCTCATTGATTTCCGTCAGAGTTGTAAGCGCACCGATCGTCAGCCCGTTCTCTGTCTCGTGGATCCCGCGCAACGCCGACACGTTGCGGATGTTCACCAGCTTTGCCGGCTGGATCGTTCCGTTCTTCATGCGCCCGAGAAGGTCGACGCCACCGGCTTTGATTATGGCACCATCCTTTAATTGGGACAGTGCCCCATCAACGGTTGTGCAATCTGCGAGAGCAAAACTGTTCATGCCAGTAACCTCCCCTCCCTCACGCCGGGCTGATTCAATGCGGCCAGAACGACGGCGGGTGTCATCGGTGTCTGGCGAATGCGGACGCCCGTCGCGTTATAAACTGCGTTGCCAATCGCCGCCCCAACCGAAACGATACCGGCGGCCTCGCCAATTCCAGATGCATCCGTGGAACTCTGCCCGATATACGCCTCGACAAGCTGTACTTCGATCTCGGGGGTTTCGCGCGATCCGGTGATCTTGTATTGCTCCAAATTGGGATTCACCATCAGACCGTATTCCGGGTCGAGCAGCCGGTTTTCAAATAGCGTGTAGGAGATTGCCTGCAGAATTCCCCCATTGATCTGGTTCACGACCAGCGACGGATTCATGGGGCGTCCGCAGTCGTGCACGGAAAGAACACGCTTGACGTGGATGCGGCCGACTTCGGTATCGACCTCGACCTCGGCAACGTCTACGCCGCCATAGGTCAGATACTTACTGCGGTCGTAGTCCGGGATGCGTTTGGATTGAACCGTGATCTGATCTGTCCGCATTTTGGCCGCGGCGCGTTTGAAGGCGACGGGCTCGATCTTTCCGGATTTGCTGCGAACCTCGCCGTTCACGATCTCCAGATCGGCGCCTGTCGTACCGAATGCAGGAGCAATCTCCGCCAGGAACTTTTGCGAAGCCTGCCAGGCGGCGTCACGGACAGCGGGAGTGAGTGAAAGCGTCGTCACGCTGCCGCCGGAGTTCGGACCCTGCGGATAATTGGTGTCGCCAACCCGGACCGCAATCTTCTCCGGCGGCACCCCAAACTGCTCAGCAAGGATCTGCGCCATCACTGTCTTTATGCCGGAACCAATGTCCTGCACCGCAGAAAGCACTTCAAGCGACCCATCCTTGTGGACGCGGACTTCCGCAGACGATTCCATGCTCACGAAGCGATACCAGACTGACTGGCCAAGGCCAACACCGCGCTTGATCGGGCCGCGGTCTGCCCCGGCGATCTGCTGGCGCGACTTCCAGATCGGGCTTTCACGAACGATCTGGCGCTCGACCTTGCGCACAGGATGTTCGTCGATGCGGTCGCGCAGATCGATCGGATCCAAATTGAGTTTGACGGCAAGTTCGTCGATGGTCTGCTCGAGCGCGAAGGCCCCTTGCGGATGGCCGGGCGCGCGCATCGCCGCGCCTGGACCCGCATTCGTGAATACGTCATTCTCTTCGGTGTGGAGCGATGCAGATTTGTAGAGATTCGTGGCGGGTCCGCCACATCCTGCTCCGGTGCCGCACCCGGCAGTCCCATAGCTCACCAGATGAACAGCGGTGATGGTGCCGTCCTTCCTGGCGCCGACGCGCAGGATCTGATCGGAACTCGGGCGATTGCCAACCGAAAGATGCTCTTCTTTGCGATCCAGCATCAGGCGCACTGGCGCCCCGGTTTTCTTTGAGAGCAGGGCGGCGACCACACCTGGATTTCCCGCCCCGAACTTTGCTCCGAAGCCACCGCCCATGTACTCGGTGACGACTCGTACCTGCGTCATCGGAATCTTGAAGTATGCTGCAAGTTCCTCGCGCACACTCGCCGTGCCTTGGGTCGAGGCCCAGACTGTCAGCAATTCCGGTTTCCAGTCGACGACCACGCCGTGAGTCTCCAGCGCGGAGTGCGTCTGCACCTGCGTGACGTAGCGGCCTTCGACAACTACATCGGCGTCGCGCAATCCTTGCTCGACGTCTGCAACCTTGTGGATTGACGGTCCGTGTATATTGCCGGTTTGCGAGACATCGTGCGGGCCGCCTCCGCCGCCCGCGCTTCCCTCCTGGTCGGCCGCGCCCGGGAAAACCAGGGGCGCATCGGACGCCCGTGCTTTATCGAGATCCACAACAAACGGAATGGCCTCGTACTGGACCTTTACCAGCGCGGCCGCTTCTTCGGCTGCATATGGAGTGGTCGCCGCTACTGCGGCGATCGGCTGACCTGCATAGCGCACTACCGGAAACTTCACCTGCTCGAGCGATGGATCGCGCAGAACGGCGTTCCCCATCACGTGCTGAATCACGTGGACTCCCTTTACCGCCGGATGACGCTCTGCTGCGGAGGTGTCGACAGAAAGAACTCTCGCATGGGGTACGGTGGCATTCACGAATTTCGCATAGAGCATGCCGGGGAGCTGAATATCCGAGGTATAGCGTGCGCGGCCGGATACTTTAGGGTAGCCGTCCCACCGTTCGTGCGATTTTCCAACATATTTCAGGTCCTGATTGATTGGCCATACCGGCGGTTCGGTCACCGGAACTTCGCGCGGTTCATCATGCAGTGTGTGACCGGGCACCCCGATCGGCATCGTCACGGTCTTCTTGCCGGTATCTCCGCCCGGCGCAGCACCGGATTGCTGAAGCACCTCTTCTTTATCTGTAGCCATGACGTCCTCCCTTACGCCCTGCGCGCGTTGCCGGCCGCCTCGAGCGTCGCGGCGAAGATCCTCGGATAAGTGCCGCATCGGCACAAGTTGCCCGAAATTGCGTGGCGCACGTCCTGCTCTGACGGGTGGGGATTCTTCTCGAGCAGCGCGGCACAGCTCATCACCATGCCCGGCGTGCAAAAGCCGCACTGCATGGCATCGTGCTTCACAAATGCAGTCTGCAAAGGATGCGGATCGCTGCCTCTGGAGAGTCCCTCAATTGTCGTCACCTCATGCCCGATGGCATCGACAGCCAGCGTCAGGCAGCTATTCACAGGCATCTTGTCGAGCCAGACAGTGCATCCGGAACAGGCGCCGTGATCGCAGATAATCTTGGTGCCGGTCATTCCGAGATCAATGCGAAGGGCGTCGGCCAAGGTAGTGCGAGGCTCAATTTGGAGCGTGTGCTCCTTGCCGTTGATGGTCAGCCGCACAGAAACGGGGTCGGGACCCATCTCGGTAACGCCCGGATGTGCCGCAGCGGAGACCTCGCTGCTGAATGCCTGAACTCCATCGAGCAGCGCCGTTCCGGCAGCGGTGAATCCGGCGCCCTTCAGGAATCCCCTGCGGCTGATGCCATTCCGGCCGGGTTCGCCCTCGGCCCGAGTTTCCTCGGGAGTTGGAGTGTGTATTTGCTTCGGATCGGTCATTGGCACCTCCTGAGGGATCCCTTAGAGAGAAGGAATTGAGCCGGCTGCGCGTGGCGGCTCGTTCAGTTCGGTTCTTACGCCGTTGTTGGGAATGAGACTGCTGCACCAAAACTATAGCTCCTGAATGTGTGGAAGGACAATCCGGAACATAGCTCAGCCGAACGATTCAGCCGAGATTCTCAAAGTTGCAGCTAATTGTCTATCGCGGAAGTGTTACTGCCATCGAGCGTTGGAGAAGCCTCAACCGAGGTCGATGTTGAAGCAAGCTCGAAAGTCATGGGTAGCTACGAGCGCCTCGGGCAGGATGCCGCCGCCAACTGGCAGGCGCTCCGCGTTTCGGGATGATTGGGCCCCAGGGTATCTACCAGGTGTTCATAAGCGGTGTGAGACGCAGTTTGCGCCTCTTTCAACCTGCCCTGAGCCTTCAAAACGCGTGCCTGCGCCAGGAAAGCGCGTCCGACGTTGCTGGAGTGGACGCCAGATTGCAGCTCTGCCTGGAGCAGTACAAGGGCGCGGGTTGCATCCCATGAAGCCAGATCCTCGCGCCTGGCCTCGAGTTCGAGATTCGACCGGCGCACCAGCAGTGTTGGCAATAAAGCTGCACATTGGCCAACGGTTCTGATCGATTGTTCATCGAGCTTCACGGCCTTGTCGGCAAGCTGCATTGCGGTCGGCAGATCTCCCGTCGCGAGCGCGAGCTGCGATCGATCAGAGGCCAAAGACGCAAATGTGTAGTGTCCCGGCGGAAGCTTGCTGCGCAATCGCGGCTCGAGCTCTGAAAGCAACACACGTGCCTTTGCGAAATTGTGCTTGTCTAAGTAAAACCGTGCTTCCAAGAGAGTCGTTTGATCCACAAGCATCTGATCGCCAACCTGTCGCGCTTTTCTAGCCGCACGCTCGGCGTAATCGGCAGCTTCCGCGCTTCGATCAAGATCGCGAAGCACCGTGGCATAGTTATACAGCAGCGCGGGTGAAACCGAATCGAGGGTCTCGTCTGTCCGACTGATATCAATCGCGCGGCGATAGGTTCTCTCTGCCTGCAATTGCCGTCCGGCGTAGCTCAGACTGAGCGCCCAGTCGTTGTAGAGCTTGACGGCCTTTTGAGTGCCGTCGTAGCCGAGGCTGGTCATCAGCGCCGAGGCTTGTTCGAAGACATCGTCTGCTTCTCGGAACTGACCCGCATCGCCGAGGACACCTGCAAGATTGATCAGAACGTTCAGCTCCTGCAGGTTCCACTCCATTGACGATTTCTTAAGCGTCTGCTCGGCGTCGATGGCACGTAAGAGAGCCTCACGAGAATTGCCGTTGCGGTATGCGACCTCGCTTCCACGCAAGTAGCAAAATGCGCGATCAAGGGCATACTCCTCACGATTCGACAATTCACGCAGCCCCTCGCGGTATAAGGCTTCGGCGCGATCCAGATCGCCGGTGTGCGCCAAGACTCCTGCCAGAACGCATGATGCTTTTGCGCGAACCGAATGTTCCTTCAGGTCCCTCGAAAGCTGATACGCGTTCGTCGCCACGCGCAGCGCCCTTTCATTGTCGTTCTGTCCGGAGTACTGATCGCCAATGGAAAGCAGCAATTCCACGTGATTGACTGCATCAGGATTGTGCTCACGCTCAACGACTTTCTCTTCGTGCGCAAGGAGCTGATTCACGGCAAGTGGCTTACCCATCGGGGCGACATCACTCAGGATGAGTTCATTCAGATCGGCGGTGCGCTCGGCACGGGCGAGCTGGCGCTGCGCCAGATCGCGTTCGGCACGGGCAGATCGCGCCTGCAGCCAGGTTCCGA
>DATFSO010000162.1:0-4616 GCA_035262585.1 Occallatibacter sp. | reverse complement strand
CTTCTTGACATGAGGGAGTACACGCACGGACGCATGATGCTGGCGGTCCTTGAGGTCGTCCATGCAGTGCCGGAGGCGTGCTCGGACTGTCTGCGTTCCGCCCACGCGAGCCGGGCCTCGCGCTTCCGCCCACGCCGCTCGCGGCCAATATGACGCTCCCTTGCGCGAACACAGTCATAACAAGCTGACTTAATCTGTAGACGTTTTCCTGTCAGCATCCTGATCACAATTTGATGGGGTCACCGCAAGTCGCGAGTTTGTTATGTGACTCGGCTCGCGGAGCACTTTTGAGTTGCACGCTGCAATCAAGGCTCTGCTCTGCCGAGGATGCGCCGTGAGCTTGCGTAAATGCCCTGACTGCTACGAGGACGTTTCTTCGTTGGCGACATCCTGCCCGCACTGCGGTCGTCCCCACAAGAAAGCACATTTCCCCATCGATATCGTGGGAGGCCTCATCATCGCCTTAATCGGCGTGGTTGCCTTCGCAGGGTATTCCGGCTCGGGAGATGACGAGGCCAGCGGCACTGTAACCTCCGGCACTCCTCCGGAGACGGCGATCGCTCGACCGTATCAGCTAGAGCGCAGTCTTTCGGCATTCATTGGCTACAACCGCACGCTGGACACTTTCCGGGTGGAGAATCGCGATACGTTCCCGTGGACTAGTTGCCTGTTCAGTCTCAACTCTCACGCCATCTCGGGTTACGAGCTGCAGGTCGAATCGATCAAGCCCGGGCTCACACAAGCAGCCATGCTACGAAGCGCTGAATTCGCCGACCCCGACGGTAGAAAGTTTGATCCGTCCACCGACAAAGTGGCTACGCTGGACTTGGACTGCGAAACCGCACACGGGCATCTGTACTACAGAGGCAAATTTGGCCTGGCGAGTTCCTTGATGTGAGGCAGCACACGCACGGGTGCATGGTGCTGTCGCCCCGGAGTGGCCGTCCAATTCACTATCGACCCGACTGCAGACGTGTCCCGCCCTAGAGCGATGCTTCTCGAATGGACCAGGCTAACTGACTCGTCTGACGTCCGCGATGCCTTTGTGCCGATCGTTCTGTCAGACTGTGGTAGGCGGTGCCGGCAGGCCGGCGAGCTTCTCGGGGTTGCTCACGATATAAACACCACAAATCTGGGCGTCGATGACCTCGAGCGTTATCACCGAGAATGGCTCACCGCTGTGGTAGCTGATGGTGGCGAGCTCGCCGTTGATGCTCGCGAGGCGCGTCACGATATCCGCGGGTACGAACTTTCTCGATGCCCCAATCAACGCCCGCGCCACCTTCCGGGCTCCTTGGATGAGCACCGGTAGCGCCGGGCCCTTGCCGCCGCCGTCGGAATGCAGGACGACGTCCCTCGCGAGCAGTTCGACGAGGCGCTCGAGGTTCCCGCCCGCCGTCGCTTGCAGAAACTCTTTCATCAGGCGCTCACGCTGCTGTGGCGCGGGACTGAAACGCGGCCGGTTGTCGGCGACGTGTTGGCGACCCCGGCGCAGGAGCTGGCGGCAGTTAGCCTCACTCTGCCCGAGAATGTCCGCGATCTCTTCATACTCGTAATCGAAAACCTCCCGTAGCAAGAACACTGCTCGCTCCATCGGCGTCAGCCGCTCGAGTAGCACGAGAAACGCAAAGGAGAGTGAGTCATCCACTTCCACTTCTGGAAGCGCGCTCGGGTCGTTGTTGCCTTCAGTCAACAGCGGCTCGGGAAGCCATTCGCCGAAGTACTCCTCGCGCCGCACGCGCGCCGAATCCAGGTGATTCAGACAGAGCCGGCTGACGATCGTCACGAGGAAGGCGCGTGGAGAACGGATCTCACTGTCTAATGCCTGCTGCCAGCGGACATACGTCTCCTGCAACATGTCCTCGGCGTCCGCGACGCTTCCGAGCATGCGGTAGGCAATCGCAAACAGGAGCTTGCGATGCGTGTTAAAGGCGTCGAGCCGGTCGAGGCTCGACGGCTGGTGTGTGGTTGCGTCCAGGTCAGATCCGCTCGATGAAGACTCCTTGGGATTAGCCATCGGCTTGCCGACGACCTCCGAAGGCACACTGTACCTAGACCGGGGAGCTCGGGGATTTGTGACAGCCTACTGTGGCCGAGCTTAACCGCTGTGCCTAGGGCGACCGTAATGCTGAGGCTATTTCGGAACGACTCCAATCCGGTCGCCGGCACCGAGATCGAAGACGAAGCAGCTGTTCGTATGGCCTCCAGCTGAGCGCTGCCCGCCAGCGCACATTACAGTGCCCTTCCTTCGGGCAGTCGGGCCAGAGCGGCCCGTGCTGACCGTAACCCTCGTGTGCGGCGCTCTCTGTTCGGCGAGGGTGTCACAAAGTCCTCCCAACGCGGTCTTATCGCAGAGGCACCGGCGTTCGCTCGTACACTCGTACAGGAAGTCAATTGTTGGCATCTCCATCGCCTAGCACCGCTCCTTCTCGCTATCACCCCCTGCTCGTCGTCCTGCATTGGGGTTTGGCGATCTTCATCCTCGCGGCACTGGGCCTCGGCTCATTCAAGATGGCACCGCTGCCGAACACCGATCCGATGAAGTCGGAAGCCTTGCGAGCGCATATGACAGGCGGACTCATCATTCTTGGGCTCATGGTGCTGCGCCTCATCACGCGGCGCGCCACGCTCCATCCGCCGGCGGCCTCGGCCGGCGCGCCCGTATTGGATCGATTGGCTCGTGTCTCTCACGGAAGTCTGTACTTGGTCGTGATCACGATGGCACTGAGTGGCCTGGCGATGGCCCTACAAACCGGCATTCTCCCTCTGATCGTGGGGGCGCATCCTGGTATCCCACCTGACTTCTGGGTGTTTCCGGTCCGTAGCGTCCACTACCTGATCTCGCGACTCCTCGTTGGACTCATCACGCTTCATCTCGCCGGAGCTCTCTTCCACACCTTTATTCGCAGGGATGGCCTTCTCCGTCGAATGGCCCTCGGTAGACGATTCGCCACCCCCGCAATATCCGTCGTTGAGCATCCATAATTCTTATGGCCCGCTTCGCTCCTCACTTCGCCAGGCTAGTACTTCTCTTTCAAAGCGTCGCCCTGATACTGATCGCTTCGCGCATCCTGTTTGATCCGGTCGGAGCCTCCGCGAAGGCTCAGATCACTCTGGGCTCTCCGCTCGCCATTGTCGTCGCCCAGATCGGGTTCGGGGCCTTCCCGCTGGCGGCCGCCCTATTCGTTGCCGTCTGCGCGCTCTCCGCCCGTACGTTGCGAGCCGGCCTCACATTCGTGCTTATCTTTGATCTCACGGCGCTCGCGGTACGAGTGCACGCCATGCTACCCGCGGGAGGCTTCGCACAGAACCGGGGTCCTCTCATCGGTGAGACCATATTCGGTGTGCTCGCACTGGCTGGGCTGATTTGGCACAGCAGCTGGCTGCGTCGCTCGGTCGAGCTACCCGCGTCGGACATTGCGGCAGGCTCAAGCCATGGCTGAGCCATCGCCGAGTCGAAGCGGGCGCGCCCTACCACCCCGGAAGGTCGTCTCGGCTCGTGTAAACGCGCAGGAGAAAGTCATCGTCATCACGGGAGCCAACACCGGTATAGGTTTCATGACCGCTTTCGGCCTCGCCATGCGCAGCGCGCAAATTGTCATGGTTTGCCGCAACGCCGACCGCGGAACCGCGGCTATGAAAGCGATCGCTCAGGTTGCTTCCACGCCGCCGTTACTCTTCATTTGCGACCTCTCCTCACGAGATTCCATTTATGCGGTGTCCGCCGCTCTTCATGACCGGCTGTCGCGCATCGACGTGCTGATTAACAATGCGGGGGCCGCATTTGCGAAACGTGAGCTCACTGTAGACGGAATTGAGCGGACCTTCGCTACCAATCACCTCGGACCTTTCTTGCTGACTAATTTGCTGCTCGACCTGATCCGCCAATCTTCCGCAGGCCGTATCGTCAACCTCACTGCGGGAATTCCAGTATCGCGCTCTTCATTTTTAGAAAATCTCCAAGGAGAGAAGCACTACGGCCAGTTCAGCGCCTACCGATCGTCCAAGGTGGGGAACATCCTCTTCACGCGTGAGCTTGCACGGCGGCTGCAAGGCAGCGGCATCACGGTTAATTGCGTTCATCCGGGGCCGGTTCGGACTGACTTCACTCGAAAGGCGGGCGGTCCTCTTTTGTTCATGTCGAGGATCTTGCGACCGATCATGAAAAGCTCCGAAGCCGGTGCTCGCGGACCCATCTACCTCGCCACCGATCCGGAAGTCGGAGCTGTGAGCGGCGGCTACTTTGTGAATTGCAAGCAGAGGAGAGGTCCCGGAATGACCTACGATCGCCTTATAGCAGAGAAATACTGGCGGATCAGTGAGCAGTTGACGCAGTTGAACACGAACGCGAAGGCGGCGATGCAATCCGCTGCGCAACCAGCCGCGCCTCTGGGCGATTGAGCGGGCATTGAAGTACCCGAACTGAGTTATGCGATTCCACCATCCCTAGTTCAAGCCGGCTCGATGTCCGCTGCGGAAATCGAAGTTGTCAAAGTAGATGACCGCTTCTGGCGGGCTGAAACCTGCCATCCGCGAGCACGGAACGTTCCGATGCGACCGCTTAGGAATTCTCGGCGATTTCCTTCATCGCTTCCTGCAGCACTTTCTCCGTGACG
>DATFSO010000161.1:0-46186 GCA_035262585.1 Occallatibacter sp. | reverse complement strand
AGAGCGTCGATATTTGGGACAATGTGATACTTCAGCGTGAAAACGCAACCGCTGTTTTTCCTATATCGTTCGCTCATTCGCGGCAAGTATACAGGTGCCGCTCAACTAACACAAAACGAGCGACCCTTCGCACCCCACGCCCTTTCCGCTGTCGCCTGAAGGCGACAGTCCCCAAGGCGTAACTTCTATGGCGCTCTCCACATCATCGACCCAGAGCCGCAGCGGCATACCGACGTCGTGTCGCGACCGCTCGCTCCAGCCATTGAGCGACAGGTGCAGGGATTCGAGCGTTGGGTCCGATGCGACAGCTGAGCCCACCGGTCGTTTCCGTCTCCACCAGCGCATCGTAGCCACCTCCGGACAGAACGCCAATCAACGAGAATATGAGTGAACAGGGTGTGAATCGTACCGCCGGCGTTGACAACCGTCAACCTCGAATTCCGGGATCGAAGGGACTCTCCCTTACACTGGATCGGCAGAACGCCTGGACCACACAATGAACAGTTCCGAACAAGACACCTCATGGATGCAGCGCGCGCTCGAGTTGGCCCGGCGCGGTATCGCCGTCAGCTCGCCCAACCCGGCGGTAGGCTGCGTCATCCTCGACCGAGCCGGACAGGTTATCGGCGAGGGCTGGCACGAGTACGACCTCCTCATACACGCAGAGATCGATGCCCTCAAGGAAGCTAAACAACACGCACCTGACCGTCTCCGCGGCGGCACCGCCTACATCACGCTCGAGCCCTGCAATCACACCGGCCGTACCGGCCCATGCACGCAGGCACTCATCGCTGCGGGACTTGCGCGCGTCGTCGCCGCCACCGGCGATCCCAATCCCAACGTCACCGGCCACGGCATGGAAGCTCTGCGTGCGGCAGGTCTCCAAACCGCGATCGGTATCTGCGAAAGCGAAGCCCGCCGCATCAACGAAGGTTTCGCGCGCTGGATTCAGCACAAGCGTCCCTTCGTGTTGATGAAGGTCGCGATGACCCTGGACGGCCGCATCGCGCCTCCGCCCGGCGTACAGACCGCACGCCAGCCTTACTGGATCACGAGCGAAGCCGCGCGCGCTGCTGTGCAGCCGCTTCGCTGGCAGGCCGACGCCGCTATGACCGGCGTGGACACCGTGCTCGCGGACGACCCCATGCTCACCGACCGCAGCGGTCTGCGCCGCCGTCGTCCACTGCTCCGTGTCGTGCTCGATTCCGCCCTGCGCATGCCGCTCGACTCGAAGATGGTCCGCGGCGTGCAGAATGACCTTATTATCTTCACTGTCTCGAAAGATGAGAAACGCCTCGGCGAGCTTCGGCAGCGCGGCGTCCGCGTCGAAGTCCTTCCTGCCGAAGCCGGGCGCGTTTCGCTGGGCAAGGTTCTCGACATGCTCGGCGCCGAGGGCATCCTCAGCCTGTTGACCGAAACCGGCACGCGCCTCAACACCGCTCTCCTCGCCGAGGGCTTCGTCGATCGCGTACACCTGTTCGTTTCGCCACAGATCATGGGCTCCGACGCAGTCCCTGCCTTCAAAGGAATGCACGACGCCATCCACATGGCCGAGGTCGAGGTCGAACGCTACGGCAACGATCTTGGGCTTTGTTCGTTGCTGAAAGATCCGTGGAAAAACCGGGATTAGGGTATAGGGAGTAGGGAGTAACAGGCGCGAACAGAGAGCAGCGGGCCTTTATCTGTTACTTCCTATTTCCTGCCTTTTGAGGAAATTCGGCTGTTCCGGAATTGCTGCCCCATCCGCACGCGGATCCGACGCGCCAAAGTTCAATCCCGTACTGCTGTCGTGCAGCACCGCCTGACCGCGGCCCATCAGCGAGGTGTAGCCGGGATGCACCTGCAGCACGTGGCCCATCTTCGTCAGGGCGTCGAGGGTGTCCGTTCCTACGCGCGATTCCATCACGATCTTGCAGGCAAGCTGCTGGCGGTCAGTGAAGCGTGGCTCTTCCATCGCGGCCTGGATGTTCATGTGGTAGTCGACCACGTTCGATACGAACTGCGCGTGGGCCAGGGGCTGATTGAGCCCGCCCATGATGCCGAAACCGATGTGCTGGTCCCCGTGCTGCATGAACGCAGGAATGATGGTGTGAAACGGCCGCTTGCGCCCCGCAAGCGCGTTCGGTGACTTGGGGTCGAGCGAAAACAGCCCGCCGCGATCCTGCAAGACAAAGCCCATGCCCAGCACGGTCACGTTCGATCCGAAGTTGTTGTAGTTGCTCTGGATGATCGAGAGAATGTTGCCCTCGCGATCCACCACGCTAAAGTAGGTTGTATCGCTTGTCCCCAGTGCGCCCGGGGCAACCGTGCAGTTTGCGTGCGCAGGATCGATCAGGGCCGCGCGCTTCGTTGCATATTCCTTCGAGAGCAGTTGCTCCACAGGAATTTTGCTGAACTGCGGATCGCCGACATATGCCTTCACGTCTGCATACGCCAGTTTCATCGCCTCGATGCGGTGATGCATCTCGCCCGGACTGTGCGGTCCGGCCGGATCTGCCGCAAACCGCTCCATGATATTCAGCATCTCCAGCGCGGCGATGCCGTCGCCATTGGGCGGCAGCTCATATACGGTCCAGTCGCGATAGGTGGTGTGGATCGGCTCAACCCACTCGGCGGAATACGACGCGAGATCGTCGGCCGTCATGGTGCCCCCTAGCTCGTCTGACGTCTTCAGCATCGCCTTCGCAATCTCGCCCCTGTAGAACGCTGCCTCGCCCTGATCTGCAATTAGCCGGAACGCATTCGCCACATCGGGATTGCGGAAGAGTTCGCCAGTCTCCGGAACCTTGCCGCCGGGTAAAAACAAGCGCGTGCTCTCGGCGTCGGTCAGCAGGCCGCTGTGATCCCCGTCCCACCACGCATGAATAATTTCCGCGACCGGAAAGCCGTGGTCGGCATAGAAGATTGCCGGCTGGAACAGATTCGGCCACGGCAGCCTTCCCCAGCGCGCATGCAGCTTCGCCCATCCGTCCACCACGCCGGGTACAGTCACAGAGTCGATCCCGAACTGCGGCATTTCAGTCACGCTCTTGGCATGTAGATGCTCGATGGTCAGCGCCTTCGGAGCCCATCCGCTCGCATTCAGGCCGTAAAGCTTGCCGGACTTCGCTTCCCAGTAGATTGCGAAAAGGTCGCCGCCCATGCCGTTTGAGGTCGGCTCGGTCACGTTCAGAACTGCATTCGCCGCAATCGCCGCGTCGATCGCCGACCCGCCCTGCTCTAGCACGCGCGCCCCGGCCTGCGATGCCGACACCTGGCTCGTCGCCACGATGCCGTACTGGGTGGCGACCACCGAACGTCCATAGGAGCGATCCTGCGCAAAGAGACCGCCCGTAGCGAAAGCAATCACAAAACAAGCAAGTGTGGATCGAAGTGCAGTCATTCGAGCGGCGCTCCTGAGCTATCTAGCAAGGTTGGGATTTCTGTTGAACAAAAGCTAACAGAGCCAGCCTGAAAGCCGTAGTACATTTGCGATGTGCGTAAGCTTCTTCTAGTGATTGCCACCCTCGCGTTTGCCCAGGCAGGGCATGCGCAGCGCGCCGTCTCCTTCCCGACCGAGGATGGCGCTACGATTGCCGCTCTTGTTTACGGCAGCGGAGATCGAGCAGTTCTGCTCGTCCACGGCGGACGCTTCACCAAAGAGAGTTGGGCGCCCCAGGTTCCAGCCTTCCGGTCGGCTGGATTTGAAGTGATGGCCATCGATCTGCGAGGCTTCGGGCAGTCGCACGGTCCTGGCGAAAAGGATCCGAGCGACCAGCAGGCGCTCGATGTCCTGGCGGCCGTGCGCTACCTGCACTCCCACGGCGCGAAGACCGTTTCCGTCATCGGTGGCAGCATGGGTGGCTCTGCTGCGGGCGATGCATCCATCTCCGCGCGTCCCGGCGAGATCGATCGCATTGTGATGCTTGGCGCTTCGCCCAACTTGCCTGCAGACAAACTCAAATCGCCAGCACTGTTCATCGTGGCGAAGGATGATGCAAGCGGAGACGGTCCACGCCTGCCAGGAATCCGCGCGCAATACGACAAAGCTCCGCAACCCAAGAAACTGGTTGTTCTCGAAGGCTCAGCCCATGCGCAGTTCCTGTTCCAGACGGATCAAAGCGAGCGTGTGATGAAGGAAATTCTCAATTGGCTCTCTGCCACGGACCGCTAGTTCTAATCCCCTAGTCCCTAGTCCCTTAGAATCATTCCATGTTCACCGGCATCATCGAGCAGACCGGGACTCTGGTCAGCCTCACCGATCGCGGCGGCGTTCGGCGCATTACCGTGGAAGCGCCGGGTATCGCTAACCGTCTTCGCGAAGGCGATTCGCTCGGCGTCTCCGGGGTATGCCTCACCGCGCTGAACGTTGATCCGACCTACTTTCACGCAGACCTCGCTCAGGAGACGCTCGACCGAACCTCTCTCGGCGTACTCAAGCCAGGCGCAAAAGTGAATTTGGAACTGCCCACGGCGGCCGGCAGTCCCCTTGGCGGCCACATTGTGCAGGGCCACGTTGACGGCTGCGGGGAACTCCGTTCCCTGGAACCTGTGGTCTCGCCTTCTCGGCCTGACTTCAACCGCGAGACCACCGACTGGACCCTAAAGGTCCGCGTCCCTGAAAACGTCCGTCAGTGGATGGTGCCGAAGGGCTCCGTCGCCATCGAAGGCATCAGCCTGACGATTGCCGGAATCGAGGACGACACAATTTCAATCGCCATCCTCCCGCTCACTTACTGGTGCACCAACCTGCACACGCTTTCCGTCGGCGCGCCCGTCAACATCGAAGCCGATGTGCTGGTCAAGCTGGCGTATCAGCAGATGCGGTCAGAAAAGAAACCCGAATTCGAGTTGACGGAAGACTGGCTGGTCGCCAACGGATATTAGCCACCGGGCAAGAAATGCCCTCACGGGCTAAGGCCCGATCCTCTTTGAAGCCGTTTTACGGCACGACTGAAAGTCGTGCCCTTTGACAAAGCACTTCTGCCTCTCTCTACGGTTTGGCAGGCGCCTTTGGCGGATCGGTAACGTACTCATCGCCCGTACGCGCGAGGATCTGTCCCCTGCGATCCGTTAGCAGCTTGAGTTCCTTGTTCAAATCGATGAACTGCTGCTTTTGCTCCGCGCTCATCTGCTCGCCGATTCCGGTGGCCTTGTTCAAGTCGTCAAGCTTCGCCTGCAGCTTCGGAATCTCGCGGTCAATCAGCGCCGGATGTATGCTGGGAGTCTTCGTCTTGCCAGTCGCGATCGCGTTCCGGTTGTTTTCGCCCCACGCAGGAATCATCCCCACGTGTCCCAGCTCCACGCGGGCGCCCCCTGGACCATAGTCGTTCTTGACCGCTGAAAACAGCCCGATCATCGAGTCCCGCGGATCGCCGTCCTTATCCGGCATCAGGCCATCGACGTAGTTGCGCGACTGGTTCGAGAGGAAGTTGCCAAGCGAGTAGAAGATAACCGTCATGCGTCCGTCGGCGGTCGGATAAGTCTCGATTTGCTGCAGCACGTGGGGATGATGCCCCACAATTACTGAAGCTCCTGCGTCCAGCATCTTGTGCGCCAGCTCGACATCCTCCGGTCGCGGCGCAGGTGCATACTCTATCCCCCAGTGGATGGAGATCACCAGCAAGTCGCACTGTGCCCGCGCCGCCTTCACGGCCGCCAGCACCTGTGCCTCGTCTGCTCCGGGCGCGCCGCCGGACTCGCCCGGGTAGGGAAAGAAGTTTACGTGCGGCTGGTCGTCCTTGTCCGGATTGCGGTTGCCGTTGAGCCAGCGCGTCATTCCCAGCCAGCCAACCTTGATGCCGTTCGCCTCCACGATCAAAGGCTGCCAGGTCTGAGTCGCGGTGTCGCCCGAGCCAACGAACCGCAGCCCGATTTCGCGCAGATGCTCCCGCGTCTCCGCGAAACCCGCCCAACCCTGGTCCATCACATGATTGTTGGCAAACGAGACGATTTTGATCCCATTGGCCTTCAGCGCCTCAGGCAAGGCTACCGGTGCGTCGAACATGAAAGGCTTCGAACCCTTGGAGTGGGCAGGCGCAACCGGCGTTTCCAGGTTCACAAAGCCGAAATCAGTTCCCTCGAAGACGTCGCTCACATTGCCGAGGAGCGCTCCCCAGCCTGCAACGCCCCCTCCAGCAGCTTCCGCAGATGCCCGGACCGGCTCGTGCGGAATAACGTCTCCAGCCACGGCGAAGCTGACTCGCGCAACCTCATGCGGATAAGGGGGAGATGCGGCTGCCCGGCCCATGTGGCCTGGAAGTCCGGAGAAGTAAGCCGCGCTTACCGCTACGGCGAGGAGGACCAGCACGGCCAACGCCGCCGACCTGGGACTAATTCCCAGCCAGGCACCACTCTCTGCATCGTCGACGGGGGGAAGTCCTTCGCCACCGGATTCAAGCCAGTTTGCCGTACGGTCCATGGGGGAATGGCCCTTAACATTCAGCATACATTGGACAAAAGACGCCGGTTACGCGCCAAGGGCACTTAAGTACCCTTGCCGTCAATCACGCTTTCTTCCTTCTTTCCGGCTTTGAGCGCTTTCACGGAAAACTACGTCTATCATACGAGCGAAACACTGTTAACCTTGAACGGGAAAGCCGGCACGTTCGGGGGGCAGAAAGCCGGCACCCTGACCTATGGCAGAGTATGTTATCAAGTTGGCCGATGAGCGCGGCCGCGTGCAGGAGCAGGTTCAGACTGCGTCGACAGCAGAAGAGCTGCGCGCGCGCTTTTCCCATGCGGGATATCACGTCTTTTCGGTAAAGGCACGGTCGGGACTCGGCGGCATCTCGCGCCGCAAGGTGAAGCTCGAACCCTTCCTCATCTTCAACCAGCAGTTTCTTACGCTTATCAAAGCCGGGTTGCCGATTCTGGGTTCTCTTCAGATGTTAACGAAGATCCAGAAGAGCGCGCACTTCCGGAGCCAGCTCGAGGACGTTGCGAACCGCGTCAAGACGGGTGAGCCGCTATCGAACGCCTTTGAAGCCCAGTCGGGCGTGCCCGTGATGTACACCACCACGCTGCTGGCCGGCGAGCGCTCCGGCAACCTGCAGGAAGTACTCGACCGCTACATCAACTTCCAGCGTGTCTCGCTCACGTTCCGCAAAAAGCTAACGGCTTCGCTTATCTATCCTGCGCTGTTGCTGACGATTGTCTGCGGCCTGCTCATCTTCATGTTTACAGTGGTCATACCGCAATTTGCCCAGTTGTACGACCAGATGGGGTCCAAGCTACCGCAGCTCACAATCGGGCTTCTAACGTTTGGGAAGTGGACGCAGCACAATATCCTTTGGATCGCTCTCATTGCCATCGCAATTGGCGTTGGCATCTGGCGTTTTTCTATCACCGAGAAGGGCCGCGACACGATCGATGGTATCCGCGTGGGGATGCCGATCTTCGGCAAAATCTGGCTCAAGTATCAGGTAGCTCTGTTTTCGCGCACGCTGTCAACTCTGCTTTCGGGCGGTTTGCCGCTGGTTCCCTCACTCGAAACGGCCGCGCGGTCCATCTCGTCGCCGCGTGTGTCGAAGGCCGTCGGCTCTGCGATTTCAACGGTGCGCGAAGGCAAGAACCTGGCCGATTCGCTGAACAACACTGGAGTCTTCCCGGATCTCGCGACAGAGATGATCTCGGTAGGCGAACAAACCGGCGCCCTGCCGCAGATGCTCAACTCGGTTGCGGAGTTTTTCGAGGAAGACGTTGCAACCGCGCTGACCGCGGCACTTTCTTTGATTGAGCCCGCCATCCTGATCGTTATGGGCGTGGTCGTCGTCTTTATTCTTATATCGCTCTATCTGCCGATCTTCTCACTGGGATCGGTTGCTGGGGGGCAAGGTTAATCCTTCATATGGCTGACACGACAATCACGGTGCCGACTGGAACGGCCTTGAGCGGATTCGATGAGCGTGCGCAGGCAGAGGCCCTTGCCGCGCGATACCGCGCCGAATTCGTTGACCTGAAGAACTTCAAGATTCAGCACGATCTGCTGCGCACCGTTCCGGTAGAACTGATGTTCCGCTACAACTTCGTCCCCATCGAGCAGCACACCGACGCAATGGTGATCGCAGTCAGCGACCCGTCGCGGCTCATGGTCCTCGACGAGATCGCCGGCCTGCTCGGCCAGCGCATCATTGCGCGTGTCGCTACGCTGTCGCAGATCACGGATCTGCTCAAGAAGACCGAACAGTCGCAGCGCGTTCTCGACGAGGCCAGCGAAGGTCTGACTTTCGATGTGGTCGGCTCTGAGGATACGGCGGAAGACGAAAACATCTCGATCGAGAAACTGACCAGCGACGAAGACATCAGTCCCATCATCCGCCTGGTCGACACCACGATCTTTACAGCACTCGAACGCCGTGCTTCCGACATTCACATCGAGACCTACGACGACTCGCTCCACGTGAAGTACCGTATCGACGGCGTTCTGCAGGAAGCCATGGCTCCCATCGCCCGGGAGCACCACACGACCATCCTGAGCCGCATCAAGATCATGTCCGAGCTCGATATCGCCGAGCGCCGCGTGCCCCAGGACGGCCGTTTTCGTGTCCGCTACAAGAGCCGCCTGATCGATTTCCGCGTCTCCATCATGCCTACCGTGCATGGCGAAAACGCTGTGCTTCGTGTGCTCGACAAGGAGTCGATGAGCGAGAAGTTCCGCCACCTTACGCTCGACGTGGTGGGCTTCGCCGAGGAAGATCTCCGCCGCTTCCGCCGCTATATCCGTGAGCCTTACGGAATGGTTCTCGTGACGGGACCGACCGGCTCCGGCAAGACGACAACACTCTATGCCGCACTCAACGAGATCAAGAGCGACGAAGACAAGATCATCACCATCGAGGATCCTGTCGAGTACCAGATCCGCGGGATCACGCAGATTCCCGTCAATGAGAAAAAGGGCCTTACCTTCGCCCGCGGCTTGCGTTCCATTCTGCGCCACGACCCCGACAAGATCCTCGTCGGTGAGATCCGCGACCAGGAGACCGCACAGATAGCGATCAACTCCGCTCTTACCGGCCACCTTGTCTTTACCACGGTACACGCCAACAACGTAGTGGACGTCCTTGGCCGCTTCCTCAACATGGGTGTCGAGGCCTACAATTTTGTCTCAGCGCTCAATTGCATCCTCGCCCAGCGCCTCGTTCGTACCGTCTGCGAGCACTGTGTACACACCGTCAGCTACCCTGACGAAGTATTGATCGCCAGCGGTATGGATCCGGCCGAATGGCGCGGCTTCGCCTTCCGCGAAGGGATCGGCTGCATCGAGTGCGGGGGTACCGGGTATCGAGGACGTACTGCCATCCACGAGCTTTTGGACTTGACCGACCCGATTCGTGAGCTGATCCTTGAGAAGAAGCCGACCTCGGAGATTCGCAAGCTGGCGCAGCGCGAGGGCATGAGCTTCCTGCGTGAATCTGCCCTTGATCGCGTTCGCCGCGGCCTGACGACGCTCAAGGAGATCAACAAGGTTACGTTCATCGAGGCATCGCGATAGTGAGCCCTATCCTTGGCAAATCGATAAATGTGGCACAGTACGGACGTCCGCCGGCGGCTATCGAGCTTACACCCGAGGGCGTGCTGGCGGCAGCCCTGCCCGGAAAGCACGAGCAGCCGGTCTATGCCTTTGAACCTCTGCGTCCAGGCGTGCTGATGCCGGCCATCGGCGAACTGAACATGACCTCGCCCGAGGCGGTTTCTCTGGCGATCCGGAATGCACTGGCAAGCGTCTCGCCTCGCACCCGCGCCGTAACCGTTGTGATCCCGGATACGGCAGTTCGCGTCTTTGTGCTGGACTTCGATACGCTCCCGGCGCGCGCCTCGGAAGCAATTCCGGTACTTCGCTTCAGGCTGCGCAAGATGGTTCCCTTCGACGTGGAACACGCAGGCCTGAGCTATCAGCTTCTTTCGGAAACGAAGACCGAGGCGCGCGTCTTAGTAGCCGTTCTTCCCAGCAACATCCTTGAGGAATATGAGACTGTGGTTCGCGCTGCCGGCTACGAACCGGGTGCGGTGATCCCGTCGGCTCTCGCGGCTCTCGCAACGGTCGATTCCTCCGAGCCGATGCTCGCCGCATGCCTGAGCAAAGTCGCCATTACCACATCCATTACCCGGGGCAATGACTTGCTCCTCTACCGTACACTCGACCTGCCTGACGACCCGGAACAGCGTCTGCTGGAGGTGCAGCGCAGCGTCGCCGTAGCTGCTGCTTACTATGAGGACAAGGTTTCCGTTCTGCCGAAGGAACTCTACTTTGCCGGCAACGGCACCGCTGCTGAGTTCGAACAGTGGTTTGGGTCTTCAGAGTTGAGGATCATCGATCTTGCACCGCGGCCAAGCACCGGCGTTGCCACAAGTCTTTCCAACATGAGCGTCGCCGGGCTTGCCGGCGCCCTGGCAGGAGCCGCATAGCGTGCGTGTAGCCATCAATCTCGCCTCACGGCCATTTGCCGATATAGCGCCGGCGCTTAAGACAATGCGCATCGTCATCGGCGTACTTGCGCTGGTGGCCCTGGGTCTGCTGCTCGGTCTGCGTGCCGTTCATGGCAAGGCTGAAGCAGCGCGGGCTCGCGAGCACTCGCTTGACGCCAAAATCGCTCAGGTCCGTCAGGAACAGCAGCGCTATCAGGCCCTGATGAAGCAGCCAGACAACGCACGCACACTTGAGCAAGCAGAGAGCCTGAATCGCCTCTTCGATGAAAAAGCATTCTCCTGGACACTGGCCATGGAAGACCTGGAGAGGGTGCTGCCCGCCGGGGTCCAGGTGCAAACGTTGGAACCCACGGTCAAGAACGGACAGATTTCCGTGCGACTGCGCGTTTTGGGTCCCCGTGACAAGGATGTTGAGCTCGTTCAGAATCTTGAGCATTCACGCCACTTCGTTTTGCCTCGCATCGTTGGAGAATCTGCCGAGACTTCAGGCGGACCAAATCAGCAGGCTCAGCCGGTGAGCGCCTCAAATCGCATGGACTTCGACATCCTGGCCGATTACACCCCTGGGACTCCAGAGGAGCGCAAGCTCGCAAAAGAGAAGGCCGAGGCGGCCGCGAAGACTCCGGCAACCGGGGAGCCTCAAACCTCGCCCAAAGGCGCCCGTCCTCCATATACCGGTATGACCCGGCCCAAGGCGCCCGTTCAGCCACATCAAGGAGTTCCGCAATGAGCCCACAGAACTCCAACACAACACGCGAACGGCTTTCTTCCCCACTCACCTGGCACTACATCGGCGTGGGTGCGCTAAGCCTCATCTCTCTCGTGCTTGCCATTCGACTTGGCATGGATTGGGCGGCGACGGCCTCAAGTTCCAGCAATATCACCGCGAACAAGCAGATCGAGCTCAAAACGCTTGATCTGCAGACCGCTCCGTTGCGGGGCCTCGATCAGCGCGTGGTTGATTCACGCAAGCAGATCCAAGACTTCTATGCCGTGCGAATTCCGGCAAACTACTCCTCAATCGCCCAAGTAGTTGGCGACCTTGAGGTCAAATCGGGTGTGCGCCTCTCAGGAATGCAGTACACCCAGGGCGCCTCCACTGGCGATCTGACCGAGATATCTCTCGATGCGCGTATAAGCGGCGAGTATCAGCAGATCATGCGTTTTGTGAACAGCCTCGAACGCGACAAGACCTTCTTCATGATCCGCGCCATGGCCCTTACAGGGCAGCAGGGCGGCCTTGTGAATCTGCGCCTGCGCGTGTCCACCTGGCTGCGTCCGTCCGATGTGCCCCAGGGCCTGCCGCCCACCCCGGCCGAAATGCCTCCCGCCAATGTTCCTACTGCACAGGAGGGTGAATAATCATGGCCCTCGCTCTTGGAACAGAAAACAAGCGCCAGGTGTATATCGTGATCGCGCTGGCGGTGGCCATCGTCGGCATTGGCGGCTACGAGCTCTATAACTACTTCGGTTCTCCGTCCACTCCGCCTACTCCGCCGCCTGCTGCGGCAACGCATCCGCCGCCCCGCACGCAACAGGGAGGCGCCAGCGCGGCAGCAAATGGCCCCCAGGCGCTCCGCGTGACAACCAGCAACATCGATCCGGCGCTCCACCTCGACAAGCTCGCGCAGAGCGAAGATGTGGTCTACGCGGGCACGGGGCGCAATATCTTCTCCGCTGAGTCGGCGCCGCCGGTTCACATCGAACAGACGGTCAAGAACGCACGCAATACTCCGCCGCCTCCGCCTGTTTATGTGCCGCCACAACCGCCCGCAATCGACCTGAAGTATTTCGGCTATTCGCAAAGCCCCGACAAGTCGATGCGCGCCTTCCTTGTGCGTGGCGAGGATATCTTCATGGCGCGGCCCGGGGAGATCGTCGATCACCGTTACAAGGTTGACTCGATCCTGCCTGGCTCGGTGCAGATCACAGACCTCGGATACAACAATACGCAGACGCTACAACTGTCTGCGAACCAGCAGTAGATGAACTGTCTCTCTCCAAAACGTCGCACTGATTCCTCTGAAGATGGCTATGTGCTCGTCGCGGTCATCTTCATGGCGGCAATCCTTGTCCTCTCGCTCACCATCGCAGTTCCCAAGGTGCGCCAGGACATCCAGCGTGATCGCGACAGAGAAACCATGCAGCGTGGCAAGCAGTACACGCGTGCTGTGCAGCTTTATTACCGCAAATTCCACGCTTATCCGCCCAACATAGACGCTCTCGTTAAGACCAACGACATTCGCTTCCTGCGCAAGAAGTACCCCGATCCCACTACGGGCAAGGACGAATGGACGCCGGTTCAATTCGGGAAGAACAAAACCCCGGCAGCGATGGGTTTCTTCGGCCAGCCGCTGGCCGGCGCGACCGTGGCCGGCATTGGTCCATCCGGCGGCACGAGCACCACCACGGGCAGCGGGCTCTTCAATACCCCGACCTCGCCCACCACGACGACGCCTTCAACGGATGCCAGCGCAACCGGCGCTGGACAGAGTGGCGGAACGGACGCCAATGGCAATCCCATAGGCGGCACGGTCGCGGGAACGATCGGAACCACCCAGGCTGGAAGCACCCAGACCGGCTCCACTTTTGGCTCCGCCAACAATCCCACCGGCAGCGGGCAGGCCTTCGGCGGCGCGGGAATCATCGGTTTCTCACCGCAGAGTCCGAAACAATCGATCATGGTCTTCAAAAAGAAGAACCATTACAACGAGTGGGAGTTCCTCTACGACCCGATTATGGACCAGCGGATAATGACGGGCGGAAACACGGGCACGGTCGGCCAACCGGCAAGCAGTACCACCAACTCGATCGGAAGCGGCACCAATAACACAAACACAACCAATCCAATGACGCCCACGGCGCCAACCACGCAAACACCGGCTACCCCGCAGCAGTAGCTCGGCGGATTTAGCATTCAGACGCAAGAAAGCCCGTCCATCCGGACGGGCTTTCTCTTGATCCCTTTGTTCCGAGGTCCCTTCTTCCCAGCCTTAGCCTTACACCTGGAACGAAGATCCACACCCACAGGTGCTCTTCACCTGGGGATTTTCGAACTTGAAGCCGGCCGCCTCGAGCGTCTCGACATAGTCGACCGTACATCCGTTCAGGTACATCAACGAGGTGGAATCGACAAAGACCTTCAGGTCGTCGAAGTTGAAGACCTTATCCATCATACCGGCCTGATTCTCAAAGGCCATCGAATATTGGAAGCCCGAGCAGCCGCCACCCACAACGCCAATGCGTAATCCGGCAGGAAGCGGATCCTGCGTGGCCATGATCTCGCGCACCTTGGAGATGGCCTGAGGTGTCAGCGTAAGTGGCGTTTTCTTCTCTGTTTCCTGCGTGGGTGTTGTGGTTGTGGTTGCCATGTTTTCTCCCGATTCCGTTGAAATCTTCCCTATATGCTACTGTACTTCCCCGCCAGAGCGGTTACAAGAGCTGGTTCCTTCCGTCAATTTGTTGGATGCAGCGGGGACGATGAAGGTCGCGGAGATCGCAGCAATCGCTTTGGGCCCGCAAATCCAGCGTTCTCAATCGGTTTTCCCCTGAGCGCCCCAGCGGGCCGGGCTCCATTGCCTGTGACTAGTGTCACGTGGCTTTGAATCATTCCGGGCTATGATTTCTGCCGTAAACCCATCTGTGGTCCACGCCGTCATAAGTGAAGGGCGCGGAGCAATCAGTGGGGAAAATTCCGCTGGAGGTGAACTTATGACGTTCGTTCCGGTCATGTGGGCTGTGTGGGGTTTGACCGTTCTGATTATGGCGGCCCTGATACTTTACCGTTCGCGGCTTACCCGCGATGAGGAGGATCAGATTTTTCTGGATGATTCCTTCAGCCATGAGAGGAGCGCCCAGGCTGCCATCGTCGCCAGGGTCAATAAGGTGCAGCCACTCGTGAGGGTCTCGGAGATTGTGGTAGTCGTCGCGACTCTCTTCGTCATCGGCTACTACATTAACGACGTGCTCAACCAGTTTAGATAGATCGCTGCAGCCCTCCTCAAAACAGTAGGCGATAGCCGTGTGGCTACCGCCTGCCTGGTTGAGCTGTTCTCTTCTCTACTCCACTTCCTGCTTGGCGCGGTAGCCATCTCGCGCAATAATCTCGTACTTCAGCTGCTTGTGCTTCTCGTCCTGCATGTGCAGCGGCTTGCCTTCGTCATCGACCAGTTCCACTCGCAGTTTTCGATAGCTGCCGTCCTGCTTTGGATTCGAGGGGTGGTATATAAGTTCATACTTCGACCGGATCGCCTTGTTGATGTCGCCGAAGACCTCGGGCATCTCAGCCACGAATCGGGGCTCGAACCACATTCCACCGGTCATCTTCGCGAAGGTCTTCATCTCGTTATCGGCCTGCAGGTAGTCTATATCGCGCATCTGCTGACCGAATCCCGGACCGCCTTCCGTCATTGCCCGCAATGCTCCACCGGTTGAGACCGCGAAAATCGTGATATCCGGTGTCGATTTCACCTTCTGGTAGATCTTGTCGAGCGTGATCTTCGAAAATGTGTCGCGGCCTGACGCGATGAGGATGATGTACTTGTGGCCCTCAATGCGGCTCAGCCTGTCCTCCGCCTCGTAGAGCGCGTCGAAGAGGTTCCTCTCGCTGAAGCCCGGAATCACGAGCGACTGAATCGCGTTCAGTAGCTGCCGCTTGTCCTGCGTAAAGTCGAGCCAGATCTGCGTGCGCATGTCGAAGGTCATCAGCGCAACGTAATCCTGCGGCCGCAGCTGCTGAGCGAACTCCCATGCGGCGTTGCGCATGTCATAAAGAAAGGCGTAGGTGTAGTTGCTGTTCGCGAATTCGCACAACAGCAGCGCGGTTATCGGGGCCTCAACGCGTTTGAAGCCCGAAATCTTCTGTTCCACGCCGTCCTCATAGAGCCTGAAATTCGAGGGCTTCAGGCCGGGAACAAACTGTCCGGTCTTCTCCAGCAAAACGCCGACGTCGACCGTCACCTCAGGAACATTGACGCGAAGCGAATAGTCGCCGGCGCCTTCGGGGTTCTTGAACTTGGGCTGTGGCGGCGCGGCCGGCGGCGTGTCGTCGGGCTTGTCTTTCTTTTTGGGTAGGGCGATCGCGCCATTGTCTCCCCCCGGACCGCCCGAGTCGGGCGATGTTTGGTCGGGTTGTTGCTGAGGAGATGGCTGTTGTGGCGGCTGACTTTGCGGCGTGCCCTGAGACCAACTGGTTGGTCCGGCTGCCAACGCAACCATCAGGACGGCCAGGGCCAGCCGGTTTCGGGATGAGTCTTGCAATCGAATCGTTGACATTCCTACCTCGATGTTCACAGCATAGGGACAGCCCAAAGGAGTCGGCAAGCAACAAACTGCCACGGTAAACAACCTCCCGTCTTGGGCGTCAAAACCGTAGTGACATGACAATACGATCGAACATGAAATCTCCCGGTCCAATGCGTACCCGGTTTAATCTTATAGACGTGAGTTCTTGTCTCAAGGCAGTCTTTTCCTCGCTCCGAACGTTGGCCGTTGCCCTCGTCTCCGCATCCATCGCGGCATCTGCGTCCGCGCAAACCACATCACCCGGCATTGAGGGTCCTCCTGCCTCCGGCGGAGGCTTTTTCCCGCTCAGCCAGGTTCACCGGGGACAGATTGCCACGGCCTGGACCGTATTCTCCGGAACGAAGCCCGAGCCGATGGAGGTCGAAATCCTCGGCGTTCTTCGCGGTGCGCGCGGCCCGGGACAGGACATGATCCTGGCCAGGTTGCGGGGCGCAAAACCTGAATACACAGGAGTTGTCGCCGGCATGAGCGGCAGCCCGGTTTATATCGGCAACCAGCTCGTCGGGTCGCTTTCTTACCGCATCGGCCAGTTCGCCAAGGACCCGATCGCGGGCATCACGCCGATCGCCCAGATGCTTGAGGTCAAAAACCTGCCGGTAAGCACAGACTGGGATCCGGCAACTCCTGTGGCATCCCAAGCCCCGTCGAAGCCTGGTTTGTTCGCAGATGGTAACGGAATGATGTTTCGGGCTATGGAGACACCGCTGGTGATGAGTGGCTTCCGCCCTGAGGCGATCAGGCTGTGGCAAAAGGAGATGGCAGGCACCGGGCTCGACATCGTTGCAACGGGCGGCGGTAGCGGCTCCTCCTTGGAAGACGCCGACGGCTCCTTTGGCGCCATTTCTTCGTCGGCGATTGCCGGTATCGTACCCGGCTCGGCCGTCAGCGCACAGCTCGTTCGCGGAGACCTGGAGGTCTCCGCCACCTGCACCGTCACCTACGTCGATCCGAAGCAGTTACTCGCTTGTGGGCACCCTCTTCTCCAGGCAGGCACTGTCTCGCTGCCAATGACTACCGCGGATGTCGTGGAGACGCTGGCATCGCCGTTAAACGCGTTCAAGATCATCAACACCGGCGACGCCATCGGGACTTTTACTGAGGATCGCGACTCAGCGATCCGCGGCACGCTCGGCGCGAAGCCGCATATGATCCCCGTGCACATCAAGGTGCATGGCGAAGGAGCCGTCCGCAAACTGAACATTGAGGTTGTCGACCTGCCCGCGCTCACACCCCAGGCCGTGCTGGTATCGCTCTACGACGCCCTGCTTGAGAGCAACCAGAGCAGCCTTGAGACCAGTTATCACATCACCGGCGCTGTCAGCATCGAAGGCTTCCCGCCCTCGCCCATCGACCTGTGGGCATCTGCCGGAGACCAGATCCCGGCGCAGCTCTCCGCGGCAATGCAAGCGAACCAGAGCTTCGCACAGCTTTATGCCAATGGCGCGCGTCAGGGTGCGATCAAGAACATTGAGCTGAACGTAGATTCGATTCCGCGACGTGCACAGATCGAGCTGGAAAACGCCCGTATCGACTCGAGCAACATCGTGCATGCCGGTGACAACGTCGTCGTCGAAGCCACCCTGCGTCCCTGGCAACAGCCGGAACGCAATATCCGTATCCCGATTCATCTGCCCGTCGGAATCGCTGCCGGCAATGTACGTCTATTGGTCTCGGATGCCGGCACGCTCGACCGGGCGCTCAATCAGCCACGTTTCTCCAACCGCACCGTTGACCTCAATACAGCGCTCGCCCAGGCTCGGAATCAGCACCCGGCCGACCGCATCTTCGTCAGCCTTCTTCTGCCGGCGGCGCAGGCCGGTGTGAACGGCCAAACCCTCTCCACCCTGCCGCTCTCTGTCGCCAACGCGATGGAGCCGCTGCGCGCAGCGCAGGACGTAACCCTGAATGGAGAATCCGCGGTGGTTGCGGGCGAAGCCCCGGCGGGGGGAATGCTCAACGGCTTTCAGATACTTAACCTCCACATCGAGCCGGGCGGCGGTTTAAACTAGTCTGACCTGTACCGCTCACGTTAACCCTGCCGCACTCGTGCGGCCTAGGATTTTTGCCTTTTCTTTCGACCCAGCGAGGACTTCAGAACGACATGGCCCAAATTCAAGGACTAGCAGCTCACGCAGCGGGAGCCGAGCTTTTGCCTTTTCGCTATGACCCGGGTGAACTGGGCACGCATGAGGTCGAAATCGGCATCTCCCACTGCGGTATCTGTCACAGCGATCTACATTTGATTTCCAACGACTGGGGAATCAGCCAGTATCCCTTCATTCCCGGACACGAGATCATCGGGACTGTCGTCGCAGCCGGCTCCGAGGTTCATTCCATCAAACCGGGTCAGCGCGTCGGGCTCGGCTGGCAGGCAAACTCCTGCGGCGAGTGCGAGTGGTGCAGCCGCGGCCTCGAGAATCTCTGCCTCTCGATGGAAGCTACATGCGTTCGTCGACACGGCGGTTACGCCAACCGCGTTCGCGCCAACGCCCGCTTTGTCATGCGGATTCCCGATGCGCTGCCCAGCGAGCAGGCTGCGCCCCTGCTCTGCGGCGGGATCACCGTGTATAGCCCACTGCGTGAACATGGCGTCAACCCTTCTTCGCGCGTCGGCGTAGTCGGCATCGGCGGCCTCGGCCACATCGCCATCCAGTTTGCAAGAGCCTTCGGAGCCGAGGTCACCGCATTCTCCACTTCGACTGGCAAGGAAGAAGAGGCTCGCTCTCTGGGAGCACACTACTTTGTGAATTCGCGCGAGTCGAAAGCGATGAAAGAAGTGGCAGGATCGTTCGACTTCATCCTGAATACTGCCAATGCAGACCAGGACTGGAACGTCTACGTCCAGGCATTGAGGCCAACCGGCGCCCTGTGCTTCGTTGGGGTGCCACCCTCGCCCGTCTCGCTGCAGGCGTTTCCACTCATCGCGGGCGTCCGCACCGTGACCGGCAGTCCTATTGGCAGCCCGCAACGGATCCGCGAGATGCTCGACGTTGCTGCTCGTCACGGCGTCCAGGCAACGACTGAGTGCTTCGCCATGGCCAGGGCCAATGAGGCCATCGAGAAGGTCAAGAAATACAAGGTCCGCTACCGAGCGGTTCTCGCAAACTAAACAAGAAGCCAGCGCGGAAGGCGCAGCGTCTGTTAGCCCCGCGCTTCAGCGTGGGAATGGAAGTCCAGAAGTTACGCTCGAAGTCTCCCAGGGACGGCGCGTGAAGCCGCCGTGTCTACCATCACCAACCAGAATTCCACACCTGAGCAGGCACCTCGCGTCAGCATCCCTTTCACAAAGAAAAATCAACTCATCCGCTACTTCGCTTCGACCGGAGAGCCCTTGTGCGGCTTCAGACCTTCTGAAACTCGAAGCAGAAGATCCTGGGGGTGCAATGGCTTGTTGAGCAAGGTGAAGTGGTGGCCTTCCGCGCGAGCACTTGCCAGCAGATCGGCGGTCGATGCCTGGCCAGAGAAAAGAATGATCTTGCAGTCGGGGAAGATGCGCCGCACAGAAATCGCGAGTTCGATGCCGGTCATGCCGGGCAGAACTACATCCGTAATCAGCATCTCCGGAGGTGCCAGGAGAGCTCTCTCCAGGGCGCTATCCCCGTCGTACTCTGCCACACCGTTATAGCCGCTTCGGGTAAGGATCTCAGCCAGCGTATCCGCGATCACGCTTTCATCGTCAACCACTAAAACGACAGGCCGATGGCCCGCGGGAACTTCCAGGTGCGCGGGAACTTCCTTGAGCGGAACAGGGGGAAAATTCTTGTTCTTGCTCACGTATAGTCACCTCTACTTTCTTAAGGCTAGCAGGTTTCCCAAGGCCGGGAAACGGGTTGACTCTGCACGTCAAATAACTAAGATATTCGGAGGTTTACGGGATGCACTCCGCGAGTTGATGGGCTTGTTGCCGCAAGGGTAAAATTCTTTCCTCGAGCTTGGATAGCGACTAAGATTCCACCGCAACCGTTCTCACAGTGACCGACGAACCATACTCCAATTCCGTTCGCATTGACAAGTGGCTTTGGGCGGCGCGCCTCTTCAAAACGCGTGCTTTGGCCGCGAAGGCCTGCGATCTCGGCCGCATCCGCTCAAACGAGATCGAAGCCAAGCCGGCGCGCAACGTGCATGTTGGCGATCTGCTTCGCGTAAAGAACGAAGGCGGCGAATTTCACATTGAGGTTCTCCAGTTGAGCGAAATTCGCGGTCCGGCAGCTGTCGCGCAGAAGATGTATCGCGAGACTGATGCCAGCAAGCAGCAGCGCCAGCGCGAGGCAGCGGAGCGAAAAGCCATGCAGCAATACGCTCCAGTCCCCGAGCGCCGCCCTTCCAAGCGCGACCGGCGCCGCATTATCCAGTTTCGCGGCGGCCGATGACTTCAGAGCAGGAACCAAGAAAACGAGAGAACAAGGGATTGGGGAGTGGGGAGTAACAAACGTCGGTCGCCATCGAGATGCTTTCCGTCTAGTAGACTCAACCTTAGAATGCTTGCAGTGAAACCTGCTTCTCTCCGCTCCTTCTCCGTTTCCAGTTCCGTGCTCGGCTCATTGCTCGCGGCCACCTGCGCTCTGGGTGCGTTTCAGCCGCTCATAGCCCAGGGCACTCATCTTTGGACCCAATCGCGCGTCGACGAATTTGAAAGAGGCACGCCGAAGGGTGTCGCAATCGGCAGCAGCGGCCACCTGCGCGAAGGGCCCGGTTTGACGGACCTGCTGACTACGCCGTCCGCCTTCGTGTGGTCGGTTGCCGTCGACAAAAACGGCACGCCGTTTCTTGGCACTGGATCGCCCGCAACCGTGCTTCGTGGCAGTGCAGAGAAGAGCGCCAAGCCCACTACTCTGTTCGAATCGCGCGATGTCACCGTCCAGGTGGTTCGCGTGGCGCCGGACGGAGCGGTCTACGCGGCCACGGTGCCGAGCGGCAAGGTATACAAACTCGATCCCAACGCCACTACGAAGCAGGATGACTCCACCGCGAAGGTTGTTTTTGACGTCGCGAAGGCGGAGGAATCGACCAGCACTCAATCCGGCACGGAAGCGACGGCCAAGGAAAACCGCGCTTCAGGATCGCACTATGTATGGGACATGACATTCGACTCGGCGGGGCGGCTCTACATCGCGACCGGCGGACCCGGCGTAATCTATCGCGTTGATACTGCGCATCCCGAAGCGAAGCCCGAAGTTTTCTTCAAAAGCGACGAGCAGCATATCCGCGCTCTGGCATGGGACGCGAAAGGCAATCTCATCGCCGGATCTGACGGCTCCGGCCTCGTCTACCGCATCAGTCCGCAGGGCAAAGGCTACGTCCTTTTTGAAGCTCCGCGTCGCGAGATCACCTCGGTCGCGGTGGCGTCCAATGGCACCATCTACGCGGCAAGTGTCGGCGACAAGAGCCGGAATCCTCTCCCGCCGCTCCCGGTCCAGGGTGTGGGGGCGATCACCTTCACCATCGTGCAGCCGGCTTCACTGCAGGCTGCCAACGCCAGCGCCTCCGCACCGGAGGGAACTGAAATCTACGCGATCGCCGAGAACCAGGCCCCACGCAAGGTGTGGTCAAGCAAGGACGACATCGTCTATGCGCTCGCATCTCAACCCGATGGCTTGCTCGCCATCAGCGGCAATCGCGGCCATATCTTCCGTATCCAGGAAAACGGCGACTACGCCGACATCGCGCACGTCGAGGCGCAACAGGGCTTGAGTCTTGCCGAAGTCCACGGCGGCGCGGGAAGTTCCGTCTTCATCGGCACCGGCAACACCGGCAAGCTCTACTCGCTCGCCAAATCCGAAACGCATGAGTACGCCAGCGACGTGCTCGATGCCGGAGCCTTCGCGCGTTTCGGCCGTGTCGAGATTGATCCTGGCTCACAGAACTATGAAATATTTACTCGCACCGGAAACGTTGAGCAGCCGGTGCGCGGTCATGGCGACTGGGGCTGGTCCGACTGGCAGCCGTTGAACGACGGCGTTGTGAAATCGCCAGCCGGCAGGTTTCTCCAGTGGAAGGCTGTGTTGCGCCCGGGTGGTGTTGTTGGCAGCGTCGGCGTAAATTACCTGCCCCTAAACGCGGCACCCGAAATCGATGACCTCGTCGTTGTTCCTGGTGCACGGCTCAATCCGCAGGCGTCGGCCGCCAGCCAGCAGCAAACCGTCAACATCAGCTTCCCTTCCCCTCAGCCGGCAGTAGTTCCCGTCGATACCGGCGCTAGTACGCCTCTGCCGGCTACCAAAGACCGCACCGCAATTACCGTTCGCTGGACGGCGCACGATGAAAACGGGGACGACCTAGTCTACTCTCTCTACCTTCGCGGCGACGGCGAACGCGACTGGCACCTTCTGAAAGACGACATCACCGAAAAGGCCTACAGTTTCGACGCCTCTCTCATTCCCGATGGCGGCTACCGCATCAAGGTCGTTGCCTCCGACGCGCCATCGCACAACCCTGGCGAAGCGCTGACCGATTCGAGAGAGAGCGAGCGTTTCGAAATCGACACCACCCCTCCGGTCATCAGCGCACTGAAGGTCGAGCAAGCGTTGGCAAAATGCGTCCAGCCTCCCTGCCCCGCTCCAGTCCACGTCACCTTCGACGCTGAAGATGCTGCATCCCCGATCTCACACGCCGAGTACTCGGTCGATGCCGGCTCCTGGCAATACATCGATCCTGTTGGCAAGCTTTCTGATTCAAAGCGAGAGCACTACGACTTCGAGATCCCCGTAAAGGCTTTCGAAGGCAATACCGGCGAACACCTCATTACCGTGCGCGTCTATGACAGGCATGAGAACATCGGCGTAGCCAAGACGGTCTTCGGCTCGCCTGCGAAGTAGGCAAGAAACAAGCACGATGCGATTTGAGCTTTATGTGGCGGCGCGGTACCTGAGAGCAAAGCGACGTCAGGCCGTCGTCGGCGTCGTCACTGCCATTTCGATCGCCGGGGTCGCCGCCGGCGTCGCCGCGCTAATCATCGCCCTCGCGGTCACCAACGGCATGCGCCGGGACCTCCAGGATCGCCTCGTCGACTCCAGCGCGCACATTCAGCTGATGCGGGTGAAGAACGACGGCATTCGCGACTGGCGATCTCTCATCGACCGCCTCGTCAAGGTGCCGCACGTCGTCGCTGCAGCTCCGGAGCTCGATGAACAGGTGATGGTGGCGAACGGCGCCCGCGCCGGCTTTGCGCTAATCGAAGGCATCGTGCCAGGGCAGGAACGAGGTGTCAGCACTGTGCTGGCAAATGCCCCGCGTGACGCGATACGAGCTCTTGATCCTCAGCCCGAGCCGGCCCCGCCTGGCGCTGCAGAACTGCCTCCCATCATCCTCGGCAAAGACCTTGCCGCCTCGATCGGCGCAAACGTCGGCGACTCCGTCATGCTGATCAGCCCGCAAGGCGACCTCACGCCGGTCGGCATCATCCCCAAATATGTCCACTTCCGCCTTGTCGGCACCTACCACACCGGCTTCTACCAGTACGACTCTGCCTGGGGTTTCGTCCGGCTCGCCGACGCACAACTGCTATACGCCGAACCCGACCTTGCCTCCGTGATCAGCTTCCGCGTCGATAACCTCAATCGCGCGCCCGAAATTGCCCGGGAGATCGAGAAGGCCGCCGGCCCGGGCTTTCAAACCACCAACTGGTTGGAGCAGAATCGCGAGCTCTTCCGCGCGCTGCGACTCGAGCAGATCGTCACCTTCATCGTCATCACCCTTATCGTGATCGTTGCCGCTCTCAACATTCTCATCGCGCTCACCATGATGGTGATGGAGAAGACACGCGACATCGCTGTCCTTATGAGCTTCGGCGTCGATCCCAGTCAGATTCGCCGCATCTTCCTCATGCAGGGATTTCTGATCGCCGTCGTGGGCACGATTCTCGGCCTGGTGCTTGGATACATCGGGGCATGGGCCGGAGGCCACTACCACATCCGGCTCTCGCCCGACGTCTACGCGCTCGACACGCTTCCGTTTGCGCCGCGCATCCTCGATGGTATTGTGGTCTCCGTGGTCTCGATCGGCATCTCACTACTAGCAACGCTCTATCCGTCCACCGCGGCCGCCCGCATTCGCCCGGCCGAGGCACTTCGTTACGAGTAGACACGAAAACTCAAGCTGAAGAACTGAATTCGCGCTCGCCGGAATTCATAGTTGGCTTACGGGTTTCGCCGCGGGTTGTGCCCTGGTTTTCAGTCGGTCGGGAACAGTGCTTGCAATTAGAAACTCTCTGCGAATTCTAGTAGTTAGCAAATTTGTCGGTGTCTTTCAGGTGACAACAACCCGAAGGAGATGCCTGAACAACACGGGTGGGGTCGGCAGCACTACATCGATCCCTGGTGAACTCGACGTCTACGGATTGCGCCCCAATTGATCTCTGCGCGCCGAGTTCGAGATGTCACGACACCGCCAACCACATCTCGTGTTCCGTAATGGCCGGATCATTCGGATACGGCCCGGTCTTTCCGCTCATCCTGAATCCCAGGCGCTCATAGAATGCAACCGCGCCGTGATTCACGCTCGTCACCATCAGCTTCAGTTCACGCATGGATCGGTCCTTTGCCCAGGCTGCAACAGAAAGGATCAGCAACCTTCCCACGCCGGCGAGCCGAAACTCCGGATCGACCCACATCGATACGATGTGCCCTTGTCCGCGATCCTGCTCGCTCTCAAAGCAGAACACCATGCCGCACACGCGATCCTCTTCATGCGCAAGAAATCCGACCGCACCATCGCTACTCCAGCGCACTGCTCGCTGGATCCACTCTTCGTCTGAGATTTGCGACTCCTTCGCATACGTGCTCGAAAACGCAGTCGGAGACTCCTTGAGAGCGCGCAGACGCACGTCCTTGAAGACAAGAGCACTCTCAGCCGTGACGCGCTCGATGACGATCATTTGCAAGTCTTATTGTGGCGTAATGATTCCGCCTACGGCATGTCGCCGCGGCAGAACGATGCCCCTATGATCGACTTCAGGTTTGGCAGATCCCGGTGCAGTCGATTGAGGTGCGGACAATTCCAGTTCTGGCCGCTCCGTCAATGCGCCGCCGCAAGCCGGGCACCAGTCGGCCTTTGTCTCTGGGGCCAATATGGCGTGACAGTTGGTACAAACCTGCTCCATGCAGCCAGTGTACTCAATGTGCTTTGAAGGGGCTCGGTTGCCGAGAAGAGTAAAGTAAGTCCCCGGCTGGACAGAGCAATAAAGAATCAGTGCGGCTTTAGCCGCTGAGGGAAGTCTCCGCGAGGTTGGAATTCTCGGGGCCTATTCCAGAAAGCGCGATTTTCAGCCGGCCCGCGCCGCCCAAAAGTGCTTGGGATCGTTTTCCGTTGGTCCCAAGAACGAAGACCCATGGCCGCACCTGCGACAGCTGCAACCGAAAGCGATCCACGAATTGATGAAACTCCTTCGGAAGATGGCCAACGTAGATGGCTGTGCCACGGGTCACACACAGAGCGGTTGCAATTGCTCGGAAACCATGGAACACGATGAACATTCAGGACTTTAGCCTTGCTTTGACAACGCGATTACCGAACCCAAGTACACTTGTTGTATGCATCCCCCCGTTCGCCTGGTGGCGATCGACATGGACGGCACGCTGTTGCCCACCTTTAGCCAGGCGATCAGCCCCCGCAACGCGCAGGCGCTACGGGCTGCGCAGAACGCCGGCATCACCGTCGCCATCGCCACGGGCCGCCGCACGGCCTATACGGCTCCGCTGCTCGAGGGTCTCGGCTTGCGAGCGGACATGCCCCTCATCACGTCGAATGGTGCAGTGACTCGAACCCTTGGCGGCGACTCTCTCGACCGGTCCCATCTCGCCGCGCGGGTAGCCCGTGTTCTCTGCGGTCTGCTAAGGCCTTTTGGCACATTGGTTTTCACCTTCGACCAGGTTGGTTGCGGTGAGCTCGTTCTCGAGGACCTCCAGAACGCCGAGCACCGAATCGCGCTTTGGGTCGAAGCCAACCGCGATTCCATCGAGATTATCCAGCCGCTCGAACGCGCGTTGGAAGACGGCAACGACCCAATCCAGGGGATGGTCACGGGCGGCATCGACAGTATGCGCAGGGCTGAAGTGGCTTTAAAGTCAAGCGAATGGAGCGGCTTCTGTGAAGCTGTACGTACCGAATACCCGGCGCGGGATCTCTCTATCCTCGATCTGCTGCCACCAGGGGTCTCAAAAGGCTGGGCGCTCGAGCGGCTGGCGGCGCGCCTTGGCATCGATCGCAGGGAGACAATGGCCATCGGCGACAACTGGAATGACGTTGACATGCTCAAATGGGCCGGCCAGGCTGTCCTTATGAGCAACGCATCCAAGGACTTGCGTACAATGGCCAAAACGTGCGGCTGGAAGCAAGCCCCGCCCAACGATGAAGACGGGGTTGCCGTGACTTTGGAGACCGCCCTGGCGCGTCAAGCCTCTGCTAGAGTTTGAGAAACAGCAACACGCTTTGTAACAGAGCACGACTTGAGTCTTGTCGAAACCTCCACGAAAATGATCTGGGCTTTAGCCCCTTGAGGGATAATCGGAACCGCGAGAACTTTGAACAGATGCGCTTCACCTTCAAACTTGCCGTCGTCGTGCTGGCTTTCGCTGGCATGACCCTGCCAGCGGAAGCCGGTGAGCGTGTCGTGCTTGCAAATGGCTTCGATATGCGTTGCAATCACCACGCGCAGGTTGGCTCACAGATGCGTCTCTATCTCACCCCGGGCGACGGCAGCTACATCGAGCTCCGCCCCGAAGAGATCACCGGTTTCGAAACCGTGCCCGATCCTCCGCCATCACCAACACAGGCCCCCGTAGCTTCAATCAAATCCCTTGCAGACGCGAAGCTAAGCCCGACCGACCTGCACGAGATGCTGGCCGAAGCCGGCGAACAGCACAACCTCGACGCCGATCTGCTCGCCAGCGTGGTGAAGGCCGAGAGCAACGGCAACACCCGCGCTGTCAGCCGTGCAGGCGCCCGCGGACTCATGCAGTTAATGCCGAAGACGGCAGCTGAACACGGCGTAGATGACAGTTTTCGTCCCGATGAGAATGTTCGCGGCGGCTCGGCCTATCTGAACGAGCTTCTCGTCAGATACCACGACAACATCGCGCTCGCGCTCGCCGCTTATAACGCCGGGCCGGGGGCAGTAGACAAATACCACGGCATCCCACCTTATCGCGAAACACGGGTCTACGTCGCCCGCGTTATCCACGAATTCAACCGTCGAGTGCGGGCCCGACGGGCGCAGGCCGACGTTGGCGGCTCTCCTTCCGTGAGTCCCGCTCCTTCTCCAAGCCGATAAACCGCTTCCAGTTCCCAGAAAAGCTCCTTTGACTTGAAACAAGACGCCCTGCGCTCCTGCCATGGACCACAGACCATAGAATGGGAACACCGATTTGAATGGAGATCGCTTGAAGAAACGACAGCTGATTCTGGGTCTAGTGGTTCTGGTGGCGCTGGTCGGATTGGGCGTCTACGCGCAGCACCGATACCCGATCGATTGGCGCGAAGTCCTGGCTCAGTTCGGCCAGGCCAGGTGGGGCTATGTCGCAATCGGAATTGGTTGCATTTATATCGGTTATCTCTTCAGAGCTGCGCGGTGGGCATGGTTGCTGCGCCACAACAAGAAGATTTCGCCGGCGTCTCTTCTCGGAACGCAGATCATCGGCTTCACAGCCGTGGCTCTCATCGGCCGCGTTGCAGATCCGGTCCGCCCCTACCTCGTGGCGAAGAAAACGAACCTGCCGGTCAGCTCGCAGATCGCCGTCTACATCGTCGAACGCCTCTTCGATGCCGGAACCATGGCGCTTATCTTCTCTTCAACGATTCTGCTCACAACCTGGTTCGGCGCGGCAGGCTCCGTGCCTCATCCTGAACTTGTGAAACGGTCCGGTGAGTGGGGAATGGCCGGCACCCTTGCAGGAGCGCTCTTCCTTTTTGCCGTCCGGTTCGCCGGTGGAGTCGTTGCGGCGTTTCTCGAAAAGACTCTCGGCATGGTATCGAAGAAGATGGGCCATGCCATCGGCAATAAGATTCGCGAATTCCAAACCGGGCTTGACACCATGCGCTCGTTTTCCGATTTTGCGGTGGCCGTTGCACTTTCCATCGGCATGTGGCTGCTCATCGCCTTTGCTTATCTGATAACGACGCGGGCTTTTGTTGCAAGTCCCGAGCTGGCAACGATGACGCCGGCCAAGTGCGTTCTCCTGATGATCGTGAGTGGCGTCAGTAGCGTCGTGCAGCTTCCTGTCGTCGGTTGGTTCACACAGATCGGTCTGGTAGCCATTGCTATCTCACAGTTCTTTGGCGTGGCGCGCGAAGCTGCCACCGCCTGCGCCGCAACGATCCTTCTGGTCACGTTCATCGCAATCATTCCTGTTGGTCTCATCTGGGCCCAGTTCGAAAACATCAACCTGCGCAGGGTTACGCGCGACAGCGAGGTCGCCGAGCAGATTGCAGTCGACCAGACAGCTAGCGCTGCTGAGTAAGCCTGCCGCCCCAGAGCCCCGGTCCCCATGAACAGGTCCGTTGAAGGGTCTCCCGATGGACGCGCCGTGATTGCCTTGCTTCGCGATGCGTTGCTGGCAGCACCAAAAGGTGAGGCTTGGTTGTTCGGCACGCTGGATGGCCGCACAACGATCCGAATGGCTCGTTCTTGGGACGGAACACGGTGACGGTTTCAGCGCAGCTCCGGGGTGACCGCCAAACCGAAACTTACCCCGTTCAGGGCGGCCGATCTGAGCCGGATCACGGAAACCACGAACCTGTGTGCAAACGATCTCAGCGCGGCTGAGCGAGCACCCCCGCCGCAGCTGTTTCGGGCTCTGCAGAAGGCGAGAACACCAGGCTCTCGGGCGCAACGGCGCCGCCGGTGAGCAGCATACTCATCGCCTGCTCCATGTTCATATCCGTCATCGTCACGCGGCTCAGGGGCAGTATCTGCAGGAAGGCCGATGTCGGATTGATAGCGTTCGGCAGCAGGACCGCTGCCAACTTCTCGCCCGTGTCCGCATCGACCAGCGTACGCGTCAGAAATCCGATGCTCTTTTGCCCGGCAATCGGAAAATCCACCAACACCACCCGCTGATGCGCATCCTTTTTCGCCATCATCGAGTCGAGCAATTGCCGAACCGACGTGTACACCTTCGCTACAACCGGCAGCCGCTCCAGTATCGACTCGAACAGGTTGAAGACTTGCCGCCCGATCACGACCGATGTCAGCCAGCCCAGCAGGAAAAGCAGCAGCAGCGTCATTAGAACGGCCAGTGACGGCTGCATCCATGGCTGCCTCAGCGATTCCGCCGGGAACACTGTCTCGAGCACATGCACGAGCGGCAACCCTGCCTTGGCCAGGTTATCCAGAAGAAAACTGAAAACCAGCCAGGTGACAAACAGCGGTCCGACGGTGATGATGCCGGCCAAGACGTTGCGCTGCAAGACCCGCACAGCACGGCCGAAGACAAGTGTCACTTGATTTCTCCTGTCGAAAAGAATACGAGACTGCGCCAGAAGATTCAGATTTCAGGGCTCATGTCCAATATTATTTAAGTAAGAAACGGTGAAACATGATTGATCCACTGGGCCCCGATCCAAGCGATCCAAGAACGCCGCCGCGCCAGGTGGGAGAAATCCTCCCGGATCCTCCTATCCCTGCCCCCGCTTCCAAATCCGCAGCTCCCATTGCCATTAGGAGCGCAGAACCCAAACCCCAGGCCGCACACGAATCGCCAGCTCCCACTGCCCTGGCTCACATGCGGACGCAGCACAAGCCCTCTGGATTTCAGCGCGCTATCGGTGTCGCCAAAACGGTTCTGCCCCTCGTCGGCAAAATCCTGCCGCTACTTGAAGGCAACGTCGTGGCTACCGCGTCCAATCTCCTCACCGCGAATCCGCACGAGGTGGATCTCAAACCGCTCGAGGAAGCGATCGCGCGTCTAGAGGCCGACCAGCGCGCTCTCACCTTCCACACCGGTGAGCACAAACGCACTCTCCGGCGCCTCCAAGACGAGCTCGCCGCTCTGCAGGAAGCCGTCCAGAAAAGCGCAGCCGATCAGGCCCTGCTTGTCGAGCAGGTCGCCAAGATCGCAAAACGATCTGCGCGTTTCATGCGCCTAATGGTCATTCTCCTGATCATTTCCTTCCTCTTCACCGGAGCCCTCGTCTTTCGCATCGCTTACATCCTCCGTTTCTGACACCGCTGTCCGGTTACCACTCGCCGAACGGGATCAGCGTCGATAACGCGAATAAGCGCTTCGAAATGACAAGCTTTTAGTCATATCTGCAGATTATTCCATAATATGGATATATATTTTAATAATACTAAAACCATTTTTCCCTCATCACACGGCTTTTACGTTCTTCGTGATGCAGGACATTGCCAACCGTTTTGTGCAGGGACTAGTATTCCCGGTAGTTCAATTGGGGACTATTCGCCCTGTGTCGAACCGTTAGTCGTACTGAGTTCACAGAGCTTCACTAACGAGCGGCGCGCTTACCGGCGTCCGCCACACGGAGTGCCTCCTTATGGCATGGTATGCCTACTGTATTGGTGAGAAACAAGCATTCCCTGAATTAGCCCGCCACCGAAAACCAGTTCCGCTTGAATCTGTACACGGAGTAAGCGGAAATCAGGTTTTCCTTTACCCAGCCAGTGATCTAGCCGTTATCGTCAGCGAACACAACCCGGGAGAAGGCCTTAGTCAGAAATCGGGTGTGGATCATGCAAGAGTCATAGCTGATTGCTTCAAACACTCCACAGTTCTTCCCTTCCGATTCGGCACCGTCTTCAACGACGACGAAAGCCTCCGCAAATCGATCCGGTCAAACCAGCGGCAGTTCCTCGGCAACATCGACAAGCTCCGCGGCAAAACCGAGATGCATCTCAAGATCCTCGTTGATGACTGTTGCTGTGGCCGCGAGCTCTCCTACCTTCCGCCCGACAAGGTGGGTCGCGAATACCTCACCAACCTGCGCGAAACGGCAGCCCGCCAGCGCGAGCGTCAAACACGAGCTCGCGCCGTCAGCTTCCAGATGCACCGGCTTTTCATACCCCTCGACGAGGAAGTCAGCTGCCGCCTCACCGAAACAGGCAAGATGGTTCTCGATATCGCTCACTTGATCGATCGCAAGTATGTGGAGCGCTACCAGAACAAATTCGCGACCACGAGCGCAATGATGAAGGATTGCCAGATGCAGCTCTCGGGACCGTGGCCTCCGTATCACTTCGTCCACCGGCTCACGCGCGGCGCGCACGTGCCCGCGCATCCGGTGGCCGTGGATCCCGTCGCAGCCTCCGCGGCATCAGCCCCCAGGCCCTCGGTGGCGATGGTGTGAGGTCCCGTCCTTTCGTGCTCTAACTATGGAATACGAAAGGGTGGGCGCAGATGTAAAGCCCGGCTCCGGCCGGGCTTTTCCTTGCCACAAAGACCTCGTTTCGGCTTTGAATATGACCTGACCTGTTATTCCGACCGAGCAGAGCGAGTCGAGGAACCTGCAGTTGCCCTTTCCGGGCGTTCTCGGCCCTACGATTACGTTCTGGGGGCTCCCATGTCGCGCAAAACTACCCTGTACATCGACATCGACGACACCATCATCGCCCAGGTCCTGCCCGGAGCCGGCTTCGATCTCCGTCCATGCGTGATGACGCATCTGACCGTACTCAACAGGCTATTCGACTGCTGCTGGCTGACCTCATGGCCCTACTCGCCCTCAGCCGCGCCGGAATCCGGCGTCAGTGTTCAGATCCTCATGAGCTGCCTCTACGGACATCGCATCAACGACACCTTCCGCTACGCCGACTGGGATCGCGAACACCCCGACGGTAAGGCCGGATTTGTCCTTCGCCCCGACTCGCCCCAAGATTGGTACTGGCTCGAGGATCCGATTCCCAAGGGAGAAGAGGAAGTACTCGCCGCTGCGGGCAAGCTCGACCGCTACATCCCGGTCGATCCGCAAGGACCGTGGGGCTTCCTCGACGCCGTCAATGAACTGTTCCGCCGCGCTGGCAAAACCGCTGCCGACCTCGAACTCGTCGGCGCACGTCTGGCATGGTTCAACCGCGATACCCTCTCGTCACGATGACCAGATGTCGGAGGACCTTACGCCGGGTGCCGGCTTTCCTCCATTGCGGGTTCATGCTGATGTTGCAGAAGAATTCGGAAAGCGACTACGTGCGTGATCAGCAGCAGGGGCACTATCACAGTTGGAAGGAAATATGTAGCGCCCAACTGTCCGGCCAGGAGTCCTGCACGATTTGCCTGGTAGAAAGCGTTGAGCAGATCGGCTAAACCCCAGATGCTGAAGATCCACGCCATAGCAATCCCGGCTGCGCTGGGCAGCAATGCGAGCGCAAACAGCGCAAGTATCGCCGCAATGAGATCCCCGTAGGCGGCCGGATGCGCGAAGGCTGCCGGCAGGTCCGGTGACACGACGCCAGGGACCAGGAACGCCAGCCCGATGAAGCGGAAGCTATGCAGGATAAGCAGAGGCCGTACTGCAGCTGCCCGTTGCCGGCCGCGGAGTTCGGGCCAGATATATCGGGTGGTCACGATCCCCCAAGCGATCAAGCTGAATGCGATGCTCACGAAAAACCAGAGTTGTGACACGATGGATATCTCCTTTTTCGAATTCCAGCCTTAACCGCGGCCGGTGGCGGGGATAGGTGCGTTGCTGATGTCCGTCACTGCGGGCTTGGCGGTGCTGACGATGACGTGCTCTTGCCGCCACACCCTGGAGTCGGTCGCGAACTGAGGCTCCAGTGGGAACGGACGGCGCAGTTCGCGATCGTATCGGTCCAAATTGAAGCCCGGGCTGAGCGGGGTCAAAATGAGCTGCGCGACCGCGCGAAGCCAGTTGCCGAAGGTGCGCTGGCTGCGGTACGGCGCCGCATATCGACGTGCGATCGTCTCGAAGTCTTCGGCGGGGCGGCCGGTCACATCGCGAACATCAGTCGTTGGTGCGCCAAGCTCGAACGCGCCGCGCTCGTGATCGTCAATGTAGTAGCGAATGCCACTGAACAGATCGATCGGATAGCCGCTCATTCGCGCGCCCTTCATGAACAGCCAAGTTGGTGTCGGCACAAACCTGACTGACCGCCCAACGGCCCGACCGATCGCGTTGGCCATGTCCTCCGCGCCTAGGAGCTCCGGCCCAGTGGGGCGGTAGCTCTTCCCGGCGTGTCGCGCCGGATCCATCAGAGCCGCGACCGCGACTCGCGCTATATCCTCATTCGAAGGAGGCGCGTTGCGACTATTGCCGGACATCCAGGAAAAGATGCCGAGGTGCACCGCCGAGCCAATCGTCGCCAGGTAGGCATCGGCGAAGATGCCCGGCCTGACGATCGTATGTGCGACTCCGGGCGTCATCGAGAACAGCCGATCGACCAGCCACAGTTGGCGAGTCATCAGCGAGGGATGCGAAGGGCTCGCTAGCCATTGGGTCAGGCCGACGATCTGTTCGAGCCGAGCTTCCCTAGCGGCGACCGCAAAGGCGACCGCGCCCTGAATCATGTACGGATCGAAAGGCGGACAAAAATAGGCGCGGCGGACGTCCTTCAAGGCGTCCGCCACTCGCTCGACATCGCTCATGTTCGCGACCGCAATCTCAGCTCCCAGCGCCCTCAGCCCCGTGCTGCGGCCATCTTCCCGGTGCACCAGGGCGCGGACAGGATAACCGGCTTTCAGTAGTTCACCAACGACGACCCTCCCGGTCTTTCCGGTCGCGCCGGTCACAAGGATTCTTGGCTTGATCATGATCGTCTCCTTCTAAGGGTTCCCCCCCTTTTCCTCCAGCAGCGCTATCGCGAGGAGAGTCACTGCTGTGCTCCCGGACCTACCAATGCCCTCAGCGGCATCAACGGCCCGACGGGAATGTACTCGTGATCCATTAACTCCGCCTTCGCGAGCGGCAGCGTTTCCATAAGCGCTCGTGCCTCGTCCTCCGTCTTTGCGTCGATCAGGAAGATGACGCCTTTGCCATCGCCGCGCGAATACCATTGGCGGATTCTCCCGTCGAGGTAGAGCCTCACCGTAGCCTGAATCTCTTCCGGTATGACCGCCATGATCTGTTGGGCAGTCACGCCGCGTCTGGGAGTCTCAATGACAAGTACTTCGGTGGTTTTCGGAATAGCCACGCTGGGTACGCCCGCGGCGGCCGCGGACTGCGATTGCGCTTCGGACGATGCCGGCAGCATTGCAACGAGAATTGGGATCATGAATTTCATCGGATTCTCCTCTCGATTTAGTCTGGTTCCGTTCTACCTGTCCATAAGAGTACGCCAGTACTCTTTGGACGCAAAAAAATTTACTCGTCAGCGAAGCACTTTATAAAAAAGCTCCTCGCCTCCTTCAACCTTTGTTCACGTTTTTGAGGGTCCGTCGTGAAGCGGGCCATCATCAGCACCCCCGCCATACTGGGGAACAACAATCTGCCCTTTGCCAGTTTTTCTTCCCGCGTCTGACCAGGAATGAATGGCAACAGCCGCTCGCGATACGCTTCCTGCGATGCCTCGATCCTTCGCCGCACGGACAACGGTTTCCGCGCGAACTCCGGCCCGAGGGTGGACAGCACGCAGCCGGTTCCAACCGAATTCGCGTGGCCTACGCTCAGATAGCGCTCGATGATCGCCCGCAGTGCCTTACCTTCGGGCGCGGTCTTCGCAGCCTCCACCATGCCTCTTCCCATCTCGTCGAATGCCCGTGCTACCGCTTCGACGAACAGGTCGTCTTTGCTCTTGAAATGCCGGTAGAAGCCCCCTTTCGTCAGGCCCACCTTCTTCATCACCGTACCGATGCCGCTCGAATCCCCGCCGTGCTCGCGGAACGAACGAGCGGCGACAGAAAGAATATTCTCGTGATTCTGCGCTTTGTGTTCCGGCGAGTAACGCATGGATGTAAGAGTACGAACGTCTTCCAATGCCTGTCAAGGCCACCGTTCAAACGGGTTGGACCTTGAGGGCCTGTTTCTTCCGGTTGTTGGTCACATTCCTATTGCTTTCCAAAAGGAAGCGTGGCATATTCCTGTTGGAAACCAAAAGGTGGCCTCCCCAATGCCCGAGAAGCCCGACGTTCCGCAGGGAACCCTGGCCCTGATGGTCCTCAAAACCCTTGATCTGCTTGGGCCGCTCCATGGCTACGGCATTGCGCGCCGCATCGAACAGATCAGCGGCGATCTTCTTGCCGTCAACCAAGGCACCTTGTATCCCCTGCTGCTCAAGCTGGAGCATGAAGGCGCGATCGATTCCGACTGGGGCGCCTCGGAGAACAACCGCCGCGCGCGCTTCTACCGCCTCACGAAGGTAGGCCGCAAGCAATTGCAGACCGAAACGCGCGACTGGGAGCGGACCTCTGCCATCATCGCACGATTCTTCGATGTCAAAGTGGAACATCTGTCATGAAATCCCTGCGGCGTTTCCTGATTCGTCTTTTTAACTTCGCAACTCGAGGGAGCGCGGACCGGCGCCTGCAGGAAGAGTTCGCCGAACATCTCGCTCAGCAAACCGCGGACAATGTCCGCGCAGGCATGCCCGCTGCCGAAGCGCGCCGCCATGCCGCGCTCAAACTCGGCGCGCCTCAGGCAATCCGCGAAGGCTATCACGCCGAACAAAGCCTCCCGTTTTTCGAGAATCTGCTCTTCGATCTGCGTTACGCGGTTCGCATGCTTCTGCGATCGCCTGGATTTTCGTTCATCGCGGTTGCCACGATGGCGCTGGGCATCGGGGCCACCACCGCGATCTATAGCGTGATCGACGCCACGCTGCTGCGCCCTTTGCCGTACCCAAATCCTGACGAGATGGTGCGCGTCGAGGACGACCTGGCCGGCATCGGCGCGCAAGACGTCGGCGCCTCCATCCCTGAGTGGAGAGACCTCGAGAGCTCCGGGATATTCCAGTCCGTGGCAGTTGCCGGCCACGGCGCAGACGTAAACCTCACCGGTGGTACACAGCCCGAGCGACTCGGTTTCAAGGCCGTTACGCCCAACTACTTCGCGGTCCTCGGTGCAGACGCGCAGTTGGGTCGCACCTTCGATCCGCACGATGCCACTCCCGGCTACAACCTGGAGGTGGTGCTCAGCGACGGGCTTTGGAGGGGGGAGTTCGGAGCCGACCCCCGGATTATCGGCAAAACCCTGCGCCTGGACAACGACGATTATCATGTCGTGGGCGTCATGCCGCGCGGTTTTCGCGATCAGGGTTCAACCAGTAACGAGCAGAATGTGGACATATGGTTGGGAGCGGGCTATACCGGCCTTCCGTTTCCGCCGCCCCAGCGGACTCTACGTCTGCGTCGAGCGATCGTCGCGCGCCTGAAGCCAGGTCTATCGATTGCGGCCGCGCAGGGGCACCTCAATGCGCTGGTTGAATCGTTGAAAAAGCAATATCCAGGCGAGTATCCGCCACAGGCCAAATGGACGATACGTCTGATTCCGCTCAGCCAGAGCGTGGTTAGCAGCGTTCGCCAATCGCTCACTTTGCTGTTTGGCGCGGTGGGATTGGTTCTGCTGATCAGTTGCGTCAACGTCGCCAATCTCCTGCTCGCCAGGGCCAGTACGCGAGGCCGTGAGATCGCCGTTCGCCAGGCTCTGGGAGCGCAAAGAACGCGCCTCATCCGCCAGCTCCTGACCGAGAGTCTGTTGCTCTTCCTGCTCGGCGGAATCGCTGGTTTCGGCCTTCTCTTCTGCACTCAGCGACTTCTGCTGCGGCTTGTTCCCGAGAGCCTGCCCCACCTCAACAACATCTCGGTTAATTGGGGCGTGCTGGCGTTCGCCGTGGTCGTCTCCGTCGCTGCCGGAACTATCTTCGGGCTTGCTCCCGCCTGGCTTGTGAGCCGTGTCGATCTGACCGGCACACTACGGCAGGAAGGCCGCGGATCAAGCGATTCGTTGGGACGCTCGCGCGCTCGCCAGATTCTGGTCGTCTGTGAACTGGCGCTCTCCCTGGTGCTCATGGTGGCCGCGGGACTTCTGCTGCGCAGTTTCTGGGACTTGTTCAGGGTGCAGCCCGGCTTCAATCCTGACCGCGTCATGGCCGTTCAGACCTGGCTGCCCGGACCCAATGATCCCAACATGGATGTCTATCGAACTGCCACCCAGGAATCGGTCCTGGTGCGCGAGATTCTTCGCCGCGGCCGAACCTTGCCGGGTGCGGAAGAAGTTGCTGTCGGCGATCTTTCCTCTCTTCCTCTGGGCCATGGCCGCGGCGCCCTCAACCCGATGCCAATCATCCGCGAAGGCTTCGAGACAAAAGAGAACCAGGCTCCTTTGATCGACAATTCCATCGTCTCGCCCGAATACTTCCGCCTGCTGGGCATGCCGCTCGAACGCGGACGCCTTTTCAATGATCGGGACATGGAAGATACGCCCCGTGTCGCCGTCATCAATCAGGCCGCAGCCCACACGTTTTGGCCAAACCAGGACCCGGTCGGCAAACGCGTCCATCTGATCCCTCAGAGCAATGGAAACCGCGAACTGTTCAACGCTGCCCCGCTTCCGTGGACCACGATCATCGGCGTGATTGCGGATGCTCGCATAGAATCGTTGGCCGACGCGGCCAATCCGCAGATCTACAGCAGCGTGTATCAGCGCCCCACCAAGGGCGTCGTCATCTTTCTTCGCGGACAACTCAATCCCAGCGCCCTTCCGGCACAAGTGCGCGAGCAGGTCCAGTCCATCGATCCCAATCTTCCCGTCTTCCACGCAGAAACCCTGGATGAAGTCCTCTCCGATTCGCTTTCGATCCGGCGCTTTTCAATGGTGATGGTGGCGGCCTTCGCCGCCACTGCCCTGCTGCTGGCTGGACTTGGAATCTACGGGACAATTTCCTACGTGGTGAATGAACAAAGGCGTGAAATCGCGATTCGCCTTGCGCTGGGAGCTCAAAAAGGCACGATCCTCAACATGGTCCTGCGCAGGGGTTTCGGTCTGGCCGCCGCCGGCGCCGGGCTGGGCGTGGCCGGCGCGCTCCCCGTCTCTCACCTGATGGCGGGATTGCTCTACGGCGTCTCGCCCGGCGACCCTCTCACCTTTGCCAGCCTCACGGCCGTTCTCGTCCTGGTGGCGCTTGCGGCCTGCTATATTCCCGCGCGCCGCGCCATGCGCGTAGATCCGATCGTTGCTTTGCGTGAAGCTTGAATCTCTCTGCTAAGCCGCTTTGCGTGAATGCTCTGATTGAGACTACCCGGCGGCTCATCTGCGAGCGATGCGAAACACTACGAACGTCGACACCCGCAAGCTTTTCGGCTTCCCATAAACGCGCAGCGGCGGCTTCATCCCTTGCTAAAACGGCAAAACCAGAATAGGTGTATCGGCAGAGGCCGGCATCACCGCCCCTGCGTGGCAGGCAAAGCGTTTTGTGCTGGATAGAGCCATGACGTGATGATGCCGGCTACCGTCTCGCTGCCGTGCGGAGACCAGTGCACATCGCAGGGCAGGAAGTAGGCCTTGTCACTGCCGTTTGACTGAGCCTGCATCACTGGCAGCAGATCCTTGACGCGGATGTCCACCGTCGGCCCCCAGGCCTCCAGTACCGGACCCAGACGGTTAGCGCCCTTCTGACCTTTGCGGTCGAAGTCCCTCGGGTCGGGGATCAGCACCACCGCCACAGCTGCGTGGTGCGTGGCGGCGGTGTCCCTGATGTCGACGAGCGCTTTCTTCAGCCGGGCCAGGTCCACGTCGCTGTAATCGTTGTAACCGGAGTAGGAGCCTTGCGTTCGGGAGTACAGGAACATGCCATAGATGTACTGCCCAACGTGATACGAAGCCAGGTAAGCGCGCAGCACTGACTCGGCGCGGTCCCACAGGCTGTCGCCGGCGTGTGGATCAAAATGACCCATGTAGCGCACGGAGAAGTCCTGCGCGTAGTAAGGGCGATACTGGCCAGCGTAGTTCCGGCTGAGCCAGTCCCCGTCCATCTCATGAAAGTCATTGCCCGGGAAGACACCCACGAGCACCAGGTTGTGGTCGAAGCCGGAGGCCAGGGTGCGGTAAAGCAGCGCATACTGCAGCGGGCTGAAGCCGCCGCTGGTGCCGAAGTTGAGGTGCTCGCGCCCGGTCTTCTGTTCCAGCAGATTGGTCAAGCGCTGCGCGTCAGAGGAATCGTAGCCCTCCATGAAGGAATCGCCGAGCACCACCGTGCGCGACTGCGAGGAGTGCAGGGTCCGCTCGATGTCGCGCGCGCCATAGCTGTTCGTGTGATACACGGCGCTGAAGCACGCTCCCTGGTGAAAGAAGGTGCCATTGCTGTAGTGCCAGATGCCGAATGCGGGATCGGTGTCGCGCCAGAAGGGCTTCGCAAGATGATACGTGGGGCGGCTGGACGGCCATGCCTTCAGGTGCACCACCACGATGCTGGCCACCTCAGCCAGCACCGCGAAGACGAGGAAATTCACCGCAACCAGCTTCATCCCGGAGAGAAGCCTTCGGGCCAAGCTGCGAGGCGCAGTCGCGACTATTGGCTGCGCTTGGACCTTCCCATCCATTACTTGTCCTTATCCACGAGGAAGTTCCCCAGCACCAGGCTATCCATCTCGCTGCGGCTGAAGGTGCTGTACGCGTTGGCCGGCGTGGTCACAATCGGCTCGCCGCGCAGGTTGAACGAGGTGTTCAGCACTACCGGCACTCCTGTCGCCTCTCCGAAGCGCGAGATCAGCGCGTGGTAGAGCGGATTGGCTTCCTTGAAAACTGTCTGCACGCGCGCCGTTCCATCTACGTGCGTAATTGCCGGCAGAGTCTCGTAGTGCTCTTCCTTCACTGGGACGACATACAGCATGTAGCGCAGCGGATGATGATCGACCATCCCATCCAGCTTGAAGTAACGCGACGCCGACTCAACCGCAACCGAAGGAGCGAACGGCCGGTAGGGCTCGCGGAACTTGATCTTCGCGTTGACAATATCCTTCATCTTCGGGTTGCGCGGATCGGCCAGGATGCTGCGATTGCCGAGCGCGCGCGGCCCCCACTCGAAACGGCCCTGATGCCAACCGATAACTTTGCCCTGGCGCAGCCGCTCGACGACCTGGTCGAGAAGCGCATCCTCGCTCGCCATCTGCTGGTGGGCGATGTTTTCATCCCGCAGGAAAGAACAGATCTCGCCCTGGCTAAACTGCTGGCCCCAGTAAGCATGTTCCAGCTGGAAGCTGCGCGGCTTTCCCAGCACCGAGTGGTAGCCCCACAGAATCGCGCCCAGCGCCGCTCCCGAGTCGCCGGCCGCCGGTTGAATAAATATCTCTTCGAAGCCCGACTCGCGCAGAATGCGGCTGTTCGCTACGCTGTTCAGGCCGACGCCGCCGGCGATGCACAGCTTCTTCTGCCCGGTCTGCCGCTGCAGATGGCTCGTGATGTGAATCAGGATGTCTTCGGTGACGCGCTGGATGCTGGCCGCGATATCGGCGTGGTACTCGTTCGCCTTGCACTGCTCCGCGAAGTCGGATGGCATCTCGCCGAAGTAGGGCGGGAACCCCATCGCTTCAGTAAAGAAGGGAAGGTTGGGCCTGCGTGGCTCGCCGAAAAGCTCAATGAAGCGCTCATTGAACATGCGCGTGGTGGAGTATTGGAAGCTGAAGTAGCTCATGTCGAGCGAGAACGAACCATCGTCGTTGAGCTTCGCCAGTTTCCAAACCTTGTCCACATAGCGCGGCGTCCCATACGGCGCCATACCCATGACCTTGTATTCGCCTTCATTCACCTCGAAGCCAAGAAAAGCCGTGAAGGCGCTGTACAACAGCCCCAGCGAGTGCGGGAACTGCATCTGCCGGTCGAGCTGAATTGAGGTGCCACGGCCGACGCCCGAAGCGGCAGTAAGCCACTCGCCCACGCCGTCGATCGTAAGCACTGCCGATTCCTCGAACGGCGAACAGAAGAAGGCGCTGGCCGCGTGGGAGAGATGATGCTCGCAGAACAGGATCCGGTTCCTGGGAATACCCAGCTCGGCCTGCAGCGTGCTCGCCACCCAGAGCTTGTCCAGCACCCAACCGACCATCGACTCGCGGAACAGCCTGTATGAATACGGATACGTCTGCAGAACGCTGGAGAGAATGCGGTCGAGCTTGAGGAAGGGCTTCTCGTAGAAGACGACGTAGTCCAGCTCTTTGCCGGTGATGCCGGCCTGCTCCAGGCAGAATTTGATGGAGAGTTTGGGAAAACCGAAATCGTGCTTGGAGCGGGAAAAACGCTCCTCCTCCGCAGCTGCGATCAGCTGTCCGTCGCGCAGGATCGCAGCGGCGGCGTCATGGTAATAGCAGGAAACTCCAAGAATGTTCATCGGTGGCTATTGTTTCTGGGCCCACGCCATGTCGTGTGTTTCAGGCTTGCGCTCAAACCACCGCACAGGACGCTTCTTCATGTAGAGCCGGTCTGCGAAGAAACGCGTCACTAAGCCGAAGGGCATCACAAGCACAAAAAAGATAATGGTGAGGAGAATGCGCGCCTGAAAATCTGCGATCTTTTTACCAATTCGCTTCCAGGCGGTCCAGAGACTCTTCAACCGCTGAACAACTCGAGCGGGCATCCGTTCCTTTCTTATTTGGTTGCATAAATAGCGCTTTCAAAGGCACGATCTCACTCGTGCCGAATCGAGGCTGTAAAAACAAGGCTTTAGCCCCTGAGGGGATGCTTTAGGCGCACTCAGAGGATTCATGCAATCAGCACTAGAACAATGAGTAAATGAACGGCACCACAGCCGCACTCTCCACCACTACAAGAATCACGGTGGTCAGAAGGACGATGCAGATCATCGGCAAGAGCCAGACGTGCTTGTAGCTGACGAAAAACGCCAGAACTTCGCCAACAACTCCGAGCCGGCGCTTCGCTGCAGAGACCAGAAACATACATCCAATTTAAACTCAGCCGCATAGCCCGGTCAAACCAGGAGATACCCGTTCATATCCTGAATTAGTCCGAGGTAATTGCTTGCCCGGAGCTTGTTTCAAGACCGATCTGAAACCGGAGACCGCCATTTGCTACTCTGGGCACAACATGACGAAACAGTCCGGCGTGGTTAGTGTAGCTTTGCTTCTGATTTGCTCTCTTCCTTTGCTGGCGCAGAAAAAGCTTCCGCCCCAGGGAATCCGCTTTCAAGGCGCACCACAATACACGCAACAGGAACTGCTTGCCGCCGCCGGCTTGAAGCCGGGCACGCGTGTGAACTCTGGCGAAGTAAGAGCTCGTGCCAAGCAGCTCAACGATACGGGCCTCTTTAAGGAGGTCAAGTTCTCATCCGACAAGAAGGGTCTGCTCTTCACTCTGACGCCTTCCAGCCAGCTCTTCCCGATGCACCTGGAGAATGTGCCCCTCATCCCCGGCAAAGAACTCGATGCGAAGCTCTACGAGCGCTTCCCGCTCTATCGCAGCAATCTCCTGCCCGCCAGCGGCTCCATGGTCGAAGGAATCTGCCGGACGTTCGAGGAGATGCTGGCAGCCGAAGGCGCCAAGGCTACCGTGAAAGCTGCTGTCACCAGTGGCCTGGGTCCGCAAAAGCTCACAGCTGTGAACTTCACGGTCGCCTCACCGGCTGTGCTGATCGGCCGCATTCAGCTTGCCGGCATCTCGCCCGCCATGCAGCCCCAGGCCAGCCTTCTGGTCAACGGACAAGCCGGAAACAGCTTCGATACGGAGAACACGGCAGTCGGTCTTCAGCACGCTTTCGAAGACCTCTATCACGATCAAGGTTATGCGGCCGCGCAGGTAGATGTTGCCCAGACCACTCCCCTCAGCGTCTCGGATCAATCCATCGATGTTTCCTACGCGGTAACGATCAAGGAGGGTGGGATCTACAAGCTCGGAACCATCGACCTTCCGACTGGCGCGCTGTTCACACGCGCAGAGATCGAGAAGAAGCTGGCCAAAGCCCCGGGCCGTTCTGGAAGGCAGCTCGATCTATTTGTTCTGGCTGTTCGCGACTCATACAGTGCTCACGGCTACCTCGATTGCTCCGTGGTTCTGCATCCTTCTTTTAATGAGGCTGCTCATATCGTGAATTACAGCCTCGAAATCGTTCCCGGCTCGCAGTACCGGCTGGGCTCGATCAAATTCGACGGTGCACCCGACCAGATGGCGGCCAAACTTAAACTCGCCTGGAAGATGGCATCCGGCGACTTGTTCGACGAGAGCTACCTCTCAAACTTTGCGGCGCTGGCACAGAAGAAAGACAAGCCCCTGTCGAAGTGGATGCAGACCGTCATCACCACCTACGACTTCAAGGCCGACCCTGCCACGCACCAGGTCAACTGCGCCTTCCATTTCGCCAAAGCCACGCAAGGCCCGTAGCTCTTCGATCGTGCGCGACTCGATTGCATATTGCCACGGCGTCGCGCCATTACTCTGCAAACGGCCGATGGAAATTCATATGTATGGAATCAGTCGGTTAGGAGGCGGAGGCTTGCGGGTTGATCTTGACCGAGAACTGCGGGCTTTGAACTGTGAACTTCGAACTGCGTCAGTGCGTCGTTCCCGTCGTCGACACGCCCTTTTGCCGTGAGAGGACGTATCCGCGGCGCCGGTCCTTCGACGCATGGTCAATCTGCTTCCAGAAAGCGACGAAGTAGTCGATTGCCGAGATCGTCGAAACCACGACCGTGAAGTAGATCGCGGCAATCGCAATCCACTCGACCGGAATCACGAGCAGGCCGAACTTCCACTCATGCCAGCGATGCGCCAGGATCGCAGAGACAACCGAAACGATCTGCACCACGGTTTTGAGCTTGCCCAGGTCGCTGGCCTGGATCGTGAACCCTTCCGTCGAAGCAATCGATCGCAGACCGGAGACGAGGAATTCTCTCGCAATGATCGCGACAACAATCCAGACCTTCACAACCTGCGGGTTATAAGCCACCAGCTGGATCAGCGCAGCCGTCACCATGATCTTGTCGGCGATCGGGTCAAGCAACATGCCGATGGTGGTGATCTGGGCGCGTCTGCGCGCGAGATATCCGTCGAGCCCGTCCGTTATTGACGCGAGTATGAAGAGAATTGATGCGTAAATCTCCTGTTCGCCGCTGGGCCCGCGCCCCGGAAAGTGCGGCGAGAGTATCCACAACAGGAGCGGGATCATCGCAATCCGGCTTAACGTGATGGAATTCGGGAGATTCACACTTTTCTCTTTGGTTGGGTCACTAAAGGCCAACGCGACTCTGGATTCCGCGTGTTTCAAACACCTCAGAATCCTGCCGCCGCGCCAACGGACAATAAAGAGACTCCTCTACAACTATAGCCCTCGTCGTACGCGCGCCTCAATTACCGTTAGTCCATCAACACGCGCAGACGTACCGTATAGGGACGGCTTGCTTACCCGACGGTTCTCCTAGCCTCATCGCCGGTCATTTTGCGCTCAAATGTTTCGAGAAATGGCTGCTGACTCTTGAGAATTGCCGTCCGCGCGGTCTTCAGGGAAAACCACGCCCCACGATCCACTTCCGGAATCTCGATCATCTTCCCGGAACGCAGCGGCCATTCAACAGTGCAGAGATTGCTGGTCAGCTTTGCCGGATCGCAATTACCTTCAAAAGCCCAGGCGCTGACCAGTTTTCCGCCGGTCTGCTTCACCGTGCCCAGGTCGAGAAACTCGCCGCGCGCTTCAAATCCGGTCTCCTCGCGGAATTCCCGCTGAGCGGCCGCAAGAGGTTCTTCGCCCTCGGATGGTTCGCCCTTTGGAATCGTCCACGCGCCTTGATCCTTGCGAGCCCAGAACGGCCCGCCCGGATGCACGAGAAAAACCTCCACCTCTTCATTCGCCTTGCGGCGAAACATCAGCAAGCCTGCACTTCGCTTCACCATCGCAATCAGTATAAGTACGCTCGTTGAAGAAATTGTGATCAGAGCGCGCCGATAAGCACAAGGAAACGGGCCGCTCACGGCGACCCGTTCTGTTCACAATACTTGTAATGATTGAAGCTACGCGTAGATTCCGCGCTGCTTGATGGTGAACGCCACGCGATCGATGGCCAGCATGTAGGCCGCGATGCGGTTGTTCACGTTGTGAGCCTCAGCATAGCGGACGACATCGTCGAAGCTGTCGCGAAGGATCTGCTCAAGCTGCTCGTTCACGATGGCTTCTTTCCAGAAGTAGCCCTGCCGATCCTGAACCCATTCAAAGTAGCTGGCCGTTACGCCACCTGCATTGGCCAGGATGTCGGGGACAATGAAGACGCGCTTGTCGGCAAGAATCTCGTCTGCAACAGCGGTGGTTGGACCATTAGCGCCCTCGACGACGATGCGCGCCTTGATCTTCTCAGCATTGCGGCTGGTGATCACATTCTCGGTTGCTGCCGGAATCAGGACATCGCAATCGGAGATGATGAGTTCCTCGCTGGGGATCGCCTCTGCGCCGCGGAAGCCAAGCGTCGTTCCATTGCGGTACTTGTATTCAATCAACTGGTGAATGTCGATGCCGTTCGGATTCGACAGGCCGCCTTCTTTCTCAGCAATGCCGACGATCTTGTATCCGTGCTCCATCATCAGCCGTGCAGCATTCGATCCGACGTTGCCAAATCCCTGGATGACCACGCGGCAGCCGTCGATGGGCAGGTTCAGATAACGCAAGCTCTCGTCGCACACCACCATTACGCCGCGGCCGGTGGCTTCCACACGCCCACGCGACCCGCCGATGTTGAGCGGCTTGCCGGTGACTACGCTTGTGACCGTGTGGCCGGAATGCATGGAGTAGGTGTCCATGATCCACGCCATCGTTTGTTCATTTGTATTGACATCAGGAGCGGGAACGTCCTTTTCCGGCCCGATGAAGTCCACAATCTCAGCGGTATAGCGACGAGTCAGGCGTTCGAGTTCGCCCTGGCTCATCCTCTTTGGATCGCAAATGACGCCGCCCTTGGCGCCGCCAAACGGAATGTTTACGACGGCGCACTTCCAGGTCATCCAGCTCGCAAGAGCGCGAACTTCATCGAGCGTGACCTCGGGCGAGTAACGGATCCCACCTTTCCCGGGCCCACGTGCGATCGAGTGCTGGACCCGAAATCCTGTAAAGATCTCTATCCGGCCATCATCCATGGCCACTGGAAAGTGAACGATGATCTCGCGCGCCGGTGTCCTGAGCAGCTTCCAGAGTCCGTTGTCCAAATTGAGCTTGCGAGCTGCAAAGTCAAACCGCGCGCTCTGCGCTTCCCAGGGATTGATCTCCTGATCCAATGTCATTGTTGCTGGTGCCATACATATCTCCAATTCTTTCGCCCGCCGCGCAGCCCGGAAATAATAGACGCAACAGGACTTTCCCAGTCAACCAGGGTCACTTCTCTTGCTCAGTGGTAACGAATATCCCCCCTGAGACGCTCTTGAGCTCTACGATTTCCAGCAACTGCCCAAACCCCTGTGAGTCTAGGACGCGATTCGTGCCGCGTCAAGCCGGAGTGAACCAGCATGACAACCCCTTGGTACCATTCCGCTTTCTCGCGGGAAAGATTGCTTGATTGTTGCAGGATTTAAGCGAGAGGGGGTAGCAAGAACGTGCCGGCCGGCCAACTTTTCTCGCTTTTGAAATGTAACCTCCTGGGTACGAATTCATTTCGATGTC
>DATFSO010000160.1:0-4102 GCA_035262585.1 Occallatibacter sp. | reverse complement strand
ACGCGAACTGTATCCCTTTGGACGATTCACAATTTCGGCAGGCATCTGGTGGGGTCAGATTCGACAAAGAGATGTACATGATCAGGCCCAATTCATCGGATTTTTCTAACACAAAGCGGGCGGCCCTTCGCACCGCACGCCTTTTCCGCTGTCGCCTGAAGGCGACAGTCCCCAAGGTGTAACTTCTATGGAATCGCGCGCTCCGCGCTTCGCTCCTCGTCCGTGAATCCCTTGAACGATTTGCCGGCTCTTTGCAGACTTCTTTGCGTGCTTCTGCTCGGGTTTGATCTCGGCCATCGCGTTTCCTTATGGCGTAGACTCATTCGCTGGTGCGGCCTGCATCCGGCGCCAGAAGTAGTAGGAGAGAACCCAGAGCACGCTGGTGATCGACGACGGGGCGAAAGCCGCTCGACGGTCGTGGATTGAGAAGTGGGCGATGAGCGCCGAGACGAGGTTGATCGCGAAGCCGGCGTAGGCCCACTCTTTCAACCGCGCAGGGACCATGGGAAGGAGCAGTACCGCCACCCCCAAAACCTTGGCCCATGAGAGCTCCACGCGGAAGGAGTCGGCGGCAAAGCCGAGGCGGGTGAACGCCTGCGCCGCCTGCGGCAAAACCATCAGCTCGAAGTATGCGGTAAAAAGCATCTCCAGGCAGAAGATCCCGGTGAAAATCCAATAGGCGATGGTTATGGCTTTCGGACCGGCCTTGCCCGCGGCGAGGGCCGGATTGTGTACGGTCGATTCCAATGGGTCCCTCCTCCTTGCTTCAGCCCTTTGGGGCGTTCGGGGTCTCAATGCCAAACTGTTTTGCGTACTCGGCTCTCAATCGTTGCCAGTGGTCGGACTTCACAGCCTCGGCGCCGGCGATGCGGCCAATGATAATTCCGCTGAGCAGGTGAGGCAGAATTTCCAAACAGATGTGCCAGCCTGCGGCGCCCCATGCGATGAAGCGGCGATCGATGTTGTGCCAGAGCGTCAGGCGCGTGCCGCTGTCGAGCGGATCGAGTTCCCACCGAATATCGCCGAATTCAAGCAATCTGGGCGCGTCGGCTCGCGTCACCTTTGTCTCGTGCGACACGGGGTTTCCCACCCATGTGAGCATCACCGTTGCTCCAACCGTACCCAGGCTCCCATCGACCTCGAAGGGCGCCCATTCGCGAAGTTGCGCAGGGTCGGTAAGGGCCTGCCAGACTTTTTCCGGCGCGTGGCGCAGCTCTCTGACGAGAATCAGCGTCCACTTCTCTCCGCCGTCCTTTCGTACCTGCGCTCCGTAGGCGGGGCCCGGAGCAAACTGCACGCTATCGCTCATGTTCGTCTCCTTGCATCCGGGGGCCGTCGGACCACTGGAGGCATCCTTCGCTGACGGTCATCCCTACCAGCGCTTCAGTTGGGTGAGCTGAATAAGATTGCCGCAGGTGTCGTTCACCATGGCATTCATGGCGTACTTCACGTCTGTTGGCGGCATAGTGAACTCGGCGTTGCGCGCCTTCATGCGATCGTAGTCGGCCTGCACGTCCTCAGTGAAGAACATCGCCGCGGGCTGGTTTTGCTCGAAGATCGCCTGCTGATAGGCTTTGGCCGCCGGGTTGCTGTTGAGGGCCAGCTGCAGCTCGGTTCCGTCCGGCTCCTCCGCTGATGCCACGGTCAGCCAGCGAAACGGCCCGTTGGTGAAGTCGGCTTTCTTAATGAAGCCCAACACTTCGGTATAGAAGCGCAGAGCCTTTTCCTGGTCGTCGACGTAAACGCTCATCAATTTGATCTTCATCGGTTCCTCCGAGTTATCAGAATCTGCCTTGCCCCATCACTTCTTCTTTCTCCTCCGTGTGGTTTGCGTTCGTTTGGTGCTTGAATGAATCTGTTCCATTCGATCCAGGTGGCGTTCCAGGGCATCTACGTGCCTGGACCAAAGCCGGCGGAACTGGTCCAGCCAGACATCCAATTCCCGAAATGGTTCCGGCCTCAGCCGGTACAGGCGGCGCTGCGCATCCACGGTGGACTCCACGAAACCGGCCTCGCGCAACACACGCAGGTGCTTTGACACGGTGGTCTGCGGCATACGGAGCTGTCGCTCGATCTCTCCTACCGACTGCTGTGACGAGATCAGGAGGCTCAGTATCGCACGGCGGTTCGGCTCGGCAATGATTTCGAACGCTGATTCCACTCTCACAATATACTCCATACGGTATATACGTGTCAAGGCATATACTCGGGAACTGGGAGGCAGAATTTCCAAGAATCGCTGTCGAGCAAAACTGCTTTTCGGGTAAGATCACCGCGATGCGATTCCTTCTCGTCCCCGCCCGTGAAGGACCCGCAGGTTGATCGCGTCCTTAATCGACGCGCACCAGCCGGCCTTTAGTTGCTGTCGCTAACAAAGTCCCGCTGTACGGAACGTCGATGGTATTTTTTTCGTGAAGCGTCCTTTGATCTGTGATAGACCGGAAGTGGAGCAGTTCGAGCACTTTGCAAGCGATCGACATGAAGACACTCTTGATTTCAGACCCGGTACGTTATTCCCGAATGACCACAGAGGAGCTTCGGGAATCCTTCCTCATCAGTCCAAACTCTGGCGCCGGAGAAATCCGCCTGACATATGTAGATCTCGACAGGGCGGTCGTGGGAATTGCGGCCCCGGCAGAAAGGCCTCTTTCCCTGGAAACGAGCCCTGAATTACGGTCGACTTTCTTTACGGAGCGCAGGGAGCTTGGAGCACTGAATATCGGCGGCGAAGGTCAGGTGCATGTCGGTGGCGATATCTACCCGGTCCAGAGCCTGGACGTAATCTATATCGGTCGGGGAAACCCTGATATCAGGTTCGAATCGAAGTCGCAGGATTCTCCCGCCGTCTTCTACATCCTCAGTTACCCGGCGCACGCATCCTATCCGGTCACTGTCGTGAAGAAGGAGTGCGCGCAGCCCACTGAGCTGGGCGAATCGGCGAAGTGCAATCGTCGCACGGTATATAAGTACATCCATGCCGGCGGCGCGAAAAGCTGCCAGTTGGTCATGGGTGTGACGCATCTGCACGAAGGAAGCGCCTGGAACACCATGCCGGCGCACACACACATGCGCCGTTCGGAAGTGTATTGTTACTTTGACCTTCCGGACAGTGCACGCATCTTCCATCTCATGGGGCCACCCAACGAAACGAAGCATATTGTCGTTGCGAACCGAGAGATCGTCGTATCCCCGGGTTGGTCCATTCATGCCGGAGCCGGCACGCAGGCTTACAAGTTCTGCTGGGGCATGGGAGGGGAGAACCAGGATTACGCCGATATGGATCCCGTCCGCATTGAAGACATGCTATAGGTTCGACCCGAATGCAACAGGTTGATCAGCCTCGGGCCCTTGCACCATCCGCGCCGCTCAGCGTCGATGAAATCTCTTGCGCGCAGCGCATCACATGTTGCGCAATGGACGGGACGCAGTGCGCTGCCAGCCTGGTTGCGGAACCTGAAACACTGACAGCCGCAATTGGTCGCCCGGTTCCGTCCAAAATGGGCGCGCCAACACAGCGAGTGCCGATCTCCATCTCCTCGTCATCCACGGCATAGCCTCTGCGCCGGACACGCTCCAGCGCCTCAAAGAGTTCTTCCTCGGAGCTGAGAGTCTTCGAAGTGAAGCTCGTGAAATGAACTCCGGAAACGATTTGGGCGGCCTCATCGGCCGGAAGGCACGCGAGAATCGCCTTTCCTAAGGAAGTGCTGTAGACAGGATTTGAGGTTCCCGTTCGTGAGCTTACGCACACTCGACGATTAATCAACTCGATCTTGTCAATGTAAACGATGCGGGTTTTATGCAGGACTCCCAGGTGAACCGTCTCACCCACGCGTACAGCGAGCTTGCGCAAGTGCGGGTGAACGCGGGAGCGCAGATCGATCTGCTCAACAGCACGGCTGCCCATGTCATAGAGCTTGAGACCGAGCCGGTAGCGATTCGCGGGAGCTCGTTCGATCATTCCGGTGCGCTCAAGCGCCATGAGTGCGCGATGCGCGGTGCTCTTATGCAGGCCCATCTGCTGGCAGATTTCGGCAAGGCTCATTGAGGAGTCACTCGCACCAAGAAAATCGAGAATCGCCACAACCCGGTCGAGCCCCTGGAG
>DATFSO010000159.1:0-3926 GCA_035262585.1 Occallatibacter sp. | reverse complement strand
ACTGGCGTATCCCTTGATGAAGGCCTGCACCTTATGCGGATTGTCGGCCGCCCACGCTCGGCGAGATGCGCCAACCAGGCCTTGGTAATGTCCGTAGACGTCGATCGCGTACTCCAGCACGTTGAAGCCGTTCGCCTTCGCAATGAAGTCGAATGGGGTAAGGAGAAGAGTACCATCGTGCTTCTTTTCCTTCAGCGCGTCCCAGCGCTGCAATACACCGCCCGCCTTCTCTACTTTGTAGTCGGCCTCATTGAGACCTTTGCGCTTCATTAGGTCGAACAATACGAAGGCATAACCAGTGGTCCTTGCGTCTACTGACACGGTGCGCCCCTTCAGATCGTTGACGTTCCTCACCTCAGGGACCGTAACGAGGCTCAAGAACCCGTTGTCCCCTCCCATGAAGACGATCAGATCGGGTTTAACCTGGGTCGGCGCCTCGCCTTGCCGCTCCATATAAGCGATCACGTTGTCAATCGCGGTCATCGCGATATCAAACTTTCCCTCAATCAAGTTCGTGAGCTGGAAAACCGAGTTAGGAGTGTTGGTGAGGTTGACTTCAATCCCGCTGCTCGCGAAGTAGCCTTTGTCCTGCGCGACCCAAATTGGCCAATTGAATCCGCCCGGGAAGACAATGACCGAAACTGGCTCAAGGCTCTGCTGAGCACGAATTCCGCCCAGACTGACAGCTCCAATAATCGTCGACGCGGCGATAACGAGTGCAGACGCTATAAAGCTTTGACCCAATTTCTCCTCCTCTACGGCTGCCGTGAACTGGCCTTTACGTCTTCGCTCCGCTGTAAGGATAAATGATGCTGCCGGTCCGATATGCCTCCGGCTAAAGCACGTACGAGAATCTGTCCGACCAACTTGTGCATGTCTTTGCAACACAATCTGCCATGTGTGGACTCACGCACTGCAGCAAAATGCTTTCTATTCGATCAGCGCGGGCGACTAGCATCGGCGGGGAAAGACAACGTGAGTTAATCGACCGGCTGGCACCTCCTGCCCGGGTGCTTGCGATTTCAGGTATTCCGTCCTGTATTTGGCCCGAGCTCTCTAGCCTTCCTCCTTCGCTGCTCCCGCTCCTGCTCGGTGAGGTTAGGTGGCGGCGCGGTGCGAGCATCAACCGGATCACCAATAGCCATGAAGAATTCTTCCTGTCCCGGCGGCGTGCACAAAGCATTCGCGCTGCGCCTCCGGAGATATTCTTGTAGAAGCGCGGCGTATTTGCAGGGACGTTAACTGTCGAGCCAGCGTGTATAATCGATTTCTGGCCGCGGACAGTGAATTCTAGTTCGCCTTCGAGCAACGTGAACATCTCCTCGAAATCATGCCGATGCGGCGGTGGGCCGCTGCCGGGGGGTACCAGCATGTCAATCAGGCAGTAGCGACCAGCGCTGTCACCGCCAGTCACGAGGATTGTGTAGGTGCCGCCAGAAACCGAAACATGCCGTGCTCGCGGACCGTCGGGATCTGCGATTGTGAACTGGCGCTTTGGATCGTCGGGCGGGATCATTGCAGAGGGCCAGGTCGAGGCGTTGTCGGGTTCGCTCGTCATTCTTCTCCCTCTCTTCGGGAAGGCAGCTTGTAGGGCGTGAGCCCTCACCCACCAGTTGGCTTCATCTCCACTCACCAGGGCCGAATTGGAGAGTATCGAAATTAGCGAGGATCAGTCAGCGGGTGTCACGGGCATTTTGCAATCGATCACCAGAGCGAAGGTCTGGTTTGAGGTCAATCGCGTCGAACCACAATGTTTGCGATGTCCGGTATAGCCCCAATTGCTGCCGTGATGCTGCAGTGCCACGATCGGTCGAGAAGTGGCGGGAGACGGCCTCTCGCGCGGACTCGGAGGTTCACTCCGCTTTGATGACTCCGTTGGCGGCGAGCTTCTTCCAGAGGTCGATCTCCTTGCGGATGGTCGCCATGAACTGCTCGGGCGTTCCACCCGCCGGAGCAACTCCGTCAGTCGCGAGCTTCTCCGCTGTGTCCTTGAGCGTCAACGACTCGTTGGTGGCCTTGTTGATCTTGTCGGCGATCGTGTGCGGCAGCCCCTTTGGCGCAATCAAACCGTGCCACAGGTCTACCTCGTAGCCGGGCAGGCCTGCCTCGGCAACCGTGGGAACGTTCGGCAATGCCGGTAACCGCTTGGCGGTGGTCACGGCCAGCGCCTTCAGCGTGCCCGATTGGACGTGCGGCAGCGCGGTTGCGGCACTGCTGAAGAAGACCTGCGTTTGTCCAGCGAGCGTATCGGTGAGCGCTGGGCCGGTGCCCCTGTACGGCACATGGATCATCTTGATCCCGGCCTTGAGGTTGAACAGCTCGGTGGCGGCGTGAATGATGCTGCCCTGTCCCGAGGATGCGTACATAATCTCGCCGGGCTTCTTTTTCGCCATTGCGATGAGGTCCTGCAGCGCGCTCGCTCCCAAGGAGGGATTCACCAGCACAAGCAGCGGACCTCGCGAGAGCTGGATGATCGGCGTGACCTCGTTCACGGGATCGAAGTTGAGCTTGTGGATCGCCGGATTGACCGTGTAGCTCGACGCGATGAGCGTTAGCGTATAGCCGTCGGCCGCTGCTCTCACGCCCTGCTCGGTGCCGAGGTTGCCGCCCGCCCCAGGCTTGCTCTCGATGACGAAGGGCTTGCCGAGCAACTCGCTGAGCCTCTGCGCCATGAAGCGCGCGATGAAGTCCGATCCGCCGCCCGGCGCGAACGGCACGATGACGCGTATCGGCTTCGTCGAATAGTCCTGAGCGGAGACTGTGGGCGCTATGGCAAGCAGCGTCGCTGCCGCGAGCAGGAGGCGCAGTGTCTGTAATGGCATTCAGATCACATACATATCGACGTATTCGTGCACCGGTATCGCCTCAAGCGCCTTCTGATCGAGGCTGACCGCAAGGATAGCCTCCTGTTGCTTCTTCCGAAAGCGCCGCGCCAGGTTGGCCTTGAACTTTTCGACCAGGAGCGGAATACCCTCGGCCCGGCGCCGTTCGTGCCCGATCGGGTACTCGACGATCACTTCCTTGAGCTTGCTGCCGTCCTTCAATTCCACCGTCAGCGCGTTGGCGATCGAGCGTTTGTCAGGATCGTGGTAGTGCTGTGTGAATTGCGTGTCTTCAACACAGACGATCCTCTCGCGCAGTGTGTCGATGCGCGGGTCGGCTGCGACATCATCTTCATAGTCCGCCGCCGTCAGGCGGCCGAAGAGCAGCGGCACGGCAACCATGTACTGGACGCAGTGGTCACGGTCGGCACGATTCGCGAGCGGGCCCTTCTTATCGATGATGCGGATGCATGCCTCATGCGTGCGGATCGTCACCTTCTCGATGTCGTCCGCGCTCTTGCCGAGCTGCTTGAGATGGGTATGCAGCGTCATCGCCGCCTCCACGGCGGTCTGACCGTGAAACTCGGCCGGGAAGCTGATCTTGAACAGCACGTTCTCCATCACGTAGGTTCCATAAGGCCGCTGAAACTTGAACGGCTGGCCGCGGAAGCTGACGTCATAGAAGCCCCAGGATCTGGCCGCATGCCGGTAAGTTCGGTCGCATAAAGGCGAATCCGGTCAGCGTCGCCACCTGCCCACCGATAGTCGATGATCACGTTGGTGCCCTCTGTCCAGCCAAACTTCTGCAGGGCGCCCACGAATGCCATTCTGCGAAGCTGCGCTTCCGGATCGCTCTCTCCGACTGCCTGCAGCACGCCGATCCGCCTTACCCGATCGCCATGCTGCGACTGCGCCGCGACCGGCCAACTAACCGCCGTGGGAGGCTTGGACCCAAGCAGAACGGGTCTCGCTTGGTTCAGATACGCCTCGATGTAGCGGTTCAGCCATGCTGGCACAGGACGCTCGTCTGGTCGGCCCGATTTCGTCACCTTGCCAGGTAAGGCGATCCACCACCTCCCATTAATCTCCTTGAATGTCTGCCCA
>DATFSO010000158.1:0-15697 GCA_035262585.1 Occallatibacter sp. | reverse complement strand
TTGGTTCGCGGGATCCTTTCCAGTGGCCATCTTTCCCACAGTGGATCAGAGCGATCTCTTGAAGCCACCGCTCTTGAAGCCGAATCCCGATCGTCTCCCCGGATACGCAGACCGCCTGAAAATGACGGCTGATCTCTTCACCGCCTCTCAAATTGCGGTCTATCCCATCAACGCGGAGGGAGTGATGACCGAACACGCCAACGAAGCAGATTCCGCGGGCCCCGGAGCCCCAGGAGGGATCCAACCGCGCACGGCCGACACTCAGGCCAAATCTGTTATGTTTCCGTCTAGCGCAGAGGCGAATGAGAGAACAAACGCGATATTCGATATGGAGCAGCTTGCAGTTTCTACAGGAGGTAAGGCGTTCTACAACGGCAACGATCTCAATGCGGAGCTGCAGCGTGCAATCGACGATGGCGCCAACTATTACACCATTGGCTATTCCCTGGCGGACAGGAAAATGGATGGTAGATATCGACAGATTGACGTCAGGTTGGCCCATGGTAAGGTCAAGCTGGCTTACCGGCATGGTTACATTGCCAATGACACTCAGGCTGCCGATGCAAAGTCGGGCATCGATCCGCTCTCACCTCTTCTGCAACTGGGACTGCCTGACGCGACCGGTGTGCTGTACGGAGTGAGTGCCGAGCCCTCTGCGATTCAGCCCTCGTCTGGTGAGGCACACGCCGGCCAGAATCCAAATCTCAAAAATCCAGTCACTCGCTACACCGTGAATTTCGTGATCCGAAGCCAGGACCTCCTGTTCACTTCCCGCCCGCAAGGTGACCGCAGCGGCAAATTGCTTCTCGGCTTGAAAGCGTATGATCGTGACGGCAACGCGCTGAACTGGGAAGCCGAGGTTGAGACCTTAAAGATCAAGCCGGACCAGTACGATTCGATTCGGAAAAGTGGGATTCCCGTGCATCAGACCATCGACCTACCAACGACAGGAGAAATTCACCTCGTCACCGCTGTGTACGACTTGGATGGCGGTGAAGCCGGAAGTCTGGAGGTTCCACTCCGTGTTACTTCTCAGGCGCAGTGAAATCAGCGCCCTCTGATCGAAGGAAGGCGTGCTCATTGGGAGTTCGAGTACTTCCGTCTCGGTTGCGGTTGCGAGGTGCCCGGTCCTTGCTCCCTTGCGCCCTCTCGAATCAAATCGAACAGAAGTGGAGCAGGTACTCGGTCCCGGCAGCGTTCTGGAGTCGAAGGACTGGACGATACGCGCTCTGTATTCGTGCCCGCCATGAATTGCTCCATGGCGAACTTGTAGTTCCGTCTGGAGTGTGGGGAACTGAGGCTGTTGAGGACCGCGGATGTCGTATGATCCAGATCCGGCAGCCGAAGAACGATCTTGCGTCGCGGCGGTTTCCTGGTTTTCTTGCGCATGCAATGCGGCCTCCCAACCGCTGACATGCCCAAGGTAAAGCGATCCTTCGGGTCATCGGCTCGGTCGACGAGCGCAAAGGAGATTCTGCATCCACTGACCGATACATCGAGCAGGTCATAGTCTTGTCACGGCCTATTCCGCACGAAGAGCCTTGGTCGGATTCACATTTGCTGCACGAAGGGATGGCACCAGGCTAGCCAAAACGGTAACCACTGCCAGCAGCAGAGACGCGCCGGCCAAAGTCGCCGGATCGCGAGGCTTCAATCCAAACAGGAGCGCACCGGCGGCGCTCGCCGCCGCAAGGGACAGGCTTATACCAAGAACGAGCCCAGTTGCCAGTAGCTTCGCCGCCTTACCGAGGATCATGGCGGTGATGCTGGAGCGTTGGGCGCCAAGGGCCATACGAATCCCTATTTCGGTCGTCCGCTCGGTCACCGTATACGACATCACACCATAGAGGCCGGTCATCGCAAGAACCACAGCGAGCGCGCCGAAGAATCCTGAGAGCGTGGCCAGCAGCCGTTCGGCAAGCAGTGATTGCCCGATCTGGTCCTCGAGCCCGTCGAATTTGAAACGGATTCCCGCTCCGACGTTAAGAAAGGCTTGGCGGATCGCCACTTCCTGTGTCCCAACGGGCAGATTGGATCGGAAGAGCAACTGCATAACGTTGTCCAGAGAGCTGTCCTGTGCGCGTGCGAGATAGGCAATTGGCCCCATCGGGAGCCGGATCCCACTATATTTCGTATCCCTAACCAATCCGACGATGAGATACGACTGCATAGGAGCCGACGGAGTGGCCTCACGCCAGAAGTGTTCTCCCAAGGGATTTGCGCCCAGCCCCAGCTTTTTGGCAAACGCTTCGTTCACGACGGCCACACTGGGAGATTGGCTCGTGTCGTGATCATTGAAATCGCGTCCGGCCACCATCGGAATGCGCAGGGTCTTGAAATATTTCGGGCTGACGGTGCTGAAGTCCGATTCCTGCCGCACTGTGGAGTCATGGCCATCGATCCACACCGCGTTGCTCCAACTCGTGCCGCTCAGAGGCACAACGTTGGTGTCAGCTGCATCTTCCACACCGGGGATGGAGCGTATGCGATCGAGTAGCTGCCGTTGGAATGCAGCACGCCCATCGACGGGGATTTTGAGACGCGCAAAATTCAACCCCGCGACCCGTACGCCTTTGACTTGGAAGCCCGGATCGTTGCTTAGCAGGTTGCGCAAGCTTTGCGTGAACAACAGCGCGCCGAACAGCAGCACCAGAGAGAGCGCCACTTGCGACACGACCAGTGCGCCGCGAAACCCCAGACGTCCTCTACTTGCAGTCATCCCTGGACCACCGGCCTTCATCGCTGCGCTCGGAGGCGTTCGGGAAGCCCGCACTGCCGCGGCCAGTCCAAAGAGCAGACAGGTGAGCAATGAGATCCCGAGGAGAAAGGCAAAGAGGCGCCAGTCTAGCTTGAAGTCAAGAGAGATGGGACTGTTCTGTGTACTGAGATAGGCCACCAGCACGCGGCTCAACGCCTGAGCCAGTGCAGCGCCGGCCACCGCGCCGGCAATCGACAGCAGCAGGCTCTCTCCTAGCACCAACCGGATTAGCCGCCACCTCCCTGCGCCGATCGCCAGCCGTACGGCCATGTCCCGCTCGCGCGCTGTTGTCCGGGCCAGCATCAGGCTTGCAAGGTTAGTGCATGTAATCAGCAGCACCAGGCCCGCGATCCCGAGCAGAAATCGCAATGGACGGGAATACATTTCGCGCAATGTCGATACGCCGGCCGCGGAAGGTTCGGCAGTCAGCTTCATCGCGAGATAGTCCTTCACGCTCGCCGGCGGATAATCCGCCCGTAGCGTCGACGCGAAGATGCCTGGTGAGTTAGTTTCGAGGTGAGCTGCTACTTGCTCGACAGACGACGCTTGATCGAGCCTGCCAATCACCGAAACCCACCACTTCGTGCTCGCGTTCAGCATGTTCGTCGTATCGAGGTCGGGCTGTGAGCAGATTGGCACGGCCACATCGAAGGTGCTGCCAACGGCAACCCCGAAGAAGTTGGGTGGTGTGATGCCGATAATCTCGACATACTTGTCGTTGAGCTTCAGCTTTTCGCCCAGAGCCGGGCGGCCGCCGAACTCCTGCTGCCAGAAGCCATAGCTGATCACCGCGCCCTGTAGTCCGCAGCCGAGCCGGTCATCCGCAGGGGTAAAGAGTCGCCCGGCCATTGGCCTCACTCCCAGAACCCCGAAGAACTCTCCGCTTACGTAAAGACCTTTCAGAAAACGGGCATCGCCGCCCGAATCACCGAAGAACGGGAGGTCCCGCCACGCGGCGATTCCGGAAAAGCCCTGATGATCCTCGCGCAGCTTGTCCCAGATGAGATTCGTTACGACCGGATAGCCACTGAAAACGCTCCCGCGCGCCTTGTGCATGTTGACAACGCGCACCTGCGCCAGCTCCTGCGGATTCCTCACCGGGAGTGATTGCAGCAAAACCGCATCGAGAAGTTCGAAGATCGCGGTGTTCGCTCCGATGCCTAACGCAAGCGTGGCAACCACGATGAAGGAAAAGCCGGGGCTCTTGACGAATACACGAAGCGCGCTCCGCGCATCATGCCACAGGCTCTCAAGTCCAAGCGTGGCATCTTCTGCCGAGACACGTTCGCGGATTACCGCGGGATTCCCGAAGCGCCTGCGCGCATCACGCTCCGCCTCTTCCCGACTCATGCCCTGGGCCATGTTGTCGTCGATGCTCATGGCCACGTGTTCGCGAAGTTCGGCGTCGATCTCACGTTCCATGCGAGTGCGCCTTCTCAAAGACAGAACTCTTCGCAACAGTGCCATCCCTCACCTCATGCAAAACGCAGCACCGCATCAACGCCTTTGACCACCTGCGCCCAGTTCTTTTCGCGGCTCACCAGTTGTTCTCGTCCAGCGCGTGTGAGCGCGTACCATTTGGCTTTGCGCCCGTAGTCGGTCATGGCCCAGCTGGCGCGCACCCAGCCGTTCTGCTGCATGCGATGAAGCGCGGGGTAAAGTGATCCCTCTTCCACAATCAGGAGCTCATCGCTGACGCGCCGGATGTGCATCAAGATGCCATACCCGTGCATGGACTCCAGTTGCGATAGAGTCTTGAGGATCAAAAGATCGAGCGTGCCCTGAAGGTCATTTTTGGCCATAAAGCTTTACCCTAGTCGTCAAGGGTAAGAAAGAGCGTATAGCCGCCGTACCCTAGATGTCAAGGGGAGAGTGGGCTGATCTTTTCCCGCTGGATTTGCTGCAAGCAAGTGTCGTAAGCAGGAAGGCGGGTTGGAACCTGAAATGGGATGCACCTGAAGAACTCCTTACAAATTCCAGACCACCACAGTAAGAAACCTGTCAGAAACACTTGAGGAAAGACTGGGCTGACAGAAACCCTACACCGGAAGAATCAGAACAAGTGACTGACGAGGCCATCGCGTGTGGCCTCAAAAGTGAATTGCTTCCGGTTTGACGGTTAGCACTAAGCCGCTGCGCGGCGCACGCTGCCGCGTGGGCCTCCGAGCAGGTTGTCGGCTGAAGTAGCGTTTGGGTGACAAGGAGGTGCTTGTGTCACAGTTCATTCGCTGCGACAGCAGCGCAGGCAACACGGCATTCCTGTCATTTGGCGCGGAGTTGACTGCAGGCGCGGGTTCACTAGGTCGCCTCGAGCAAAAGATTCCAATCTGCGGCGTCACGTTTTGCCGTCGCCATCGCCTGAGAAGATAGAGACACATCTCTACCGCGCCAACAGATGGCGCAACAGAACAGGAGAATGAAATGGAACCGTCAATCGAACCGAATGTGCAAGAGGCCGAGAACCTCACGCGCGAAGGCACAGACCAAATCACGGAAAACTGGAGCAGCGACGCTCCGCGCGGCGGCAAAGCTGTCATGAACCGTATGATTAAGGAGAACTCAACGGTCCCCCTTTTCTTTGCGCAAACCCTTATCCAGTCTCTGCGGGACGTCGGGTACAACCACACGACCTCAGCGCTGTGCGAGCACGTCGACAACGCCTACCAGGCCGGAGCGAGCGAAATTCGGATCTTCTTCCGCCAAGCGGCAAAGCGGGAAGGCGGCGCTATCGATGTCGCTGTCTATGACAACGGCAAGGGAATGGCACCGTCCGTGCTCAAGACCTGCATGGCGTTCGGCGGATCGCTCAACTTCGGGAACCGCACGGGGATCGGCCGTTTCGGCATGGGTATGAAGACGGCCGCCTTGAGCCTAAGTCCGGTGCTGGACGTGTACTCTTGGCAGGAACCGAAGGCGATCTACGGCATGACGCTGGATATTGATGAGGTTGGGCGCGACCGCAGCAATCTGGTCGCTTTGCCGGACCCGACACTGCATGGTGAGCTGCCAACCGCCCAGGCGTCATTATTTACGTCGTTTATGTCTTTCCCGACTGACCATATGGAACAGGAGCGGGCGGTTGAAAACGAAGCTGACCTTTATGAGTGGCTTGGAAATTCCGGCACGCTCGTTTTCATGCCCGAATGCGATCGGCTCACTTATGCGAAACCCAAGACGCTCGTCGACCACGCCATGAAGGAGATGGCGCGTGTGTACCGTCGGCAGATCGCGGCTGGTCTCAAGCTTTTCGTCAACAACCGCCGTGTTGAGGCCTTCGATCCGACATATTCGATGGCGAACGCACGGCACGCACGCTTTCTTGACGGCGTCGTAGCCAAGACCAGCACGCTCGCGGTTCCGAAAGTGATTCCGATCCCATTGAGCGAGGGGAACAAAGAGACCGCGTCTATCCAGATCAAGATCTATAAGCTGCCCATCGAAGAATGGTCCACCTTGCCGCGAAAGACGCTGAAGAACGATCTTCGTGTCTTCGACGGTCTCACTGTATCAATGTTGAGGAATGACCGTGAGGTTTTCGCCGGCGCAATGCCAAAGCTGACGACGCGGCACAGCGTGACGCACTGGTACCGCGTGCAAATCGACTTTCCCGGACTGTTAGATGAAGCCTTCGGAGTCGCGTCCAATAAGCAGGGCGTACGGCTGAAAGGTTACGTCGAGGACGCAATCAAGCAAGCAATAGGCGATGACATCACCAATATGAACGACCAGGTGCGGTATTTCCAGGCCGCTCAGAACGCGAAGAAGGAACCGGCGAAACCGAGCACCAGCGAACAGAAAGCTTCCGATGCCGACGCCTTCCAGCCCAGCGCACTGCCCACCTTGACGCCGGATGAGGAAGAGCAGATGGAGGCGAATCTCAAAGGCCTTGCGGCCACGCTGCGGCGCAACGGCGAGACCGATGAGCAGGCTTACGAGCGTGTCCAGCGGTCGCAATACATCATCGCGTTTAAGCATGACCCGTACTGGCCGTTCTACGACGTCTCGCACCAATTCGGGCGTGTGATACTTACCATCAACACTGCCCATGCCTTCTTCACTGCCCTGTACGATCCGGTCAGCAAGATGGGCATTCCAGCGCCATCGGATGACGATGATGATGTCACGTCGGCGTCGACGGAGCAGAATGGGCCGACCGTGGCGCTCGATCTGCTGCTGTTGTCGCTGGCGCGGACCCAGAGCCGTCTTTCCAAAACGAACGAGGACGCCCACAAGCTCATCGAAACGATGCGCCGGGAGTGGTCCGAGGCCTACCGGGTGCAAATGTCGATGGTTTAACCCGGTTTTGGCTTTTCAAAAACGAGAAACAGCGCTACATTCGATTTACCGAGTTGAGAAGGGCTGAATTTGCCCTGCTCAGGCACAGCGTCCTAAGCAGGGGCCTTTTGGCCCTTCGATCGAGGTAAGACCAAGGTCCGCAAACCACAGCGGTTTGCACAGAGAGAGGACATTGCATGAGTGAACTCCCGCATCCGTGGGGGGCTTACGCCCGCCTTCAGGCTCGTTCGAGCCGAAATTTAAGAATCGACAGTTTCAGCTGGGGTATGGAAGAAGAGATGAATCTCTTCGTCTCGGACCCCGTGACCTACATAAGTCAAGGCGATCACGGTGGCGAACGGTTGCGCGCCACCGTGGCGCGTCGCGAGCGTCACCGGGCAAATCTCCGGAAAGCCCATGAAATCGAGTTGGCGCCGCCGCCAATCGACCCGGTCTCTCATTTCGAAGCGAGAGAAGCGCTCGGCGCGATGGAGTCCACCCTCACGCCGGCGCAATGGGAGCTCGTCCTGGGCGTGGCCATCGGTTACGAGTATGCGGAAATCCATTTAAAACGGGGCTTTGCCGTTCTGGCGGCGCGCGCGCAGATGTACCGGCTGCGGCAGCGCTTTGCTCACCTGCATCCAGCGGCCTAAAGCTGCGGCGTCACTCCCGACCTTGCGTTTTTTTTTGCGCACGAGGAGGGGTGCTGCCGTAGGCGGCATCCCATGTCTTTCACCCTTAACCGGAGGCCCATTTATGAAGGAATTTCAGGTCACCTGCATTAACAAGAAGGACCGGATGAGTTATCACGAGCACATCACGCATATCGGCAACATCACCAATCAGCCCGCGGACCGCTGGCGCTTACCGCGCGAAGTGGCGATCCAGAGGATCGAAGCGAAGGAAGAGGCTTACTACACCGTCGACCGGTCAACCGGGAAACGCATGTATATCGGCGTCGTCCGTGAAACCGGGAAGGATCCGTATCTGCGGACGCATGCGGATGGCAAGTGGAACGACAATCTGCTTACCCAGCCTGAATGCGACAGCACCTGCAAGCTGATCGGCTAACCGTAACCGCCTGGAGCCGCTGCGGCGGCTCCGAGCACCACCCAGAATAGGAGATAACCATGGCAAAGCAACCTGGCCTTGACGGACGGACCCGCGACGAAGACGGGCAGACGCGAGCGAAGAATGGCAACACGCGCATAGATACGTTGCGTGAAACCTATGGAGACGATTTTGCCGAGGGCCTGCGCGGCGACGCGCATCTTGCACGCTCTTGGAACGAACAGGCTGCAGCTCGCTCTTTGAGTACCTGCGCAGTCGAAATAAATAGAGGCGACAGCCCGAAGCACGAGGCTGCCGCCGGTCGGCACATTACTCGGCCGCCGAGGACGAGCCTAGCTGATCGCGCAGCAGTGCCGAGATCGAGCGGATGCGGGCGTCGAATGGTTCGAGAAGAACGACTCCAGTGGCCAGGGCTCCGAAGGCCGGCGTCGCGCATTTGTGGTTTGCGACGATCGATTCATTCGACCGTGATGTTTGTCGCAATGTTCATCTCCGATCAGGTGCACCTGCGTTGAGCTTAAGCGACTGCAAAGAGGTGTTAATTTCTAAGAACGTGCAAATTATCGCGAATTCGCTCCGCGACAGCGCGCTCGCGCTGGTACTTATCGGCAGCGAGAATTTGTTCGTCCTTGGTCAAGTCTGCAAGAAAAGCGAAACCTCTAACACAGGCTCGCGTAATTCCGTCGCGATCAATGGTAATTGCGCGATTGGTGAGCTGCCGCAGGTCGTCCCAATCGAATTCGCGTCCACCTTCGAATTTGCGCATGAGGCGCGTGGGATCGAAGGAATCCCGAGCCTGCCATAGTTTCAATACGACTAGACTTCGGATTATGACCTGGTCGAGCGGCCGCGTGGCGAACATACCAAGGTCGAAGATGTCGCGCGCCTTGTTACGCTGATAACAGGCACGGATCTTCTCAGCCAAGATTTCGGGCAATGCCAGACAGACGACATCCGTCGGCGTGAAAGGAAAAAACCGGAAGTAGCTTTGCGGAACTTGCACCATTCGCTCAGTGGGCAGTGTCGGTATTTCGCGGCGGCTAATCTGAAGCTTGATTTCGCTTCCAGCACGATTCCACGCGTGCATATAAGTCGGATTGACGCCCCACGACAGGCCGTCCCGGGTTTCGTAGTAGGCGTCGCCCGGAATGGCGAACTGGATGTCGTGATAGGGCTGTTCAAAAGCCTCCATCATGGCGACGATGATTTCTTCATGATTGTGCTCCTCGATGCCGGTGAAATCGAGGTCTGTAGAGAAGCGTCCTTGAGCGCCTAAGAACATTTTGCGAAGACAGGTCCCGCCCTTGAACGCCAGCCTATCGAGAATACCTCGCTCCGATAGCAGCTGAATCAGATACGTTAAAACAATTTCTTTCTCGGCGATCATGATGTCGCGCAAGCCTGATTCATTCGCGTAGCGTTGGACTTGAGCTTGCGTGAGCATTCTTAAGTGTCCCTTCTGATCGTTTTGCTTCGTCCTAAACCAGCGCTGTCACGCAGTTCATCTTTCGCGACGTTTACGAAAAGGCGCCACGTGCTGTCATAGCCGATCGCGTCGTGAACCTTGCGTGAACGCGGAGGGCCTAGGGTGGCGGTGCTGCTCTGACCGGTGAGGTTCATGACTCCTTGACGGATGTCTTGCGGGACATCCGCATGAACGTGATCGACCAACCACCCGAAGCGGCGCGCGATAGTCTCCGTTCCCATTCGCTCTAGATAGGTGAGAGCTTTGGGCCAATCGAGGCGGCGGCTGGCGGTAGCCAGAATGGACGCTGTCTCACCTACTCCGCCGGCGAGATCGGGGCGGTCTATGCAATCAATAGCGGTCTTTTCCCTGTCGGAGAGCAAGATTGTGAATCCGAGCACGTCTACGGGTCCGAAGCCGAAGAACTTGTTCGGCGCAGGATTGACAATTTGGACACGAGAGTCACCAGCGGCCCGCGGGCGCAATCGGATGGGCGTGACGAGAAGAATGACGTTGCGGTGTTGCGTAGTGAGACCGTAGTGGGCTGCGGCCGTGCCGTAGCCGATGTAATACGGATCGGCGATGCGACTCGCGCGCGCGAGAAGATTGCTGTCACCGAGAATGTCCGGCCCCTGCTCCGCCGGGATCAAGAGATACTCACCCCATGTTGCGCGTTCGAGCCAACCTTTGCGACGTAGGGCCTCGATAACGTGATCGGCCGCCTTAACACTGCCGCCAAGCAGTGACACGATCTCGGCACGCGTCACCGTGCGCTGGCGCTGCTCGGTCAGCGCCAGCACGACGCGGCTTTCTTGCGGCGACAAAGATCGGATGGGCGGCTCCATGGGACTTTATACTTCTCATCGAAACCCCCTTTCTGAGGGGGTTTCGATGAGAAGTATAAATACATAAGAAAGCCCAGGTCAAGTATAGAATGCAACAAAACCCCCTCTAAAAGGGTGTTTTGTTACATTATGTAAACGGGAGAACGATGACTTGACATTGTCATATATTTATTAGATAGTAGCTGACATACGGGGAGGATGTATGAGTGACGGGCCACACCGTAGCCTGCCAATGCCTCCGCGCTGGAAGCGCGTCGCAGAGCGTTGCGCAAATGTTGCGTTCTCAACGGCCGAGATTACGACTGTCTTAATTCCGGCTCTCCGGCAAGATTGTGAAAACCAGTTGAGCCCCGAGTTCATCGACGGCATCCGCAACGTCGTTGACGATCAAGGCTCGTCTCTCTTCAAGGACGACCCGAAGCCGCGCCTCGAAGCATTGCGCGACGTCGCCAGCTGCGGGATCGGTACCACACTGCTCAACAATCTCATGGAACTCTCTCCAAGCGGAGCTGCCGAAGTCAACGACTTCGCTGCGGCCATGACCGCTGCGCTGGAAGATCACGCGGCACGAAGTGCCCGCTCGATCGAAGAACACTACTACAGAAACGCGACAGCGCCGCGCGCGGTGAATACGCGCAAAAGGCTCGATCAGTCGATTGCGGCATCGCCTCTGGCCGCGCTCGCGCGGCAGATCTTGAAGCTCGACGACAAGGCACCTGCTCGCCAGACCGTAAGAATGCAAGGGTTGGATGACGGGGTCGCACTATGAAGACGACAGACGAGATAGCGCCCACGATGCCGCATTTGACAGTCCATGTGTGCGAACGAGGGACAAGACCACGCAAAGGAGCGCTGGCCTGCCAGATCGAACGAGAGGTCGAGTTTTCGACGGAGAGCCTGGAATCATACTTCTTCGCCAAGTGGGAGCCCGTCGCTTACGACGCCCTGCTTGTCGCGGCAGCAGTCGAGTTCGCCGATCGAACGAGACGGCGTCCTAGCTTTACCTGGGGGCGGGAATTCGAGGTGCTGGTTCCGGTTCACAACCCTGATCGATGGAATGACGGCAAAGTGAAGAAGTCTCTGACGGACGCGGTGTCATTTCTCACCGGCGATGTCTGGCGGTTTGAATTCCGAAAGCGCAAGAAGGACGCGGATGCACCGCAGCAATCCAAATTAAATCTACCGAGCAATGTGGAAGCAGTTCTTCCCTTTAGCAACGGTCTCGATTCGAAAGCAGTCGCGGGCCTGATGAAGCACAGCATGGGAGATCGGCTCGTGCGTATCCGCCTGGGTTCAAGGCTGCGCAGCAAAGAAGTGCTTGCCGCCGGCCGCGAACCATTTACGTCGGTGCCCTACCAGGTGAAGCCTGGAAGCCGACCATTCGTAGAGTCATCCGCGCGGTCGCGCGGTTTTAAATTCGCCGTAATCAGCGGCCTCGCGGCGTATCTCTCCGGTGCTGGCCAGATCATCCTGCCGGAAAGCGGTCAGGGCGCCATCGGTCCCGCTCTGGTCCCTGTTGGCCAAGCTTACGAGGATTTCCGAGGACATCCGCTGTTCACCGCGCGCATGGAGGCATTTTTCGCTACGATTCTCAATCATCGAGTGCAATTTGCATTTCCGAGGCTCTGGTCTACGAAGGCGGAGACGCTTAAGGCGTACACGAATGAATGCGGCGGAGACGATTCCTGGGCCGATACGTGGTCCTGTTGGCAGCAAAGCCGCCAGGTAAGTGTAGACCACAAAAAACGCCAGTGCGGAATCTGCGCCGCCTGCATGTTGAGACGCCTCAGCGCACACGCTGCGGGTCTGCTCGAACCCAAGGAGCACTTTGTTTGGGAGGACCTGTCGGCCAACACCTTCGAGACAGGAACCGCGGCGGATTTTCCTCGGAATAAAATCACGCGCTCTCAGCGCGAATACGCCATTGCCGGCGTCCTGCATCTGGATCACTTGGCAGCACTGCTGGATTCTGCCCCTAATGCGGGACGGCTCAAGCTGAGCGCAGTCCAGCTGGGACGAACGCTGAACCTCTCGCAGGGTGAGGCTTCGGCAAAACTACATCGCCTGCTTCAACAACATAAATATGAATGGACAAATTTCATGGGTTCTCTTGGACGTGATTCCTTCTTGGCCGATTGGGCATTGAGTGTGCAATGACGACTCCTATTGACCAGATTCTGCCAGCGGAGACTGGAGAGCGGCTGCGGCTCGCGCGAGAGAACGCGAAGATCACGCAGGCTGCCGCGGCGCAGGCTATCGGCGTTGCCAGAACGACCATCGTTGCGATGGAGCAAGGGGAGCGGCGCGCGCGCACGAGCGAGCTGCAACAACTTGCGAAGTTGTATCGCACCTCTGTGAATGCCCTGCTGCGCCGGGAATCTGTCCATGTCGATCTAGCGCCGCGATTCCGGCGCACGGTCGGCAGTGATGAGGCCGCAGCCGAGGCCGCCGAACTGATGGCGGACCTGGGGAAGGCTGAAGTGGAGCTTGAAAACTTGCTCGGGATCAAGCGCGAGCGGAACTATCCGCCGGAACGGACGATTTTGCCCGGCGACGTGAAGGTCCAGGCAGAACAGGACGCTACGGAGTTGCGCCAGCGGCTCGGTCTCGGGATCGGACCAGTCCCGAATATCGTCACACTTCTGGAAATGGAACTTGGCGTTAGGGTGTATGTGCGCCGTGTAAATGGGCGCATTTCAGGGGTTTTCGCATACGACGATGCGCTCGGAGCCTGCATGTTGCTAAACGCGAACCATCCGCGTGAGCGCAGAAATACCAGCGGCGGACATGAAACCGGTCACTTCATTTCAACGCGGCGGCAGCCCGAAGTCCTGCATCTGGACGAAACCGAGAATTCGCGCGAGGAACGTTACGCCAACGCTTTCGCCCGCGCATTACTGACGCCTGCGCGCGCCGTCCTTCAGAAGTTTCACGAAGTGACGGCAGGATCGGATCGTATGACGCGGCGGCATGTCATCATCCTCGCGCATTTCTTTGGCGTGTCGAGAGAGGCAATGGTTCGTCGGCTCGAAGAACTCGGGTCAGTGAAGGCCGGAACCTGGGATTGGTTCATAGCCAATGGCGGGATTACGGACGAGCAGGCACGGCAGGTTTTGGGTGATTTGATCGTCCCCGATGCGGAAACAGCCGATGCCGACCGGCCTACGACCTTGCGGCTAAACCTACTGGCATATGAGGCTCACAGGCGAGGACTCATGAGCGAAGGGCAATTGGCCCGCCTGCTGCACCTGGACCGGGTTGACTTGCGCGAGATTCTCGGCAGTCAAGGGCAAGAGGGTGACGACCTCGACGGAGGCAGTGAAATACTTGAGTAACTGCCCCTCACCTCTGGTAGTCGACACGAGCGTCGTCATCAACCTGATCGCGACGGGCGTCGCGTCTTCGATTATCGAGGCGCTGCCGCAGCCGTTGATTGCCGTTGACGTCGTGCCTTCGGAATTGGAGATCGGACGCGCGCGTGGGAGGACGGATTTAGAGAGATTCAACGAACTCGTCAAGGGCGGCATTATCGAAATCGTAAGTCTTGGCGATCTCGGCGTGCAGCATTTCGAGAGTTTGGTGATCGGGTCTGCCGCTGAGACGCTGGATGACGGCGAAGCGGCCACTATTGCCTGCGCAATCGAACAATCCGGCGTCGCTTATATCGACGAGCGCAAAGCATGGCGAATCTGCTCAGAGCGCTATCAGGATCTCAAGGTCGGATGCACCGTGGATTTGCTCACGCATGCGGATGTCAGAGCGCGATTGACTGATGAGACCGTGGCAGGCGCAATCTTCAATGCCCTACAGGGAGGCCGAATGAGCGTCTTGTCCACACACTTGAGCGCCGTCATCAGTCTGATCGGTGCCGATCGGGCGGCGCTCTGTGAAAGTCTGCCAAGGTCGATTCGCAAACTCGCGCAAAAGCCTGCGGGTGAGTAGAGTTGCGGGCACCAACGACCTCGGCAAAGCCATTGCACACGCGATCGACAATGGCTCGCATTTCTACACATTGAGCTACGCGCCGAGCAATCAGAAGATGGACGGCCAATTCCGAAGTATCGAAGTGAGTATCCCTGAAGTGAAATACACGTTAGCTTACCGGAAGGGATACTACGCACTCGATCCCAATCAAGCGCCAGGCCAGTCAAAGGATTCGCCGAAGAAGACAGACCCCTTTTCTGAATCCCTTGCAGTCGCTGATGATGCGCGGAGCGCCGAGTTCCACTGAAGTCCTCTACGGAGTTCGGGTGGCTCCTGTAGACCCGCAGCCGACGACGAGCGCATCCCACGCGGGTAAGAACGTCAAACTGGCAGGACCTGTAAAACGCTACGCCGTGGATATAATGATTCGCTGGACCGACGTAAATCTGCAATTGGTGGCCGGTGGTAAACGCACGGGCAAGGTCCAGGTGGAGCTGCTCGCCTACGATCGCGATGGACACGTACTGAACTGGGAGGGCGAGACGCTCGCGATGATCCTTGCTCCCGATATGTACGCGGCAATTCAGCACTCCGGCATTCCCGCACACTTCCAAATCGACTTGCCCTCGGATAAAAATGTGTTTCTGGAAACCGGTGTCTACGACTGGGAAACTGGAAGAGCGGGAACGCTCGAGATACCGATAGAGTAAGCGCGTGGCCCGAACCGTCACGTAGCGATGCATCTTCAATACGCCGTTCCGGACGTATTGTTGGCCGGAAGTTACGAGTGCGAGCGCCATCTTTCCCGGATCGACGGTCGAAAAGCGGGCTCACCAGATTGACGAACCCGCTCTCTTGTTTCTGGTGGGGCTACGGATTCACCTTGAGCAGGATGATGACCAGAGTGAAGAGCGTGAGCGACTCGATCAGCGCGAGGCCGAGGATAAGGAAGATCATCAGCCCTCCGCGAGCGCCGGGGTTGCGGGCCAGTGCTTCGCAAGCCGAAGCCGTGGCCTTGCCCTGGCCGAGTCCGCAAAGGCCAGCCGCGATCGCCATGCCTACACCAGCGCCAATCGGCACCAAGTTGACAGCGGCTGAGCCTGCATCCGCAAACGCCGGGAGGGCGAAACAAAGCGCAGCCAGCGCCATGAACACATATTGAATCTTCCGCATAGTTCTCCTTTTGAAAGATGTTTGGCGAGTACCGGTCTGATTGTATACATCGCTACGGCGCTCACGAATCGACACAACAGATCCATGCGGGCGGTATGCCGGTCATCCAACCGGAATGAGCTTCTTGAGCGCAGCTTCCAGGTCCTGAATTGGAACTGGGCCTTCCCAGTAGCCACGGATCACACC
>DATFSO010000157.1:0-52588 GCA_035262585.1 Occallatibacter sp. | reverse complement strand
GATAGACATTGATCAGCCGCCGCCCGTCCGCCAGTTCGACGGTGACATGCAACGGGTAGCTGTATCCCTGCTGCTCGGCGTCCGCCAGAATTCCGGCAATACGCAGGGCGAACCGGACCTTGCCGATGGCCTGATCCATAGTCCGAACAATACCATCCCTGCGTCTAACCTGCGTCGCGCACGGATTGCGACAGGCTGTGATGCACGTCACGCAACTCGTCGGACGCCCATGTCGCCAACAGAACTTCACTGGTGATCGCTATCACAGATCGTATGATTGCATGACTGAAACATTCAACCTGACACCAGCCACCCATCTATAGCGGGAGGAAGAACGGATGCAACTCACAGGTAACGAGACCGTGGAGGCCCCGGGCGAGCAGGGGGCGGCTGCCTATTCTCGCAAGCGTCCATTTACAGCCACTGTTCTGGAGAACCGTCTGCTGAGCGGCGCGGCGTCGGAGAAGGAAACCCGGCATATTGAGCTGTCCCTGGAAGGATCGGGCCTTCAGTACCTTCCCGGAGACTCGTTGGGCGTGCTCCCTGAGAGCCGTCCTTACATGGTGCAGGAAGTAGTACGGCTCCTCGGTCTCAAAGGGGATGAGTTGGTGACCGATTTCTATGGCGGCGTGCTGAAAGTGCAGGAAGCGCTGAGCACCTGGCTCACGATCGGTAAGCTGTCCAGCTCGACGGTGCGCGCCTGGGCAAAACAGACGGGCAATGCGCAACTGACGGCCCTGGTGTTGCCGGAAAACAAAGGCAAACTCGATGAGTATCTTTGGGGACGGGAGTTCCGGGACCTGCTGGAACAGTACCCGATGAGGTTGGTGGATCCGCAGGAGCTTTTCAAGATCCTGCCCCGTCTGGTGCCTAGGCTCTACTCGATTTCCTCAAGTCAGGGACTGCATCCGACAACCGTCCATCTGTCGGTGCGCGTTGTCCGCTATGAGAGTTATTGCCGGGAGCGACTTGGAGTCTGCTCGGGACAGATCGGCGAGCGCACACCGCGAGGAGCGATGCTCCCCACCTTCATCCATTCGAACAAATTGTTCCGTTTGCCTGCCCCACCGGACGCGCCCGTGATCATGGTAGGGCCGGGAACGGGACTGGCTCCATTCCGGGCCTTCCTTGAACATAAACAGGCTGGATATGGACGCTGGCCGATGTGGCTGTTCTTCGGCGAGCAGAGGGAGCAGCAGGATTTTCTTTATCGAGACGAGATGCTCGCCTGGCTGAAGAGCGGGGTACTGCAGCGGCTGGATACTGCGTTCTCGCGGGATCAGCAGAAGAAGATCTATGTGCAGGACCGGATCCGGGAGCAGTCAGTATTGCTGTGGAACTGGCTGGAACAGGGCGCATACTTCTATGTCTGCGGCGATTCAAAGCGCATGGCCCCGGATGTGGAATCGGCCGTTCTCGAGGCGGTCGGGACGCATAGCGGCAAGGGGCCGGATTTTGCGTCCGCGTACCTCGCTGACATGAAGAAGCAGAAACGCTATCTGCGGGATGTGTACTGATCATCCTTTCTCTTGCAACTGCTATACACACCAATTCTGCCGTTTCTCTCATCTGTGCCCATGTTTCCATGGCTTCGCAGAGAGCCTGGCGAATCGACGAAAAGGCGACTTGTCGCCGGCCAAGCTTAACTTTGACGAACCTTCGCCGTAACTTCCGGTGCTGATCACTCCGTCGAAAATCGTCGTTGAAGTGCCGATTTTCATCCATATGGGTGGGTCGCAGACCCATGCGTAACTCGGGAGTATTACGCGCTTCGACTTGCTACCCGCTTTATTCCCCAGGCGATCAGTGCCACGGTAACCGCCGCAGTCGCAATGGTGAAGGCTGGCAACCCAATGCGGTCGATCAACGGCACGGCGAGCACCGTCATGAAGCCGCCGCCGAGGATGGGACGCGTGATGATCTGCCGATAACTGTAGCCTCTTACGACGTCCGTCTGCCGGGACGGGTCTACCATGTCCAGCATCACGAAGCCGCAGGCGAGCATGCCCTGGGATTCGCCGAACTCGGGAATGGAATGCTCGAACCAGTGCTGCCGGAAGATGCGGCGGCCGATGACCAGTGTCACGAAGACGCTCCAGCAAATCGCTGCCACCGCCAGGATGATCAGCGGGCCGAGGTTCGCGCCGATCGCTCCCAACGACAACGTGCCGACCGCGCAGATGATGACACCGTCGATCGCCATTCCGCCGAGCCCTTCGACCGCGCGACGGTTGACGGCCCACTCGAAATCGAACCGCCTTGCGCAGAGCTGAACGAGCACCGCGGCCGGGAACGTGAAGGGAAAGAGCGGAAATTTGTCGAAGAAGCCGGACCCAGCCAGATGGAATGCCGCGCGAAACAGCGCGAGCAGTGCGATGGCGAGCGCAATCGTCACGCCCAGGAAAACGGCTGCTGCCGTCACTTGAGGCATTCCTTTCCACTCGTCCATTGGCGGATCATCGGGTCCTGGCAGATGATGATCGATGTCGAAGTCTTCGTCGGGAGAGGTTGGATTCTGCCGCACGACGGAGATCGACGGCGACCGGATGGCGTAGTTGACGAGCGTGGTACCAACAACGATCCCGCTGACGATGCCGATGGTCGCAAGCCCTAGCCCGACATCGAGGAGATCTCCGGCGCCGTATTGCCGGAGGACCGGGGCCAGACCGGCCAGAGTTCCGTGCCCGCCGTTGAACGACATCTCGAGCAGCGCACCCGCCTTGCGGTTGATTCCAAACACGGGTTCGAGCAGGAGCCAGACGAGGGTCCCTCCGACTGCGAATTGGCCCATTGACATCACGCTGATCATGATGACGTGTGGGCTCGAGATGCTCCATACCTTCCTGAAGGGCGGCAGGTGCTCGCCCAACAGAAGCGAAGCGGACATCATGGTGACCAGTAGTCCCGGCATCTGCCGCCAGACGGAGAAAACATTCTCTGGAAAGATCCCGGTCCCGCCTAGAACGCGGCCCATGCCTTCCGGGCCGAGCCCGAGGACGAGAAAACCGCCGATCACCGCAGTGGGAATGAAAAGTTTGCGCAACGGGCTCGACCAGCGTCGAATGACTGCTGCACAAGCAAACACCAACGAGAGAATGACGAGCGACAGGCCAGTCTCTTCCACGCTGCCTGGCATGCTCAGTTCACCGGGTCGACGCGGACCGATGCCGCTGGTTCAGAGCCATCCCGAAACGCTCCAACTGGCGTGAGGCGAGCACCTATGCGAGCTTCAAACGATCTGCGCACGGCAACGGTAACTCCCGGTTCCTTCGCTCGGAGTGCGATCATCGTGTTTTCCTCGCTTGTCATTGAGAGGAAGTGATTTTACCCAGTTTTCGTTCTTTTCTTTCCGAGTTCCTGCAAAGCAGCAGGCATAAAGAGCATCCTTCTGCGAGCGGGCTACGGGGGGACACAGTCAAAGCTCGCAGGGATCGATACTCCAGCTAGCGACCGCGGACCAATAGCATCGAGCACGCGCAAAGATGCGCGGCAGTCATTAAGGGAAGGGCCTGTGCTGATTCTGAAGAGTGTCCATTCGGGTACCCGAAGACAGAATTTCTCACCTGAGGAGGGGATGCAACCGTCAGTTTTGACAGGGAAAACCGCGTGACGTAGCCCTCCGGGACCAGGTAACTTCTGGTTCGCCGGCAAACCGAAAGTTAGGCGGCCCACTGGATCTCATCGGTGCGGGCAGCCGGGCCAGCAGCACGGCCGCCGCATCCCTTCTTTGAGTTCCGAGCAGACCCGTTCGACGTGTTGCCGCCTTGTCTCATCTTTCTTGACAGAGATGGTCCAGCAGATCCACTCGTTGCGCGCCAGCGGCGTTATGTCTTCCCATGCGGCCAGCGCCTTCGCATCGGACACCAGTGCCTTTCGGAGATCAGCCGGGAGATCATGCGCGACTCCTCCGGAGATTCGAACAGTTGCCATAGGGTTATATCGCCAGGTGGATCAAGTTGGAGCATCCCTGGATCTACTTTGACCGAGACTCAGTGTTTCGAGGAGCTTGCCAACCGAGAGACTCCGCTTCTTGGGCTGTGAGGTCCAGGTCAAAGAAGTAATAGCCATCATCTCTGACCTGGTCGAGAACACACCGCACATCTGCAACGCGCCGTGCATCTGCGCGCCTCTTCTGTCGTGCCAAGATCCGGTTCACAACGACGATCAATTCGTGTTCACTGCCGAACTCGTTGACAAATTTGGCGGACGCTCCCTGCTTCATGATCACGGATTTGTAAGCGTACTCGCCGTTGCGAAGTTTTACAGCACTGATCTTTAGCAAAGCAAATAACATCCGTCCGGGCCCCGGGACAAACAATGCTTACTGATAGCACACCGACCGCGAGCCGGAAAAGATCTTTCGCTCCCGAGCAGGTACCGACAACAACAACCCGGGTGAGCATTGCCTTAGGCTAATGCGGGTACTGCGGCGCCCGTATCGGTGACGGCGATGACACTGATGTCGACTTCCTGACCGAAGCTTTGCGCGGCACTGGCCACTTTTTGTCGTGAAACCACGTGCCACTGCCCGCGATTCGCCGCCTGAGGTGCTCGCCTGATCCTACTCGCTCGCCGGTGCGCCGTATTCGCCGCCGCTGGTGACGAAGATCTTCTCGGCGCTGCCACGCAGAACGCGATAGAGCGCAAACTGCCGTTGGGTCGCCCCGCGAAGTTCGAACAACAATTCGCCGCGATTGTCGGCAAGTGCGTCGACCGCATCGATAAGGCGCATGCGGGGAGCCTCGTCGAGATGTGCGTCGTCCGTCACGTTCTTGAACAGCACCAGCACGTTTCCATAGAGATCCGGTTGCGCAATCAGCGTGATGAACTTCTGATGCTCTGGGGGTCCATCCGTATGCGCTGACAACACCATCGTTGCGCCGGAACCGTAGGCGAGTTCGAAGACGCGGAATCTCTCATCGACAAGAGGCAGAGGCTCGGGCGGTGCGACTGGCTTCGCATGAGTCTTTGCGGTGGTTGTGTGCTTCACGGGTGCAGGCGCGTGCGGAAGCGTCTTCAGGCCAAGCGCCTCGCGCGCGATGTTCTCCATCTGTTCCTTCATCTTGTCTTCGTCGGCAGGGTTGGCCCAGGTGAAGGTCCAGGGATGCTCGGGGCGCGATTTGGCATCGGAAACGGCGACAGCCTGCTCCATATCGGCCGGCAGGCCCATCAGGCTGGGAAGAACCGCGGCACCGCTGTTCCCGGACTTGCCTCGCTTGAGCACAGGTCGGTCGGGATCGGCAACACCGGAGTGTTCGCCATCTGCAGTATCGGGCGAGGCTTCGGTGTGCTTGTGCAGGACCGGACCACTGGAGTTGCCGGAATCGGGCTTGTGCATCGTGGGACGATCCGGATCAGACGAGGAAGGGTTGCCAGAGCCGGCGGAAGTGTCTGAGCCGCCGGAGTCACCGGTCTTCTTGTGAAGCGTGGGACGGTCCGGATCCGGCGGCGTGCTTGGGGAACCCGAGCCGGAGCTGCCGCCGGAATCAGATGCGTGACGGCGATGGAGAACCGGCTTGTCGTCATTGGCATCGAAGCCAGTGTCGTCGACGATGGGTTTGGGCGCGGCCGGCTTGGCAGAGGGCATGGGCTTCCACGCGCCGAAGCCGACCCACGAGCCCTGTTCCTGCCCGGCGCTCCTGATGTCGTACAAGCCGATCGGCTTGCCGTTCTCCTCGAGGATGTACTCCACCTCGGCGCTAAGTGCCATCGGCTGCGGGCGTGCGAGGTAGACGCCTCCATCCTGCAATGCCTGGCCGTCGTAGACGGTGATGGGAACAAGCCGGCTGGTTTTGGGCTTGCCAAGGTCCCCTGTCCATTCGAGCACGCCGATGGCGCGAAGAGTGGGAGTGTCCTGTGTCTTCTTGGTAATCTGGCCGGGATACTGCGCGAAGGCTGCGACGGAAATGAGAAAAAGAGCAAAGGCAGGCAACAGCGATCCGGCGTGGACCGTGTTGGATCTGTGCGATGACACAGGGCAGACTCCTCGGAAATAATGCAAACGTGACGGCTGTAGCAACTTTTTATCCACCATACTGACGATACGAGGAACTCCCATGGAAGTGAATCAGAAGGTCGCCGACTTCACGCTCCAGACCGACGAGGATAAAACAGTAAGCCTTTCCGAATACGCAGGCAAGCCGGTTGTGCTCTTTTTCTATCCCCGCGCCGACACGCCCGGTTGCACCATCGAGGCGTGCGGATTCCGCGATACCTTCAAGAAGCTGCAGGCTACTGGCGCCGTTGTGCTCGGTATCTCGCGCGACACGCCCAAGGCTCAAGCCAAGTTCAAAGCCAAGTACGACCTGCAGTACACACTCCTTGCTGATGTAGACGAAAAAGTCTGCAATCAGTTTGGAGTGTTGAAGGAAAAGAACATGTATGGGAAGAAGGTCTGGGGCATCGAACGGACGACGTTTCTGATTGGTCCGGACCAGAAACTCATTCATATCTTTCCGAAAGTGACTCCGGAGGGCCACGCCGAGGAAGTTCTTGTGCTGCTAAAAGAGTGGAACAAAGCCCACAAGTGAGGCCATTTCCGGGCAGAAACGGTGTGATTCCCTGGTCAGAACGAAGGCGATTTCAGACGAAAACGGGCTTGCGGGGCGAGTGCTTGCACCGGGAAGGCTGATTTCGCGCCGATTTTTCGAGGATTCGCCGGAGAAGGTCGCTCCGAAACTGCTGGGCAAGTTGCTGGTTTCGCTAGATCGGAAGACAGGTGAGCCGCTGGCGGGACGGATTGTCGAAGTCGAGGCATATCTGGGGCCGCACAATAATCCGCCCGATCCTGCGGCGCATGCGCACCGCGGACCGACACCGCGAAACCGGGTGCTGTTCGGGCCTCCGGGGCATGCCTATGTGTACTCGATCTACGGTCAGTACTTCTGCATGAACATCAGCTGCGAGCGAGAGGGACTGGCCGGGTGTGTGCTGTTGCGAGCGCTGGAGCCGGTGACGGGGATTGCGAAGATGGCCCGGAATCGTGGTCTGGACGAGGAGGCCCCGCCACGATCGATTTCCTCGGGGCCGAGCCGCCTATGCCTGGCGCTGGGGCTGACAAGATCCGAGCACAATGGTCTGGATGTCACGAGCGCGGCGTCGCCGTTGCAGGTGCGAGACGATGGCTTCCATGAGCCGGGGGTGCTGATTACGCCGCGCATTGGCGTCAACGTCGCGGTGGACTGGCCGCTGCGTTTCACGTTGCGCGGGCACGCCTGCGTGTCGGGCCCCAGAAAGCTGAACGGCGGGCACTTGAAAAAGTGATCTAGCTCACAGACAGTTCAGCCTCGATTTATTTCTGCATCATCATGGGCGATGGGGACCAGACCTATGATTTTGGCGCCTTGCCTGAGTTCGTTCACTCGAATAATCTTGCCATTCTGCGCTCGATCAGATGCTCACCGCAGTCATTTCTGGCTGCAGTGCGCGCTCCTTGATGGCACGGCGCAGGAGGTTCGTCTGCAGCACGGCCACTGCTATCAGGCCAAGAGTCATCAACTGCACTCCGTACCGCAAATAAAACGGCTCGTGGATCCAGGAAAGGACGACAACGGAAACTCCCAGCGCCACCATCCACCGAAATGACTGTCCCCAACCGAGTTCGGTCGCAGCTGAGAGAGTCAGTACGGTCGGAATCACAAGCAGAATCGTGTCGTACGAGGGGTAATACACATTCACGAGCATGGTCCAGGTGATCGTGGCGGCCCAGGCCAGCGACTGCTGAGGTCTGCTCGATCGATCCGTTCGCCATAGAAGGATGGCAAGTGTTGCTACGGCGCTGATTATCGCAGCCGCGAGCAACACCACGGCATAGAAGGGCCTTCCACCGATGCCGGGATACGAGAACGAATTGAGATCGACAAACTTCCATAGCCGCTCTGAAGTCTTGCCGTACGCGCCGGCTATCTTTCCAAAATCGAGAATAAAGTGCAAGTAAACAGGCCAGATGCGGAGACCGGCAAACAGCGTTGTCAGCAACGCGAGAAACGATACGCCGCTCGTGAATCCTGCGAGCGTCTTAAATCGTCGCGTCAGAACCAGCATCATTACGATCAGTGGCAGCAGTGTGAACTTATACAGGACAACCGAAAGGGCTAGCCCCGAAAGGAACGGCTTCGAACGGCGCTCGAGCGTAATCGCGAGCGCTTCGAAGAATAGCGCTACCGCAGAAAGCTGGCCGTTCCCGAGTGTATTCATCAGGAAGGCGTGTGATCCGAGCGCGAAGCACAACACCAGCGAGTCCCGGAACCGGTCGCCAAGCGAGAATTCCTTTAGCAATAGTCTTATTCCAGACAGATATAGCAGCAGTGAAACGCCAGCCCAGGCGAAGTACGCGTGAACAAAATCGAGATGAGCAAAGATCCTGAAGAACTGCGAAACAAAGGGAGGATATGGGCTGGGGCCGTAAGTCCCATCCTCCGGCCGAATGCTGATGATGCTCTGGAACGTTTTCAGCTGCAGGCCGTAGTCGTAGACATCGATGGCCGAATGCGTGTTCGCAATTTTCCCGACCCCGTAGAGATACACAAAATCAACCGGGCCCTTTTCGAAAAATAAGTTCCCGTTCCTGGCTTGAACCACAAGGGCCACAACACCCGGCATCAGAATCCCGAAGATAAGAATCGACCAGCAGATCACGCAGATTTCTTTCATGCCCGGAGGAGGTCCAAGAAGTTCCTTGGGCCACAGCGCGATCCTCTTTACTTCACTGCTCATGCCGCATTTACCCCTTCCGCCTTCGCCGGTTTACCGGTCAAACTCTCGCGATCACGCTTGTCCAAAAGCCTGCTTTTTCGCCGTGCCCGAATCAGTCCTGATTCTCTCGGAGGCATCTGATCCGCTGACGGACTTAAGTGTTAGCTGTATTGAATCTATCTTGAACGCTGGTGATTGGGAGTGTCGAATCTTTCCGTGAGCCATTACTTGTGAGACTACTGCGGTTGGTGGTCGAATATCCCTCTTCCCGTGATATAAGCTATTGTGATTTCATGACAATCGCGAGCGAGCTCACCCGGCAAGACAGCGCCGCCTTGACCGGATCGATTCCTTTCGAACGCTTGCGGGAAGAACTTCCGGTACTCTCCAGGCGCTATCAGGAGAATCATCCTGTACCGCACATCTTTCTCAGCGAGTTGCTTGTTCGAGAGCTGGCTGCGGCGCTTGAGCAGGAGTTCCCCAGGCCGAGCTCCCATCAGTGGACTCACTATCTGCACCAGAACGAGAACAAGCATGGCATGACGAAGCGGGAACTGTTTCCGCCGATGCTCGGGGAAGCTGCCGACGAGCTCAATTCGCCTGCATTCGTCGAATGGCTATCGGAGCTTACCGGTATCCCGGGGCTTATGCCTGATCCCGGCCTCGAGGGCGGCGGTTTGCACCAGTCTGGTCCAGGTGGATATCTAAACGTCCACACAGATTTTTCGCACCACCACTATCACAAGCACTGGAAGCGGCGCATCAATCTCATCCTCTATCTGAACGATGGCTGGAAGGACGAATGGGGCGGAGCAATCGAACTCTGGGATCCGGCAATGAAGGAATGCGTCGCGAAGTATCCGCCGCGTCTGAATTGTGCGCTAATCTTCAATACCAACGAGATCTCTTACCATGGCTTCCCTTCACCGCTCACCTGCCCTGAAGGCCAGTCCCGCAAGAGTCTCGCGTTCTACTACTACACCGAGGAGAAAACGCCGACGTCGCCTCGATCGACAAATTATCGTGCCCGCCCTGAGGATGGCCTCGCAAAATCAGCGATGATCTGGTTAGACAAGAAGGCGGTTGATCTCTATTCGCGCGCCAAAGCCAGCTTTGGCTTTTCAGACGATCTCGCCAGCAGGGTCCTTGCATTCCTGTCGAAGAAGAAGTAGTTTCGCGATTTCCACAGCCGCAGGCAGGTGTTCAAGGCGGCCCTTCGAATCCACTGCGCAAACGACTGGCATAAATACCAGTAACGGCTCGAGCGGCTCAAGCGTAGTCTTTTGACAAAGCCGAGAACGAGGCTGCGGGATTTAGAAGGAGGCTGGAATGATGCGCAAACCCATCGTTGCACTGCTTGCTGTACTGGCCTTCGCGCTGCCGGCCCAAGCCGGCGACAAGCTGAAAGGAACATGCACGCTTAAGGATTTTCAGCCCGCGGGGACGACGGACAAGAAGCACAAGCATCAGCAATTCGACCTTACCTTCGTGGCTTCAGGCACCCAATACACGTGCCGCAGCAAAGAGGGCGACAAAGTGAAGGCCACGGATTTCCCTGTGGGTAGTGACATCACGTACGAAGTAGATAAGGACAAGGGGCAGGTGAAGAACCGGTCAGGGAAGAAGGTGAGTTGCACCGTCGTGCGCGTCGAAGCCAGATCGAACGCCTCGAATCCGTCAACCGTTCCGTAGAGGTTGACCTCGCTTGACATCATGAGGACGTAGAAGTGGCTCCTCCGCCAGGAAAGAGCCGCTCCGTTGAGGCAATCCGATCCGCTTTTGTCCGGTCACGCTCGCGGCGGCCCGGGCAACATCCTCGTTCACATTGATTCAGACTGTTCTCTTATGCGTGCCCGTGCCGCATGAAGTGGTCCGCCGTTGAAGCTGCTTCCCTGACCCTGCCTGCGAGCATGATGCGCGAGAAGCCGCTCATCAGCACAGCAAAGCCGAGCAGCGTACCGATCGCCCACACGGAACTGTTCGGCCAGTGAAAGAGGACCAGACCGCCCAGCAGCAGGCTAGCAAGCCCGTCAAACAGGAACCATCCCCACCCATGAAGCGGCCTCATCTGCATCGCGGTGACAATCAGCACGCCCGCCTCAACCAGCAGAAATGCCGCGAGCATCGCGGTCAGCGTGGCAAGTCCGGCAACCGGGAAGAACGCCAGCGCAATGCCGGCGATGACGAATACCACCGCCGAAAGCGCTTTCCAAAAGAACCTGCCAAGCGCGTGCGAATGAAGCGCAAACACGAACTGCGCAACACCCGCGAGGATGAGTACCCACCCCAGCAATACAGACGTGATGACCCCGGCTGCAAAAGGATAGGCAATCAAAAGCATTCCCAGCAGCACGATCACGATCCCCATAATGATGGTCCACGTCGAATGTCGTTTCACTTCTCCCGCTAAGCTGTTCGTCGCCATGCTGTTCTCCTCCACGACTGCGTTGCCCGCCGCATGCGCAACACGCAGCAGTCGTTGTGTCGATGGATTCTCTTGCGTGGTTGACGTGCCCGCTTACGATCTTGCGTCTTCTCGATCGATCTGAGCCGGATCAGTGATTCGAACGATTGCCGTCGAAACGATGGACGAAAAAACCATCCCGATCGACCTGCTTCCAGCTCTTTCTTAAGGGGTTCCTACAGACGAATGCAAGCCTCGCCTCAGCCTCATGCGAGGCAAGCGGGCGGCCTCGTCAGGTCCCTCATTATAGGCGCGAATTTGATTTCCCTGCAACGCAATGAAGAGTGGCCGAAAGAGTGCGTATGACAACTTTCGGAAGGATATGCAGATTCTTTTTCGGGGCCTTAGCTTTCAAACAGCGAGCCCGAGCCGCTCTCGAGCGTCGAGCGCGTACGGCGACGCATAGGTTGCACCTGAGAATTCAGCGCGACGGCAGGCGAAGCCAACATGCCGGCAATCTCGCGGAGCTCGGAGCGTGCGCGACCGATGACCTCTGCGACCTTGCCGTCGCTCTTCTTCTTGGGCGCGGCGGTGCGGGAGGGTTCTTGAGCGGCAGCGGGCGCCTCCGCGCGACGAGCCTGGCCCAGAGCCTGGCGCGCGCCGGACAGCGTGTATCCCTCTCCATATACCAGCCGCTTGATCTCGACAGCAATCTCCACGTCGCGCTTGCGGTAAAGCCGTTGTCCGGTGCCGCTCTTGTTCGGCTTCAGTTGTGGGAACTGCGATTCCCAGAAGCGCAACACGTAAGGTTCGACTTTGAGGATGCGCGCGACATCGCCGATCTTGAAATAAAGACGGTCAGGGATAGTAAGAGTTTCAACGGCGCGCTTCGGGGACAGATGCGTTGCCATAGTTATATACAGAAATCCCGCCGGGCAGCGGGCCTACTGCTTAAACGCAGTATAGGCCACGAGTTGCCCGCAGAGCGAAACAAAAATATATGACTGTTTGGTCTGCGGCCGGGGATTTTTGTTGAGAATCAGGCCAAAATTGCGATCTTCAGCCCTTCTTCGACCGCTCGATCGGCTTTCGCGCGGTCGAGCCTTGAGGCGCTGCACGCAGATACTGCACAGGCCAGCCTACCGTCTCGCCCAGGGCCGCTGCCGCATGAATCGCCCAGTAGGGATCGCGCAACATCTCACGCGCCAGCACCACGATGTCTGCCTGCCCTCTCTGGATAATGTCATTGGCCTGAACCGGCTGCGTGATCAGGCCCACGGCCGCGGTCGGCACCCCGGTTTCCTTGCGAATGCGCTCGGCAAACGGCACCTGAAAGCCCGGGCCAACAGGAATCTTTGCATGCGGTACTTGCCCGCCCGACGAGACATCGACCAGATCGACACCATGGCCGCCCAGCTGGCGCGCGAGTTCGACCGCCTCATCCGGACCCCAGCCGCCTTCGGCCCAATCCGTCGCTGAGATGCGCGTAAACAGCGGCAGATGATCGGGCCACACGGCGCGCACCGCATCGGCGACCTCGAGGGCCAGGCGAATGCGGTTTTCGAAGCTGCCGCCGTACTGGTCGATACGCTGATTTGCGAGTGGCGACATGAACTCGTGCAGCAGGTATCCGTGCGCGGCATGGATCTCGACGAAGTCGAAGCCGGCCGCATCGGCGCGGCGGGCCGCATCGGCGAAGGCGGCGATCAAGCCGGCGATCTCAGCCACATCAAGCGCTTTCGGAACCGCGTAGGTCGGCGAGAAAGGAATTGCGCTCGGTGCTACCGGTTCCCAGCGTCCCTCCTCGGGCGTCAGCAGGCGCTCGCCGCCGAAGGGCACCGTCATGCTGCCCTTGCGCCCCGCATGGGCAAGCTGAATGCCTATGCGTGCACCCTGCGAGTGAATAAAACGCGCGATCTGCGCGAGTTTCTCGATGTGTGCATCCTTCCAGATGCCAAGGTCGCCGATCGAGATGCGCCCCTCGGGCGTGACGGCCGAGGCCTCGATGATGATCAGCCCCGCACCTCCTTGCGCACGCGCGCCAAGGTGGACGATGTGCCATTCGTTGGCGAACCCGTCCTGCGACGAGTACTCGCACATCGGCGAGACGCCGATGCGATTGGGAAAAACAACAGAGCGAAGCTGAAAAGGAGAGAAGAGAGGAGTGCTCATGAATGATCCGTTCGAACAAGAGATGCGTGAAGGGCTGCGATCGGAGCAAGATCTAGCCTGTCGGTTTTGCGCGAGCTGTCTTTTTCACTGGCTTCATCACCCTCATCGGGCCGTAAACAGTAATTGCGATCCGCGCTCCAACTTCCGCTGCGGCGCGAACAGCTTCTTGGCTCACTGCACCCCAGTAAAATCGCCCTTTCTTCGGAGCTTCAAATCCAATATCAAAACTGCGGTACTCTGCTCGATCCCAGATTCTGCGCGGTTCAGGCGGGAGTTTCTGGATCAGCTTACAGAACTTGGCAATGCAAGAATCGGGTGTTTTGTCGTAGCCGGCTAGTTCCAAATACGCCTTGTGCTTCCCAAATTCCATTGCCAAGTAGAGGACCATCACATTTCGTCGAAATGCGGAAACCAAAGGGCTCAGGTTGGACCCTGAGAAGATTTCGAGGTCCACGTTTAAGAAGGCTTTTTCATCCAGCTTGCTGATTGCCACTGCGTTTAACCTTCCAACATCAGAGTTGGTTCTATGAATCGAATCAAATCAGGAACGACCAAGGGGCTAAAACCGGGCATTCCATCCCCTTGCTTGTCGGCACAACTGAATTCGTGCCCTTTCACAAAGCAATTCCCTGCTACGGCACGTATCCCGGTCCTCGCAGAACTCTCCCCGGCAAAGCACCCGTCATCTTGCCGTCCTCAATCACCGGCACGCCGTTTACGAGCACGTAGTCCATCCCGGCCGAAAGCTGGTTGGGTTCTTCGAAGGTTGCCTTGTCGGTGATCTTCGCTGGATCGAAGACGACTAGGTCGGCCCACATGCCCTGCTTCAGAACGCCGCGATCGGTCAGCCGCATTCTCTGCGCCGGCAGCGCCGAAAATTTGCGGATTGCATCCGGCAGTGTGAGCTCGTGTTCCTCGCGCACATACTTGCGAAGAATACGCGGAAACGTGCCATATGCGCGCGGGTGCGGATGCTCGCTTGCAAGCAGACCCTCCGGCGAAGTTCCCTGCGAATCGTTATCCAGCGAAACCCACGGCTGCTTCAGCGCCAACAGAACATCCGGTTCATCCATGCCGAAAACGGCGACCTCAGTAAACGCCTTGTCCTTGATCAGCAGATCGCAGAGCGCATCGATGGTGTCCTCGTGCCACAACGCGGCGACCTCAGACAGACGCTTGCCTTGCAGCGGCACCAGTTCGGGGTTCTGCACCACCGCAATCAGAACTGACTCCGGCCCTGGAATCTCCTGCCATTCGTTGTCCCAGTTCTCGCCAGCGGAGTCGTTGCCGCTGCGCGTGAGGTCCTTGCGAATCCGCGCCCGCGTCGCCGGGTCTTTCAGGCGTTCAACGAGCTTTGCATCGCCGCCGTCATGCGCCCACGGCGGAATGAAGGCCGAAAACGTGTTGAACCACGCGGTATAGGCGTAGGTATTCGCACTTACATCCACGCCTGCAGCGCGCGCGGCGTCGATGCGGGCGACGATCTGCGGCATCTTGCCGAAGTTGGCTTTGCCTGCAGCCTTCAGGTGCCATATCTCCACCGGGATGTGTGCCTCGCGGCCGATGCGCGTAGCTTCGTCAATGGACTCGAGCACCGCATCGCCCTCGCTGCGCATGTGCGTGGCATAGACACCGCCATACTTCGATGCCGCGCTCGCCAGCGCGATCAACTCCTCGGTCTTTGCATAGGGAGCGGGAGAGTACTGCAGCGAAGTCGACACACCCACTGCTCCGTCGCGCATGGCCTGGTCAACCAGCGTCTTCATCTGGTCGAGTTGCGCAGGCGTGGGGTCCACTTTCGCATCGCCCAGCACCATGCGCCGAACCGAGGTCGCGCCCACATAGGTTGCCAGGTTGATGCCCATACCCTGCTTTTCGAGCCGGGCGAAATATTCGCGCAGCGTATGCCAGTCAGGAGTGATGTGCAAATGTTCATAGCCGGCGCGATCGGAGGCGATCATCGAGTCATTCAGCGGCGCGACGGAACCACCCTCGCCGGTGATCTCGGTCGTGATGCCCTGGTAGATCTTCGAGGGCAGCCGCGGATCCACGAGTATCGTCAATTCCGACTGTCCCAGCATGTCGATGAACCCCGGCGCGACCACCTTGCCCTGCGCATCGATCTTCTGCTTTGCCGGTAAATAGGCGAGGTCGCCGATGGCCGCGATGTGGCCGTTGCGAATGCCGACGTCGCCCGAATACCACGGAGAACCGGTGCCGTCGAGGATGTGCCCGTGCAGAATCACGACATCAAATGGTTCCTGCTGTCGCATTTCCTGTGCATTCGACAGAATTCGTCCCAACATTCCCACAGTGCAGAACAGCAACAACCCCCGGGTTACGCAGCGCATGATTTCCTTTCTCAATTCGGGCAGTTCCGGTAAATCGCTTCGATGGCGGGCTTTCCGCTCCCTCCTGTTGTCACAGAAGGCAACAGGATGACCTCCGTACTCTCCCCATTCGTGTATTTTTGCCTTGTCGTCTTACAATAACGGCTATAACCCCGCTTGGTAATGCCCGAGCAGGACTGAAATCATATGCGGATACGCGCGTTCACTGGCAAGGGAGCTGCGCGGTCTGGAAATACGAAGATCCGGGTCCACCGTAGTGGCCCCTGCCTTGGCACCCTAAAGTCCCATTAGGACAGAAAAGGAAAACTGTTTTGAGCGCAATGTGGAAACCCACCCAACCGAATCAATCCGCCCCGACACCGACACCGACCCCTGAGGCTCCCCGCCCGACGCCGGTTCAGGCTCAGCCCTCCTTTGAGGCGGCACGGCCGGCCGCAGCACCTTCCACGGGCGAGCAGGCCAGCATCAGCAAAGGCCTCTCCATCAAGGGCGAGATCACGGGAAGCGAATCGCTGTTCATCGACGGCAAGATCGAAGGCAGCATCAACATTCCGGGCAATCGCGTCACGGTAGGCAAAAATGGCGTGGTCAACGCAAGCATCAGCGCCCGCGAGATCGTCGTGCTCGGCAAACTGAAGGGCAACGTGACTGCCACCGACCGCGTGGACATTCGTGCCGAAGGCGCCCTCACCGGCGACGTTGCGGCTGCCCGCATCAGCATCGAGGACGGCGCATTCTTCAAGGGCGGCATCGATATCCGCAAGCCCGATGCCAAGCCCACCGCGGTTCCCGAGAAGGTCGCAGCGGCTCACTAAGATAAAGAGAGTGGTGTTCCACGCTCTTGTCACCAGGACCTCCGCCCTGGCAGAGGTCCCGGTGGTTTATTGCCTTGAAGAAGTGCTTCGGGCACATCGGTCGTTGGCGCCCGACGTTCTCAGGCCGGCCGCATTCGCTTCACGATCACCCGCGGCAACGCCGACCCCGTCTTCTTTAGCACCCACATCGAAATCCCCGCCCACAACAGCCCGCCTGCAAGCAGGATCACAAGGTCGTGCCACTTCCTGTGCTCGTGGATAACGATACCGGCCAGCCATGAGAAGACGATCCACGTCGCGAGACCACCGGCGAGCGCGGCGGCCAGGCACCGCCAGAGTTCGCGGTAATCCAGGCTTAAGAGCGAGACCATGCGCCGCTGGTGCAGCAGCCCGGCTATGGCCATGGTCTGCAGCCCGATCCCGATATTTGACGCGATCGCCAGTCCCATCGCACCGAATGCGTGAAAGAGACCCATGTAGATAGGAAGCGAGACTAGAGTCACGATGGTTCCGGCGGCCATGGGCGTGAACGTGTTGCCCGCCGCGTAGAAGGCACGCGAGTAGATGGCCTGTGCCGACCAGAGCGACATCGAGATCGAGAAGACTGAGAAATAGGCAGCACACTGCGCGGCGTCGACCGCCGAAAAACGACCGCCCGTGAACACCAGGTCGATTGCCGGCTTGCCCAGGGCAATCATGGCCGAGGCCGCCAGCATTCCCAGGCAGGCCACGCGCGAGACCGAGTCCGCTACGACGTTCGCAAATTCGAATCGATTCTCCTTTGCCCAGAGGCTGGCAAAGAACGGCATCGAAGCCGCGCCCGCAGCCTGCGCCAGCACCGCCATCGGCGCTGTGAAGAACTGTTTGGCGTAATTGAACTGCGAGACAGCCCCGCCGATCCTGGAGGCGAAGTGGGCGATAATCCAGCTGTCTGCGGTCACCAACGAAACGCCCGCCATCAACGGGAGCGAGAGCCGCACCCACTCGCGCAGGCCTTCGTCGTGCCAGTCGAGGATTGGCCGGTAGCGCGTCCCCTCCCGCCGCGCAAAGAACCAGTTCAGAAAGAAAGGCCCGAAGAAGGCGCCGGCAACCGTGCCGATCGCCAGCGACGAAACTCCCAACTGCCTCACGAGCAGCACGCCGCCCACGATAGTCCCCAGGTTGTAGATCAGCGGCGCAACTGCCTGCACATTGAACTGCTTCCGCACCAGCAGGACGGCACCGAAAACGCCGCCCGCAAAAAAGAACAACTGCGCCGGCAACAGGATGCGGGTGAGTCTTACGCAAAGAGCAGCTTTTTCCGAGTCGAAGCCGTTGAACCACCAGCGCACGTACCAGGGCGCAAATATCTCGGCGAGCACGATGGCCCCGCCAAGCACCAGGTACATCGTGGTCAGGATCACCGACAGCGACCGCTCACCCTCCCTCTCGCGCCCCGTCTCGCGATATTTGGTGAGGATCGTGACGAAGGTTATCGAGGCCGCGCCGCCGACGAGGAAGTACGAGATCATGTCCGGCAGCACGAAGGCCGCATTCAGCGCATCGGCCTGCATTCCGCTTCCGAAGAGCCACATGATGTACTTCACCCGCACCAGGCCGATGATGCGCGACAGAAACACCGAAACCATCAGAACCACGGTCGCGCTGAACGCCGAGTGGGCATGCGACGGCCGCAGCGCCCGCAGGGCGCGCGTTAACATGGACGGTGCGCTCGCCCGCGCCTGAGTTGGCAATGAATCTTCCACTGTCTTGATTCTACCGAGGTCGCAGATTGCCGCGCTTTGCATCAAGTTACTCGAGTGCCAGCCGTGTCACCGGCCTGGCCTTCTCTCGGAATCGGTCCGCGAGCTTGTCCGTGTGGTGTGTAACGGCTTTGAAAGGGAACGGATTTATCCGTGCCACAAAAGCCGGAAAAGAGCATAGGCTTTAGCCGCCGAGAAATGTTTTCCTGCGGGTGAGAAAGACTTCCCTCGGGGCTTAAGTGCCGCGCCAAATTGCTCTGCTTACGGCACGGACAAATCCCGTGCCCCTTCCCCCGGCTAATGGGCGAGGTTCTTCAAAACCCGCCCTTCCGCCTTTGTCTCCTCATCCCCGAGTCGGGCGCTTATCCTGTTGCATATCCTGTCCGTGGGGGATGACTTCGATGCGTCGCACTGTCGGTTTTCTATTCGCCTTCATACTCACAAATGTCCATGCCCAGGCCATTCACGGTCGCGATGGCATTACGCTCCCCCCGCCACCGGTCGTTGCGCCCGATCCGGTTACCGACAACTACTCCGGGACCAAGGTCATCGACGACTTCCGCTGGCTTGAGAACGCGAAGAGTCCCGAGACACGCGCCTTTATCGATCAACAGAATGTCTACACTACTCGTTACCTCAAGCAGGCCCCCATTCGCAACCAGATCGTTGACGATCTCGATCCGCTCGAGCACACTTCGCGCTGGTCCATTCCAATACAGCGCTCCGGCAACTACTACTTCATGAAGCGCCTCGCCGGCGAGGAGCAAGCTTCGATCTACATGCGCCGCGGCTGGACAGGCGTTGCGCCGAAGGGTCAGCCTAGCGCTCCGAAGGATGAGCGCCTCATCGATCCTTCCTCCTTCAGCCGCGACAACAATACCTCGGTTCGTCTCGCCGACGTCTCGCGCGACGGAATGTTCCTCGCCTATGAGGTCCGGCAGGGCGGCGCCGACGAATCCACCATTCGCATCTATAGCGTGGCCAGGAAGAAGCCTCTTGAAGACGATATTCCCTCCGCCATTTACTACTCCATCTTCTTTACGGCTGACGGCAAGGGCCTTTACTACGCGCGGACTGACCGCAAGGGCACGCTGCTCTTTCTTCACAACATCGGCACGCGCAACTCTGACGACAAGCTCATCTTCGGCCGCGAATATCACGGCGAGCTGCTCGGTCCCATCGATCTTTTCCGCGGCGCGATCACCGATGATGGGCACTACCTCGTGATCACGATTGACCGCGGCGTCCCCGCCAAGCGCGTCGATATCTGCTTCCGCGATCTCACCAAGCCGGGCTCACCCTTTGAGGTCCTCGTGTGGAGCCTCGATGCACGGTTCTCCACGATTTACGCCCACGGCGCGTGGTACGTTCGGACCGACTACAACTCGCCCAACGGCCGCATCCTGCGCGCCGACCCCGGCATCATGCCCGAATCCTGGAAGACAGTCGTTCCCGAAGGCAAGGACGTCCTCGACAACTTCTCGATCGTCGGGGGCAAGATCTATGTCAAGCGCCTGCACGACGTGAAGTCCGAGATCAGCGTCTATAGCCTCGATGGAAAACCAGAAGGTCAGATTGCGTTCGAAAACATCGGCTCAGCTTCCTATGTCTCCGGGCGCACCATCGACCATTACGGGTTCTACAGCTTCGAATCGTTCATTCAGCCGCCGACCATCTACCGCGTCGACACCGTTACCGGCAACCGCGAGGTCTTCGCCGAGCCGAAGACTCCGTTCAAAACGGCGGACTACGATCTCAAACAAGTCTTCTACAAATCCGGCGACGGCACACAGATTCCGATGTTCATCGCCGGCAGGAAAGGGTTGAAGCAGGATGGTTCGGAGCGCCTGCTTATGACCGGATACGGCGGCTTCAACCTCAGCGAGACGCCGGTCTGGAATGCGGCTTGGGCGTGGTGGCTGCAGCAGGGAGGCTGGTTCGCCGTCCCGAACCTGCGGGGCGGCGGCGAGTACGGCGAAGGCTGGCATGAACAAGGTATGTTCGAGAAGAAGCAAAACGTCTTCGACGACTGGTTCGCTGCGGCTCACTACCTGATCGAGAACAAGTACACCTCGCCGGAGCACTTCGCCATCCGCGGCCGATCGAACGGCGGACTGCTGATGGGCGCCTCGATCACACAGCACCCGGAGCTGTTTTCGGCCGTGTGGTGCGGCTATCCATTGCTCGACATGCTGCGCTATCAGAAGTTCGAGCAGGGTCCGCACTGGACCACCGAATACGGATCCGCGGAGAACGAAAAGCAGTTCGCATACTTGATCAAATACTCGCCCTACCAGAACGTGAAGCGCCGAGCCGATTATCCCGCGATCATGTTCTTCACGGGCGACAGCGACACGCGCGTGGACCCGCTCCATGCGCGCAAGATGACCGCAGTGATGCAGTCGGCCTCCGCCAGCGGCCGGCCGATCCTTCTTCACTACAGTGTTTCGGGAGGCCACTCCGCCGGCGTCAGTGTCGAGCAGCAGATCCAGGATGATGCGGATGAGCTTGCATTCCTGTGGACGGAAACCGGCAGCCCTGGGAAGAACAAGAGATCCATTGCTGCAAGCGAGCAGTAAAGAGGGGTTTACAACTCGCGGAAGAGACACGTCGTGAGCGCGGTCTTGTAAGAGGGCACAGCTATTTCAGCAAGCCGAGCTGCCACGGCTAGAGCCGTGCCCTTTCAAAAGAATGGGATTTTAGTTAACCCGCTAGAAGCTCCTCGCGCTACTCCACTTCCAGCACCAGGCACTTCAGGTACTCCGTCTCGGGCAGATTCAGCACCACGGGGTGATCGGGCGCTGCGCCGCGACGTTGCTTCAGTCTTACGCGCCGATGAGCATCGGCGGCAGCAGCAGCGACGACCGCTTCAAAATCGGCAAGCGACACATGATGCGAGCATGAGCATGTAACCAGCAGGCCACCAGGTCGCAGCATCTGCATGGCGCGCAGGTTCAACTCCTTGTAACCTCGCAGCGCGCCTTCTACCGCACGCTTGCTCTTGGCAAACGCCGGCGGATCAAGCACGATGGTATCGAACTGCTCCCGCGCCGCAGCCCAGTCGCGCAGAACCTCGAACGCATCGCCCTCTACCCAGTCAACTTCGTCGGCACGCAACTGTCCTCGATTCGCTTCAAGATTCCGCTCTGCCACCTCCAGTGATGATCGCGACGTATCGATTCCCGTAACCGACTTCGAGACGTGAGCCAGGTGCAGGGCAAAGCCGCCCTGATATGTGCAAACATCAAGCGCGCGTCCGCCCGGCGAGAGTCTCCACGCCCAATCCTGTGCAGCCTTGTAGTTTGCGTGCTGGTCGAGGAATGCACCCGTTTTCTGACCGGCATTGGCGTCAAAGTGAAACGTCAGCCCGTTCAGCCGGAACTGCGTGGCCGTAGTCGGATTCTGAGGATCAGCGGCGTAGAGCGGCTCCAGCGACGGCGCGCTCAGACCCTCCAGTTCGCGAATGCGCGGATCCGGACGTTCCAGTATCGACGCCGGGTTGATGCGCTCACGAATCGTGGCGACGATCTTCTCTCGTACCGCTGCAGAGTCCAAGCCCCGCACAAGCAACTGCACAATGACCAGTTCTCCGTACTTGTCGGCCACCAGCCCGGGAATCTCGTCTGCTTCGCTGAAGCACAACCGGCAGGAGTCGCTGTCGACGTTCTCCGAATTGAGCATGGAGTGTCGGCGGACAATGGCATTTTTCAGCCGCATCTCCAACAGGTCCAACCACTCCGCATCTCCAATCGCGTCCCGCGAGATCAGCCGCAGCGCGATCTGCGATGAAGGACTGTAGAGCGCCGTCCCCAGCAGCAATCCGCGATTGTCTGCTACAGGCAGCAGCGCGGGCGTATTGCCCCCACCTACCTCCAGCGTTTCCACGTCCGACGCATAGACCCACACGTGTCCGGCGCGCAGACGATCGGCTGCACGGCGGCTGATCCGGGCTCCAAATGGGATCTCGTTCTTGTGCCCCGGTTTGTCCTCGGAATAGGGGATTCGTGTCGACGCTGGTTGAGCTTCCGAACTGGCGGCCCGATTGCCCGCTCGCCCCTGCGTTTTAGAGTCGCGGTCAAAAGGCGCCTTGGCAGGCGCCTTCTGACTGTTCCGTGGTCCAGGCTTTTTCACCTTGGTCGTTTGCCCCCATTTTGAGCGGTGTCGCGCTGCGGGGAGCAGAGCCGCCGGCGGTTATTTGGCCTGAATGCTCTCGACGTACCGCGCCAGGTTGCTCATCCTGAGCTGCTGCTCCTGCGGGTTGGTCTTGTTCATGTTACCAAGGATCTTGCCCCAGACAGGCATCTGTGCTGATCCGTGCGCGGGAATGCCGGTACCAAATTGAAGCACTCCGTACACGTGCGAATCCGGGAATTTCCCATGGTTGTTCCTGGTCAGGGCGGTCAGATCGGTGGGTGGATTTTTAAGGGCGCTAGCTGCGGGCCCGTTTCCTCTGCCGTCGGTGCCGTGGCAAGGTGCGCAGTAGCTGGTGTACATCTGCTTGCCGTTGTTAGCGGCCGTCTTGTCGACCGGTATCGTGATTTTTGACGGCGTCTGATCTGCAAAGCTAATGCCGGCCGCCACCAACACGGCCGCCGCTGCAACTAAGAGGTTTTTCAGCATACTTTCCTCGGTTCTGGACCTCTAGTCCGAGGGCGACTTTACTCCCGTTCTGCGGATCACGGGAGTGATGGTCAGCACAGTGTAAATATATTAAAATAATAACGTTATGGAGCGATATGCCTAACAAAGATAAGCTAAATCAGATTTGGGATAACAATGTGAGGTTCGCGACAATTGGCCGTTTCGGCGTGGCTGGGCCCATCCTTCTATAGCTCCTCAACACGGCCCTCCGACGCGCGGGCCTTGGACGCAAGGTTCTTTGCAAAAGCCAGCGCGAGAGGTTGCAGTCCGACGCTTGGCCGTAACACCCGTGCTCGCTTCATCGCACTGCATTTGAGGCAACTTCAATATTTGCGGCCTATAATAAAGCATGGCGACAGTCCGTCAAGCCACCCCGGCAGAGCTTCCCAGCGCCACCGCTGAGCAGACGACGCGGTCGGATCGGGCTCGCCCGCTTCTCGATCAGGCCGCCATCGATCGCCGATTTGAATCGCTCCTCCGCCAGGTCCAGGCAAACCGCCCGAGCGAAGACCTTGACCTGATCCGCAAGGCGTGGGAATTCTGCGTTCAGCACCACAAGGGTCAATTCCGCGCCTCCGGCGAGCCGTACATCGTCCATCCGCTTGAAGTAGCGGAAGTTCTGGCCGAGATGAAGCTAGACGCGACGGCTATTGCCGCCGGCCTGCTCCATGATGCTGTCGAAGACACGCCAGCCACCCGCGAGCAGATCGAAGCCGACTTCGGCGACCAGGTTGCCCACATTGTCGAAGGCGTCACCAAGATTGACAAAATCCAGTTCGCCAACCGCGAGGACCGCCAGGCTGAAAACGTCCGCAAAATGTTGCTGGCCATGGTCACCGACGTTCGTGTGGTGCTCATCAAGCTGGCCGACCGCCTCCACAACATGCGCACCCTCGAGCACCTGAGCCCCGAACGTCGCGAATCTATTGCGCGCGAGACGCTCGACATCTACGCTCCCCTCGCGCATCGGCTCGGAATGGGCAAGGTACGCGGCGAACTGGAAGATCTGGCCTTTCGCTACACGGACCCCGTAAGCTACGAGAAGATCGCAGCGGAAGTTGAGGCCGAGCGCATCGAAGGCGAGCAGTTTTTGCGCGGCGTTGAAGACATGCTCGTCGAGCAGCTTCGTGAAAACAACATCCAGGCCCGTGTCGAGTGGCGCATCAAGCGCTATTACTCCATCTTCCAGAAACTTCAACGATCCAAGGTCACCTTCGACCAGGTCTACGACTTGCTGGCGATCCGGGTGATCACCAAAGATGTCGCCGCCTGTTATGCCGTCTTCGGCCTCATCCACACCCTTTGGCGCCCTGTGCCGGGCAGGATCAAAGACTTCATCGCCATTCCGCGCGCCAACCGGTACCAATCCCTGCATACAACCGTGATTGGCGACGGTGGCCACCAGTTTGAGGTGCAGATTCGTACCGAAGAGATGCATCGCATCGCCGAAGAAGGAATTGCGGCGCACTGGAAGTACAAGACGAAGGACGACGTGCTCACGGCCCGCGACGAGGAACGCCTGAATTGGATCCGCCAGCTAGTTGAATGGCAGAAGGAGATGACCGATCCCAACGAGTTCCTCTCAAGCCTGAAGATGGACCTCTATCCCGACGAGGTCTACACCTTCACGCCGAAGGGAAAGGTCGTCGTCATCCCTGCCGACGGCACACCGGTCGACTTCGCCTACACAATTCACACTGAGGTTGGGCACACCTGCGTCGGCGCCAAAGTTAACGGCCGCATGGTTCCGCTGCGCACCAAGCTGCGCACCGGCGACATCGTCGAGATCATCACACAGAAGGATCACAAGCCCAGCCGCGACTGGCTCACCTTCGTCAAAAGCCCGCGCGCCCGCAACAAGATCAAGCACTGGCTCAACGAGGATCAGCGTCGCCGCGCAGTCGAGATCGGCCGCAAACTTCTCGAGCGCGAAGCCCGCAAGCACAAAGTTCCGATGACGCAAATCGACGACCAGGACCTCGGTCGTATTGCGGGCGAGTACGGCGTCGCCACCGCAGCCGATCTTCTCGCTACGCTCGGCCAGGGCAAGCACACTGCCCACCAGGTTCTCAACAAGCTCGCTCCGGGGTACGCCAATCCGCCTGAGGGCACTCAACCTGCCGAGCCACAGGCGCCCGGGACAGGCGGAATGTCCGACGCGGTGCGCAAGCTGCACCTCACCGGGTCCGACTCGCTCGAAGTCGAGGGGCAGAACGACCTGCTCGTCTATCGCGCGCGATGTTGCAATCCCATTCGCGGCGAAGAGATCGTCGGCTACGTCACACGCGGCAAAGGCGTTGCCGTGCATGCGCGGAGTTGTCCCAACGTGCAGAACCTGCTCTACGAAGCTGACCGCCGAATCAACGTCGAGTGGTCTCGCGTTGGCGACGACGCCGCGGGTCGGACACAGCGCTACCCGGTAAAGATCACCGTCTACTGCGACGACCGTACCGGCATGCTGAAGGAACTTACTGCCGTAATCTCCGACGACAACACCAATATTCGGGGCGTCGATATTCATCACGACGATAACGGCGAAGCGGTGATTGAATTCGTCGTCGAGGCCGAAGATCTGCGCCACCTCAATCGCATGGTCCTTGGCCTGCGCCGCGTCCAGGGCGTCCACACCGTACAGCGCACGCAGAAGGTTTAAGCCCCCGCCGGCGAATTCACACCCTTTTGATTCTGACCCCTGATCTCTACTCTGCTGCCCGGTTTACCATTCTCAGCAAACATCCTTGCAGCTGAAAGAGGTTCTCCTGTGGCAGTGCTTTTCTGCTGGTTCGCAATTGTCCTTCTGATTGCGTGCGCGGTTTTCCATTTCATGCGCAAGCGTTCCCTGGCCTGCTGGCTGCTTGTGCTCTTTCCAGCTTCGCTCTGCGCCCGCCTGTTGCTCGATCTTGCACGCGGCGCTGAGAAACTCGGTCAGGCAAGCTACCACTCAGACCTGCGCGTACTTCCTTTCGTGCTGGCCTTCCTGGCAATCACCGTTCTTGCCGCCCTTCGTCCGAACTGGCGCTGGCTGTTCTGGATCACGTGGCTGATCACCGCGTCCATCTGCGCCGTTATGGTCTTGCTGACATTCTTCTGGAAGGTGGGCGGCTAAGAAGACTGGGCGATCTTATCAGAGGGTTTTCAGCAGCCATGGATCGAGGAGAGCTGCGCCGCTGCGCTCAAAATCGGCAGTGTTCCGCGTGACCACGGTGAGCGAGTGAACCAGAGCCGTCGCCGCAATCATTGCATCGCGATGCGAGCAGGGATTCGGCACATGTAGGGATGCGGCCTTCCGTGCTACTTGGATATCTACCGGTAAGATCTGCTCGGAAAAGGCCGGAAGAACGCGCTTCTCGAACCACGAGCGCAAAATGGACCCCTGAGACTTGTCGCGGCGCTCAAGCAGCAGTACTCCCAACTCGAGTTCCAGAACCGAAATGACCGACAAGTACATGGAACTCGCGGGTACGCCCTTTGCCCACCTGTAAACATTGCGGTCGACTCTGCGAGTCTTTGTTTTACGCAGCTCCGACACTACGTTCGTATCGAGAAGATAAGCCATCAGTATTCGGCCGGCCGGTGCATCTCACCAGTCAGCCGAGGCGGTGTGAACTCGATTTCTGCCGCCTCCGGCATAGCCAGCGCATCCGCGATACTCTTCGGCTTTGCAGTGATCCGCCGGTACTCCTCTATGCTCAACAGGACATGGGACGCCTTCCCGCGATCCGTAATGATCACCGGACCCCTTCTCGCGGCCCGCTTCGCCTTGCCCGAGTCCTGGTTGAATTCACGACTTGAGACGGTCGTCACCGGCATTATGCACCTCGTAGCAACGTAACTACATTCTAGCACCACACCGTATTTGAATCTAATCTGTACTGATGAGACCGATGCAATCAGGTAAATCGGATGTTCTTGAGGGTGTTCACGTACTCGACGGCGGCATGGCCTCCGAGCTCGAGTATCTCGGCGCAGACATCAACGGCCCGCTGTGGTCCGCGCATGTGCTCGAAGACGCACCCGAGAAGATTGTTGCGGTGCATCGCGCCTACATCGAGGCCGGCGCCGGCATCATCGAAACCGCCAGCTATCAGGTTTCGCGCATGGGCTACGCGGAGGTTGGTCTCAATCCAGCTCGCGCTGACGCAGCTCTGCTCCGCTCCGTCGCTCTTGCGCGCGAGGCCGCTTCCTTCTATCCCGTTCGCCGTATCCTTATCGCTGCATCCCTCGGCCCCTATGGCGCCGCACTTCACAATGGCGCCGAGTATCACGGCAACTACAACTGCACCTGCGCCGAACTGGTGCAGTTCCATCGCGAACGCATTGATGTGCTTGCTGTCGCACCGCCTGCCGAAACTCCGGACCTGCTTGCTTTCGAAACGCTGCCCTCGCTTGCCGAGGTCGAAGCCATTGGCGAGGCGCTTGCACCGCATCAGGAACTCGCAGCGTGGTTCTCGTTCACCTGCCGTGATGAGCAGCGTGTCGCCCATGGTGAGTTGCTGCGCCAGTGCGCATCAGCCGTCGCAGCTTTTCGGCAAACCGTTGCCATCGGCGTCAACTGCACGCACCCCACGCTCGTTCGCGCGCTGATTACGGAGCTCCGTGCAGCCTCTGACAAGCCGATCGTGGTTTATCCGAATTCCGGCGAAGGCTGGGATGCCGAGAATCGTTGCTGGACCGGCACAAGCGATCCGAGGGCATACGGGGAGGAAGCATCGGAGTGGTTCGTCGCCGGAGCTCAGATCATCGGCGGCTGCTGCCGGACCCGCCCCGCTCACATTCGCCAGGTCGCCGAGTGGAATCCTTCCCTCAGGGGCTGAAGCCCAGGTTCGAACCATCGCAGTTGCGGCACGACTGAAGCCACGCCCTGTTACACCCCCCCCGTTCACGACGTGTTTTCCTGCAACCCGTAACGCCGTTTCCATAACGGCGAACCAAAACTAAGAACTTTGAACGAACGCTGATCCCTGCCCCCGTGATCTCTGATCCCCGTCAGAGCACTTGCTTCGCAATCGTCATCAACTGCATGTTCGATGTGCCTTCGTAGATCTTGCCCACCTTGGCGTCGCGATAATACTTCTCCGCAGGGTAGTCGCGCACAAAGCCATTTCCACCGAATATCTCCACGCACTGGCTTGCCACGCGCTCGGCCACCTGTGACGCAAATAGCTTGCACATTGCCGCCTCGCGTACGTAAGGTCTGCCCGCATCCTTCAGCCGCGCTGCGTTGTAGACCATCAGCTTCGCCGCCTCGATCTCCGTTGCCATGTCGGCCAACGCAAACTGCACCGCCTGGAACTCCGCGATCGGCTTTCCAAATTGCTGCCGTTCCTTCGCATACTTGGCAGCATGTTCCCACGCGCCTTCTGCGAGGCCCAGCATCTGCGCGCCAATGCCGATGCGTCCTTCATTCAACGTCTCGATCGCGATCCTGTATCCCCTGCCTTCCTCGCCCAGCAGGTTCGACGCGGGAACGATGCAGTTGTCGAGCAACAGCTCGCAAGTGCTGCTCGCGCGAATCCCCATCTTGTCTTCCTTGCGGCCGACCGTGAATCCAGCCGCGTCTTGTTCGACGAGGAATGCCGTAATCCCGCGATAGCCGGCCGCCGGATCGAGCGTGGCAAAGATCAGAAACAGCCCTGCCTCCCGCGCATTCGAGATCCATAGCTTGCGCCCGTTCAGGCGATAGCCACCCCCCGATTTTTCCGCGCGTGTCTGCAGCGCAAAGGCATCGGAGCCCGAGCCTGCCTCGCTCAGCGCATACGCGCCCGTGGTTCCGCTCGCCAGTTTCGCCAGCCACTTTACGCGCTGATCCTCGTTCCCCCAGCGGCGAATCGCATTCACCACCAGCGTATTGTGTACATCTACAAGAACCGCGACGGCCGGATCCACCGTAGAAATCGCCTCGATCGCCAACACCGCGTCGAAGAAGCTTCCGCCCGCGCCGCCCAGCGTCTCAGGAATCTCAATTCCCATCAGCCCCAGCTCAAAGAGCTTTTCGGCAAGCCCCGGCGCAAATTTCTGCTCATCGTCCATGGTGCGAACAACGGGTGCGATCGTCTCCTGCGCAAACTGCCGCACTGTTGCGTAGAAAAGCTGCTCCTCCTCATTCAATTGGGTCAGAGGAGAAGCGGAATTGATCTTCTGTGACAAATCGAAACTCGGCCTCCGGCCTCGGAGTGTAACAGAAGGCGCTGAGCGATACCCCATGCATTTCGCGATTCCCCCAGGATTCGTCAGGGTGGGCGCTCAATCACGGGATCTCGTCGACAGCGGGAGCGCTCTGGGTACGTCGCTTGTCGTTAAAAGCGAAATGATCGGAGAGCAGACAGAAGGGCAGACTCCTTGCCGGAGGCTGCCCTTCGTCCGATATCAGAGAGGTTATTGCGGCGCGACCCAACATCCGACGATCTGCCGAATAACATTGTTGAGTTCGTCCGCTATGTACAAATTCAGAGACTGTGAGTCTTGGGTGACTGCGGCTGGAAAGTTCATCGTGGCAAGCAATGCATTTCCTCCATCACCGGAATAACCCGCTGCACCCGAGTAGTTAGCGTCGGGGCTTAAGGTAGTCAAGTCCTGCGAGAGGAAGCTAAGTGAGTTGTTTTGCGGATCGGCGATGTAGTAACCAGCAGGACCTTTCCCGTGCTTGCTGACGCGAATCCAAGATAGATTCCTGCCGGATGGTTAAACTCCGCAGTGGTCGGCGGGGACTGGGTCAGGTATCCAGCCGTACCGTTTCCAGCAATGGTCGATATCGTGCCCTGATACACACCGAGGGAGTTCGACGTCTCGGTCACGCCGCGAATTCTGTTATTCCCAACGTCTGCGATTGCTAGATCGCCAGATCCATCAGAGGCAAGTCCAACGGGCTGGTACAGTTCAGCTGCGCTCGCAGGCCCACCATCGCCAGCAAATCCCGCTGTTCCAGTTCCAACCGCCTCAGTGATCAACCCAGTGCCAGCGTTGACCTCTCGCACAACGTTGTATTGTTCGTCGGCGATATACAAGTTCCCACTCGAATCGAACGCGAGACCCGCGGGCGAACCAAGTTGGGCGCTGGCTGCGGGTCCTCCATTTCCTGAGTTACCTGCGGTTCCGTTACCAGCAACGGTCGTGATCATACGATCGAGATCGATTTTGCGAACCACGTGGTTAGCTTGATCTGAGAAGTACAAATACGTCCCCCACATGGCCATCCCAGAGGGTTGGCTGAGCGTTGCGAGCCACGAGAATCCTCCATCCCCGCTATATCCTGGGACACCTGTTCCCGCATAGGTATAGATGTTTCCGTTTTGGAGGTCTAAGAAGCGGATCACATTGTTGCCCGTGTCGGAGATGAAGAGTCCCCACACAGCGCCGGAGCCAAGCCCTTCGTGCCCGAGATATCCGTATCCCACGACTACACCGGAGGGCAAGGAAAGGCTCGCACTGGTGGCAGGGCCGTAATCGCCGCTGTAGCCTGGATTATGGTTGCCAGCAATGGTACTGATGCACCCTCCCCAGGTATGCGGGTGGACAAGCTGTGGTCGAGCTGTTTGTGCTATCGCCACGGTGCTCGAAAGCAGCACCGTTGCAACGTGGATTTGGACGATCTGTGCCCTAATGTTCATTTGGATTCTCCGTAGCTTGGGGGGATAGCCCCGGGTGGACGCACGTGACGCCAGCGTGCGAACGACACTGCCTCGCCGCACGTTGCACGTTGACGCGCAACGGTTGACTCAGGTGGCTTTTCTGATTTCGCAAAAGGAGGAGATCAGCAGGAACCGCAGAGACTCTTTTTCTTGCCGGTCCAATCTACAGAACTCGGCGCCTTGCCTCGGCCAAAGGAAAGGTGCCGACATCTTCCCAGAGGGCGTCTGGCGTTTCAAGTAAAATGACAGTTAATATCTGCCCCTGATGACCGGAGCCAAAAGAAGGGCGGGCTTTGTGCCCGCCCTATGGTCGCTTCCTAGCTACCGCTTGCCCTAGTCGATCACGAGCGTGAAAGACTGCTGCGCGTTGATAGTGTTTGTGACCGAATCCTGGCCTGAGAACGTGATCGTATACGTTCCCTTTGCCGGGTTCGAAACCGTCGGGGTGTTCGATGACGTGCCTCCGCAGGCCGAAAGCGCCAGCCCGAGCGAGGCCAGCGCAACCACGCACGCCAGCTGTCTCAGCTTCCGTGACGATCTGCCCAGGAAGCCCGCGAGCAGAAGACCCGCGAATGCAAGTCCGGCCGGCAGCGATTTGCTCTTCTTCGGAGCATTGCTACTGGGCCTGACCGATCCGCTCGCGCGCGGAATCAGCCGCAGGTTGCGGCCGGGGCCCTGGCTTAGCGCCGCTGTCACGCAATCGGAAGCGTTCGTATCGATGGTGATTTGCCCCATCACTGCGGACGCGCCACTTACGGTCATCGTGCCGGCGCTCGTGATGCCGGAGCCCGCAAGCACGCAGAGGTTCTGCAGCGCCGTATTATTTGAAGTTGTGTATGTCAGGTTGACGGTCCCCGTGTAGCCGCCCGCGGGCGTGATCGTCAACGTCTGGACTCCTGAAGTACCTTGTTTCACGGTAAGGGTTGAGGGATTGAACGACATCGTAAAGGTGCCCTTGCCCGAACTCGACCCGGCCACGTTCAGGACAATGGTGCCGGTTGAGACAGCGTAGGTCGCGTCACCCGAGTACTGCGCTACGATGGTATGCGCTCCCGCAGTCGCAAAATTGGCCGTGTAGGTTGCAATGCCGGCCGCGCCGCTGGCGGAAAGCGGTTGGGATGTCGGGGTTCCACCGTCGATCGAAAGACTCACCGTGCCGCTAGGAGCGACGGTTCCGCTGACTCCGGCTACTGTAATCGTGACCGTATCATTTGTGTTCACGTTCGGCGCCGTGGTTTGCGCGGAGAGGGTTGTTGTCGTGGCGATCTTCGCAGTGGCATTCGTTGGCCACGCCTGAGCGATGCTCGCGAGATCCACGGAACCAAGACCGGTCACCATGTCATAGCCCGTTCCTGCCGAGAATCCGCCAGCAGGAGTTGTTCCGCAGTTTGTCGTTCCGCCGCTGCAGTTGTTGTTGCCGCTTGTGACGTCATGGAACGCGGAGGCGTAGGTTGTGGAATTCGATGCCAGTTTGTACAGGTTGGTGTTCGCCTGGCCCTGTCCGGCGGTCCACTGCTGCTTCTGGTTGATCAGAGCGATCATGCCGGCAAAGATCGGCGTCGCAAAGCTGGTGCCGCCCGCAACCGTCAGGTAGTTCCCACCGGATACCAAATCCCGGAATGTACCGTTGCTGCAACTTGCTGCCTGCGCCGGGAATCCCGGGCTTGCCGGTACCCAGTTCGACGTATCGCTGGTGCAGTACAGGTAGCCGGGCAACTCTGGAGATGAGTAAAGGGCAACGTCCGGAACCAGCCGATGGCTGCTGCCGGGATTTGCTTGGCCAGTGGTTGAGAAGTACGAACTCTGATAGCTAGGCTGCGCAAACAGTGCGCTCGGTCCGCCGCCAGATGAGCTAAGTCCTGCCGTGGAGTTGTCGTTCCATGCGACCTCGGGGATGTATTGCTTGGCCGAGGTCAGAATATCCTGCGAACCTGAATTCCAGTACGTCGAGTAATTGGCGCCTTTTACAGGATTCCCGTTTGAGTCGAAGGAAACTCCATCGGCTGCGGTGATCGAGGTTCCGCCAACGGCTGTTACGTACTGGCTGCTCGCCGGATAGTTGACCGCCAGGGCGAACTGCTGCGCAGTAGTCAGGTTGTTACCTGTGTCGCCCGAGCACGCTGTCGATCCCTGGTCACCCGAGGCTGCCAGGATCGTCTGCCCCTGGGCAGCCGCCTGCTGAAAGGTAGACTCCATTGTGGTCAGGAAACTGCTATTTCCAGCCTGCTGCAATACGGTCTCGCACACGCCGTAGCTGATGCTGATGATCGGTGCGATCTTCTGTTCGATCGCATAGTTGATCGAGTCGAAGACATTGAAATTCGAGTTGTTGCCCGTAAAGACAAAATCAATGGTCGCGCCCTTGGCAATCGCGCCGGACCATTGGATGTCCAGGTCCGACTCGCCCTCATCGCCGCCGGGGACGACGGTCGCGGAGCCCGATTGGGGCACGAGCACCAAATTGGGAGCCTTCACCGGAAGTCCGGCCGCAGTCTGGAAGTTCGCGATGTCGCTGGCCTGAATCGCCGACTGGCCAACGACCGCGATCGACTGCCCGGTGCCATCCACACCCGCGGTATACACCGCATTGATGTCGTAGGTCACCCCGATATCGCCCGGAGCAAAGAACACATTCCCCGATGAGCCCGAAGTGAACGCTGTCCTCGGCTTGATGTACATCGGCTTCGGTCTGAAGTCGCTCAGATTGCGGACCGCGTTAATGGTGGGTGCAATCGCGACCGGCACAGAGAGCTCGGTCGAGGGCGCAAAGTGCTTCTCGCCACTGGACCCGTAGTAGTGCATCTCGGTCTGGAATGCCCGCTCCACCTGGCCCACGGTACCTGAGAACCGGATCATGTTCTTGCTTCGCGCGACCGAGTCAACCGAGAACCCCTGCTGCTCGAGCCATGTCTGCACCTTGTCAATGTCCGACTGCGCCATGCCGAAGCGCGCCGCGAACTGCTCCGGGCTCAGCCACTGGTGATACTGAGGCGAGGTAGGATCCTGCTGCGCCGCCAGCAGCGCTTCCAGATCCGCCTGTTGGGCTGCGGAGCGGTTGAATGCGATGCTCATCCCATTCAACTTCATATCCGACGGCATGCGTCCCGCGTCGAGCTGCATTTGCGCCAGAGGCTGTTGCGATGGCGTGAGCGTCGTAACCACGGAGTTGTTCACTTCACTACGGATCCGGGGAGAGGGCTTCTGCGCAACAGCGGTTGTCGCCAGGGCGCAGACTGCCATCCATCCAAAGACCCGAAGCGCATCCTGACCTTGAAGCAGCTTCGTAATCATATCCATCCTTGGGAACGGAGAGGTGTAAGACCAGATGTGATCCACTTCTTTCGCGTGGTTCATGCCGAGTCAAGCCAATGTCGAACCGCCCGGATGGCAGCCTCTGGAGGGAGGGGACCTTGCCACCAGGGGGCGTACGCCGGGAAAGACCCCATATACAGTATTAGTATTCCACTCCCGGTCCTTCCCACTTAGACTCAAAACTGCCAGTAAAGTTGTTCCTTGGGTTACCGAGGTGCATGCCAACGTGGTGTCCCGGGACGCACATTCGCCTCTTGTTAATGCAATTTTGACCGAAGAAGAGTGCGACGGCGGCCTCGGCTAGTTCGGCCGGCTGATGACTTCCAGGGCTGCCGAGCCTTTCCGTGGCGCGACAAAGCCGGCTGCGCGCCAGTGGATTGCCAGCTTTTCGCTGTCCAGCAGCTTGCGAATCTGGATGCGGGCGTGCTCGGCCCATGGCCCCGTCTTATCCAGCTTTACATAAGCCTCCCAGTGCCGCAGCGCCGCCCGTCGCTCGCCCTTGCGCTCGAAGGCCAGCGCCAGGTTGTAGTGCGCATCTGCATATCGCGGCGCGAGCTCTACCGCGCGCTCATATGCGGCAATCGACTCGTCCGGCCGCTCAAGCTCATCCAGCACGTTGCCCAGGTCGAAGAATGCCAGCACATAGTTAGCATCCTTCTCCGTCGCCTGCCGGTATAGCTCTTCCGCCCGGTCAAACTGCTTCAAGTGAAAGTGAATTGTTCCCAGATTGATATAGCCCGGCGCGTAGTCCGGGTCCAGTCGCAGCATCTCCTCATAGAGCCCGATCGCCCTCTGCTTGTCGCCGGCTTCCTCTGCCTGCACCGCCCCCACGAATAATTCCTGGATGCCGCGCGCACGATCTTCCTCATTGGAACGGCGCAGGGGACAGACTTCAGCCGTTACGGTGGGCCGGTCCACTCGCTCGAAGTCAAACAACAGCTGCCGGCGGATCGGGTCGACCATTGCGCCATCACACCGGAATGCAAGCCGGGTGCCGGTGCGCACGAGGGATGCCTCCTGCAACGGATTCGACATCCCGGCCACCGCTTGCATGGCGGCGATCGAGTGCCGGATCGAAGCTGCCGGCACGTCCTCTTCGCGCAGCGAACGCAGCGTTCTCAGTTGGCCCAGATCCTGAAAGGTGTACGTCTCGCGCTGGGAGATGAGCCCCGCTCTTTCCCACCCCTGCAACTGGCGGGAACTGATCTGCAGAATCCTCAAGACATCCTGGCGGCTAAAGCTGGTCACTCTTCAATGCTCCGGCGTTCCAATCGTGGTCGTACTCAGGAGGGAATGGGTCCGCGCATTCGATTCCCGTTCTGCTCATGTACGTGGCTTCCGGCAGTTGCCTCCGGATCTGCAACCGCGGAACCGCTCTATCCACTACTCCCGTTCGGCTTCGGGCTGCATTCGATCGATTTCGCTCACACCAGGAACGACCTTGCGGCCTGAATGAATGCCCATGTCCTATGGAAGTAACTCTACAGCCTGGATTATGCCAAGAATATGCGTGGATAAGGAGGGACGAAACCTCCCCGCGTTAAAAGTACGTGGATAACGAGGTACCTGATTTGGTTCCGGCACAGTGCCGTGCTCGGGCTGAACAACAAACGCTGCCACATCGCATTGCGGTGCATTTTCCATCCGTTGTCCGCGCATCTAGACAAGAGCGGAATGGGCCGAAAGTCATCTCTCCCCTTGCCTTCATCACGACATCGACGACCAAGTTGAGATATGATGGCTCGACTTTCCAGGATGCGATAAATCGCTTTTTAAGCCGGTCCGCGTGTGTCTGCGGCGAATGGTGAAAACGTTTAACACGTCCGCAAGGCAGATTGTCAGATGCCGGATTGATCGAACGGAGAATCGCGATGAAAGACTTGCGACAGAATGTTGTGCTTTGGACGGCAGTGACAATGTCAGCGGCTTTGACAGCCTGCGGCGGTGGAGGCGGTACAACAACGACCCCGCCCCCTCCCACTACATACACGTTGACCGTGAATACATCGAATCCCTCAAGCGGCGTAAGCATCACCGTCAGCCCCAACGACAACAGCGGCCAAGGCAGCGGAACAGCCCCGTTTACTCGAACCTACAACGCCGGAACTGCAGTGACTCTCACAGCCCCCGCCGCGACCGGCGCCAAGACCTTCGGCTCATGGTCGGGCTGCACGGCAAACGCCGCAGCCTGCAGCGTCACTATGAACGCCAGCGCGACCGTTACTGCAACGTTCGTCACGCCGCAGATCACCATCACTCCCAGCACAGCCGTAGTCGGAACTCAGGTGCAGTTCAATGCCGCGCTTCCGAGCGGCGTCGCCGGTGGCGTGACCTGGTCGGTTGCTGCACCCTCCGGCAGTTCGCTGAGCCCGGGCACGATCAGCATCGCCGGCCTCTACAACACTCCGTATCCCGCGCCTGCCACGGTCACCGTCACGGCCACCAGCGCGCAGGACAGCACCATCACCGGTAGTGAAACGGTGACGCTCACGCAGCCCGCCACGTCCTCCGGCCCGTCGCTCACTGTTGACGCTGGTAGCGTGACGCACGCGATCAATCCCTATATCTACGGCATGAATGCCTACACGCTCAGTCCCACTGCGGCCAAGGCTGCCGGGCTCACCATCGACCGCTGGGGCGGCGATGCCACTTCGCGCTACAACTATCTGCTTGATGTCACCAGCTCCGCCGGCGACTGGTATTTCGAAAATCAATATGGACTCGCGGGCGGAAGCCAGAGCAACAGCGCTTTCAACTCCCAGGTTGCTGCCGATCAGACTGTAGGCTCGAGAACCATGGGCACAGTTCCAGTCAACGGATGGGTCGCAAAAGACGGAACCTCGTGCAGTTTCCCTGTCTCCACCTATCCCAATCAGCAGCATGTTGACTCCGGCCGCGGCTGTGGAAACGGCGTCTATGGCGATGGAGTGAGCGGCTGCACCAACTTAAATGGCTGCAATGTAACGGGCAACAAGGCTACAGACACGAGCAACACCGTCGACGCGACCTGGACAGGCAACTGGGTTACTTACCTCGTAAGCAAGTTCGGCAAGGCGGCCAACGGCGGCATCGCGGTCTACGACCTCGACAACGAGCCGAGCTGGTGGGACGCAGTGCACCGCGATGTCCATCCGTTGCCGTTCACTTATGACGAGGTCACCAACAACGGCATCGCGCACGCCAAGGCTATCAAGGCTGCCGATCCAACCGCCGAAGTCAGCGGGCCGGTGATGGACTACTGGTGGGCCTACTTTTACTCAAAGAAAGACATCGAGAACGGTTGGGGAAATGGCTCTCCGTGTTGGGAGCCGTGGAGCAATCCTATCGACCGCGAAGCCCACGGCGGTGTCCCCCTGATCGAGTACTACCTTCAGCAGTTCGCCGCCTATGAAAAGGCCAACAGCGTTCGCCTGCTCGATTATGTCGACCTGCACACCTACTTCGCACCCGACAACCTCGCATTTAGCTCCGGCGGCGACACGCAGACGCAGCAGATTCGCCTGAACTCCACCCGCGTCTTCTGGGATCCTACCTACACCGATCCCAACTTCCCGCAACCCAACTACACGACCGACGCGAACTACACCTCAAGTTGCGCCACGCCGCTCCAGGCGCCGCAGGTCATCAACAGGATGAAGCAGTGGGTCGCCAATGACTACCCCGGCACCAAGCTCGCCATCACCGAATACAACTGGGGTGGTCAGGAGCACATCAACGGTGCGCTCGCGCAGGCCGACATCCTCGGCATCTTCGGCAGGGAGGGTCTCGATATCGGCACGCTCTGGGGACCGCCAGACCCGGTCAAGCAGGTTCCCGGTCTGATGGCCTTCGAGGTTTTCCGCAACTACGACGGCGTAGGAGCGCAGTTCGGTGACCAGGCGCTCACCTCCACGAGCGACGACCAGGGCAAGCTCTCGATCTATGGTGCACTTCGCTCCAAGGACAACATGCTCACCCTGGTCGTCATCAACAAGACCTACGGAGACCAGACAGCTGCGCTCAATCTCACCAACTTCACGCCGAGCGGACCGGCACAGGTCTTCCTTTACAGCAACGCCAATCTCAACGCCATCGTTGCCCAGCCCAATTTAACAATCGCCCTGCCTGCAGGCGGAAGTACTACAAGCACGGTCTCGACCACCTTCCCGGCACAGTCGATCACCATTCTTGTCGTGCCGAAGGCGTGATTGTCATCTAACCCGCGCACCCAAGTCGCACTTTGACCTGCCTCACTCGGGCAGGTCTCTTTTTGTCTTGGACGGCTCATACAAAGTTACGACTGCGCCGCATAAGTGGCGCAGTTCACGAGCGGAGGGAGCAGAGGCCTTCGACCCGGTCCTCAGCAGCCGGAACATTGCCCGCGCGCACTCTTTGCGGTGTCTAAGGTTGTAAGGAGTTCCTTGCAGAGGGAAGAGGCATCGAATGGAGCCGACGATCGGACTTGAACCGATGACCTGCTGATTACGAATCAGCTGCTCTACCAACTGAGCTACGTCGGCCATGAAAGGAGGTCCCCACAGACATCGTTTGTGAGGCGCAGGGAACGGGCACACCAATCGCGCAGCCATCCATGCTTCTCACTCGATTGTATCGTCGGGGTGGAATTCGGTAAAGCCAATGGCCGGAAGCGCAAACGCGGGTCCGCAGATTATTCGGCGGATTTCCGCAGGCAGCCAAACATGAGGTATAGGCGTCCCTCAAAGAGACGTCTTCGTCGGCAGGGATGACGTGGGGTGCGAAAACGGCGGGGTCCCCACAGACAGGGGTTTCCTCTGTGGGTGCTTGAAATCAGGTGCGAGAGGAGCAATCGATTCAATGTTCAATATCACTCTTCAGCTCTCATTCAGAATTGCTCTCGTATGGGCCGGCGGATTTCTGATTGCTGTGGCTGTGCAAGCCATGCTGCCGGACCAGGCCGGCATTAATCTCACCGGCAAACAGAACATCCTCTTCATACCGTTCAGCCGCATGGGGTTCTGGACCTGCGTCCTCGCCGCTCTCATCGTTACCGCACTCGTCGTTGGCCGCGCCATGCTCGCCGACATAGGCTGGAACACGTTCCATTGATGCTCTTGTCTTTGTCCAGCATTGGCACCGAGCCTTTCGCTCTATACTGCTCCCCATGCAAGCAGACCCTGTGGATGAATGGCGCAGGCTCACCGCGCTCTACAGCGAGATGGGCGAAATCGAGCTTCGGGAACTTGCCGGCCAGATCGACGACCTCACTCCCGCGGCACGACAGATCCTGCGCGATGAGATGAAGAAGCGCGGTATTTCGAATGAGCAGTCCGCCCCTTCCGCGCCAAATCGGCCTGTTCGAACGGCAGCAGTACACTGGGAGCCCCCAAACTACACGTACCGCTTCAGCCCCATGCCGGATGAAAATGAAGGTCCTCATGAGTACACATGGAAGACGCCCCTTTCCACATGTGACACAAATCGCGAAGCGTTTTCCATTGGATTGGCACTAAAAAGAGCTGGCATTGACAGCTGGATCGAGGCGCCGGAGAGCCGGATGGGTCTGACGGGTTCGCGCATTCTGGTTGCAGCGGATCAACTCGAAGAAGCCAAAGCCATCATCGCGCAACCAATTCCTCAGGACGTCACCAACGAGATGGACGATGAGGTAAATGAGCCCGCCTACGAGCTTCCCGTCTGTCCGAAGTGCCGCGCTGCCGACCCCACGCTCGAGTCCGTCGACCCCTCCAACAGCTGGCTTTGCGAATCCTGCGGACACAGGTGGTCCCATCCCGTTGCGGACGAATCAACGAGACCGACACATCAGCCTGGCCGCTAGCCTTAGAAGCGGAAAGAGCCGCCCGGCAACTGGGCAGCTCCTTCCTTCAGGGAGAATAGTTCCAACGGAGGCAAAACCATCAGAACTTTCTGGCTGCATAGTAGGTGCGGGGGACCGGAGTGTCAAGAATAAATCCGTAACGATATAACAACTTTACAATCAACAGCTTGCAATCTGCACCATCCTCGCGACACCTTCTGGATATTCGCTGGACTTTCGCCTTTTAAGCTTCGTTTTTTGTGTTGTTTCTTAGGTGTTTTCTAGGGTTTACAACCGTTTTTCCACAACAAAAACGCCGCCATTTACGCTTCGGATGCTTCTGGGTATCTTTGACACCCGAGCGTTTCAGTCTTCGAGATTCAGGCGGATAAATTCCGCGTCGTAGACGGTGGAGGCGGGCTTCCCGCGCGCCACCCTATAGAGCGCCCTTCCGCCGCCGAGGAAGAATCCCAGCAGGATGGCCGCGCTACACCCGACGATCACCAGGGACGCGACGGCCATAAGAAACTGACTGGTCTTCTGGATCTCCGATGGACGGGACTGCGGCAACTGAATCAGATCGGGCGAGTAGTGCACCTGCGCCAGCAGCTTATGGCTTTCGTCTGGAATCGCGTCTCCGCTCACCAGCGCCACGATGGGGCCGCTGCGGCTCACCTCGAGCGAAACCTGGTCCGAATCCTGCAACGGCTTGGGGAAAGGCGGCTGCGCGGTTTTGCCCGCCTTGATGTAATCGCGGATCTTCTTCTCCTGCGCCTCGGCCATCTGCGGCGTCGGATAGTCGATCAGAGTCAGTGTCGCGGGTCCCGAGGACAGGGAATAGTTCGCGGTAACCGTCTCGGCATCGCGGTCAAAGCCCACCAGATCCGGCGGAATAACGCCGCCCGAACCGACATAGCCTTCCGGTCCCTGGGCAAAGTGCGTCGTCTGCTTATCCAGCGCGCCCTGTGGCAGCGCGGCCAGGATTGGCGGCGGCAGGGCCTTGTTTCCGTCCGGAACCGGCAGGTTCTTCGCGAGTTCGCGCAATTCGCCCGCCGACATCGGACCTACGCGCGAAAACGTCGCATCCACAACGGTGTTGCCCTTCCAGAAGAGCACGCGATTCCCTTTCGATGTGGCGCCGGTGCCGATATCCGCCTTCGGCCAGCCGTTCTGCCGGTAGAACGAGTAGGCGCCATACGCACCGCTCACGTCACCGAACGTCAATGTCTTGACGGCCAGAGTCTCGGATCCGCGCGCGTAGTTGGCCGTTTCGCCCCCGGTAAAGCCGTACTCCTTCAGCGCCATCGAGTTTGCGACGTCGAGTTCTGCTGCATTTGTGGTTGTCTTCGGCTTGTCTTCCTGGACCCATCCGGCAAAGGCATCCGGCAGCAGCGGCCTCTCCTTCTGTGCGGCCGGCGGCCCGGTCGTCACCATCACTGGAGCAGACTTTGTATTCGGCGCCGCCTGTTGCGCCACCGCACCAAGTCCAACCCCGAGCAAAGCCGCCGTTCCTAGTGCACTAATCAACCGCTGCATCAAAACTCCCAACCTTCAGGCTACCACTCGCCGTGCACAAAGCGCATAGAGCCGCACTCGCACGCTGATGTGATCATCTTTGTTTGACACCGCATCGAAGCGAAATGTTCGTTTCAGAAGCCTGACGGCGTCGCCAGGGACTCAGTCGCGGCAGCCAACCTCTTACATGTTTGCGGTAGAGCGCGTACTCCTGGGGAAATGTATGTGCCAGCCGGCGTTGTTCATTGAACGAAAAGCCCGAGGGCATGAGCGCGCCCCGGACAGGACTGGGCGATCACTGTCCGGGCGCTACATCTCAAGCCGTTGACTTCGCATCGAACCGAGCATCACGGAGGAAAACACAGAAATGCTCCGCATCTCGTTGTACGCGCTTGGAATCTCCGCCTTTATCACCGCGTGGGCCGTTTATACAGAAGAACGAAAAAGACGGCGCGTGCCGGTAGACAAAGCGGCTGCCATCTTACAGAAGGCCTGGGCCGATCATCACACGGTCGCCTGAATAGCCCGGCGCCGGCAATCCAGACACATCCTTCTCGCTCGGGCCTTGACCAGCGGCCTGATCAGTCCGCCGGGGTTCCAATCGGCGGGAACAGGATGTCTCCCAGCTTCTGGAATCGCCCTCCATAGAACATCAGCGCATACTCCCGGAGTGCCGTGCTGATCGGCCCCCCAAGGCTGACGCCAATCACGATCGCGAATCCCAGCGCGAGCAGGCCGATGAAAACTTCCAGCAGAACCCCAATCACTGACGACAGCCCCGACGCGTTCGCAAACCCTGCGTGAATCGCCCACTCGGCCATTGCCACCGCGCCAAGCATGACTGCTCCCGGAATCAGCAGCACGACGAAGAGCCCGATCCAGGCAATGATCGGCAGAATCAGGCGCAGCACCGCGTACAGGAAGAATGAGCCCTTCTCGCCGCTGATGTTCTCCCATACGGCTGACCACGCCTGCCCTGCCGTCGCATTCTCCAGCGCATAGTGAGGCATCATCCAGTCGCGCAACACGATGTCCAGCAGGATGCAAACGACTACCAGCAGCAAGATGATCGGTATCAACGGCAGAACGAGCGACAGCAACAGGCCCATGTCCGGTGCGCCTCCAGCCTGGGTCTGCCTGAAGACGCGCACGAATCCGGGTACAAATGGCGCCATCATCAGTGCCGCCATGAGCATCAGGCACAAGCCCACCACGATATTCATCCAGAAAAATCGAGTCGCCTGCTCGCGGTAGAGACGCCATCCAGGGGTGATCGCCCGAGTGTTGGTAACCAGGCAATGGAAATAGGCAAACCGCAGCCGGGTGATCAGGTAGGCGAGCGCGACTCCAATGATGATCAGCAGTAGAGAGCCCAGCACAATCGCGGCAATCATCTCCGGTGTGAAGTGGAAGATGACATTGCCTTGCGCCGGGTTCGACGGATGCCCCTTGCCCCCTCCGGAAGACTGAAAGCTTGTGCCGATCCCTTCGGTGACGACCGCTACCAGGCACACTTTCAGAAACGTGCCCCATCGGAAGGGCGGCGCGAACAGAAACTGGCGGGTGCGATTGATTGCGGGAGATATGGCGTCAGCAGCCGAGATGCGAACCATAAGGGCGACCTTTCCTGGGAAGGCCCAATGCTACCACGGAGATACGCAGAATTGAGCCGCGAAGTTCCGTCTCGAAGTTCCATCGCAATGCAGAAGTATGGAACTCCGTGCCCGGACCCCGCGTAGAGAGCGTTCATGGCCAACGATGTGAAATTCGCGGTCCGTCAGCTGGCAAAGTCGCCGGGCTTTACCTTCACGGCAATCATCACCCTGGCGTTGGGAATCGGCGCGAACGCTGTCGTGTTCAGCGTGCTCAATGCGCTGGTGCTGCGGCCCATCAACGTGCCCAACTCGCAGAACCTCTACATGGTCCAGCGAATGCAGTGGCCTTCGCACTCCTACCCCGACTACCTGGATCTCCGCGACCGCAATCGCACCTTCGAGAGCCTCTTCCTGTACGACATCCTTGGTCCTGTAGGTGTCGATACAGGCGGAAACCCATCGACCGCATGGCCCTACATGGCCAGCGGAAACTACTTCGACGCGCTGGGCGTACAGCCATATCTGGGACGCTTCTTTCACGCCTCTGATGAGAAGGGCTACAACAGCGCTCCGTATGTGGTGCTGAGCTACGCCTACTGGAACAGCCGTTTCCACGGCGACGCCGGCGTGGTTGGGCGCGCGGTTCAGATCAACAAACATCCCTTCACGATCATCGGAGTTGCGCCGCCAGCGTTTCGCGGAACCGAACTGTTCTTTTCACCAGCCTTCTGGATCCCTGCCGTCGAGCGGCCCCTCGTGCAGGGCGACGGGATCAAGTATCGTGGCAATCACTCCTCGTTCGTCGTGGGGCGATTGAAGTCAGGAGTAGCGCCTCGGGAGGCAGCAGGGGATCTGAACGCCATTGGCGCGTGGTTGTCGAAGACCTATCCCGCTGACGACGAGGGCATCAAGTTCACATTGGCGCGTCCGGGTCTGGTGGGTGACATGCTCGGCGGTCCGGCGCGTGCGTTCATGGCCGGCCTGATGCTCCTTGCCGGTCTCATCCTGCTGGCGGCGTGCGCAAACCTCGGCAGTCTGTTTGCTGCACGGGCGTCAGATCGGGCCAAGGAGGTCGCTCTGCGATTGGCGCTCGGATCGCGGCGCGGACTGATTCTACGCCAGCTTCTCACCGAAGCCGTCCTCGTCTCGCTCGTGGGCGGAGTCATCGGGCTCGCCGGAGGCTTGGTGATCCTCCGGGTACTGAGCGCATGGCAGCCGATTCCGGATATCCCCATCAATGTGCCGGTCAATCCGGACGTCCGTACCTATGCAGTCGCGTTGATTCTGGCGCTCGTCAGCGGATTGCTCTTCGGCCTGGTGCCGGTTCGGCAGGTCATGCGTTCCGATCCATGGCAGGCGATCCGCACCGGCATGAACGCAACTTCGACGAGGAAGTTCTCACTTCGCGACCTGCTCCTCGTCACGCAGATTGCAATTTGCGCCGTGCTCGTGACTTCCTCGTTTGTCGCGGTGCGAGGACTCGCTCGCTCGTTGCACAGCAGCTACGGATTCGTACCGCAGAACGTAATGCTCGTCGATAGCGATCTGCAGACAGCCGGGTACACAGAAGATCGTCAGCCGCAGATGCAGCGCCGCATGCTCGATGCCGTTGCCGCCATCCCCGGAGTGAAGGCGGTGGGGTATATCAGTCAGCTTCCGCTTAGCCTCGGGGGCGGAGATTCTTACGTCTACTCCGATGCCACCACGGATTTCCGGCCTACGAATTTCGCTGCTGACGCGATGAATTACAACATATCTCCGGGCTACCTCGAGGCCGCGGGAACCAGGCTGCTCGCGGGCAGAGATTTTACGATGCACGATGACGACAAAGCTCCGACCGTCGCGCTCGTGAACCGGCGTTTTGCCGAGAAGGTCTTTGGTTCGGTGGATAAGGCCGTCGGCGGCCACTTCAAGTTTTGGGGCGGAAAGCGTGCGGAAGTAGTGGGCGTCGTGGAAGACGGCAAATATCGGACTCTCACTGAGGATCAGCAGCCGGCGATGCTGTTCTCCTTCCAGCAGCATAAGTCGAGCGATACCTGGCTCGTAGTGCGCTCGGAGCGCGATCCGCAGGAGCTCACCCGGGATCTCGAAACCACGTTGAAGGGGCTGGATTCCGGTCTTCCGTTTACCATCCGAACCTGGACCGTGGAGATGGATAGCGCTCTGTTCGCCGCGCGCGTGGCGACGGTGGCGCTTGGTGTCCTCGGACTGCTCGGCGCAATGCTGGCTGCCACCGGGATCTTCGGCATGGCATCGTATGTCGTCAGCAGAAGGTTGCGCGAATTGGGAATTCGCGTGGCGCTCGGCGCCGGCCAGCGGCAGATTCTGGGCGCATCGCTCGGTCGCGCATTCAGGCTGCTCGCCATTGGCTCGGTTGCGGGCCTCGCGCTCGGGGTGCTCGCAACCCGCGTGCTCTCCTACATCGTCTACCAGGCTTCGCCGAAAGACCCGCTGGTGCTGGTTGGGGTGACGCTGACCATGCTCCTGCTGGGTCTTCTAGCTACGTGGATTCCCGCGCGCCGCGCACTGGCCGTCGATCCATTAGTCCTGCTCCGCGATGAGTAGTTCCTGCTCTTTAACAACAGTCACAGCAGAATCCGCGGCAATTCGAGGTTGGGGTGCCCATCCATGCGCAGCTTCATCGCGCAGAGGCGGGAGACGAAGAATCCAAGCCTGAGATTTACGCTAACTACGCTGAGCCGGGGCGGCGATATGCTGTCCAGCCCACCACGCATCAAACAGCGCCAGCGACCGCTCGCACTGGATGCGTTTCCGCTCCTTCTTATCGCGCACCCGTTTGCGCACCTCTTCCTCCAGCGGTTCGAGCAAATCGAAGGTGATATTCGCCGGCTGAAAGTCCTTCGCATCCGCGTGCGTAATGTAGTGCACCAGTGATCCCAGCGCTGTCCCGCGTGGAACAGGCATTGGTGCATATCCGTTCGCGAGCGCAGCTGCAAATATTCCGGCCAACATGCCTGTCGCAATCGACTCCGTATAGCCCTCGACGCCTGAAATCTGCCCGGCGAACAGAATCCGCGGTTCCGCCTTGAGCCGCAGCAGCTCATCCAACAGCGCCGGCGCGCATATATAGGTGTTGCGATGAATCTGCCCGTAGCGCAGAAACTTCGCATTCTCCAGCCCCGGAATCAGCCGCAGCACGCGCGCCTGCTCGCCCCACTTCAGGTGATTCTGAAATCCGACCAGGTTATAGCTGTCGGCTCGCAGATTTTCTTTGCGGAGTTGCACCACTGCCCAGGGCGTCTTTCCGGTCCGCGGATCGCGCAACCCCACCGGCTTCATCGGACCGAAGCGCAGCGTATCGCGTCCCCGCGTCGCAAGCACTTCAATGGGCAGACAGCCTTCGAAATACTCCAGATTCTCCCAGTCCTTGCTCTCCGCCGCCTCGGCCGTCAGCAGGGCATCGTAGAAGCGGTCGTACTCCTCGCGCGTCATCGGGCAGTTAATGTAGTCCGCCGTGCCCTTATCCCAGCGCGCGGCAAAGTACACGCGGTCCATATCAATGGACTCGGCCTCCACGATCGGCGAAATCGAATCGTAAAACGCCAGGTGACGCGAGCTCGTGATCCGCTGGATCTCCGCGCTCAGCGCGCCCGATGTCAGCGGCCCCGTTGCGACGATGGTTGCTGCGTACCCGCCCGGATCGAGGCTCGTTACCTCTTCGCGGATCACCTGAATCGCCGGCTCTCTCTCGATCTCTTCCGCAATCCGCCGCGAAAACTCGACTCGATCCACCGCCAGCGCATGCCCTGCCGGAACCGCCGTCTCATCCGCGATCCGCAACAGCGCCGACCCGCAACGCCGCATCTCTTGCTTAAGCAGCCAGGGCGCAGTGTTCGGCGACTCGCTCTTCAGCGAGTTCGAGCAAACCAGCTCGCCGAACTCGATCGTCTGGTGGGCCGGCGTCAACCGTGGCTTGCCGTCGACCATTGCACGCATCTCGTAGAGATCCACCTGGCATCCCAGGCGAGCGGCGGTCAGCGCGGCCTCAGGGCCCGCCAGGCCCCCGCCAATCACGCGAATCCTCACGGCACCGGCTCCGGTTCTTGATCGCCGGCGGGGCGCCCCATCCTTTCGCCTGCTTGACCGGGATCCGTTGCCTCGGCCGCAAGCTGCTTCAGGGCCTCTCCGCTCACGCGCACCCTGCGCCAGGTGTCCAGAAAGTCCGCTCCCATAGCCTGGTAAAACTCGATGGCCGGAGTATTCCAGTCGAGCACTTCCCAGCCCAGCCGCGGACAGTCCTTCTCCACCGCGATCGCGGCCACTCGCTTCAGCAGCGCCTTGCCGATTCCCAGGCCACGAAACTCCTGGAGCACGAACAAGTCCTCCAGGTACACCCCTGGCTTCCCCAGCCAGGTCGAATAGCTGTAGAAGCAAAGAGCAAATCCGGCGGGAACCGCGTCATGTTCGGCAATCAGGCACCAGTAGTACGGATTCGGCCCAAAGCCGTCGCGCAGCAGGTCGGCCTCCGTTGCCTGGACCGCATGGGGCTCGCGTTCATACTTGGCCAGCGCACGAATAAACTCAAGAATCTGCGGCACATCCTCGGGCACAGCCGGTCGAATCGTCATTGCCATGTCAATATTGTAGGGTGTGATGCAGACCACACGCTCTCACCGGTCATGCAAACTACCATCGTGATGAGAGTAGGATTTCAGCCTCGTCCAGTGTTCGGCCGAACTGGCGCTTGTGCTGAAGCATCCGGTGGATTTACCTTGAGTCTGCCGAGGATAAGTGCTGCTTTGCCTTCGCAGTTGCTCGCGGCAGAACTTTGTGGTCACCGATGCCCGGCCGCTTCGCCGTCCCCGCTGACGAATTTGGAGAGTGGGCATTGGCCAGTAGGTTCATATTCATCGATGTGTGAGATATACAACACGATTGTTCGATCGAGCACGCGAGCAGGCCTGCTCGCTCAAGCTCCCAAGGAGAAAAACATGAAACGCACGATTTCGCTCTGGATCGGATTGCTGGCCATTGCGGTGCTGCCCGCGATCGCCCAGACTCCCGCGCCCGCCAACGTTGCACCGACAGGCAAGATCCACGGCCGCGTAACAAATCCAACCGGGGCGCCGCAGGGCACCGGCACCATCAGTCTCAACGATGGGAGCAAAGAGGTTGCATCGTTCCCAGTCGAAGCCAGTGGTGATTTCTCCGGCTCCGCGCCTCCAGGTACCTACACTCTCATCTATCGCGCTCCCGACACGCCGAAGGACAAGCAGGTTGACAAGCTCGACAACGTTAAGATCGTCGTTGGCCAGGACACCGCTGCAGACGTCGACATGTCGCGTGAGGCATACATCAAAGAGCTTGATGCGGATACCCAAAAAAAGCTCGCGGAGATGAAGACGCACAATGCTGAGGCTCTCAAGGCGAACGCCGTCATCAAGGTCCTCAATGCCGACCTGAAGGCTGTGCAGGGTGACATCCATGATGCCGACCAGGCTCGCAATGCCGCTACTCAGCAGCTCGGCGCCTCCGCCTCCAGAACTGACATATCTGCCAAGGAGCAGGAGATCAAAACAGCGAAATATGGCGACGTCGTCACCCTTATGACCAAGGACACCGAGGCCCGGCCGACCGAGTCGGTTCTTTGGGCCTACCTCGGCCAGGGCCAGCTAGGCCTGAAGAAGTACGACGAAGCCGAAACGGCATTCAAGAAGGCCTTGGAAATCGAATCCACATCGAAGAAGCCGCGCCCCGAAATTCAGGGCCTGGCAAACTCCGGCCTCGGCGAGATTTATGCCCGCAATAACAAGGTTGACGAGGCTGCGGCAGCCTACGATGCTGCGGTGAAAATTGATCCCACGAAGGCGGGCTTCTATTACAAAAACGAAGCCGTCATCTATTCGCAGACAAATAATCTCGACGCACAGGCTGCTGCCGCCGACAAGGCCATTGCGGCCAGTCCTAACGACCCGCTGCCGTACTACCTGAAGGGCCAGGCGCTGATCGCAAAGGCCAGCGTTGATCCCAAGACCCAGCGGATCGTTCTGCCTCCGGGCTGCGGCGAAGCCTACGCCAAATACCTCGAACTCGATCCCACCGGCCCCTATTCGACTGACGTCAAGGGCATTCTCGAATCCGCCGGCCAGAAGGTCAGCTCGACCTACAAGGCCACCAAGAAGTAGGCTCCGCGGATTCCGCACGACGCAGGGCGCGCCATTTCGGCGCGCCCTTTTTGCATCTTTGCTGATGACGATCGATAGCCGCTCCGTATATCGATCAGGCTAGTTGATATTGTGATCGATAGAGGCTCCTTATATCGATCATTATATGGTAGTATCATGATCGATAAGAAGGCGCGCTATCAATCATGCAATGGAACTGGCAAGACCCCGAATGGCCTGATTTCAAGTGGAATTCAGCCGCGCTTGCCGCCTCGGAACAGCAATTCCTGCTCGGGGCAGGCGCTGTCATCGGCTCGATACGCCATCTTGGCCCCGACCAGCACAACGAACTACTCATCCGTCTAATGAGTTCCGAAGCGCTCACTACATCTGAGATTGAAGGCGAGATCCTCAACCGCGACAGCGTTCAATCTTCCATCCAGCGACAGCTCGGAATTGCCGCGGAGAAGCGGCGCGCTACCCAAGGCGAAGAAGGCATCGCCGAGATGATGGTCGACCTGTACAAATCGTTCGCGGCTCCACTCACTGCCGAGAGGCTCTTCGATTGGCACCGCAAAATTGCCGCCGGACGCTCCGACCTTATTGACGTGGGCCGTTATCGCACCGACCCGGAACCGATGCAGATCGTCTCGGGTCCGATTGGTGCACCGAAGATTCACTTCGAGGCCCCTCCCGCAAAGTTGGTTCCGAAAGAGATGAAGCGATTCATCGCATGGTTCAACTCTTCGGCACCTGGCACATCGTCTATTCCGCCAATTACGCGGGCGGGGATTGCTCACCTCTACTTCGAATCCATCCATCCGTTTGAAGACGGCAATGGCAGGATCGGCCGCGCAATCGCAGAAAAAACGATAGCGCAAAGCGTTGGCCAGCCTCTCTTGCTCGCGCTGGCAACGACGATTCTTGCTCATCGGAAGGCGTATTACGACGCACTCGAGCGAGCCAATCGCCGCATCGAAGTCACCGAGTGGCTCACTTGGTTTGCCTCCATCACCCTGGAGGCGCAGCAGCGCAGCAGCGCCGATGTCGAATTCATCATTGCGAAGACAAGGCTGCTCGATCGTCTTCGCGGCCAGATCAACGCCCGGCAGCAGAAGGCACTCCTGAGAATGCTCCGCGAAGGTCCAACAGGGTTCAAGGGCGGCCTCAGCGCAGGCAATTACAGCACGATCACCGGCGCATCGACTGCCACAACCACACGCGACCTTGCCGATCTGGTTGAAAAAAATGCTCTCACCCGCACCGGCGAACGCAAGCATGCACGCTATGCGCTGAATCTGCCCCGCACCTGAGTCGTGGACACTCGAAGCTGCAATCCGCGAACCACAAACTTCGAAGCCTGGCCTTCACTGGACTTCACTACAATTCACTCATGAGCGCCGACCTACCGAGCTACGAGCAGGCCGCGGCCATCGTTGCGAAGCGTGCCCTCGCCGTCGCACAGCAGCGCCGGCCTCGCATCGAACGCATCGATCTTGCGGATGCCAATGGCCGTATCCTTGCCTCGTCTCTTGTTGCCGACGACGATCAGCCGCCATTCCCGCGCTCCACGCGCGATGGCTTCGCCTGCCGCGCCGCCGAAGCCTCGGCACACGCTCAGCTTCCCATTGCCGGATCCACACACGCAGGCGAGGCTCCCGCGGGCCCGCTGCCCGAGCGCTCCGCGTGGGAGATCATGACCGGCGCGCCTGTCCCCGCCGGAGCTGACTGCGTCGTCATGCTCGAGCACGTCGAGAAATCCGGCGATACTCCGGGGCCTCCAGCCACGGATCTTGGTCGCTGGGGTGATAACGGAATCACTTTGCTTCCCTCGCGCACCATCGAGCCGGGCGAGAACATCGTCGCGAAAGGCGCACAGTCCCGCCGCGGCGACGAACTGCTTTCACCCGGCGTGTCGTTCGGCCCCGCGCAGATCGCCCTTGCTGCATCCTGCGGATACTCGGTTGTCGAAGTCTTCGCCCGACCACGCGTCACCATCCTCACCACGGGCGACGAACTGGTCCCCATCGGCACAACTCCCGGCCCCGGCAAGATCCGCAATTCGAACGCGCCCATGCTGGCCGCGCTCGTCAAAAATGCCGGCGCCGAACCGCTCGTTCTTCCCACTGCGGCCGATACCGCCGAAGCCCTCGATCAGGCACTCGCCCAGGCTGATCACGCCGACATGCTTCTCATATCAGGGGGCGTCTCCGCCGGGAAATTCGATCTCGTCGAGCCCGCACTCGCGCGCCGCGGCGCACAATTCCACTTCACCGGAGTAAAGATCCAGCCCGGCAAGCCGCTGGTCTTCGGAGAAATGGCGGGCACAAGCCCCAGAAAAACACCAGCAGTTGCAGATGTGAAGCGAGAGGGGTTTGTATCAGGGCACGGCTTTAGTCGTGCTGATCTGGCGTCAGTTAGAAAAGGGGCTTTAGCCCCTGAGACAAATACCATCCCGATCTTCGGATTACCCGGCAATCCCATCTCGACGGCTGTCACATTCCTGCTCTTCGCCGCGCCGCTCCTCGCGGCCCTTGCCGGCAGCCGCGAAACGAACCCCCGCTTTGTGCTCGCCCAGCTGGCGCGCGACACCGACCGCAAAACAAAGCCAGGCCTCACGCGTTTTCTCCCCGCGCGATGCACCTTCAATCCGACCGTCAACGCGCTCCCGCAAGTTGCCACTGTACCCTGGCACGGCTCAGGAGACCTCACCGCTTTTGCACAATCCAACTGTTTCCTCGTCATTCCTGAAGAGGCGGGTTTTCTGCATGCCGGATCAACCGTACACATCCTGTTAGATTGAAAAGACCAGATGCCCAGGCCGAGAAAACCCGCACCACTTCCGCGAACCCAGTCTACGGGTCCCCTTCGCTGGGGTGACAAGCAAACAGACTCGACAGGTGGCAAGCATTTGGGGTCCCCCGCTACAGGTCTTGGTCGCGGGGGCCGCCTGTCACACTATGACGCTCTAGGTCAGGCGCGCATGGTCGATGTGAGCACGAAGCAGCCCTCGCGCCGCAGCGCTACAGCCTCCGCCTTCATCGAACTCTCGCCTACGGTGCTTGCGGCATTACCCGCCAACCCCAAGGGCGATCCGCTCGAAGTCGCTCGCTTCGCCGGGATCCAGGCAGCCAAACGCACATCTGAACTGATTCCCATGTGCCACCCGCTGCCGCTCACACACGTCGACGTCCAAGCCGAAATTGTCGCCGACGGCGTCCGCATTCTCGCCACCGCCGCCACTACCGCGCAGACCGGCGTCGAAATGGAAGCCCTCACCGCCGCCTCCGTCGCCGCTCTCACCGTCTACGACATGACCAAGGCGCTCGACAAATCCATCGTCATTCGCAGTGTTCAACTGGAAGAAAAATCCGGCGGCAAATCCGGCTACTACGCTCGCAAATCAAAGTCGGAGTGAATCAGCGCAGCGCGCTGATTGCGAGAGAACCTCCCACGTTTTCCCGCTCCACAGGCCTCGATGCGCCTTCGAGCTTCGCGATGCGCTCTCCGATCTGCTCGGCATCGGCCTCGCGCCCGCGCTGCATCAGCAAAGTCCGATACTGCTTCAGCGCCGCCACATACGTCGGATGCCCCCATCCCATGTCTTTTTCCATAGAAGTTACGCCTTGGGGACTTTCGCCTTCAGGCGACAGCGGAAAAGGCGTGCGGTGCGAAGAGCCGCTCGTTTTGTGTTAGTTGAGCGGCACCTGTATACTTGCCGCAAATGAGCGAACGATATAGGAAAAACAGCGGTTGCGTTTTCACGCTGAAGTATCACATTGTCCCAAATATCGACGCTCTGTGCTTGTGAAGCCTGT
>DATFSO010000156.1:0-3506 GCA_035262585.1 Occallatibacter sp. | reverse complement strand
CGTTGAAGCGGTTCGTAGTCAAGGAGTGAAGTACCTTTTCGTAGCAACACTAAATCCTGCAATTCCCTACGAGCCATACGAGCGGACACGACGGTTCTACGAGGCCATGGGCTTTGAGTACGTCCTCGAAGAGCAATTCCCTGCCAATCTCGCGAGTCCCCTCGGCTATTATCTGAAACAGCTGCAAGGTACGCCCGCTTTTGCCGAGTAGGCCCAGGGATTTTCAGCCCGAGCCCCTCACAGATTCCGGACGTGATACTTTCGCATCATCCGGCTCGTGCCATCGCACGAAGGCTGCCGCCTTCCGCTGAAATTGCAGGCTCCTCCCAGTTTGACCCAGTTGGCCCGCGCTCAACGACGATGACCCACCCCCTTCGCTCCATGGGCATTACCCCACTTCGTCGCTACTGCGGGGCAGTCCGCCCCTCTCCGGCGCATCGGTACTTTCAGCCTTACGGTTGGAGCCGCTTGTGCTTTTTCCCTTGGCATCGCCGGCAAGGTTCTCACGTTCCGTACAGGAGCCCGATCAAGAGTCGCGCCGCCTACATGCCGGATGCCGCTTGGGCAGTCTCAGGCATCCCCCAAGCTTATCCCGAAGAGTGGGCCAATCCTCGGTTTTGACATCATTTAACAGATTTCGACACTTCTGCAGCGGTTCGCTTACGCTCGCCTCTCTCGACCATGCCTGACGGGATCCTGTCCCGCCTTTTCTGCAACGTTCACCACCGTGGCTTTTGACCACAGCAGCTTGCGGTGGCTTGAGATCAACACCTGATTGTCGAACTCGAAAGACCTTCCTTCATCTCCTGTATAGTTGCGCATCGCCGCGTGGACCGACGATGCTCGTGACACAAGGCCCACCTCCGCCGACTTGCGGGTTGCGCAAAGTGGGGTCGGCTAGCTGGGGCCCTTCGGACGTGCCGCTCGTTGCGTGAAATTGGGAACCGGGAGGCGGTCTAAAAATTTGATAATTGGAAGTGCTGTTCGAGCAGGTTCCGAAAGCCCTCACAACGAGCTCGCGTCACGCTTCCAGAGGCCGATCGCATAATCATGGGGGTACCGATGTGGAATTTCTCTTTCCCATACAAGCTGAAGCAACTGATCGACCTGTGTCGTCAGCGCAATATGTGTTTACGACGGTAAGCGCTACGGCCCTCGCTCGACATCGAGAAGGCATTTGTCGCGTTCATTCGAGGGCAAAGTGACGAGGTTGGATTTGAGACGGTTCCGCAGCCCGGGTTCCAGTATCTGAGTGGATATGTCGAATTCTGGCTGCGATTCATCGGTGTCAAAGAAGCCGTGAATTAAGTCAGCGCCAAGTCACTCTTATCCAACCAGAGGAGCATAACAATGGCCAAGCCAAGTATCGTCTTCGCCCACGGCCTCTGGGCCGACGGCTCATGTTTCAGCAAATTAATCCCGACCCTTCAGGCCGAGGGCCATGGAGTCATGGCCTCCCAGCACGGCCTCAACTCGCTTGCGACCGACGTTACCGCCGTGAAGGCGTGCTTCGGTCGGGTGCCGGGGCCAATTGTCCTTGTCGGGCACTCCTATGGCGGCACGCTCATTACCCATGCCGGGACCGATCCGCGCGTCGCCGTGCTCGTCTATATTGCGGCGCTGGCGCCCGATGACGACGAGACCTCGCAGAGCCAGCAGAGCAAGTTTCCCAGGACCGATGTCTTCGGGCACATCGACGTGACGGACGGGCGCATCTGGCTCAAGCCGAGCGGCCTCGCCTGCTTTTGCGGAGACCTGCCCGAGGCGGAGCAGAAGCTCGTCTACGCAACCCAAGGCGTGCCGGTGCCGGATTTGTTCGACCAGAAAGTCGAAGGAACCGCCTGGAAGACCAAGCCGAGCTGGTCCATCGTCGCCACCAAGGACCGCACGGTTCATCCCGATCTGGAACGCGCTGCGGCGAAGCGCATGAAAGCGACCACCGTCGAGACCGACAGCAGCCATGTGCCGATGTTGTCGCAGCCGAATCTCGTGCTCGACGTGATCCGCAAGGCCGCAAGCGCGATCCAGAAATCCTGAGCAAACAGAAACCGCCGCGAGGGGGCCATGACAAAAACCGTCACATCGCGAACGATTGCGGTCGAGCACATCAGGATTTCGTCAGAACGGCCGTTCGCGGAGGTCCGCCGCAGGCTCGAAGGCGCGGTGCCCAGGCTCGATGCCAGCATCGCCGCGGCGCTGGCCAGCGGCGACCAGAAGCGCGCGAAGGACTACGAAGAGAAAGGGCCCAAGCTCTCGATCTTCGAGGTGCGCAATCACGGCGTCTTGCTGGAGATTGCGGGCAACAGGCGTAACGCGCTGCAATATGAGATCGGCAATCCCCTCACCGCCTCAAAGATGACTCGCCATCAACTTCCCGCTGCGCTGTACGCGCCGCTGCGGGTGGTGCTGTTTGAGGATAAGCAAGGCAAAGGAGTTTTCGAATATGATAAGCCATCGTCATACTTCGGCCAGTATGACGATGAGCGCGTCACGGAGGTGGGGCGCTATCTCGATGCGGCCCTGGAAGGTGTTTTGCGCAATGCTGCCGAATAACGATGGTGAGTTGCAAGCACCTCCGGGCTCCGCGAGCCGCAATCGGATCGCATTGCTAGAGTCCTCAGGCTGAAGTCGGGACTGTCAGATCGCTCCGATATTTTGATAGCGCAGTTCTCGCTGCCTGGCCGCTGGGCAGCGATCGAATATGGCCCCATTTTGCTGTATTGCAGGAGTCCGGTGTTGGCCCGTCAGCGAAGTTTTCTCGCACCTGCCAAAAAGGGGCTGGTCATTGAGGTACTGCAGGCTCGCTTTGCTCACGTTGAGTTCTTCGTATTTTGACCCCAAGCCGACATCCTTCGGGATCTAGAAGATAGATAACTGTGTCGGGCGCAACTTATGTGGTAACGGTCTGCGTTGGAAGTTAACCACCGGAACTGACAAACAGTTCGCTGCTCAAACAGTCGATTGAGCTGTTGCGGAGAAATGGAATGCTTTTCCTCAACGAGGCCATAGCATTCGAGCTTGACCACCGGGCCTATTATCTGCGAGGCATTCCATCCCCACGGCTGCTGGTCGCTGCATCCAAAGAGGGACGCCTCTCGCTCTGTCGGCTCACACCCGAGCCGAGCATCTCGCGCCTGTCTGCACCCGGCGAGATCGCCGCCGTCTCTCCTCATCCAACGCGGCCTTTGCTGGCCCTGACTGAGCGTGGATCTGGCAAGCTGCTTGTGCTTGGCTTCGATGGATCACTGATGTTCGAAGAAGCCGCTCCGCGCCTGCCCGAAGTTTCGCGTGCGTTCTCCGACGATATCGCATCGCCGAATTGCCAGTTCGATGTGAGCGGGACTTATCTGTTGTGCGCGGCCAACGTGGCTAAGGACCGCGTCGAGGTCCAACTTCGCGAAACTGAGCGCTGGTCGGTCGTCGGCCGTGCAGTGGTGGCAGACCCTTTCGGCCCAAGCCATGCCTCATTTCATCCCACGGCGAGGTCGGACACCTGGTCGCTCTGG
>DATFSO010000155.1:0-2664 GCA_035262585.1 Occallatibacter sp. | reverse complement strand
CACATCGCAGCGGTACCATTGAAATAGGAGTCTGATGTGAAATTCGTCAGTTGCTTTCCCACAGAAAGTGTGACATCCTCTCTGTTGGTAACCAACATCTAGCCCCCCTATGGGACACAAGGTTGATGTTCAGCACGGTACTTTGGCGCTTATGATCCTCAAGACTCTTGAGGTCCTGGGCCCGCTGCACGGCTACGGGATCGCGCGGCGTATCGAGCAGATCAGCGGGGACCTGCTTGCCGTTAACCAGGGAACTATCTATCCCGTGCTCCTCAGGCTCGAGCAGGAAGGTGCCATTCGATCGGAGTGGGGTGCCTCGGAGAACAACCGCCGGGCGCGATTCTACCGGCTTACGCCAGCCGGACAAAAGCTGCTCCAGACCGAAACACGAGACTGGGAGCAAACCGCTGCCATCGTCGGCCGATTCTTCCAAATCAAGGCTAGGGATTTCTCATGAGGCCCCTGAAGCGTTTCATCGCCCGTCTCCTCAACTCAGCCCTAAGGAAGCGAGACGATAAACGATTGCGGGAAGAGATGGAAGAACATCTTGCCCTGCAGACCGCCGACAATCTTCGCGCCGGATTATCCCCTGGTGAGGCCCGACGCCAGGCTCTGCTGAAGTTCGGTGCCGTTGAAGCGATTCAAGAAGAATATTGGGCCGAAGGAAGACTGGCCTTCGTCGAAACCTTGCTTCAGGACTTTCGTTTCGGATGGCGCCCGCTCCGCAATTCTCCCGGTTTTACTGCGGTAGCAGTCGTAACGCTCGCGCTCGGTATCGGCGCCAACACAGCGATCTTCAGCATGGTTGACACGTTGATGATTCGGCCGCTTCCCGTTCAAAATCCGCTCGATCTCACCTATCTCGCGTTTCCCCGCGACCCGACGCATTTCGATTCTCAGTTCTCCGGGCCCGAATTTCGCCAGTTGCGCGATCAAACGCGCGCCGTATTCTCCGCCGTGAACGCAGTGATCCTCGGTGGACTCTCGGGCCCGGGAGACCGCGCCGATGGGCTAACCATTGACGGAGTCACCCGACCCGCTCAGACTCTGTTCGCCAGCGGCGAGTTTTTCCAGATGCTTGGCATTCGACCCTACCTGGGACGATTCATCCTTCCCTCGGAAGGAAACGCCCCTGGTGCCGATCCGGTCGTGGTGCTGAGTTATCGCTACTGGCAGAAACGTTTTGGCCGTGATCCCAGCGTCCTCGGCAAAGCCGCTTACCTGAACGGGCATCCCGTGACGATTGTCGGCGTCGCTCCCAAGGGCTTCTTTGGGCCGACGCCCCTGATCGAGATGGAGGCCTACCTTCCGCTCAACATGATGACGGTCGAGACTGCGGGAAATACGGACTTCCTCACTGCTCCTGCTACTCGCAACTTGCTGATCCTGGCGCGCCTCGCCCCGGGCGTAAGCATCCAACGCGCAAACGCTGTGCTCGCCTCTTTAGGACCGCAATTCACCAAACAATATCCCCGCCCAGGCGCAGGCACTACATTACAAGCTAGACCTCTACGTCCTCCCGGCTTAATAGACGGACCAAACCCCTTCCCGGCCGTGGCCGGACTCTTCCTGACTCTTGCGGGCATGGTTTTCGCTCTCGCATGTCTCAATGTCGCGAACTTATCTCTGGTGCGCGCTATTGGACGCCAACGCGAGATGGCGGTTCGAGCCGCACTGGGCGGAAGCCGTGTCCGCCTAATTCGTCGTTTGCTCAGTGAAACCCTGCTGCTGACTCTAGCCGGCGCGGCCGCCGGAATCTTCACCGGCTCATTCGCGCTTCGCGCTGTGAGCTCGGCAGCAATCGCCTCCGTATTGCCGATCGTTCTCGAATTCCCCTTCAACCTGCGCGTTTTCCTCTTTGCACTCGGTATCGCCGTGTCGGCCGCCGCAATCGTCGGCGTCCTTCCTGCATTGCGAATCTCTAGCGGAAACCTCAGCGACATCTTGCACGAAGGTGGACGTAACCTCACCGGACGCGGCCAGCGCACCCGCTCTGTGCTGGTGGCAGCGCAGGTGGCAGGCTCGGTCGCGCTCCTGATTGTCGCGGGTCTCTTTATCCGCAGTCTCGAGAGCGCTCAGCATGCCGATCTCGGTTTTGATCCAACCCACGTACTCAACGTCGCACTCGACCCCGGGGAAATCGGCTACTCGCAAATTCAGGGCACAGACTTTTACCGCCAGCTTCTCGCACGAACGCGAGCGCTTTCCGGAGTGCAGTCGGCCAGCTTGGCAATAATCGTGCCGCTCGGAGATGACGTGCCAGGGAGCGAAATCACGATTCCCGGCCATGTCGCGCGGCACGGAGAAGAACTGCGCGCCGACCGGAACGCCGTATCGCCCGACTACTTCAAGACCATGAACATTGCCGTTTTTCAGGGACGCGATTTTCTGGATTCCGATAGCGAATCATCCCCCCGGGTCGCAATCATCAATGAAGCAATGGCCAAGCGTTTCTGGCCCGGTATCAACCCTGTAGGCCAGAACTTCAAACGCGACGGCGATGGCCAACACCCAATCGAAATTGTCGGCGTAGTGAAAAATAGCAGGACCGAAGACGTGTACTCTCCGATCGGCCCTGCCTTCTACGTTCCGATTTTGCAGGACTATACGTCCGCGCAAACCTTGCAGGTTCGTACTTTCGGCCAGCCTCAGGCGATCGCAGCG
>DATFSO010000154.1:0-23304 GCA_035262585.1 Occallatibacter sp. | reverse complement strand
TTGTCTCAGAGTCGCGATCATGTCAGTGCTCAGCTGATCCTTTCCAGAGCCCGGAACGGGCTTTTGGGGCTTAACGTAGAGGATGCTGTCTCATGCGTGCCCCAAGAAGCCGTCGCCCTTTAGGCGACGGTTGTTCACTTTTGAATTTAGGCCGCCATCGCCTTCGCCAGCCGACGCACCGTCAGCACCGTAATGTCGTCTTCCTGGCCAAATGCCTTGGCTGCATCCGCGATGTAGAAGGCCGATTGATTGCTCAGGTTGTGTACGCGATCGAAACCGAAGATCTCGCCCGAGGCCGTCCGCGCCTCCACCACCCCGTCGGACATCAACAGCAGGCGATCACCTGGATGTAGGTACAGCCGGATCTCGTCGTACTTCACATCGGTCAGAACGCCGAGCGGTAGTCCACCCGGCAACCGCACTTCCTGCGTATTGAGGTACGGGGGCAGGTGTCCCGCATTTGCGATCACGACCTCTCCCTCCGGCCCGAACCAGACTGCCTGGCACGTCGTGAAGCTCTCGCTCCCCTGCAGCACTTTGTTCAGTGATTCCAGAATCCGCGCCGGGCTCTTTTCCGGCGTATATCGCAGCACGCCCATCAGCATCGAGACATTCATCGCTGCCTGCAGACCATGCCCAGCCACATCTCCCAGGATCACCAACAGTCCGCCGTCCGGCGTTGTCTCTACGTGGAAGAAGTCGCCGCCCACTTCGTTCGCTGGATTGTAGACCGAGTCCACTTCGTATCCCGGCGTCTCGACCTTCTCGCGCGGGATCATCAGTTCCTGCACGCTGCGTGCTGCCGCCAGCTCTCCGCTGGTGCGTTCCTGCTCATGGTGAATGCGCAGAAAGCGCATAAAGATGATGACGACGATTGCGAGCAGGCCGGCAAAGTCTGCAATCGCCGCAAAGTGGATGGGGATGGGCCCAGCCCAAATCGTCAATGGCGATCTGTAACCTCCGCCAAAGTCGCCGAGTCCACCGCCGGTCAGAACCGGCTCGGCAAGACCGATCATCGTCAGCACCAGCGGGATCAGGAGCAGGCCGGCCTCGAAATTGCGCTTGATGGTAGCGACAATCAGCGTGAGGAATACGAAGATCGCCCACGCAATGCTCCAGAAGAGGGAACAGAGAAGAACGATTGCCAGCACGATTCCGGCCACCTTATGGTGGCTGGCCAAAAGCAACATTGGAGCAATCAACGCAAGAATCGGTGCCGTGTAGCGAAGGCCCTTGATGTACCACCGCCGCCGAAGGGAAAGAAAGGCGACCAGAAATTCGAAGTAGAGGTAAGCCGAGATGAACGCCAGTTGCAGATAAAGCGCGCCAAACCACACGAGATCGAGCCGGGCGGTAGTGCAAGCCAGGTCAATGAGGACGATGGGGACCTGGACGAGTTCGTGCAAGGCGAGCCATAGATACTCCGGATGTCCCTTCTGCGCGAAATAGAGGGTGATCAGGAACGCGGAAAGAAACAACAGCAATAACGCAATCACCAGCCTCGGCAGCCGTTCCAGGAACGTGTGTGTCGACCAGATCTCCCGGGCCTGGCTAAGTGCGGCGGGGCTGTCGAGCAAAAACGACCGGTTATTGAAGAAGTTGGTGTAACCCTTCAAGCCGAATGGGATGTAGGCAGTTCGGATCGCCAGGGTGAGCGAGGTCTCCGAAGGCGGAACGTTCAAGTAGTAGACACGGGAAATCTGCTCGTATTCGTATGTGGCATCCGGATGGGGGCCGTCTGGCAGGATCTGCTTTCCGTTAGCGAAGACCTCGCCTCCCAGCCCAAGGGCAGAGAAGCTCAGGATGTTCATTGAGGCGCTTTGGGTTACCGGAACCCGGAGCAGGAGTGCAACCGGACCGTGATTTGGCGCAAACCTGAGATGTAGGCGAAACCACGCAAACTTTTCGCGGTCGGGATGGACCGGGTCGTCCGAAGGTTCAGGTACATCCGCGATCACTTCGGTCGCATCGCGAACCGCCCATCCGGAATCGTCGAAGTCCGGCCGGGCAGCGGCCGGGTCAGAGGTGATGGCGACCCGCCAGCCCCGATCCAGAACCTGCGGCGTGCCCAGCCCGGTAGCATCGAGGACTGTCTGATTCTGACCTGGCGGGGGCGTCGGCTCAGGCTTGCCCCGGTGCGGGCCGAAAAGCCGTGGATGCCCTTGAAGAGCAAGGCCTTGCATCGCACCCAGCAAGTACACGGCGACCGCCCAAAGAAACGCCCGACGCACTTTTCCTCCGGAATTGCTTCGTGTTCTTCAATTTAATTCAGTGTGCAGCGCAGTCCAAGTACTCAATTTTCCAGAGTAGATTCCCCCACTCTGCCTCACCCTCGACCTGCTGATATCTTTCCGCTTTGGAAACGATCAAAGTAGGATGAGGGGTGAAAAAGCGAGAAATGGCATTGAAAATGTTTGAACTTTCGCTGTCCACCCGCGACATACTAGCGTCTAAGCGATAGAGCGAAGCGGCACAAGTCTTCGGACAGGCGCCTCGCGCCGGTCGCCGGAAGGGTCACGTCACACGCCCAGAGGTGAGGTCATGACATCAGTTTTGAACGGTTCAAGAGCGGCTTTGGTAGCAGGTTTGGCATTGGCTATGGCAACCGTGATGTGGAGTCAGTCCACGCCGCAGTCCGCTCCGGCAAGTGACCCCTCGGCCGCACCAGCTCAGGCGCCGCAATCCACGCAGACGACTCCCCAGGCGAGTCCACAAGCCAATCCTCAAACGAGTCCCGCTTCGGCGCCGGCCCAGGCTGACCCTCAGGCAGCTCCGCCGTCGGCAGCTCCTTCTGCTAAGCCCGCGCCCGGAACCCAGCCGGTAGCAGGAGACACGCCGGCACAGCCCAGCGACTCGAAGGATTCGAAGAAGGATTCCGCCTCGGCTACAAGCGCCGATGCTCCGGATTGCACGCCCACACCCACAGATAAGAAGGCCAAGAAATCGAAGAAGGACAAAGACAAGGATGCTGCCAGTCCGTGCCCTGCCGGAACGCAGCCGGTTCAGGGTGATACCGCTGCAACCAATGTCGATCCGCAGAAGATCGTCGAGGTTGGCAGCCAGAAGGTCAATGTCAAGCCTGGCAGCATCGACGATGTCAGTGCTGTCGGCAACCGCGACATCGGCGCCCGGGGCCTCGGCAACTGGTATTCGACCGACTCCGAAATCAAGATGGGCAAAGCGTATGCCACTGAGCTTGAAAAGAGCACGCGATTCATCACCGACCCAGTCGTGACTGAATACGTAAACCGCATCGGCCAGAACATCGTCAAGAACTCCGACTGCAAGGTACCCTTCACAATCAAGGTCATCGATTCCGACGAGATCAATGCGATGGCCCTGCCCGGCGGATTTTTCTACGTCAATTCGGGCCTCATCCTGAATGCCGATGAAGAAGCGGAACTGGCTGGGGTCATGGCGCACGAAACGGCACATGTCTGTGCTCACCATGCAGTGCGCGAGCAGACCCGCATGAACTACGCGCAGTTGGGCATGATTCCGGTCATCATGATGACCGGTTACAGCTGGGCCGGCTACGGCATCTACGAAGCCACCCAGTTCGCCATTCCGCTGACGTTCCTCAAGTTCTCGCGCGACTTCGAGGCTCAGGCGGACTTCCTGGGCATCCAGTACATGTACCGCGCCGGCTACGATCCGCAAGCCTTCATCAGTTTCTTTGAAAAGGTGCAGGCGCTCGAGAAGCGTAAGCCCGGCATGGTCGCCAAGGCGTTCTCCGACCATCCGCAGACACCGGATCGCATTCTGCACTCGCAGGACGAGATCGCCAAGATTCTGCCTGCGCGCGACGAGTACACCGTCACCACCTCTGAGTTCGACGACGTGAAGGCTCGTCTCGCTCGCATCGAGAACAAGCGCCGCCTGATGGACACCAAAGACAAGAACAAGCCGTCGCTGCGGCGCGCAAGCAGCACCGACGACAAGAACGGTCAGGCCGGCCAGTCTGGCGACAGCAGCGGCGACGACCGTCCGACACTGCACCGCCGCGACGATCAGAATCAATAGAAGCAATTTTCTCCCCTGGGCAGGAACGCCGCCAAAGCTTCGGCGGCGTCTCTGTTTCTGCCGATTTATGCCTATTCACCAAAACGGAATCTTTCCTTCCGACCGGTGGTTTTGTGAAAGGGCACGACTTCAGTCGTGCCGCAAATGCTGGCAGAATGGTTGAGGGCTTTAGCCCCTGCGGGGTGTTCTTGGCCTCGATCTTCGAGAATTCGATTCGTCAGTCAGTGCCTAGCCCCCTGAGAGACATGCCCCGGCATTCGTGCAAATCGCTGGATCCCGCGTCGGAGGCGCAAGCGCTCGTTAGCCCCGCGCTTCAGCGTGGTGGAAAAGGCGCGCAAACCGCGCTCGGAGTCCCTTAGGGACGGTGCTTGAAAAGGTCTCCGAGTCGGAGATCCATTCGCGCGGATGGGCCCTACGCCGACGGAAGCCCCAGTTGCGCGAAGCCCTATCGAACCTCCGTGTTACCGTTATCCCGCGGAGAATTCATCTTCATGTTGGTTCCCAGGCGTTGGTTCGTGGCCCTCGTCTGCCTCGCGGCCCAGTTGACCGCGGCTCAGCACAAGCATTCCAATCCCACCGAAGTTGAACAGCACATTCAGCGTGTCACTACCGGCCTCTTGGATCCCGTTGTCATCAAAGGCGACGAACGTGCCACGCATACGCTCGCGGACCGTATGAAGGAGCTCAATATCCCCGGCGTGAGTGTCGTTGTGGTTCACGATGGAAAGATCGAGTGGGCACGCGGCTTCGGCGTGCGCAGCGTCGGCGGCCTCCCGGTGGACGAGGCAACTCTGTTTCAAGCCGCATCCATCAGCAAGCCGCTTTCTGCAATGGCCGCGCTGCACCTCGTGCAGCAGAACAAACTGGCGCTGGACAACGACGTGAACACATATTTGGCGACTTGGAAGCTGCCAGACGCTCCCGTCGCGGATCGTAAGCCCGTCACGCTGCGCGAGCTTCTGACGCATACGGGTGGAATCACCGTACACGGTTTCCCCGGCTACGCTAAAACTGAGACGGTCCCGACGCTGATCCAGGTACTCAAGGGAGAGAAGCCCGCAAATACCGCCGCAATCCGGATTGAAGCGCCGCCCGGTGATCACTGGCAATATTCAGGTGGCGGATACACCATCATGCAGGAAGTGCTTCTCGACACAACGAAAGAGCCGTATCCGAAACTCATGCATGACACGGTGCTCGTCCCCATCGGTATGACGCACAGCACCTACCAGCAACCCTTGCCCCCGGAGTTGGAGGCCGACGCGGCTACGCCGTATCGAGGAGATGGCAAGCCGGTCGAAGGTGGTGCACACACCTATCCGGAGATGGCGGCGGCAGGACTCTGGACTACTCCAACCGACCTTGCGCGTTACGTAATTGAGGTACAGCGGTCGCTGCAGGGTAAGGCCAATCACGTCCTCTCGCAGGCGATGACACAGGAGATGGTTACGGCGGGAAAAGGGAAATGGGGATTGGGCCTGGAGATCGGCGGCTCGAAAGATAATCCCTATTTCTCGCATGGAGGGGCGAATGAAGGCTACCGCTGCATCTTCGTGGCCTATGAAAAGACCGGCGACGGCGCTGTCGTAATGACGAACAGCGATAACGGCGGGCTCTTGGGTGGAGAGGTGCTGCGAAGCATTGCCGCCGAGTATGGATGGCCCGACTACAAGGCCGAGGTGCGCACCGTCGTCGCAGTCGATCCGAAGATTTTTGCAGACTACGCCGGAACATATCAGCTGGCGGCCGGTTTCAACCTCGTCGTGACAGTGGAAGACGGGAAGCTGATGACCCAGGCCACCGGGCAGGGAAAGATTCCTGTTTATGCAGAATCAGAGACGAAGTTCTTTCCGACGGTCGTCGCGGCAGAAATTGAGTTTGTAAAAGACCCCCAGGGGAAGGTGACCCATCTCATCCTCCACCAGGGTGGACGCGACATGAACGCCCCAAAGAAATAAGAAGGCGCAGTACGGTTTCTACGAATCGCCCAAGTAACCTTTTGCGGGCACGACTTTACAGCTTGCTGAAAGAAAACATCAATATCAGGTTCACCAACAAAATCTGCCATTCCGATCGACCCTGACCCAGAAATCTTGATTGCGCCTTCACGCCTTTCAGAGTAAAGTTCCCACAATCCTCAAACCTTCCGGCTGCTTCCCCTGTGGCCCTCGAATGGCGTCTTCTGGAGGTCGGATCATGCGTCCTCGTGCCTTCGCTATGTTGCCCCTGACCGGCATCCTGCTGTTCGTTGCGATCGTTGTGCGAGCCGATGCCCAGGAATCTCCGGTCGAAGGCGCACCGGGGTCCGCCTCGTTGCGACTCCCTCCAGAGTTCCAGATCAAGATTGCAGAGTTGAATGCGGCTCTCGAAAGAGCACAAGAGGCAAACGACATTCAGGAACAGGTAGCAGCCCTTGAACAGATGGGATCCATCTGCCATTCGCGCGGAGACCTTGCGGAAGCGCTTGCGTATTACAAGCAGGTTCTACCGCTTGCCCGATCCATCCACCAGGAGACAGAAGAAGCGAAAGCACTCTGCAATATCGGAGCATCCGATTTCGCCCTCGGACACGCCAATGAAGCCCTGGACGACTTCAAGCAGGCTCTACCTATCTGGCAAAAACTCGGTAATCGCGACCGCATCGCCTCCACCCTCGGCAACATGGGCGAAGCCTTCCGCGCCCTGGACGATCCGGAAGAGGCGCTGCACTTCGATCAGCTCGCTTTGCCGATGTATGAGGCTTCAGGAAATCACGCAGAACTGGCGAGGCTCCTGAACAACATCGGTCTCGCCTATTACGCAATGCACGACCGGAAGAATGCTCTCGCATTCTTCAATCGGGCTCTGCAGGTCTATCAGACAGCGCAGTTGAAGGCAGCCGAAGCGACCACGCTGAACAACATCGGCGGAGTTTACAACGTCTCCGGCGAAACGCAGAAGGCACTCGAGTTCTTCAACCGCGCGCTACCAATTCTCAAGGAAGTTGGCGACAAGCAGAACGAGGCGACCACGCTGAATAACATGGGCGTCGCTTACCGACGCCTCGGCAATATCCAGCAGGCACTCTTCTATTACAACGAAGCCTCCTCCAGGTTCCGCGAGATCGGCGATCCAGTAGGCGTCACCACCGCGCAGAAAAACATCGAGCTGCTCTATGCTGACCGTCGCAATCGCGCCACACTCGATGACAAGGCCACCCGCAACAACTAGAACGCTGTCCGAACAAGGCCCTGTAATACTGACCGACCCTGACCCTGAGGCTTGCCGAAGGGGAAGGGGAGCGGAGGAACCCGCATTTGCCCTTTCTTGCCGTGCCCCAGGCATTCCCGCAAGCCAAAGAACTTCCACCGCTTTTGCCGGTAATTTTCCTGCAAAGGCGCACAATCGAAGGCGAAAGGAAAAACGTCCAGAATCACCTCGCCTTTTTATGCGGTTAAGGTCGCACGCAGGCTCGGATCGTGCGCAGCCGAACGGGAAGTCAGGCCGACTGGGGCCCCTGCCCTCGAGTGATAAGCCACGCGATTGCATACGGGATACTGCAAACGACCCGCCTCTCACGTGCACCGATCCTTGTGCAATTCTGCGGAAAAGCCCTGGCACCATCCGAAGAACTACTCCAAGCTGTAGTGCTGGAGCTAACCATAGAACCCAACAGGCTGGGGAGACAGCCGCTAAACGGCGGGGCTAGAGTAGGTTAGATAAATAACTCGCAGGCAATTCCGGCACAATTCCCGAAAAATCCTTGAAACTCCGGTCAAAACCGCGATATAAACAGGGCACGGCTCTTCTGCCGGAATCCTGCCTGGGGTGTCCAAGATGCGCAATTCCGCCGCTCGCTCTAATCTTCTTGTCCCTGAGATCCGCGAAGTAATGGACATCCGCCAGGCGTCGGATTATCTCGGCATCTCCCCCGACACCCTCTACAAATACGCCTCAGAGGGCTTCGTGCCGGCCTTCAAACTCGGCAACCGCTGGCGCTTTAAACGCTCTCGTCTCGATGAGTGGATGGACCGCCAGTCAGACGTGCAGGCTTCCGAGATCAATCCAGAGCTGAAGAAGTCCGTCAAGCCTGCCATGTGATGCGTCAGGGCTTAGATACAGGTGAATTTGACGTTGGAGTTCATGGCCGACCGCAGCCAAGGCACCGCTGAAACACGCGAGCCGCTATGACCCGCGGCTATACATGCTCGATACCAACACCGTCAGCTACATCGTGAAAGGCATCTCGCCCGCTGCTCGAAATCGACTTTCCTCTATTGGCTCCGGAGATATCGCTTGCATCTCATCCATCACCGAAGCCGAGCTTTGGTGCGGTCTCGCCCGCATCGGCGCTAGCGAGCGTCGCCGCACGACCCTCAGCGCATCCTCGCGCGCCCGCAGGTGCTTCCCTGGGGCAGGGAAGAAGCCGCCGTCTACGGCGCGCCTTTCGTGCAAAGCAGGAATCCATCGGCAACCACTCGGACCGCTCGACACCCAGATAGTGGCGCACTCCATCGCCGTCAAAGCAGTTCTTGTCAGTAACGATGCTGCTTTCCAAAATGCAATTGACTTGCTCAGTCTTGAATCCTGGGCTACGAGCTTGATCGCTTAGTAACAGCCCCTGATCTCTGATCCCTGATTTATCCTTTTCCGAATGGACCATGCACGCCGTATCGGCCAGTTACGCCGCCGAATGAAGAAGGCGGGACTTTCGGGCCTTCTCGTCACTCATCTCGTAGATGTCCGCTACCTTTCCGGCTTCACCGGCTCCAGTGCCGCGCTCGCCCTCGCACGCAGATCCGCGCGCTTATTCACCGACGGCCGCTACAGGGCGCAGGCGTCAGAAGAAGTGAAAGGGGCACAGGTAGAAATCGTCTCAGGTCCGCCCGCAGTCGCCGCGGTTCAGTGGCTCGGAGCTCAGCCCGACGCCGAACTGGCCGGCTTCGACTCCGCCCACACCACGGTCGCCGAGCTCGCACGTCTACGCGCTGAGCTGCCCTCAAAGTTTCGCCGCTTGTTTCTCACGCCGCTCGCCGCGCCGCTCGTCGAGTCTCTGCGCCTCATCAAAGACGAAGACGAGCTCAAGCTGATGTCTGAAGCCGCGCTCATCGGCTGCAATCTCTTCGAACACATGCTTGGCGTGATCCGCCCCGGCATCCGCGAGGTCGAAGTCGCCGCTGAACTCGAGTACCAGGCTCGCTTGCAGGGAGCGGAAGGCATGAGCTTCGAAACCATCGTTGCCTCGGGCGAGCGTTCGGCTTTGCCGCACGGAAGAGCTACCACCGCTGCGCTGCCGCGGAAGGGTTTCGTGACGCTCGACTTCGGTATAATCCGTGAGGGTTACTGCTCCGATATGACGCGAACGGTTTATCTGGGCACTCCGAGGCTTGAAGAACGAAAAGCTTATGAAGCAGTGCTCCAGGCGCAACAATCTGCCGTCGAGGCCGTGGGCGCAGGCGTCAGGTGTGATGAGGTAGATGAAGCGGCACGGAGCATCTTGCGCAACTCCGGAATGGCCGATGCGTTTTCGCACTCCACCGGTCACGGAGTTGGACTTGAGATTCACGAACCTCCGCGGGTCGGCGCGGAGCAGAAGACAAGGCTGCAAGCGGGGATGGTTGTTACCATTGAACCCGGGGTTTACTGGCCGGGCAAGTTCGGAATTCGCATCGAAGACATGGTGGCCGTAACAAAAAATGGAGGCCAGGTGCTCACTCCGGCACCCAAGGCGCTCATCGAACTTTGACGAAACGGCTCGCTGGCGCGCGAGAAAACAAAAAGGGAAGAATGAAACCACAAGATATGAAAGATCTGAGGGAGCTCATCGAGTTCCTCAGGGAGTATCAGGTCGCAGAGTTCGACCTGGACCGCGGAGATACCAAAATCCGCATCAAGTTCGCCCAGGAATCATCGCCCTCGTCAGGCATCGCAGACATCTCAAAAGCCGTTAACGCTATCTCGGCTTCTTCGACCTTTACACCCTCTGCTCCGCCGGCCTCAGCTGAACCGGCAGCCTCGCCGGCAACTCCCTCCGTCGATCCGGAAGCCGGATTGCACATCCTCAAGTCCCCAATCGTCGGCACCTACTACGGCTCACCCTCGCCCGGAGCCCCTCCCTTTGTCTCGCCGGGCGATCACGTCGAAAAGGGCCAGGTGATTTGCATCGTTGAGGCCATGAAGCTGATGAACGAGATTGAATCGGACGCAGCGGGCGAGATCGTCAAATGTCACGTCACGAACGGCCAGCCGATCGAATTCGGCCAGCCGTTATTCTCGATTCGCGAAGGATGAACCGACAACGGAGTTAAAGGTAGCTTGGTCAGCCTTGAAACAGAACTAACTCTGCCAGCACCGCTAACGCCGCTAACTCCGCTCTTTTAGGGTCTTGAATGTTTCGTAAAGTTCTGGTTGCCAATCGCGGTGAAATCGCTTTGCGCGTTCTGAACGCATGCCGCGAACTCGGAATCCGTACCGTCGCCGTCTACAGCGAAGCCGATCGCAATTCACTCCACGTCCGCTTTGCAGACGAAGCAATCTGCATCGGGCCGGCGCGCCCCGCAGACAGCTATCTCAATGTGCCGGCTGTCATCTCCGCAGCTGAGATCGCCAACGTCGACGCCATCCATCCTGGCTACGGGCTGCTAAGCGAAAACGCGAACTTCGCCGAGGTCTGCCGCGCTTCCAACATCAAGTTCATCGGCCCCCCGCCCGAAGTCACGCGCCTCATGGGCGAAAAAGAGAAAGCCCGCCAGGCGATGAAGGCCGCCAAGGTCCCGATCCTTCCCGGCTCAGACGGAGTCCTCGCCACCGCCGAGGAGGCGCAAAGCGTTGCTGCAAAGATTGGGTACCCGATCATTCTCAAGGCCAAAGCCGGCGGCGGCGGTCGCGGCATGCGCATCGTGAACAGCGCAGAAGAACTCCCGAATCTCTTCCATGCCGCTTCAACCGAAGCTTCAAACGCATTCGGCAACGGCGAACTCTACATGGAGAAATTCATCGAGCAGCCGCGGCACATCGAATTCCAGATCCTCGCCGACGAACACGGCCATGTTACGACGCTCTTTGAGCGCGAATGCTCCATCCAGCGCCGCCATCAAAAATTGATAGAAGAGGCGCCTTCGCTGCAGGTTACGCCCAAGATGCGCGAGGAAATCGGAAAGACGCTCATCCGCTGCCTCACCGACATCGGCTACCAGAACGCTGGAACGGTCGAGTTTCTTATGGATGAAGATCACAAGCTCTACTTCATTGAGATGAACACGCGCATCCAGGTGGAACATCCGGTCACCGAGGCCATCACCGGCATCGACCTTGTGAAAGCGCAACTGCGTATTGCTTCAGGCGAACGCCTCAGCAGCATCCTTCCGCCAAAGATCGAGATCCGCGGGCACGCCATCGAGTGCCGAATCAATGCCGAACACCCGGTCAAGTTCACGCCCTCCGCCGGAAAAATCACTGCGTTCAATGTGCCTGGCGGCAACGGCGTCCGCGTCGATACTGCGCAGTATGCCGAGGGCGTTGTCCCGCCCTATTACGACTCGCTGATCGCCAAGCTCATCGTCCACGGCGTCGATCGCGAGGAGGCAATCGCCAGGATGGAGCGCGCCTTACGCCAGTTCGTGGTGCAGGGAATTGACACCTCGATCCCGCTCCATCAGGGGATCTTCGCCGACGAAGAATTCCGTGCCGGCCTGTTCGATACCAAGTACATGGAGCGATTTCTCGCGAAGCAGACGGCACGAGCAGAGCAGGTGCTCTATCCATGACGAAGTCATGGGTGGGAAACTAACGGAGGCTCAGCAGCCTTCAGGCCGCTGAGCTATTTCGTCGAGAGTCGTTTCCTGTCCAGCCGCCTCACCCGTTATTCTTGACGAACCGGGCCTGTTTGGCTCGCGGCCCGAAAATGCAATTCAATCGACTCTTCTTCCCCGCGCTCTCATTTGCCGTAGTTTTGTCCACGTCGCTCTCCTTTGCCCAGTCGCAGACCGGCTGGCCTGTCTACAATGGCGGCCTCGATGGGGACCACTACTCCAGCCTCACGCAGATCAACCGCCAGAACGTACACCTTCTCCAGCAGGTCTGGTCCTTCGATACTGGGGAAAAGGGCGGCATCCAGACAAACCCCCTTATCGTTGGCCGCACCCTCTACGCATACACGCCTGGCACCCGGGTCGTCGCTCTCGACCCCGTCACGGGCAAGCTAAAGTGGAAGTTCGACTCCGGCATCGTCGCCGGGCAGCCCGCACGCGGCCTCACGTATTGGAACGATGGAGCGCACGGTCGCATTTACGCCGGCGTGATGAACTTCCTCTACTGTCTCGATGCTGAAACCGGAAATTTGATTACCAGCTTCGGCGAAAACGGCCACATCGATCTGCGCGAGGGTCTTTCCAAGGACTTCAGCGCGCTCTCGATCGCCCTCACCACGCCCGGCATTATCTACAAGGACATGATCATCCTTGGCGGCCGTATGCCCGAATCGCATCCTGCGCCCCCCGGCTACATCCAGGCCTTCGACCTACTCACAGGCAAACTTCGCTGGATATTCCACACCATTCCGTTGCCGGGTGAGCCGGGATACGAAACGTGGCCGAACAATGCCTACAAGAACGCCGGCGCCGCCAACAACTGGTGCGGCATGGTGCTCGATGCGGAACATGGCATCCTCTACGCGCCTACAGGTTCCGCGGTCATGGACTTCTACGGAGGAGATCGCATCGGCGACAATCTCTACGCCGACACCCTTCTCGCTCTCGATGCCAACACCGGCAAGCGCCTCTGGCACTTTCAGGGCGTGCATCACGATATCTGGGACCGCGACTTTCCCTCGCCGCCGGCCCTGTTCACCATCCAGCGCAATGGCAAACGCGTCGACGCTGTTGCGCAGACCACAAAGCAGGGATACCTCTACCTCTTCAACCGCGTCACTGGCGAGCCGCTGTTTCCGATTCACGAGCACCCGTATCCGGCGAGCTACATTCCCGGCGAAGTCGCTTCAAAGACACAACCCAAGCCCGATTGGCCGGAGCCCTACGCGCGGCAGCAGCTCACAGAAGACATGCTCACGACGCGCACGCCTGAAGCACACGATTGGGCGCTGCAGACTTTTCGTACATTCCGCAACGGCGGACCGTTCTATCCCTTCGCCATCGGCCAGCAGACCATCATCTTTCCGGGCTTTGACGGGGGCGCGGAGTGGGGCGGCCCGGCGATTGATCCTGTCCATGACGTGATCTATATCAACGCAACGGAGATGGCCTGGACCGGCGGACTCGTCCCGAGCAAGGCCAGCAGTCCCGGCGAGCAGGTCTATCAGAGTCAGTGCGCAATGTGCCACGGCATCGATCGCGCAGGCTCGCCGCCGACGTTCCCATCGCTCGTTGACATCGACAAGCGCCTCACGTCGGACAAAGTGGTGGCCGCCATACAACACGGCGTCGGACGCATGCCGTCGTTCCCGAACATCGACGGCCAGCGCCTCGATGGACTGCTCGCTTTTCTGCGCAGCGCAGGTGCGGCTAATCCGTCAAAGGAGTTGCAAGCCGCGTCCGGGGCAGATCCTGCGCCTAAGACCACGGCCGATGCAGCCGGAGCGAAGGTCTACAGCGACCAGTGTGCAGCCTGCCACGGCGATCACATGGAAGGAATCGCACCGTTCCCGCCTCTGGCGGGCATCGGTGCCCGCATGAACGCCGCCCAGGCGACGGAGATCGTTCAGAAGGGCAGAGGCCAGATGCCAGCCGTGGATGTGCATGGCGCGGATTTGGAGGCGCTGCTGCGATTCCTCGAAGTAGATGCGAGCGTGAAGACTGCATCCGAAAAGCCCGAAGAGTGGATGAACAAGTACACCTTCACCGGCTATCGCAAGTTTCTTGATCCGGATGGATACCCGGCCATCGCTCCCCCTTGGGGCACTCTCAACGCCATCGACCTCAAGACTGGCAAGTATCTCTGGAAGGTCCCGTTCGGCGAATACCCGGCGCTCGCAAAGCAGGGAATGAAGAACACCGGAACTGAGAACTACGGCGGCCCGATCGTCACTGCAGGCGGAGTACTCTTCATCGGCGCGACAGTCTACGATCACAAGTTTCGCGCCTTCGACTCGAGCAACGGAAAGCTCCTCTGGGAAACGGAACTTCCGTTTTCCGGCGTAGCCACACCCGCGACCTACATCATCGATGGCCGCCAGTACGTCGTCATCGCAGCCAGCAACGCCCGTTCGCCTAAAGATCCACAGGGCGGAATGTATATCGCCTTCACCCTGCCTGGCGCCACGAAGGCGACTCTTAAGTGAAGTGCGTCTTGTAACAGGGCATGACTTCAGTCGGGCCGAAAAGAGCCGATAAGGCAAGGGCTTTAGCACCTGAGAGAGAGTTCGAAGTATCTCCGGGAAGCAACAACCGAAACTGCTGACCTTCACAGCAAGCGAGTGCTAGACTCAAAACCTCTATGATCCTGAAGCAGTATTATCTCGGGTGCCTCGCACACGCCTCTTATCTACTCGGCGACGAAGAAAGCCGAACAGCGGTCATCGTCGATCCACAGCGTGACATTCACCAATACCTTGCCGACGCGGAAAGGTTCGGTCTCGAGATTCGACATGTCTTCCTCACACACTTCCATGCGGATTTTCTGGCCGGTCATCTGGAACTGCGTGATGCCTGCGGCGCAACTATCCATCTCGGATCACGCGCGCAAGCGGAGTACGCCTTTGTTCCGATGAACGACGGCGAAACGCTCGATTTTCCAGGGATGCGCCTGCAGGTGCTGCACACCCCGGGCCACACCATCGAGTCGATTTCGATCCTTGTCTTCGATCTGGCAAATGACAAGACAAAGCCCTACGCGGTCCTGACCGGCGACACACTTTTCATCGGCGACGTTGGCCGTCCGGACCTGAGAGCCTCGCTCGGCTGGACCGCGAACGATCTCGGCAGTTATCTCTACGACTCACTGCAAGCCAAGCTGCTGCCTCTCCCCGACGAGGTTCTGGTTTATCCCGCTCACGGGGCGGGGTCGCTCTGCGGAAAAAGTCTCTCGTCCGACACCGTCTCCACGCTCGGCGACCAGCGTCGCTTCAACTACGCGCTCAAGCCGATGAGCAAAGACGAGTTCATCCGCCTCGTGACAGCCGACCAGCCCGACGCGCCGCCCTACTTTACCTACGACGCGATCCTCAACACACGCGAGCGCGCCACGCTAGACAAGAAACTCGAAGAGGCGCTCAAGCCAGCCGAACTAGACGATGTCCTGAATCTTGGCGACAAGGAAGCGCAGATCCTCGATGTGCGCGACTCGGCGGAGTACGCCAAGGGGCATCTCGCGGGCAGCATCAATATCGGACTTGGCGGGCAATATGCCACCTGGGCAGGCACCGTCCTTGATCGCGCAAAGCCGATTGTCATCGTGGCCGAGCCCGGCCGCGAGCAGGAAGCGGCCCTTCGCCTAGGCCGCATCGGTTTCGATCATGTTATGGGCTATCTGCGCGGCGGCATGGCAGCCCTCGCTGACCGCCCAGATGTGGTTTGGCCTACCGAACGCTCCGGCGTACTCATCGCCGCCGAAGAATTGAAGTCTGACGAACCCCCTGTGCTACTCGATGTCCGCAACCCGCGCGAGTGGGCAGGGAAGCACATCGAGGGAAGCGTTAACCTGCCTCTGAATCACCTGCAGGAACGCATCGGCGAGGTTCCGCGCGACCGTCGTATCGCCGTCCATTGCGCGGGTGGCTACCGCTCGTCAATCGCCGTCAGCATTCTGCACCGGCACGGCATCACGAACCTCATCGAGATCGCTGGTGGCCTGGCCGCATGGGAAGCCGCAGGGCTGCCGGTCGTGGTGGAAGCCGTCCCGCTGCCGTAAGAGCCCGGTCGGATGGTCAGTCAGCCGCTCGGAAATAATCTTCGCTTTTTGTTCGTATTTTCATTGCAACTTGGGTTATCCTGTCCGTCAAAACACGGAGGATACAGCATGGACACGCAAAAGGAATTGGTCGCTGAATTTGAGCGGGAAACCGCCAGCACTCGCAAAACCCTCGAAGCCATCCCAGATGATGCAGATTTTGCCTGGAAGCCGCACGCCAAGTCGATGAGCCTCGGACATCTCGCTTCGCACGTCTCTGATGTCAACGGGGATTGGGCCGGTCATACCCTCACCCGCGACCGGCTTGACTGGACCCCGGATATGAAGACTGAAGAAGCTCCAAACAAGAAGAACCTGCTTGCGCGATTCGAGAAACAGGTGGCTGAGGTCAAGCCGGCCCTGGCATCGATGACGCCCGCCAAGTGGGACTCCAATTGGAAGTTCGTCGCAGGAGACCAGACCTGGATCGACGACACGAAGTACTGCGTGTGGCGCACATGGGTGGTCAATCACCTCGTACATCATCGCGCCCAGCTTGGAGTCTATCTGCGCCTGCTCGACAAGAAGGTGCCAGGAATGTACGGCCCTTCGGCGGACGAAATGTGAGAAGGCAGGGAACAAGGGACCCAGTGAACCAGGGACTAAGTTCTCTGGGGCGAAGGCTAAGCCGCTCAAGTGGCACTGAGATTCCCAAGTTTCCTCGTTCCCTTGTTCCGTTGTTCCCTGCTTCTCTATTCTTGACTCATGCCATTCGCATTTCCAAAGGTCTATCCCATTCTGGATGCGTCGTTTATTCCGTCGACCGGTCGGGCAGAATTCCTTCACCGACTTGGGCTGTCGCTGACAGATGCAGGAATCACGCTGCTGGAGTACCGCAACAAGACCGGCGCGGAAACAGAGATCCTCACCGATTCTGCCATCCTGCGAGCCTCGATGCCATCTGGAAGGACAAAGTTGATTCTCGATGATCGCGCCGATCTGGTTGATCGAGCTGGATTTGACGGAGTACACGTCGACGCAGGAGACATTTCTCCGGCGCAGGCGCGCAGCTTGCTCGGGCCTGACCGCATCGTCGGCACTTTCGGCGGCAGCGAAGCTCTTCTGCCCGGCATTCTCGAGGCGCCTGTGGACTACCTTGCTGTTGGCCCGGTCTTCGAGACCCGGACAAAACAAACCGCGAAGGAGCCGATCGGAATCGATGGCGTGCGACGGCTTCGCGAGGAGGCAGGCCTGGGAAAGGTGTTGAGCGCCGCGGCCGGAGTTACGCTTGAAACAGCGAAAGCAGTGCTGGATGCCGGCGCAAGCATGGTCGCCGTGTCGGAGGCAATTTTCCATACCCCTGACCCTGCGGTAACGTTCAGCCAGTGGGTCAGGCAGCTTCGATAATTGCCGCCAATCACTTTCCCTAGCGCCGCGCCAAAAATTACGCAAGACAATTGTTTTAAATTCAGATAAAACAAGCGCAGTGCAGACTCCCGAGCTCACCTCTGTCGAAAACTCCGCGGTCAAGACCCAAGCAGCGCCATCAATGGTGCAAACGCTTGGGCTATTTAGTTCAACGGCTATTGTTGCGGGTTCCATGATCGGCTCCGGCATCTTTCTCGTGGATGCCGACATCGCGCGCACCACAAATTCGCCGGCTCTCGTTCTCGGAGCGTGGGTGGTCACTGCAGTTCTGACTGTGATCGGTGCGCTGAGTTACGGCGAATTGGCCGCAATGATGCCAAAAGCCGGCGGGCAATACGTGTATTTGCGCGAATCTTTGGGCCCGCTTTGGGGATTTCTATACGGCTGGACGCTCTTTTTGGTCATCCAGACGGGCACAATCGCGGCAGTTTGCGTCGCGTTTGGCAAGTTTCTGGGTGTGTTTTTCCCCTCAGTCTCAACGACGAACTGGCTGTGGCACATCGCACACGTACCGCCGATCCAAGTCGGGCCCATGGTGCTGGGCAACATGGATATCGGCGTAAACACAGCCAACCTGACCGGCATCGTCATCGTCTTCTTCCTCGCTGTGGTAAACATGTTCGGCGTAAAACTCGGCGCGCTGATTCAGAACATCTTCACCTCTGCGAAGGCGCTCTCGCTTGCCGCGCTCGTGCTCGTTACGCTCACCGTCGGGCGCAACGCGACGGCGTGGGCGGCGAACTTCGGTTCGGGTTTGAGCGAGTTCTGGCGGAACGCGAGTTGGAGCGCAATGCATCCCGTCCAAGTTGGGGCAGGCGGCCCTATCGTCCTTGTCAATCTTCTGGTGGTTCTCGCGGTGGTGCAGGTCGGTTCGCTCTTCTCCGCTGATGCGTGGAACAACATCACCTTCACCGCCGGCGAGGTCAAGGATCCGCGCCGCAACATTCCGCTGTCGCTAATCCTTGGGACCGGGTTCGTAGTCTCGGTGTACTTCCTGGCCACGCTCGGTTATTTGTTCGTGCTGCCGATGCACGGCGACCCCCACGGCGCGACGGCGGTGGCGCGCGGCATCCAGTACGCGACCGAGGATAGGGTGGCAACGGCGGCGCTCGAGGTCGTCTTTCACTCGGCGGGCGCCTACATCATGGCGGCCGCAATCCTGATTTCGACCTTCGGCTGCGCGAACGGCATGTCCCTCGCTGGGGCGCGTGTCTATTACGCGATGAGTCAGGATGGTCTGTTCTTCAAATCAGTCGGTCAGCTTAACGAAAAATACAAGACCCCCGTGATGGGACTATTCGTGCAGGCCTGCTGGACCGCGCTCTTGTGTCTGTCCGGTTCCTACAGCCAGCTGCTCGAGTACATCATGTTTGCCGTGCTCGTGTTTTACATCCTCACCATCCTCGGGCTCTTCGTACTTCGCGTTAAGCGGCCAGAGGCGAGCCGCCCTTACAAAGCTCTGGGCTATCCGGTGCTTCCTGCGCTCTATATCGTGTTGGCCGCCTGGATCTGTGTCGTATTATTGCGATACAAGCCTCAATACACTTGGCCTGGCCTCGTATTAGTTCTTCTGGGGATACCGGTCTATCTGTTCTGGTCGCGCCGTTCTGATATTCGAGTGCAAGAAGGTCAAGCCGAAGTTGAAACGAATACTTAAACCGATGTTCCTTATTTCATGTTGTCAGCAGAATCGAAGACCCGCAGCGAATTGAGAGGAGATAGATGGGCCGCAACCTTCTAGCAACGAAACCGATTGAAACGATTCTGACCGAGGCCAATGAAACGCACGAGCATTCGCTCAAGCGGACCCTGGGTCCGATCAACCTCATCTCTATTGGCATCGGAGGCATCATCGGCGCCGGCATTTTCGTCCTCACTGGGACGGCAGCGGCACAATTTGCAGGCCCCGCGATTGTCATCTCTTACATCATCGCCGGGATAGGATGCGTATTCGCGGGTCTCTGCTATGCAGAATTTGCATCGATGCTGCCGATTGCAGGCAGTGCATACACATACGGCTACTCCACCATGGGTGAGCTTGTGGCCTGGATCATCGGCTGGGCGCTGGTGCTGGAGTATGCATTCGGAGCGGCAACCGTTGCGGTCGGTTGGAGTGGCTTCGTGGCCAACCTCCTCGCGTTCTTCGGCGCACAACTTCCATTCAATCCCACGCCAGCAGTTGCGATTCCGTTTTTTGGACACACGATCGCAGCGCAGGTAGACATATTCGCCATGCTGGCGATTGTGGTTGTGACAGCGATTCTGGTTATCGGAGTGCGCGAGTCTGCCAACTTTACCAGCACAGCAGTGATGATCAAGGTCTCGATCGTGCTGCTCTTTATCGTATTGGCGGGGTTGTATGCTTTCACCCACTGGTCCCACATGGTTGCTAACTGGCACCCGTTCATTCCCAAAAACACGGGACACTTTGGGCAGTATGGGTGGTCTGGTATCATGCGCGGCGCTGGGGTTGTTTTCTTTGCCTATATCGGGTTCGACGCGGTTTCTACCGCGGCCCAGGAGGCAAGAAATCCGCAGAAGGACATGCCCTTCGGGATTTTGGGTTCTCTGGTCATTTGCACTGTCTTGTACATGTTCGTCGCCGGTCTGCTGACAGGCCTGAAGCCCTACACTTCCCTCAACGTTGCGGCGCCCGTTGCCGACGGAGTAGCCGTAATTGGGGTTCGATGGGCTGTGGTTCTTATCGATCTTGCCGCGATCGCAGGGCTCGCGTCCGTGATGCTCGTGATGCTGCTTGGGCAATCACGCGTGCTCTATACGATGTCGCGTGATGGATTGCTCTGGGGCTGGGTGGGAAAGCTCCATCCTCGTTTCTGCACGCCCTATATTACTTCGATCGTCGTTGGGTGTCTCGCGGCTTTTCTCGCGGCCTTCTTCCCGATCACGCTTCTCGGGGAACTTGTCAGTCTCGGCACTCTGCTTGCCTTCACGATCGTCTGCCTCGGCGTCTGGGTCCTCCGTACCCGCAGGCCCGATTTACCCCGGCCCTTCCGCACGCCCATGGTTCCCCTGGTTCCGATCCTCGGCATGATTGTTTCTCTTTCGCTGATGCTCTCGCTCGACGCGCCAGCCTGGATCGGATTCGGCAGTTGGCTCATCTTCGGACTCTTCATCTACTTCGGTTACAGCCGGAAGCACAGCAAGGTGCAGCGAGCGCTCGCGCAGCAGAATGCACCGATCAGTCGTTAGTACGCACTGGACCCCATAAGTGCCGCCGGAAAACGCCGACTTCGAAATGCGAAACGGCCTCCCGTGGGAGGCCGTTGTCGTTTGTGTCTTGAAGTAGCAGCGCTCGGTGGTTTACGCAGTTGCCCTTGCGCAGAACTGGTCGAATGCGCGGATCAGCTCACCGGCGATCTGCTGCGCTGTCGCCTGCTCGATCACGAAACGCTGCATGAGGTAGACCAGCTTTCCATCGCGCAAGATGGCCACAGCGGGAGAGGTCGGGGGGTTGCCTTCAAAGTAGCTCCGTGCGCACTCGGTCGCTTCGCGATCCTGGCCGGCGAAGACTGTGATTTTGCGGTCGGGCAGGTTGGCCGAGTTGGCCAGCGCCAGCCGTACGCCGGGGCGCATCTTGCCCGCAGCGCAACCGCAGATGGAGTTCACTACGACAAGAGTTGTTCCCGGCTGCGCAACGACGGCGTCGACGTCTTCGGCAGTGCGGGTTTCCTGGATCCCGGCGCGCACAAGCTCCTCGCGCATGGGAATTACCATGAGTTCTGGGTACATGTAACCTCCGGCAGGGGAGCTGCCTTCTTCCATCTTATCCGAAACTGAGCAGGTGATTGGAGAGACGTGACCAGGGTCAATATCGAAGCAAACAAGTTGCTGGCCTCCTTCACCACGTTAGGGGTCGGTGGACCGGCGCGATTTTTCGCGGTTGTGCAGAACGAAAATGAGATTGAAGAAGTAGTCTCGTGGGCCAGCAGACGACGACTGCCGCTGTTTGTCCTTGGCGGCGGGAGCAACCTGCTTGTCTCAGACGACGGATTCGACGGTCTCGTCCTCCAGGTCGGTCTGAAGGGTATCCATGTTCGCGACGTAGATCACGGAGAGGGAGTCTACGAAGTCGCGGCCGGCGAAGACTGGGATCATTTCGTTCAGCGTGCCGTTGATGATGATCGCGCCGGAATTGAGTGTCTGGCGGGCATTCCCGGCACTGTCGGCGGAACTCCGGTGCAGAACGTTGGCGCTTACGGGCAAGAGGTCGCGACGACCATCAATCGCGTGCGCGCCTTCGACCTCCGCGAACTCAGCTTCGCGGAATTCACTGCGGCTGAGTGTGGATTCGCCTATCGTCACAGCCGGTTTAACACACGCGACAAGGACCGATATGTGATCACTCGCGTTGACTACCAGCTCATCCCCGGCGGAGCACCTACATTGAAGTACGCTGAGCTCCAGCGTTCGTTTCCGCTTGATTCAAACCCTACGCTGGGTGAAGTTGCCGAAGCTGTGCGCCGCATCCGTCAATGCAAAGGAATGTTGCTTGTCGAGGGAGACGAGGACTGCCGCAGTGCTGGCAGCTTCTTCAAAAACCCGGTCGTGAGCGAGAACCAGGCAGCCAATGTGGCTTCGGTGGCCAGATCGGAGCCGCCGCGATTTCCAGCAGGCCCCGGCCTTCACAGAATGATTAAGCTCCCGGCAGCGTGGCTCATCGAGAAGGCTGGATTCGCGAAGGGCTACTCGCTGGGCCGCGCCGGAATCTCGCACAAGCACACGCTGGCGCTCGTAAACCGAGGCGGCGCAACATCCGCCGAGATACTGGCACTAGCCTGTTGCATTCGCACCGCCGTGACGGAGAAGTTCGGAATCGACCTTCAGATGGAGCCTGTCATGCTCGGATTTCAGAAAGACTCAGCAGAGTCATAACCGCACGGCGAATCACTCGACAAAGCAAAGTTGTTGCGTCAAAGCCTCATGTTGAAGCTCTGTTAGGCTAAAGCAGGGCATGAACGATAATTTGCACACGTTACGCTGTTTCGGTTGCGGCGCGCGCATCGCGGGCACGGATGCCCGTCCCGATTTCAGGTGCGCAGAGTGCGGCGATCTCTTTGAAGTGGATTATGCGGGCTGGGGCCAGCGGCAGGGGCACGACCGCCCGAACCCGGGAGCTTTGAAATGGCTGTGGCGCGAGCGCCGCTGCTCGTGCGAAGCACTCGACCAGAGCGGAGTGTGGCGTTACCGCGAATTGCTGCCGATCCTTGACAACTTTGGCAACGCCGTCAGCCTGCATGAAGGCAATACTCCCCTCTACAAGCTGAAGAGAACGGCCCGCGCACTGGGTATCGACCAGCTCTTTGCCAAGCACCAGGGAATGAATCCGACTGGCTCCTTTAAAGACACTGGGATGACTGCCGCGCTGAGCGTCGCTCGAGAGCGCGGATTCGAATGGGTTGCGTGCGCATCCACGGGCAACACATCCGCCGCCATGGCGGCTTACGCGGCGAGAGCCGGATTGCGCAGCCTTGTCCTCATCCCGGATGGGAAGATTGCCTGGGGCAAGCTGTCCCAGGCGATGGACTACGGCGCGGTTACCTGCCAGCTCAAGGCAGATTTTGACGGCTGCGTCCGCGTTCTAACCCAGATCGTGAAAGAGGCGCCGATCTACCTGCTCAACTCAGTAAATCCCTACAGGCTCGAGGGCCAGAAGACGCCTGCTTTCGAAATCGCCGAGGCATTTGACTGGACAGTCCCGGATCACCTGATTGTGCCGGGCGGCAACCTGGCCAACAGTTCCGCACTGGGCAAGGGATTTCGCGAACTGCGTGAGCTTGGGCTGGTTGCGCGCATGCCGCGGATCTCCGTTGTGCAGGCGCAGGGTGCAAATCCCCTGGTGCGAAGCATGGCCGAAAACAATGGCGGATCGATGCAGCCGGTCGAAGCGCACACGAGGGCGACAGCGATTCGGATCGGTAATCCAGCATCATGGCGCAAAGCGGCGCGAGTGATCAAAGACACCTGCGGCTGGTGCCTCGACGTGAGTGAGGCGGAGATCGCGATCGCCAAAGC
>DATFSO010000153.1:0-6805 GCA_035262585.1 Occallatibacter sp. | reverse complement strand
TAAGAAAGCCGCTCGCGAGAGTCTTTGCGACATCACCCGACCCCAGTACGCCTACCTTCATAAAGTTAACCTCCAATGAACGGGAGTGTAGTTCGACGGCTGGTTACGATCAACAGACACGCGTTCTGGTACCTTCGGATGCTCGTTCCTCTCTCCCTGTGGTACGCAGAAATGCACTCTGCGGTATGCTCGAATTGGGAAGTACCTTCGATATTCCCCCAGAATGACCCTCCTGAGCAGAAACGCGTGGGAAGCAGCAGCCGGGGCCACGCTGTTGGCCGCGTTGGCGGTTGGCACCCTTATCTACCTGCGACGCAAGCGCCCGACAGAAGAGGAGTTGGAGCGCGCACGCCGCAAAACGCTTTCGCAATCTGGGCGAGTCACTGACGGCATGCTTCTGGATGTGCGGGAAATCACCGCCGAGGACGGCCGTCCGCTGACCTTTCTCGAGTACAGCTACCGCAGTGGCGGCGTGGATTACGAGTGCTCGCAGGACATCACCACCCTGCTGAACGTAGTCGATACCAAGGAAATGCGCGCCGGCTTTCCTGCTTCCATCCGCTACGAGACCGGCAACCCACAGAACAGCATCATCCTGGCAGAAACGTGGTCGGGACTCCGATCGAGCCTGCCTGTGTTCCCGGCCCTCGAGGCGCAAAGGCGCAGAGATCTGGGACAATTGCGTCCGGATCGGAGCTAACCGGGAGGTTCCGGCGCGGCAGATCCATTAGCAGGTGATACCCATCCCCGGTTACACTGGCGATATGCATGTCCACGCGGCGCCATCTTCTCTTGGCGCGTCAAGGACACAATCCGTTCTCCGCATATCGCTTGGGGCCACTCTCGTATACGTCGTAGTCACCTTTGTGGCCGGCTTGCGGGCCCACTCGCTGGCGCTGCTGTCGGAATCGGGCCACAACGTCTCTGACTTTCTGGCGCTTCTGCTCAGTTTTGTCGCCGTCTATTTTCAAACGCGCCCCGCCGATACATCGAAGACCTTCGGCTATCAACGCGCGGGAGTACTGGCAGCATTTGTGAATGCCGTCACGCTCGTTGTCATCTCCATCTGGATCGCCATGGAGGCAATTCACCGCCTCAACGCGCCGGTCGCCGTCCAGCCGAGACTGATGATGTGGGTGGCTGCCGCCGGCATGCTCATGAACGGCGTAATCGCGGCTCTGCTGTGGGGCGTGGCACACGATGTGAACCTGCGCAGTTCGTTTCTGCACATGGCCGGCGACACCCTCTCGACCGCTGCAGTGATCGTGGGTGGAGCCGCCATCCTGCTCACGGGGCATAACTGGATCGATCCCGTTCTCTCGCTCGTCATCGCCGGACTCATCCTCTGGACCAGCTTCGACATAGTGCGCGAGACGCTGAACATCCTGCTCGAGGGCATGCCGCGCGGCGTTACCCTGGGCGAGATTCGCGGCGGAATGGAGGCCGTGGAGGGAGTCCTCAACGTACACGATCTGCACGTATGGTGTCTCGGTTCCCACAGCCATGCTCTTGCCTGTCACGTCACGATTGCCGACATTCCGCCGTCGGAGAGCGCATGTATCCTCGTGAGGCTCAATCACGTCTTGCGCGATCACTTCAACATCCAACACTCTACAATTCAGTTTGAGCATCAGGGATGCGAAGAGCTTGAGGGATGCGTGGTCCCGATAGAAGAAATGTCCAGCCCGGCCGCCCACACTCATCACGGCCACGCCCACTAATGGAGACCAGGAGGTCCCGACGTTGACTCGATATCGAGTTGCTGTTGTTGTTTTGTGTGTTGTACTCCTTTCCTCGATCGATAACTCGACTTGTTCAACGTCATTGGCCCAGGCAGAGCAAGCCTCCGCATCCGCATCTTCCGGGCTCGACGCCCTTGCAGGCGAATACACCTACCCCGATGAACCCGATACGCCGATCAGCGTCTACATGCGGGATGGCAAGCTCGTGACGGAATCGGAGCGCCAGCTTCCGACCGCGCTCATCACAAACACACCCACTGAGTTCGCGACGCCGGGAAGCAGAATCACAATCAGGTTCACGCTCGATGCCGCCGGTCGCGGAGAAACGATGGTTTACTCCAGTGACCCTCAGATGGTCTTCAAGCGCACCGGCGACCCGGTTCATCATGTCTTCCATGACTACCAGCGCACCGACTACATGATTCCCATGCGGGACGGGATCAAGCTGCATACCGTGGTTCTGAAACCCGCCGACATCACCACGCCTCTCCCCTTCCTGATTCAGCGCACGCCTTATGGAGTGGACGGCACCAATCGGCAGTCTTTCTTCAGCGGCCGCCCCGAGCTGGCGCGTGACGGCTATATCTACGTTGCTCAGGACATCCGTGGGCGCTTCAAGAGCGAGGGTGAGTTTGTAATGAGCCGTCCTCAGGCCGACCTCAAACCGGGGTCCCCGCGAACAGGTCCCGATTCGCGGGGAGGCGGGGATCCCAAGGACGTCGACGAAAGTACGGATGCATATGACACGGTCGACTGGCTCATCAAGAATGTGGCGGGCAACAACGGACGCGCGGGGTTCATCGGCACGAGTTATCCGGGATTTCTAGCCATGGAGGCCGGTATCGATCCGCATCCGGCAGTGAAGGCCATTTCGCCGCAGGCGCCCATGATCGATGTCTGGATGGGCGACGACTTTTTCCATAACGGGGCCTTTCGCCAAACCTACGGCTACGACTACGTCATTGGCATGGAGTCGAGCAAGCAGCAGACGGAGGTCAGCTACGGCAAGGGCAAGGACGGAGAACCGGAAGACGGCTTCGATTACTTCCTCGAGCGCGGTTCCTTCGCGGAAGACGTAAAGAAGTCCCCTGCAAAGCAGACCCTGCCGACGTGGAAGCTTTTCCTCGATCATCCTACCTACGACGTCGTGTGGGCATCGCGCGGCGTGCAGCACCATCTTAAGACGGTAGCCGTTCCGACACTCAGCGTCGGCGGCTACTACGACCAGGAGGACATGTGGGGTCCGCAAGAGGAATACAAAATGCTCGAGCCCCACGACAACAATCACGAGAACTTCCTCGTGCTCGGTCCGTGGCGTCACGGTTCGTGGAACCTGTCGTCAAGGCACCTCGGCAATCTGAACTACGGCGAATCGATCGGCAAGGAATATCGCACGCAGATCGAGGCGAAGTTCTTCGGCCACTACCTGAAGGATGAACCGGGCTTCGACCTTGAAGATACGGCCAGCTTCCAGACCGGGTCGAACACCTGGAAGCGCTACACGCACTTTCCGCCTCCGCAGGCGCAGTCCACCAGCCTGCACCTCGCCGGCAACGGAGTGCTGAGCTGGAACGACTCCAAAGACTCTGCAAAAACAAGCTATGTGAGCGATCCGGCTGACCCGGTTCCATACCGGCATCGGCCCATCCAGCCCACCTACAGTCAGAGCTCGCAGTGGGGCACCTGGCTCACCGAGGATCAGCGCTTTGTGACGGATCGCAAGGATGTGGCCGTCTTCAGACTCCCCGTGCTCAAGAAGGACCTGATCATGACCGGCGAGGTCATGGCCGATATCTTCGCCTCAACGACCGGCACAGACAACGACATGGTCGTCAAGCTCATCGACCAGTATCCGGATGACGATCCGGACCCGAAGATGCGCGGCTATCAGTTGATGATCAATGAGGAGATCTTCCGCGGCCGGTACCTGCAGAATTACGAGAAACCAACGCCCATGCGCGCCGGTTCGGTTCGCGAGTACCGCTTCAGCCTGCACGATGTGGATCACGTCTTCAAGGCGGGACACACTGTGATGGTCGAGATTCAGAGCAGCTGGTTCCCGCTCTATGACCGCAACCCGCAGACCTTCGTGCCGAACATCATGACGGCGAAACCCGACAGCTATAAACCGGCAACGATCACCATTTTTTCCGACAAGGACCACGATTCCAATCTGCAGGTTCCGCTGATGAACGCCTGCGATCATATTGAGTGCTTCTGAATCGGGCCCGTGCGGGAATCCTTTGCGACAGCTACTTCTTCGGCCGCTTGTAGAACGGGATCGGCACCTGCTTCGCGCGGACGCGGTTGCCGCGGACTTCTACGAGCACATCCGATCCGCTTGCGGCGACGTTTGCAGGCACGAGCGCCATGGCAATGTGCGTTTTCAGAAAGGGAGCGGGTGAGCCGGAGGTGATTTGTCCGATCGAGTTGCCGTCCAGATCGAACACGGCGTACCCATCGCGCCCGATCCCGCGCTCGACCATCTCGAGGCCGATGACTTTGCGCGTGGGACCGCCGTCGGCTTGAACTTTGGTCAGTGCTTCACGACCGATAAAGTCGCCTTTGTCCATCTTGAGCCAATGTGTGAGGCCCGCCTCAAGGACGTTGATCTCGTCTGAGATTTCGTGGCCGTAGAGGCTCATGCCGGCTTCGAGGCGGAGCGTGTTGCGCGCGCCGAGACCGCAGGGACGTATGCCGAACTCGGCGCCGGCTTCGAGAAGTGCGTTCCACACCTTCACGCTTGTCGTTTCATCGGAGGGGATGTAGACCTCGAATCCATCTTCGCCACTGTAGCCGGTGCGTGCGATGAGCACGTTATGGACGCCTGCGACCTGATTCCAGGCGAACCAGTAGTTCTTGATCGTGCTGAGATCCACCTTGGTGAGTTTCTGAAGTGTTTCCTGCGCGCGCGGACCCTGGATCGCGAGTTGCGAGTAGTAGCTGGAGTAGTCGCTCAGATGGATGCCCGGGAAGCTGCCGACCTGCTGACGAATCCACGCGAAGTCTTTGTCCTTGGTTCCGGCATTCACGACGAGCAGGTAATCGTTTTCGGCCAGGCGGTGTACGAGGATGTCGTCGACGAAGGTGCCCTGCGGCGTGAGCAGCGCGGAGTAGTGCGCCTGTCCGTCCTTGAGACGCGAGGCATCGTTCATGGTGATGCGCTGCACAGCGGCCAGCGAACCGGGCCCGCGAAACTGGATCTCGCCCATGTGGCTCACGTCGAAGAGACCAACGGCGGTTCGTACAGCCATGTGCTCGGCGATGAGGCCCCCACCGGGACATGGATACTCGACGGGCATGTCCCAGCCGCCGAAGTCAACCATCTTTGCCTTGAGCGCGCGGTGGGTGGCGTTAAGGGCGGTCTTTTTGAGTGCGGGCGCGGCGGGTGCTGTGGGGGTGGCCATTGTGTCCCTTTCTCCAACTCTGCTATACCCTGCTAACGATAGGCATCGGGCCGTTGGCGGGTCAAACCGGCGGAGCAATTCAGGAAAGAAGGCAAGAATTGAAGTGGCGCAAGGCGATTCCGTGGTCGTTGGTTGTTTTTCGCCTTCTGCTTGGGCCTGCAATCGTTCTCACAGCGCTTTGGGGACCGGCTCGGGAATTTTGGCTTGCGGTCATGATCGTTGCGGGCGCTTTTTCCGATGTCTTCGACGGCGTTCTCGCACGCCGCTGGGGAACGGCGACCCCGGGACTCCGAATTTCTGACTCCGTGGTCGATATCGTGTTCTATCTCGCGATTCTGACCGCGGGCATCGATCGTCACTGGCCCGTCATTCGCGAGCGCCTCTGGCTTGTCGCGTTGGTGCTAGTCGTTGAGGTTTTGCGCATCTCGTTTGACTTCGTCAAATTCCACCGCATGACCAGCTATCACTCGTACGCCTCCAAGTTCTGGGGGTTTCTGCTGATCGTGGCCGCGGTAGCGATGCTTTCTACCAATCGTGGCTCATGGTTGCTGACAGTGGCGCTTGCCTGGGGCGTTCTCTGCGAATTGGAAGCGGCGACGTTTTCAATCATCCTGCCGGAGTGGACGCACGATGTGAAAACCGCTGCGCGAGCGCTTGCGATGCGTCGAGAGATGCTGGAAAGGAGAGCCGCTCAGATGGCGCTGAAGTAAGCAGCGCAATGGGATACAGGGAAGGAGCGTTTTGAATCCGTTTCGCGGAATCCTGATGATCGTGGCTGCGGTGATCGCCTTCTGGCGCGGGTGGCAAATTCATCATGGCCAGTACGCATGGATGGCGTATGGGCTAGGCGTTGTAGCCTTGGCGCTTGCCGGCTGCCACTTTGCGGGCGGCCGAAAGCGTTCTCCGTAGAATTCGCCCGGACAGAAACGAACGCGAGAGGAGGAACTTGGAGACTTCGATGGAATTCACTTACAAACTGACTGAAGCCGATTACGTAAAGGCCGCCAGGGTCAAGGCGAAAAGCTTGAATGGGCGCCCATGGTCGAAATTTCTCTCTCGTTTGTATTTGGTTCTATCCTTCGTGATCTTGTGGCTCTGTTTCTCTGCCGGAAGGATATTGGAATGGCTTGATCTTACGGGCGATAAGCTCGGAAATCTTGCCGTCGGTAACCTGTTGCTCTCATCAATCCTTCCAACGGCCATCCTCTCGCTGCTCATTATTCTTCTCGTCAGAGCCGTGGCCTATCTACCGAGGCGACGTCTTAGGCGCGAGCAATACAGGAACAGCGCTGCATGTCAGGTCGAGACGAGGGTAAGAGTTTCTCCCCAATCGATTGCCTTTCAATCAGAGACAGGCTCCTCCGAGTCCAACTGGAAGAACTACGCGACCTGGAACACGCGGGATGGGATTCTCGTGCTTACAAATCACGGAGGGGTTCGGCATATCCTAAAGATCGCGGGATTGGATCCGGCTCAACATACGGAATTGATGGGAATCCTCGCCGGCGCTTTACCTCAAAAGTGACCGCCTAGCTGCGCCGTCTGGCGCGCCAGAAGGAAGTCACTCCCAGATACAGAAAAACCGCGATGATGACGGCGGCCGACAGGAAGGTGCGGTGATCAGGGCCCTGCTGCCAGCTTGCGCGGGTGCGCCAT
>DATFSO010000152.1:0-9736 GCA_035262585.1 Occallatibacter sp. | reverse complement strand
CGTGACCAACTTCTGGGACGACGAACTGAATCGCTCAGGGCCTGGTACGGTGGGCGTACTCATCAATACCTCAACCGCGTTGTCGCAACTATCTCGGTAACCGAACTGGCTGTGGCGCAAAATGAGCGCGATTGTCCGTCTTGGCTCTCCCTCTCCGGCAAAAAGAGCCAGTCATCTTGCAGCGACTGGCTCCTTGCAACGACTGGCTCCGGCAGTTGTCTTCGAACAGGTTCAAAAAGCGAAACGCCCGCCGAACTGGAACTGGCGCGGAGAGTTCACCGTGGCCGTAACTACGCCGAAGTTCGCGGCTTGAGCGGGATTGTGAAGGACCGGCCACATGCTGGGCACGTTGGGCATTCCCAGCTGGGCGTGGTTGGCGATGTTGTAGGACGAAATCTCGAAGCGAAGATCGCGCTCCTTGCCGATCGAGAAGTGCTTGTAGAGCGAGACGTCGATATTCTGGGCGCCCATCGTGCGCACATGATCGAGGTAGGCCGGCGCCGTTCCCGGAATGAACGGATTAGCGAGGCTGTAATCCGTACTTCCTGGTGGAACGCCGGGAAGGCCGAAGCAGGAGTAGTCGAACCACCCGTTTGCCGAGTGGGGCGCGCCTTTGCTGGGGTCGCACCCTACATCGGCGCGCTGGTTGAAGTAGGAGGGTGAAATTCCCGAGCTGGGCGATGCAATTGGAACTCCAGAGCTCAGGTAGACGATGCCATTGAGGGTCCATCCACCCGCGAAGGCATCGGCGACTCCGCCCAGGCTGACCGCCCGACCGCGGCCGACCGGTAAATCGTAGGATGCCGCGCCGGTGAACTGGTACTTCACATCCTGCGGGCTGATTGCGTGTTCGAAGCGGAGATTCTTCCAATCCTGCGGTTGAGCCGAGTGCGAGCCAACGAACCAGAGCGGCGGCTGGCTATCGTCGGTCATGAGTTTGGCCCAGGTGAACGAGACCAGCGATGTGAAGTGGCTGGTGAGCCGCTTTTGCAACTTAGTCTGAAGCGAACTGTACTCCGAATCGCCGCCCGGATATCCGTGCACCACCACCCCGTTGCCTGACCCATAGCTGCCGCTGCCGAATTGCGGGAACTGTTGGAGCGAGACCCAAAGCGGGACGGTAGAGGCGCCGGTGTTGGCGTTGGTAGCGGGCTGGATCGCCGCCCATTGATTCGGCACCGTCACGCAAGCCGCGTTCCCTGTGTCCACGCAGAGCGAAGCGCCGTACTTGGCAATCGTTTGCAAATCGAGCATGTTCAGATCGGCCGAGCCCAGCGGCACGAAGAGGCCGCGGCTTCCCACGTAGCCAGCGCTCAACACAACCTGATGCGGCAGTTCGTACTCCACGCCGAAGTTGAAGTTGTAGGTGAGAGGAGTACGCTGATTGCGGAGCATGGTATTCAGCGAGATGCCCAGGTTATTACCGAGGCCTGAAGGCGGAGCGCTGTATTGAGGAACCACGCCATTGGGAAACGGATTACTCAGCGAGTAGGCTCCCGTCGAACTCGGCGCGGGGCTGCCCGCCGTAGCGCCGGTGCAAAGCGAGGTGCCATTGATCACTGTGTTTCCGCTTCCGTCGGCGTTGAAGCAGGTTGCGCTCCACTGCGTATTAGCGGAAAAGCCGTCACTGTTGAGTCCTGTCCCGGCCACCATATGGGGGCTGGGCCCGAAGTAGAAGCCACCCCCGCCACGAACGACAATGCGCCGCTCCGGCTGCCACGAGAAGCCCAGGCGCGGGCCGAAGTCCTTGAGGTTCGCGGTAAAAGGAGAGCGGCTGCCGCTGCTGGCATAAATCTCGGCGCCGGTGTATGCCACTCCGTTCACGGTGTTCTGGACGGACGGATTGAAATACTCCAGGCGATTGTGGCGCTCCGTCTTGCCGCCGAAGATGTCCCAGCGCAGCCCGGCAGTGAGGGTCAGAGTCTTGGTGGGGTGGTAGGTATCTTCCACGAATGCGGCGTAGTAGGGACTCGCCTCCGCGGCGAAGAGGTCCTTGGTGAAACTCGGATAGCCGTTCGATTCGGATCCGGGCAGTGTTCCCTGGCCGACGAGAAGGGAAGCGAAATCGCTGCCGTCCTGGCCCGAGCTGACAGACATATCCGTTGCGGATATGTCGAACGCATACGCGCCGGACGACGCAGGCGGCTGGCCGACGTTCAGGAACCGCTTCATGTATTCGAGGCCAGTGGAGAGCTCATGTTTTCCGAAAAGCTTGGTGATTGCCACGGTTGCATCACTGTTTTCGCTGGCGTACCGGAAGGTGTTGTAGTTGGCCGTGCCGCCGACGCCATTGCCCACATCGTTGAAGAGTACGAAGGGAAGCGTTTTGTCGACCTGTTCCGCAGCCAGCGAGGACGGGAAGCCCAGGGTGGTAATGTCGAAGCCGTTTTGCCGCGGATCGCCGCCCTGGTTTTCGTAGTGACGGACGAAAGAGTATCGCAATTGCAGGACGGTGGAGTTGTTGATCGTGATGTCGTCCCCCAGGAGCACATTTCGCCCGTTGGTCGTGTTTTGCGCGTAGTTCAGGTCATACATGTTGCCAAAGGCATTGAAGAGCGAAAAAGAAGAGTCGGTCGAACGAGAAGCGACTGAAGAATCGCTGCTTGTCGCTGATCATCCAGTCCGCGCGAATGTCGAAGCGGTGCGCAATGTACGGATCTGTTCCCGGCAGGAAGAAGTTGTTGATCGCGCCGCTGCCATCTGTGTCGCAGGGAACGCCGTTTACGTCCCGGTTGCACTTGGGCATCTCTGCCAGAAACTTGAGCCCGATGGGATTCGGATTGGGGATCACGTTGCCGGCAAACTGCTGACGAATCATCATCATTTGGCCGGGATTACTGGGGTCGGGAATGGAAATGTCAGGAACGAGCGGGTTGTAGATATTGAAGCTGTCGTGCGAGAAGTCGCCGGTGCGCTCGTAGGACGTGGGCACGGTGAAGTAATTCGAACCGTCGTAGCGCTGCTCGTCCGTGTACTCGTAATCGCCGAAGAAGAACAGCTTATTGCGCAGGATGGGGCCGCCTATCGAGCCACCCTCCTGGTAGCGGTGGAACGAGGGAGGCGTGTTCGCCAGGCCAGAGCCCACCTGGCTTTGCTTGTTGAAGAATTCGTTGGCGGCAAGGATATCGGGCCGGAAAACGCCGAAGGCATCGCCATGGAATGCGTTGGTGCCGGACTTGGTTACCAGGCTGATGACGCCGGCGCCGCCGCTCTGGTACGAGGCCGGGGTATTCTGCGTTTCAACGCGGGTTTCTTCCACGGCGTCCTCTGGAAGATCGAGCGCCGGGATGATGGCCGCGGCGTTGTTCTCGGCAATGCCCAGCGGGCTGCCGTCGATCATGTAGTAGACCGATCCCACGATGGCGCCGTTGATGGTGTAGGAGGAGACATCGACGCCGGGTCGCCCGCTGGAGATGTTTTCGATGGCGAAGGAGCTGGAGGAGTTCGGTGCGCCGTTCGCCGGCGTGACTCCGGTGCTCAGCTGCACGAGATCAAAGACATTGCGCGTAAGGAGCGGGACACGGTCGATGGTCTCGGAGGAGATCAATTGGCCGACCGTGGAATTGCTTGCTTCGACGAGCGACGTCGTCTCGTTCACTGTAACGACTTCACTGACGCTGCCGACCTTGAGAGTGAGATTGGCCGTCGAAACCTGATCGACAGTGACCGTGATGTTTTTTTCCACCAGGGTTTCGAAGCCCTTGGCGCTGGCGGTGACCTGATAACTGCCCGGCGCGAGCGAAACGAAGGAGTAGAGACCTGCTGCCGTGGCAGTTGTGGAGAGCTTCACGCCGGTCGCCAGACTCTGCAACAAGACCCTTGCACCCGGCACGATCGCCCCGGTTGGGTCTGAGACAAGTCCGCTGATCGAACCTCTTCCGGCCTGGGCAAAGACGGCGGTCTCGAGCCCGACGAGAAGACAAATCAAGAAGATCGACCGCATCCATGCGGCCCGTAAGTTGAGGACGTCCATGGCCAACCCCCAAAGTTAAATTCCATATTCAAACGTTTGAATCTCTTGACGAGAGAATGTAAGATGGTTCGTTCTGCAAGTCAAGCAGAAAGTGTGTAGACCGGTTTGGGCAGGGGCCATTGGCCTCTAATCAGTCGTTCAACAGGCCGCCTCAGTGTGGCAGAATGGCGCTTACATACGAACCGGCGCCGTACGGAGGGAGGGGAATCGTGCAACGTAAGCCTGGCCACGTTACCCTGCTCGATATTGCCCGGGCATGCGGGTACTCCGTATCCACGGTTTCGATCGTCCTGAGTGAAGCGCCGCTTTCACGGAACGTGGCGGCCTCTACGCGCGACCAGATCCGCAGCATGGCTCGCCAACTCGGCTATCACCCCGACGCATACGCGCGCTCTCTGCGCAGCCGGCGCAATCAGACGATCGCCGTCCTCGCATACGACCTCTCTGATCCGTTCTGTCTTCCAATCGTCCACGGGATCCAGGCCGGTCTTCAGCCTCAAAGCTACCTTCCGCTGCTGGTGGACGCACAGACGCAGCGAAAGCTCTTCGATAGTTATCTCAAGATGATTCTCGAACGGCGCGCGGAAGGCGCCATCGTCATCGCAAGCTGGATCTTCGAGGAGACGAACCTGCTGGAGGATATCGAGAAGAACCAGGTCCCGATTGTTATCGTCGGCCGCGATTTAACGGAGAAGAGGGTCAGTTCGCTACTGGTGGACAACGAGGCCGGTGGCGCGCTTGCCTTTCGCCATCTGGCCGACCTCGGACATCGTCGTATCGCGATCATCCGTGGGCCTGAGGAGCTATTCGATACGGAACCCCGCTGGGCGGGCGCCCAACGAGCCGCCGCGGAAGCCGGCATCGCAATTGACAGCCGCCTTGTCTTCCAGTTGCCCAACCTGACGGACCCCACATCAGGGTTCGACGGCGGCCTGCACTTCGCGAGGGAGATGTTGGCGAGCGGACGTTCCTTTACCGCCGTGCTGGCCTTCGACGACCTGACGGCGTTAGGGGTGGTACGGGGATTGTCCGAGGCCGGCCTGCGAATTCCAGAAGACTGTTCCGTGGTAGGATTTGACGACGTTCTTCCGGCAGCCGTGGCCACTCCCGGAATCACAACCATTCGCCAGCCGCTGAAGGAGATGGGACTGCTATCAGCTGAGTGGACACTGCAGGCCCTCAATTCGCGTGACCAGCAACGGGACAAATCCGTCCACCTCTACAAGGCCCCGCCCGAACTCGTCGTACGCAACTCGACGGCGAAACCGGCATCGCGGCGCAAGGCCCGGCGGGAAAAATCGCGCTTGATAGTCTCATCCTGAGCCACGACAGTCCTTGATTCAACCGATTGAACCTCGAACAAAACCGAGCTTGCTGGTTCAGACAAATACAGCTGCTCTTGACCGAAGCATTAAGGTTGACCATGAATCCGAGATCATTTGCCTGCTACACCGTCATGCTCGTCTTCGCTTGTTCTCTTCCGGCAGAAATCAGGAAATCGCTCCACGATGACTGGCGCCTTCAATCAGCGTGCAAGGTCACTGCCGGCGGCGAATCCATTTCCACGCCGAAGTTCTCCACAGACGGTTGGCTGCAGACATCGGTGCCGAGCACGGTGCTTGCCGCACAGGTGAATGCCGGCGTCTTTCCGGATCCCTACTTCGGCAGCAATCTCAGACAGATTCCCGGAGCCAGCTACCCCCTCGGTCATAACTTCGCGAATTTGCCCATGCCCGCAGACAGTCCTTACACCTGCGGATGGTGGTTCCGGACTCAGCTTCCTGTGTCTGCTCTTGCGGCGAAGGGCGATCGTATCTGGCTGCACTTTGGCGGCATCAACTACCGTGGTGAAATCTGGGTCAACGGCCACAGGATCGCCGATTCTTCTCGAGTTGCAGGCGCTTATCGGACTTATGACTTCGATGTGACCGACGCAGTCACACCGGGCAAAGAGAATGTACTCGCAGTTCAGACAAATGCGCCAACCGAGAAGGACCTCGGCATCAACTGGGTCGATTGGAATCCCTGCCCGCCGGACAAGGACATGGGCCTTTGGGGACCTGTGGATCTCGTGGAGACAGGCCTCGTTACCGTTCGCTCTCCCTTCGTCGCCACGCATTTTCCGAACGGCTCGTTGAGCACCGCTGACCTGACAGTCTATGCCGAACTGCATAACGCATCGACCGCGCCAGTCAAAGGCGTGCTCTCCGGCACAGTCGCCGGCGTGCGGTTCGAGAAGCCTGTCGAGTTGAACGCGAACGAAGATCAAACCGTGGCCCTCAGCCCCGAGCAGTTCCCTGCCCTGCGGATTCAGAATCCAAAACTCTGGTGGCCGCGGCAGATGGGCGAACCGCACCTCGAGCGTCTGACCGTCAGCTTCAGCACGCAAGGCCGCACGACCGACGAGCAAAGCGTGAATTTCGGAATTCGCGAGATAACCTCGGAGCTGACCACAAATGGCAGCCGCCTGTTCCGCGTGAATGGCAGAACGATCCTGATCCGCGGTGCGGGCTGGTCACCCGACATGCTGCTGCGCACCGATGAGAATCGCTTGCGCAGTCAGCTCGACCTCGTACAGGACATGAACCTCAACACGATTCGTCTGGAGGGCAAGCTCGAAACCGATGAGTTCTTCCGCCTAGCCGACGAGCGCGGCATCCTTGTCATGCCGGGCTGGTGCTGCTGTGACCATTGGGAGCACTGGAAGGATTGGACTCCCCAGGACCTGGCGATCGCAACGGCGTCGCTGCGCTCGCAGATGCTGCGGCTGCGCCATTACGCAAGCGTGCTGGTGTGGCTCAACGGCAGCGACAACCCGCCGCCCGCAGACGTGGAAAGCGCCTACCTAGAGGTGGAATCAGAGACGCACTGGCCGAATCCCATTCTCTCTTCTGCAACCTCCACGCCAACGACGGTGACCGGCGAGAGCGGCGTGAAGATGACCGGCCCGTACGATTACGTAGCGCCTAGTTATTGGTATTTCGGGTTCCACTACGGCGGCGCGCTGGGATTCAACACCGAGACGAGCCCGGGGCCGGCGATTCCGTCATTGGCAAGCAGAAAGAAGTTCCTACCGGATCCGGAAGTATGGCCGGCATCGGCCAACTGGAGTCTGCATAACGGAGGAGGCGGATTTGAAACTCTGAAGGTCTTCGACACGGCCATGGAGGCCATGTACGCCAAGCCGGCCTCTGCCGCTGACTACGAGCGCATCGCCCAGACCATGGAATACGACTCCGAACGCGCTATGTTCGAGGCGTATAGCAAGAACAAGTACGCATCAACGGGAGTCATTCAATGGATGCTGAACAACGCCTGGCCCTCGATGATCTGGCATCTCTATGACTATTACCTCGACACCGGCGGCGGCTATTTCGGCGTCAAGAAAGCCTGCGAGCCGCTGCACATTCTCTATTCATACGACGATCGTGCCATCGACGTTGTGAACAGCACCTACTCCAATGAGCCAAGTCTTCACGCTGATGTGCATGTATACGGCCTGGCATGGAACGACCTTTATAACGCGCAGGCCAAAGTGGATGCTGGGGCCGACAGCTCGCAGCGTGTCTTCACGATTCCTTCCGCGCTCTATTCAGGTGCGGAGCGTGTCTTCTTTGTCGATCTCACACTCTCAGACGCATCCGGCCGCGTTGTCAGCCACAACTTCTACTGGGTACCGGGTACGCTGACCACCTTCGATTGGGATAACACCGATTACACGCATACCCCGGCGACACGACACGAAGACCTGACCGCGCTTGCGCATCTGCCGCCTGCACAACTTGAAGGACACGCTGACATGGAAATCACGCCTCATGGGCGCGACGTCCGCGTTCATCTCGCCAACCGTTCAAACGCGCTTGCGTTTCAGATTCGAGCGGTCATTCGCACGACTTCCGGCGACCTGATCGCGCCGGTCCTTTGGTCAGACAACTGGATAGAACTGAAGCCTGGAGAATCGACGATGCTGACGGCACGGTTGCCGGAAGGCGAAAACGCTTCGCCGATTGTCCAGGTTGATGGCTGGAACGTTGCGCCCATTGCGCTGACGCCGACAAATGCAGTCGCCGCTCGCTGAGGACTGCCCAGACGGAGATTATCGTGCCTTCGTGAGAAACACGACCAGTTCGCTAGCCCGCTGACTCGCCAGGTCGCGAACGACGCTAACTTGCTGTTTTTCTCTCGAAGAAGCGCATATTATGATGGCCCCATGTCCCCGCAAGTTCGCGCACTTCTCGCCCTCATCGGGATGACCGCCTGTACCTTTTTCGCAGCAACGAGCCGCGCTCAAACCGGTGCTGCACATGACCCGTTGAGCGCTTTCCGTCCGAATTTCAACTCTGTGCTGACGCAGCACGGTATTGTCGGCGGGGGATTCGCACTTGTTCGCGGCAATGCACCGTCGGAGACGCTCGTATTTGGCCAGGCGCGGCGCGATGCGCATCAGCAAGCCGACGAAGCGACAGCATATAACTGGGCTTCGATTACCAAGACCATGACAGCGATCGCGATCCTGCAGCTCCGCGATCGCGGCAAGCTCTCCCTCGACGATCCGGTCGTGCGCTATGTGCCGGAATTACGCCAGGTGCACGACGAATTCCTCAGTATCGACGCCATCACGATCCGGCATCTGCTGACGCACAGCGCCGGCTTCCGTAATCCGACCTGGCCGTGGGACTGCGATGATGCGAACAATTGCGACTGGCAGCCATTCGAACCGACAAAGTGGACACAGGTGGCTGCGATGCTTCCCTACACGCACATCGCGTTTGCACCCGGCACGCGGTGGAGCTACTCAAATCTCGGCTACGTCTTTCTCGGCCAGGTCATCGAGCGCCTCAGCGGTGATGACTTCGAAGTCTACATCGACAAAAACATCCTGAAACCGCTTGGAATGCATGATAGCTACTTCGACGTTGCGCCTTACTTCCTCGAGGGACACGTGTCGGAGAGCTATTTGCGCGCGGGCACAAAGCTCACGCTTCAGCCCTTCAACTTCGACACCGGGATCACGACCTCCAACAGCGGCCTGAAGGCTCCGGTAACAGATATGGCAAAGTATTTGCGCTTCCTGATCGGTGATCCGGGCAACAAGCTTTATGAGACTGTGCTGAAGCGCAGTTCACTTGAAGAGGCGTGGACAGCTGTACTGCCTGCGACCGAGCCAGGCAAACCTGCAACGCCTTACACCTCCGGTCCACATGGGTCGCAGCCGAAGATGGGGCTGGGTTTTTTCATCGTCGAGACCGGCGGGCATCGCTACATCTATCACGACGGAGACCAGGGAGGCTTCTCCTCGGAACTGCTGGTCGATCCGGCGGATCATTGCGCAAGCATTCTCGCGGTGAATACAACCGATACTGGAGCACCCGGCCCAACGCCGGAACTGCATCCGCAGTCGAACACCGAGCCCGACGCGAGGACCGATCTGCGCCAGACGCTGCGAACCATCCTCATCGAGCAGGTCTTCTCCGAAGCGAAGTAATCCATGAGACAAGAAGCCTGTGGGAGTCTAAACCACGGTCTTGTAACAGGGCACGACTCAATCACCCCAGCAATTGGTCATTGTCGCTGCGGTGATTGAGTCGTGCCGAAAGCTCGGCAAAAAATGATCATGGGCGGCCGATATTTGAAGGAGAGTCGCAAAAATCACTTCCCTTTTTGCTCTGCGATATATCTGCGCATCGTGGCTTCACTTACCGAACCGACCGATCCTACGTAATAACTGCGACTCCAGAGGGTAGGAAGACGCGAACGCAAAAA
>DATFSO010000151.1:0-5375 GCA_035262585.1 Occallatibacter sp. | reverse complement strand
CATCAGAAGGGTGGCTTCTTTCATGACGGGCGGTTCGGGACTCTGATGGACGTTGTGAACCACTACAATGAAAATCTGAAGCTGAACCTCAGCGAAGCGCAGAAAAAGGATCTTGTTGAATACCTGAAAGGAATTTGAACCAGGATCTCATGGCGTGAAACCCACAAGCGGTCGAATTCTTCTATACGCGTCTATCTGTCGCGATAACCGTAGTAGCGGAGGTTTTTCAGTCCGCTTCCAACAGCGATCGAACAGTAGGACGAGCTCCGACCGCTTGCAGACGCGGAGCGTTTTGCGGGTTCTGCATTCGGCGAGGCAGGAATTTGCCAAGTGACTTCCAACGCAGAATCTCCACCTTTGATGGTTCTAGAGAGAGCTGCCTTCCTCAGTGGTGAACCGCGAGTAGACAACGTCTGTATGGGAGTGGCTCCATCGCAATTTGCTCTGATATGCGCGCTATTGCTGCGGCGTAAAAAGCGTTTTTGCCAAGCACCCTACGGTCACTCAGATTCAAAGCTTCGCTGACACTCAATCGTGTGCCGTCGAGAGATGAAGGCCAATATCGAAGAGCCGCCGAGACTGGGGCGCGGCGCAAGGCGCGAGCTGAACGACAGAGATTGTTGCATCTCATTCAATAGTGCCGGGACCATCGGCAAATCGTCGGCGCGTCTCAAACTTGATCTCCTCCTCGAGCGGAGGCCGGCAAGCGTCGCCAGCTCTCTGGCGCCATGGCGCGCGGCGCGGCAAGTCTTCAACTGCGATGTCGACGGTCCCGGAAGGACGCCTACGCTGATTTCGCAGCCGGATGGTCAAAATGCATCCCTATCCGCATAAGTACGTCGCCTCCGCAGCCGCGCAGAACGCTGGTTTGTTCGGCGTCACTTCACCGCAGCTGCCGAGTCTTGATACAGCGCCTCCACCCGAATTCGATGGACCCGGGGGCACTTGGTCGCCCGAGACTCTCTTGTGCGCGTCCCTTGTGGGCTGCTTTATTCTAAGCTTCCGCCCAATCGCTCGTCTGGCTCGCTTCGACTGGCTGCGGCTTGATTGTCGGGTCGAGGGGTTGCTCGATCGCGTAGAGCGAGTGTCGCAATTCACGCGTTTTACGACATTTGCGCGCCTAATCGTTCCTGCGGGGACGGACGTCGCCAAGGCGCGCCAGTTGCTCGAGCGGGCGGAGCACACCTGCTTGATATCAAATTCGCTGCGCAGCATTCGCGCTCTCGAAGCTGAAGTGATCGTGACGGACCGTTAGAGAAGTTGGCGCAAAGAACCGGTTCGGCGAGGAGCCGGTCGAGACTGCGTCACGTACGCTAAGGAGGAGCCATGTCTCGCATCGTTCGCATCCATCGGACCGGTAGCCCCGAAGTTCTGCAGTTCGATGAGTTGGACATCGGTTCACCCAAGGAGGGGGAGGTGCGAATTCGAGTTCTTGCACTCGGACTCAATCGGGCCGAGGCGATGTTTCGCGCGGGAACATACTTCGAGGCCCCGAAGCTGCCTGCTAGGCTCGGCTGGGAAGCGGCCGGCGAAATCGAGGCCATCGGCGCAGGCGTCACGGGGTTTTCGGTGGGCGATGCGGTGAGCACCATCCCGGCCTTCTCCATGAATCAATATGGTGTCTATGGGGACGTGGCGATCGTCCCCGCCCACGCCGTCGCCAAGCATCCCGCCAGTCTCTCTTGGACCGAGGCCGCTGCGATCTGGATGCAGTATCTGACGGCCTACGGCGCGCTGGTCGAAATTACGCGCCCCAAGAAGGGCGATGCGGTGCTCATTACGGCGGCCTCGAGCAGTGTCGGCCTCGCGGCTATCCAAATTGTGAACAGCCTGGAAGCGGTCTCCATTGCGATAACCCGTACGGGAGCGAAGCGTGAAGCGTTGCTCGAGGCCGGGGCAAAGCATGTGATCGCCACGCACGAGCAGGATATGGCACAGGAAGTTATGCGCCTGACGGAGAACAAAGGCGCGCGTGTGGCGTTCGATTCGGTGGCCGGCCGCGAACTGGAATCATTGGCCGCTGCCGTGGGCAACGGCGGCACGATTTTCGAGTATGGAGGCCTGGCTCCTGAGCCGACGCCATTTCCGCTCTTTCTGGCACTCGAGAAGAGCCTGATTGTTCGCGGCTATAACTCGTATTCGATAGTCGGAAATCGCGAAAGTCTGGAGCGTGGCAAGCGCTTCGTTGTTGACGGCTTGGCCGCTGGGCGATTGAAGCCGGTGATCGCGCGTACATTTCCACTGGCCGAGATTGTCGAGGCGCATCGTTACCTGGAATCCAATCAGCAGATCGGAAAGATCGTCGTGACCACCTGCTGACCGGGATAGAGGCCTGCGCCTCGGCGCATCATTGGTCGCGCGAGTTGCAAGCACTCGGCCACACCGCGTGCGGCTGATGCCGTCGGCTTACGGGCATTCGGCTGACAACGGGCGTGAGACCGCCGTGGGGCAGTGCCGGCGCTCAAAGCCGTCGAGCCTAACTTCGGTAAAAAAACCTAAACCCGCCTACGCCATATCACGCGGTTTGGAGGTGGATGATTATGTCTGTTGTTGGCACTTTTTGCCCCTTCCCAACTTGGTTTCTGAAATCCGGTAGGCTCCGTCGGCGCTAGCCCAGCTTTGGCAAAATCTTGACCCGAAGCAGACCAGACCAAACCTGCGGGTCAACGTCGTCGTATGGTCTTTTCATTGGTCCTCATACCGCATGACTTCAAGGGGAGGACTTCAAAGCGCGCGGCACAGCGCATATCCCATGTTAAGGACCGTAGCGCTTCCAGCACGAAGCGCGAATGGTCATGCTTGCCCTATTTGTCAGTTACACCCTGTGTCGATGTGAGCGCTGTTACGTACGCTCGCACCGCTGAGCCGTATCCCATAAGAAGGGCATCGGCAGTCAATTCGTGACCGATCGAAGCCTCCGCCAGAAATGGAATACGCGCAATGAGTGGTGGCAGATTGCGCAAATTCAAGTCATGTCCAACATTTACCACGAGGCCTCGCGCTCTTGCCTGCCGCGCGGTTTCGGCACAGGCGTCAAGCATGGCGGCATGTTGTCGTGCGCGGAAGTCCGCCGCATAGCCGCCGGTGAAGATCTCGATGCCCTCTCCGCCGACTTGGATCACCCGGTCGAGCACTGTGGGATCGGGGTCTATGAAGAGAATAACACGGATTTTGAGCTGTATGAGCGAGGCGATCACCGGGCGCAACAGCTGCATTTGATCTGCCGTGAGATCCCAACCTTTCTCCGAGGTGAAGGCGGCCGGTGCGTCGGGCACCAGCGTACACTGTTCTGGGAATACCTCGGTGGCCATGTCGACCAGACGAGCGTCAGGGTAACCTTCGATGTTCAGTTCCAGTTTCGGCCGTCTAGGCTGCATGAGCTTCGCCAATTCCGGCACGTCATTGCGACGGATGTGCCGCTCGTCCGGCCGAGGATGCACTGTAATGCCCCCCGCACCAGCCGCGATGGCGATCCGTGCAAATTCCTGGAGGTCCTGCACTCCGGTGCGACGCGAATTACGGAGCAGCGCCACTTTATTGAGATTGACACTTAGCCGAGCCATGCGGGCCGCTCTCCTGCTTCAGTGTAAGATCTCCAGTCTGCGCCAGCCGAGGCCCTCATGTCGCCCTCTCGCAGTTTAGGAGGCCGTCCAGACGTCTCCTTATGACACAAAGGAGACCCAATTGAGCCTCCCCGACCGATAGACGACGCGGCCCAATGGTATCGGCATTCAGTTGTCGATCCCTTGCGGGCCGTACCGAGTGTTCGGATTTTCGGACAAGCGAGACACTGAACTGAGCACCCCGAACGCGCGCCTGCCATAGCCGATCGAGTTCGTGTCGTAGTATTGGCGTAGTAAGCAAAATCAGCGGCTGCAAGCCTGTAGTTCTTCAAACAACTCAGACAGATCACAGCGAACGCGTCAGTGCTGATGAAATCGGATGATCAGCATCGCACCATGCCACCGGTTCTCGCCGGCCGCAGTGATGGAGCGCGAACAGGCTGGGCTGTCGGACGGACGGTCCCTCGCCCACTGCTTGTCTACTTTTCGCCACGATGTTTCTTATCCCGGCAAGCATGTCACCGAGATTGGCGCCGCGAGCAGCCGAAGCGAGCGGCACCGACGGTGCATCCCTGGACTGGGGGGGACGCGCCGCCTTGTGGTTTCTCTTTGCGTCGAGATTGCAGGAGCAGTCAGATGGCAACCTCAGTAAAATTCACGATTGAGCCACGCGATGATATTCGATCTGTGGATGAATTCGTGTCCGAGATATCCGGCCTCAGTGCGGAAGACAAGCACTGGTATCGGGGACTCTCGAGCACCGACTACAAAATGTTTCCGACGATCGGGCGATCGTTAAATTACGCTGGCAGGAAGAGGACACTGAATGCCGAGGAGGAGCGCGACCTCCTTCATCGCTTTAGGAGAAGGGCACACCCACATGTCGGGCGGGCGATAACTGCTGGAGAAGCAATCTTCCTCGTAAGGCACCATAAGCTGCCAACACGATTGCTCGATTGGAGTGCCAATGCTCTCGTCTCGCTGTATTTCGCGTGCTGTGAGGAACACAAGTGCTCTACAGGTCCAGATAAACGTGGCGGCAGGGTCTGGGCCATGAGGTTACGAAAACGAAGAATCGACCTCGACCCGTTCGAGCTCGCCAAGCGAGAGAAAGAAGAACACCTGTTCCGTCCCTACGAAAGCACGCGTGATCCAGCGCACCCGTCCACGGCGTACGCGATCAAGATCGTTCATCCCTTATACAATTCACCTCGGATCGTAGCTCAGGATGGCGTTTTCACGTTTCACCATAATCCTTGCCGGTGCCTCGAGGATCTTGCTGGCGAGGAATTTGTCGAGGACTGCCTCGACATCGAGAAGCTGTATTCTTGGATTGTGCCAGAGGCGAGCAAGGTAAAACTTCTCGAAGTTCTGAGCGGTCTTGGAATAACGCAACGCACGGTATATCCCGATCTCGATGGTGTAGCGGCGAGTCTCTGGCAGACGGAAGTACTTTTCAAAGGCGCTTGATGCCCGCATCTTAAACTCCTCGCCCGGTTTTTGTCGAGAAGGCCACGATCTCTACGCCGGGCGTGTCGTAAGGGCCACTTCTCCTTTTCGATAGGGAGTTGCGTGCCGGCGAACTGTCAGAGAATGAAAACGGGGAGCAACCGCGATCAATCCAGGCGGACGCCCTGGGCGACCGTTCGTGCACGATTTAGCTGCGCGAGTTCCTGTCTTGGCACCACTACGGGCCGCCAGAATTCCTCGAAGTCTCCTACAACACCCCAGTTACTAAACGGATGTTGGTGTGAGCGGCTCGACCCACTTCAGACCTCACACCACCATTCATGCCGGATACAACGGTGCAAG
>DATFSO010000150.1:0-71904 GCA_035262585.1 Occallatibacter sp. | reverse complement strand
ATGGTGGACGCGGTAGGAATCGAACCTACAACCTGTCGGTTAAGAGCCGAATGCTCTGCCAGTTGAGCTACGCGTCCAGAAGGTTTGAAGAGCCTTGCCGCAGGATTGGTGCAAGGCTCGGGTCACGCGAATCTCCTCACTGACCCTTGAAAAATATAACACAGTGAGCTCGGGGATTCCAAAGCCAGGCGAGCATGATCTCGCGAGCCTCGTGGCTTGTTCTTCAAGGGCTAATGCCCAGCGATTCCCTGGCATTTTGTGGCGAGCACGACTAGAGTCGCGCCCTTTCAACAATGCTTTTTACAAGGGTCGTTCAGGCTTAGAAAGTGAACGCGACGCCTGCGCCGATGCTTCGCTGATCCTGGGCAAAGACAACGGTTCCGCCGTTCATCACATAGGGCCGATAGCCTTCGGCGAGAAGATTGCTCACATTCAGCAGGGCTTCGATGTTCATCCCATCATGCCTGATGCAGATGGGCTGGCGCAGATTGAGATTCAGATACGGCCGCATCGCGCCGACCTCGTAAGGAGCCAGCTGGGTTACCGTATCCGCAGGTTGCCACCGGTAGCTCGCATGCCATCGCGTCCCAGTTCCATCGAGAACGCCCGAAAGCGAAATCGCATACATCTGAGTGCGACGCGGCTTTGCTGCACTGAGTATCTGCCCGAGGGTCGGACGCGGAAGTGCCGGCATCACGAGCGCACTGCCATCGGCATAAGCCAGGCTCACGGCATTGCTGCCAAATCGCCGCTCTGCCGTGGCTATCACTCCAGTGCTTGAGTAGTTCTGACCCGCGCCGCGGATCATTCCGCTCACCGGGTCGATCAGCACACCGTCGGCTGCTGCCGCTGTTCCACTGGCCTCGACCACCGGATTATCGATCTCGTCGGAGAAGACACGGAAAGAAACCCCTGATGTATCCGTTCGCCGCTCCCAGGAGATCTCCTGGTGCATACCGTGCTGCAGCACCAGCGCACCACGGCGCATGGAGACTCGAGGCAGATAATACGTCGCCTTAGATTCATTTTGGTTCGCTCCCATCGGAGCGGTCGCCATGCGATAGCTCACGGTCGTATTGCGGCCACGCCACGCAACGGAGGCGAAGGGCAGCGCGGCCGCGATCGTGTTGGGTGAGTTCTGGATGAACCGCGCGAAAACCTGCTGCGTACCGGCGTTGATCTCAAACTCATCTCCAAGGTTGATCGTTTCGGCGCTCCGCATCGCAGCCTCTTCGAGGCCGTCGGCGCCCGCTCCTTCGATCACCGGATGAATGGAGATTGCCGCCATCGACTCCACCGAACCGGCAAAACCGAGATCCTGGCGGAAGCCAAGCATCGATTCCATGCCGGCATTGGTGTTCGGAGCAAAATCAACCCGCGCCAGCAATGCACGACTGTTGGAAGGAGTGTTTTCGACATTCGCAGTAAAGCGCTCGCCACTTTCGCCGAACGTACCTTCCTGGCCGGTAGCCATCAGGCGGGCTTTCAGCTTCGGCTTGCCTCCTTGCCGATCTGAAACCACGATCAGCGGGCCGTCCTCGAGCCAGCGCAGCAACGGACGATTCGCTGCCGAACGAAGAGTCCACTCCCAATCATCCTTCGGGGTGTTGGCAGATCGCGGCTCAGCCGGCAGCCACTGCATCACTTCGAACAGTGAGTTCAGCGTCAGGTTCACCACCGCACTTGTGCGAAGCCGCACGTTCTCGCGCAGAGACGGCAGGAACGACGTGCCCATGGCCTTGACCGCGTAACGGCCGGGCAGGATGTTTGCAAACGAGTAGGCGCCTTTGCTGTCAGTGTAGACAGCCTCGATCACGGTCAGGTCAGGCCGCAGAAGCTGGACAATGGCCCCAATCTGGGGGATGCCCGAGGAGTCGCGCACCATTCCTGACACCGTTCCGGCGGACGCCCCGTAAAGCGGCGCGTTCGCCATGACGATCAGCGCGACCAGGGAAGCGAGATGGAGCCTGCGCATCATCACTTTTGTAGGTGACCCGGCGGCGTCCTGGCGTAAGTCCTGGGAATCAACTGCCCGCGAGTTTCCCGATCTCCCGCCGGGTGACTCAACATGCGGAGCTCTCGTACTATTCCACGACAAAAGGTGCCGATTGCGCAATCTCTTGTTTTGAGATTTCGTCATTTATTTTGACCGTCACCTTGTACTTGCCCGGCTGCAGGCCGGCTACCGGCAGGGTCTTTTCTACCGTCAACTGGTCGCTGTGTTCGCCAAAGTCTTTGGAATCTTGTTCTTTCTCAAAGACAACCGTGTTTGTTGCCGTATCCACGATCTGGTAACTGACCTTTGCCTCATTGCTCTTGGTCTGATCGTTGATGCCGAGGTTATAGACCTGCATCCAGAAGTTCAAGCTCTGGTTGCGCTTATAGTTAACTGGCGTCGCGGGGTTGGGCGTCACGCGCGGGCATACGTGGGTGTTCCCAATCACGCAGCTGCCCTGTCCAATGTCCCGCGAGCTGACCGGATAAATCTGGTCAGCCAGAATCAGAGACGAAGTGCCGAGTTTTTCGTCATGGTAGAGAGGCACTTCGAGGCTGCGCCCATAGACTCCCATATGGTCGGGGTTATTCACGTCTTTGATCGCGATATCCAGCCGATACAGGCCGGGAAGCAGCGGTACCGCCTTCCAGTAAATGGACTTACGGTCCAGAGATTTCTCTAGCAGCTCCGAAGGCTGTTCCACTTCCACCGTGTCTTCGAAGGTCTGAACCGTCTTGTGCGTAAGAGTCGTGACCTTGCCCAGGATGTTGACCACGCCTTTGGAAACCCCGTCCTTCGTCACAAACGTGATGTCCCGGTTCTTGATCTGGAGGGTGATCGGCACAAGCACGGTGCTCGATGTTACCTTGACGAAATCGGTCCGGACATCGAAGGGGAAGATGGGGCCGGAGAGAATCTTGTGCTCGCTCATGGCGCTCTCCAGATCGTGGAACTTGACTGGAGGCGGCGCAAATAGCTTCGCGGCCAATTCGATGCGGTCAAACTCCTTTGACTGGTTCTGGCTTCCCATCGGTCCTGCACCCAGGCTTTCCATGCCGCCCTTGAAGCGGTCGGCCTTCTTGGCCATGCCCATCTCTTCCCACTGGGTCAAGCCGGCGCCGGGAACCTTCGCCAGGGCATCTTTCTCGCTGCGATCGATGGTGAAGTGGTAGTCGCCGCACTGGCACGTATCCACGAACTCAACATCAATGTTGTCGCCGACACCCTCGATATACCGGTAATGCCAGATCTCGAACGGGAAGGTCGACGTCTGGCCGCCGCCTTCGTCAATTGGCCGCTGATATGCGCCGCCTGAAGGATGAGAATCGGTGGAGTCCGGCGGTCCGAAAGCTATATAGATATGGCCACGGTCAGTTTTCCATCCCGGCTTGCCCGCCGCGTAATGATCGTTCGCATACTGAATGCGCCGATAGTGTTCCTCGCGGAACTCGTTGTCGGGAGAATCCGGATTCGGGTTGCGGCGCAGCCAGAATTGCTCGATGAAAGCCTCGCGCTCTTCGTCGTTGCTTAGGCTCTTGAAAGCTTTTCTCTCTTCATCCGAGATGATATAAACGACGTCCTGATCCAACCAGGTTTTATATGCGGTCTTGATTTCCTGCTTTAGTTCCTTCTGCGCCTTGAACTGATCCTTGTCCGATCGGGGGCGCTTGAGAGGATCCGGTTCGTCCTGGTTCGGATTTTGGCTCCCGCTGGAGGATGGCCGCGGTTGCAGCGACGGATCCTGGCTCTGTTGGGCGTGGCTTCTGGGGGACGTAAGCAGGATGAGGCCGCAACCAAGTGCGACAACGAAGAACGAACGGCCGTTGAAAATCATTGCGTCGGAAAGCTCCTACAAGTGCCTCTTATTTTACGGTCCCTAAAGAGCCCGGGCAAGGCAAATACAACTGTCGCCGCACGTTGGACGCCCCGGTTGTCAGAACGTCACCTACCGATATCTTATTTTCCTGCGCCTAAGCCTCGATTTCTGAGACAAAACAGGCTCCTCCGCCGTCTCAAGAGACAAACGCAGCCCTCTCGCAGAATCCTGCGCTGTCCCCCCAACCGCGACGGCCCCGAAACAAGCATGAACCGCCGGATCCTTGGTTTAACAATCTGTGACAATGCGAATTCGAAGGATTTGGGAACCTTGCGAGAAACATTTGCGTAAAATACTCTTGGAGCCCCCCGGGAGCTTAGATCGCCCATGAAAAAAATCCTTCTCATTGCCTCTGCAGTCATTCTGGCCATCGTTCTTGTTGCCGTCTTCGTTGTGAAACAGCAATCGGGCTACACCAAGGTTCTTACCGCGACAATTCATCGCCAGGACCTTGCGACGATTGTCAGCGGCACAGGCCAGATCAAGCCCAAGACCTACGTCAACCTCGGCGCCACAGCAATGGGCCGCATCACGCACCTCTATGTGAAAGAGGGTGACCACGTGAAGAGAGGCCAGCTTGTTGCCACGGTTGAGAACGTAGCCCAGGAGGCCCAGGTAGCAGGACAGCAGGCTTCCATTTCTGCCGCCCGTACTGACATTGCCTCCTACATCGCCGCCGAAAAGACCGCCGAGGCAAACGTCGAGCACGCCCAGGCCGATCTTGAACAGAAGAAACTCGACTGGGACCGGGCGCAGAGCCTTTACAAGGCAGGAATCATGGCCAAGCAGGATTACGACGCCAAGAAAGCCGCCTATGACACCGACGTAGCTTCGCTGGCGCAGGCAACGGCCCAGGTCAATCAGGCAAAGGCAAACACCGCCTCCGCCCGCGGACACCTCGACACGCAGGTTGCTACTCTGCGCGCCAACCAGAACGCGCTTGCTCTCACCCAGGCCATCGCACCGTTTGACGGCGTTGTGACCAACGAGCCGGTACGTGAAGGCGAGACCGTTGTCGAAGGCATCCAGAACACGGAAGGCTCGACCTTCATGACGATCGCCGACATGAGCGTCGTCACCGCTGAAGTTAAGGTGGACGAAACTGACATCGTGAACGTCAAGCTTGGCCAGCCCGCCGATGTAACTGTGGATGCCATCCCCGGCAAGGTCTACAAGGGACACGTGACGCTTGTCGGAGACCAGGCCCTGCTGCGCTCCACCGGCGTTGCCACCTCGCAGTCCACCACCGGCACAGAGGAGGCCAAGGACTTCAAGGTTGTCGTCACCCTTGACCAGCCGTCCGATGAGTTGCGCCCCGGGCTCTCGACCACAGCAAAGGTCACGACCGCGCAGAAATCGAATGTTCTCTCGCTGCCGATCCAGGCTCTGACGATGTTTACGCCGCCCGCCCCCACCAGCAGCGGAAACGTCGAAGCAGCATCCGTATCGTCCAACGCGAAGACGGCTCCCGTGCAGGGTGTCTACGTCGTCGAAAAGGATGCGCACGGGAAGCAGCGCGCCAAGTTTGTCCCGGTAACGACCGGAATCACGGGTGCAACCGACATCGAAGTAGTAAGCGGACTCAAGCAGGGAGATGAGATCGTGATCGGTCCTTACAAGACTCTGCGTGCGCTCAAGAATGGCGCACTGCTCAAGAAGGACAAGAGTCCAGCGACGCCGCCGGCATCAAAGAGCTAGGCGCAACTGCGTGGGTTCGCGGTTTCCCGGGTCTCCAAATTCGGGTGGCCTGGGTCACCCAGGCTCAAGAAGCAAAACCGAAAGACACACCCAGCGCGCAGATTCGAGCAGCAAAGGATGAGGAATTCATGGCATTGAACAGCGTCATCTCCGAGGTGGAAAGGCAGCAATCCTCTGGGCCCAACGGCGACATGATTGTCGTTGAGGACCTGTGGCGCACCTACGACATGGGCTCCGAGCAGCAGGTGCATGCTCTGCGCGGCGTCAATCTCCGCATCAAGCAGAACGAATACGTCGCCATCATGGGACCGTCGGGTTCCGGCAAGTCCACGCTCATGAACCTCATCGGCTGCCTCGACACGCCTTCGAAAGGCAAGTACTGGCTCAACGGACAGCTCGTCAGCGAACTGGATGACGACGAGCTCGCGCGCATCCGCAACAAGGAAATAGGTTTCGTCTTTCAGACCTTCAACCTGCTGTCGCGTGCAACCTCGCTGCACAACGTCGAATTGCCGCTCATCTACAACGGAACTCCGGCAGCCGAGCGTATCGAACGCGCCAAGCAGTCGCTCATCAACGTCGGCCTCGAGACGCGCATGAATCATAAGCCGAACGAACTCTCGGGTGGGCAGCGGCAGCGCGTCGCGATTGCACGGGCATTGGTGAACAGCCCCTCCATCATCCTGGCCGACGAGCCTACCGGGAACCTCGACTCCAAGACCGGCATTGAGATCATGTCCCTCTTCGATCAGCTGCAGGCCAAGGGCAACACCATCGTCCTCGTCACCCACGAGCCCGACATCGCCGACTACGCGCACCGCGTCGTCCACATCCGCGACGGCCAGATCTACTCCGACGAACCCTCCAAGCGCTTCCGCAAATAGCGGTCGGACTCCTTCACAAAATCCGTCGTCCTTCGCTTGCCCCATCCTTGACGAAAGTCAAGGGTGGGAACCAACAGACCCGCCAACCTCCCCGGTCATTCCGACCAAGCGGGATTAACGACCGCAGCTCCCACCTCGCGTTTCCTCGCTCCCTGCCGATGAATCCTCCTGCACCGATTCACGAAGAAGCGAGGCGTACCATGCAGAATTCGACTTCTTTCCTGTCGCACGCAGTCAACGCCTGTGCCCCGCTGTGCAGGTCTTCGACTTCGATTCCCTCATCCTCGGCTACGTGAACGATGTTCTGGACCTGAACAACGGCAATAAAAAGAAGACTGCGCGCCAGCTGCCGGAGCCGAAAAATTCCGCGGTTGCTTTTCTCAGCTCATCCCATCACTGCGCTACAATCCCTGACGTTGCGCAGAACTGTCTGTCTACGGCCTGGTGGCCGTCGGCTTGATCTCTATGGACGCGACCTCTCCCCGATCCACTACACTCAATCGCATCGGCTCTCTTTTGCCATCGTAGCCTCACAGGATTCTCATCGTGAAAAAGCTTTTTCTGCTCTCGCTTGCGGCGTTCTTCGTTGTTCCTGCAACGGCTCCGGGCCAGCTCACGGCGTCGGCGCCCGGGCCAACCCCTCCGGAAGATCGCGCCAAGGCTCTCCACGGTCTCTTCCACGATTACTGGGAAGAAAACCTGAAACGGCAACCCGAGTTCGCCTCCACCATCGGCGACAAGCGCTTCAACGACCAAATCTCCGACTACTCCGTCAAGGCCATCAACGATTGGCTCGCCGTCCAGCAGGACTTCCTGCTGAAGCTCGCAGCCATCGACGCCACCGGGCTCTCCGATCAGGACCAGCTCAGCCGCGAACTGCTCATCCGTCGCCTCACCGAAAACCAGGAGGCCGCGGAATTCAAGTCATGGCAGATGCCGGTCAACCAGATGGGTGGCATCTATGCGGAGTATCCGCAACTGGTAGCGCAGCTCAGCTTCACCACGACGAAAGACTATGACGATTGGATCGCGCGCCTTCATCAGATTCCCAAAGCCTTCGATCAGGTCACGGAGAACATCTCCCTCGGCATCGATGAGAAACGAGTCCCGCCGAAGTACCTGCTCGAGAAGACCCTCGAACAGGTGAAGCAGCTCGCCAATCAGAAGCCCGACGATTCGCCGCTGGCGCTCCCTCTCAAAAAGCTCCCTGCCTCGATCCCGGCAGCCGAACAAACCCGCATCAAGACCGAGATGCTGGCAGCGATCAGCAAGGACGTGCTGCCCGCCTACCGACGCTTCGCGCGGTTCCTCGAAGTCACTTATATTCCCGCAGGCCGCACCGAGCCCGGCATCTCAGCGATTCCCGACGGCGCGAGGTACTACCAGTTTCTGATCCGGCGCACCACCACAACCAACCTGACCGCCGACCAGATTCACCAGATCGGCCTCGACGAAGTGAAAAAGGACGAGGCCGAGATGCTCGCGATCGCGAAGAAGCTCGGCTTCCAGGACCTGAAAAGCTTCAACGCGAGTCTCAAAACCAACCCCAAGCTCCACCCCGCCTCGGCAGAGGCGCTGCTCGATGCCGCACGCGGCTATCTTGGCCCGATGCAGGCGAAGCTTCCCTCGCTCTTTGGCCACCTGCCCAAGACGCCGTTTGAAGTCGCCCCGGTTCCTGACTTTCTCGAAAAGACCTCGGCTCCGGCCTATTACGAAGCGGGTGCGCCCGACGGCAGCCGTCCAGGACGCCTGCGCATCGACACGTACAACGCCACGACCCGAAACCTCTACCAGGTCGAAGATCTGAGCTATCACGAAGGCCTGCCCGGACATCACCTCCAAATTTCCATCTCGCGCGAGCTTCAAGACGTGCCCCAGTTCCGCAAGTTCGAAGGCTACACCGCCTTCGCGGAAGGCTGGGGACTCTACGCAGAACGTCTCGGCAAGGATGTCGGTTTCTACCAGGACCCCTACACCGACTACGGCCGGCTCGAGGGCGACATCTGGCGCGCCATCCGCCTCGTCGTCGACACCGGCGTGCACTCGAAGCACTGGACCCGCCAGCAGATGGTCGACTTCTTCCACGATCACTCGTCCATCGACGAGACCAGCATCCAGGCCGAAGTCGATCGCTACATCGCATGGCCCAGCCAGGCGCTGGCGTACAAGATCGGCCAGCTCAAAATTCTCGAACTTCGCGCTCGCGCACAGAAAGAACTCGGCGACAAATTCGACATTCGCGCGTTTCACGATCAGGTCATCGACTCCGGTGCTCTGCCCCTCGACGTTCTCGACGAGCGCATCACCGCCTGGATCGCCAGCCAGAAGTCTGGTGGGAAGTGAAGCCATTTCGGCCTTATTTCTGAATCAGCGGCCATCCGCATCGGATCAACGATGGGCCGCCTGCTATTAACCGGGTGTTATTCCGACCGGAGCAGAGGAACCCGCAGTTCCCTTCGGCTCTTCGCCCGACCCAGTTGCCATTACTTTCCGAGTTACGCATGGGTCTTCGACCCACCCATATGGATGAAAATCGGCCATCCGCCCACAATGCTGGCTCGGATGTATTCTTCAAGTCAATTGCGGTTACCGGATCGTGCACGTGAATGCGAATAGCTGATAAGCGCCTTCGCCTGGACCGCAGATGTGGTGGCTGGCGCCCATGCAGAACTCCGAAAAGGCAGTAGCAGCTGAGCGCCGAGGCGCGCTCGGAACGCCGACACTCAGCGGTTCGTTGCCCGCGCTTTTGTTCTGGTGGCAGTCTCTGACGCCAACGCTGATTCCGCGGTCGTGGCAAATGCAGACTGGGATCGGGGCGATCTGTCTAGCCATTGGCTACGGGATCGGCACGTTGGGCGGCCGTGGGGCGCACCGGTTTCTCAAATGGCGGAGGCACTCGCCCGGCAATGTGATAGGCCGGCGTGGCTGTATCGTGCTGTCAGCGGCCTGGCTCGTTGCGATTGTCCTCGGCGCGACGCGATGGCTTGGCTGGCAAAACGAGCAACGCAGCTTCATGGGGATGGCACCCGTGATCTGGCTGGACGGAGTGCTTATCAGCGCGCTGTCGCCGTTCGCCGGAGTCTTGCTGGTGGTCGTCGGGCGGGTAATCGCCCAGGGTGTTGCCGCAGGCAAACGATTCATCCAAGCCAACGTGCCGACGATCGTGTCGGTGCCGGCAACAGCACTGCTCGTAGTCGTGATTGGCATCGCGCTCGGTCGCGGAATCGCGCTTCGTGCCCTCACCGCGGCCGTTAACTCTGTCAACGCGTCGAGAAACGAGGAAACGGACGTGGGAATCGTGGCGCCCAAATCCTCAACTGTGTCCGGCAGCCCCGCGTCACTCGTTGCATGGGACACGCTGGGTCGCATGGGTCGCGACTTCGTGGCAACAGCCACAAGCGCGCAGGAGCTGAAGATGTTCCACGGTGTCGATGCCGAGCTCGTTGCCCAGTGAGGGTTTACGTAGGGGTGCGTTCTGCGGACTCCGCGGAGAAGCTCGCGCAGCTTGCGGTCCGTGAGCTCGAGCGAGCCGGCGGGTTTGATCGGAAAGTGCTGGTCGTGTGGGTGCCCACCGGCACGGGCTGGATGGTCCCCAAAGCCACGGCTTCGCTCGAGCAGCTTTACCGCGGCGACACTGCGATCGTTGCGATCCAATACTCTTTCCTGCCAAGCCTGCTCGCCGTCTTCATGGAAGCTGGGCGCGCGAACGAGGCGGGGCTCACGCTCTTCAACGCCGTTCGCGCACGGTGGTCACAGCTCCCGCCGGATCGGCGGCCGAAGCTTCTGCTGTTCGGCAAGAGCCTCGGCGCCGCGGGAGTGGAAGCGCCCTTTGTGGGGGTGGACGCATCTTCCTCGGTGGCGAATATGGTGGCGCAGACGGATGGCGCGCTCATCGCCGGCAGCGAACAAAGCAACCCTATCCATTCGCAGCTGACTCGCGAGCGCGATCGCGGGTCGCCCTTCTGGCAGCCAATCTTCGACGGAGGACGTTCCGTCCGGTTCTTGAACCGGGATCCGTCTCAAGCGGCATTGAATGCGGACCGGCCAGCGCCGCGGATCGCTTACCTTCAACATCCGGGCGATCCAGCTGTCTTTTGGAATGGCAAGGCGCTTTGGTGGCCACCGGAATGGATGGCGCCGCCCCGCGGCTTCGACGTGCCTCACGCCATGCGTTGGTTTCCCATCGTCTCGGCCGTGCAGGCGGTAGGAGATCTGTACAATCAGCTCGACGTGCCGCCGGGTTTCGGACACAACTACTCGACGGAGTACGTCAAGGGTTGGGCGAGCGTCGTGCCGCCGGACGGCTGGACCGACACAGACACCGCACGGCTGGAGCAATTCATCGATGAAATCCCTGGCGACGATTCAGAGCAGTGACCCTGTTGGGCAAAGCCCGACCGACAATGCGGCGAGACATCGCGGAAGCACTGCTGAACCGAGGGACTCAAAATCGCCCATGAACTCATTGACGAGGAGTAGGGTCCTGGGTGGTCCAGTCGGAAGTAAAGGCGAATTTCAGATCCGCCGATCTTCGAGCCGGTCTCCTCGATTTATATACCTATTTACAAAATAGGTATCCTTGGCCTACTATCTCTTCATGGCCAAGAACTCCGAAGCCCGCGACCTCTTCCCAGGCGCGCTCGAGATCATGATTCTCGAGTCGCTCAGGCACCGACCCATGCACGGATACGCATTGGTCAAGCACATCAAACAGGTCTCCGATAACCTCCTCCAGATCGAGGAAGGTTCTCTCTACCCCGCGCTGCAACGAATGCTTCGCGAGGGCCTGCTCGACTCTGAAGAGGGAATCTCCGCCAAGGGCCGCCCCACCCGCATCTATCGCGTGACGGAGGCCGGGCTCCGCCATCTCGAAAAGGAGATCCTCAGCTTCGAAAAGATGTTTGCCGGAATCACCCGCGTGCTCACCTTCGCAAAAGTCTGACGCCGCAAAACAGCTATCGGGACGCTCATCCTCAATCAAGCGTAGGAGGTCAGTGATGCAGGCTTTCTCTCGAATCGTCGGCCGGAGCCGCCGCTACAACGACATTGACGTCTCCATTCGCGAGCATATCCAGGAGCGTGTCGACGAGCTCATTGACGCGGGCATGCCGCGCGAGCAGGCCGAGCAAACTGCTCGCCGCGAATTCGGAAATGTGTTGCTGATCCAGCAGAAGAGCCGCGAGCAGTGGCAATGGCCGCGGCTCGAATCACTCCTTGCCGACCTCAAATTCACTCTGCGTCGCCTGCGAAAATCGCCCGGCTTCGCGATCACCGTGTTGCTGACTCTCGCAATCGGCATCGGCGCAAACACCGCGGTCTTCACGGTGGTCGACAGCGTGCTGCTCAAGCCGCTCCCCTACCCCGACCCCAATCAACTAGTCGCGCTCTGGCTGGAGGCGCCGGGCGCGCCGGGAATGGCGAATTTTCAAGCCGGGCTTAGCCTTTCACCGTCGATGTATTTCACCTTCGCTGAGCACAACCAGTCGTTCCAGTCTCTCGGCGTCTGGGTACCGAGCACCGCAAACGTCACCGGCATCGTCGAGCCTGAACAGGCGCAAACGCTGATGATCAGCGACGGCATCCTGCAGACTCTCGCAGTGCCCCCTGCGGTCGGCCGCTGGTTCTCACAGGCAGACCAGAACCCGAAGGGCGCCAAGACTGTCTTGCTCAGTTACGGATACTGGCAGCGCCGATTCGGCGGCGACCGCAAAGTGATCGGCCGAAGCATTCAGCTCGATGCCGAGACCCGCGAGATCGTCGGCGTGATGCCGCGTGGATTTCGCGTGGTCGATGCAGACTTCGATCTGCTGGTGCCGCTCGCATTCGATCGCGGGACCCTGAAACTCGCGCCATTCGCCTGCAACGGCGTCGGACGCCTGAAGCCTGGTGTCTCGATCACGCAAGCCAATGCGGATGTTAGCAGGCTGATCGAAACCTGGATGCACTCCTACTCCAATGGACCTGGCACCAACCCGTTCTATTACAGAATTTGGCATATCTCACCCAACTTCCGTTCGCTCAAGCAGCAGGTCGTCGGCAACATCGGCAACGTGCTGTGGGTGGTGATGGCCACCGTTGGCCTGGTCATGCTGATCGCCTGCACCAACGTTGCGAATCTCCTGCTCGTCCGCGCAGAATCGCGCCACCAGGAACTCTCCATCCGCGCTGCTCTGGGCGCTGGCCGCGCCCGCATCGCCCGCGAGCTCCTGCTTGAGAGCGTCTTGCTCGGTCTCATCGGTGGTGCGCTCGGAATCGGTGTCGCCGCTGCAGGTTTGCGCCTTCTCGTCGCCTTCGGCCCTGGAAACCTGCCGCGCCTCAGTGAAATCTCACTCGACGCAAGCTCACTCGGCTTCACACTCGTTCTTTCGGTTCTCTCTGGACTGCTGTTCGGGTCGGTGCCCGTTTTGAGATACGCAAGGACAAAAACCGCGCTCGCAATGGCCGGCAGTAGCCGCACCGCGAGCACAGGCCGTGTCCGCCAGCGCTCGCGTAACGTGATGGCTATCGCGCAGGTAGCCATGGCTCTCGTGCTCCTGGTGAGTGCGCTGCTCATGATTCGCACGTTCGCCGCGCTGCGCAACGTCGAGCCCGGCTTCGCGGATGCCGCGCATGTGGAGACGATAAGCACATGGATTCCGGATTTGCTTGTCCCCGATTCGCAGATGGTTGCGCGCACGCAGAACAGCATCGCCGACAAGCTTGCCGCAATTCCGGGAGTCTCTTCCGTCGGGTTTGCAGCTGCCGTCCCCATGGATGGGAATGATCCCAATTGGGACGAGCTTCGCGTGGAAGGAAAGAATTATCTCGGCGGGGAACCGCCGCTCCGCCTCTACAACTACGTCTCGCCCGGATATTTCCGCACCATGGGGACGCATCTGCTGGCGGGCCGCGACTTCGCCTGGGATGACATCTACAACTTGAGACCTCGCGTGATCGTATCGGAGAACTTCGCCCGCGAGTCCTGGGGATCGCCCGTCGCCGCCATCGGTAAGCGTGTGCGCCAATTCGACGACCACAGGCCGTGGGATGAAGTGATCGGCGTCGTCGAAGACGTCCACGTGCACGGTGTGGATGAAAAAGCGCCCGCCATCATTTACTGGCCGGTGATGCTCAATGATCCTTACACTCGGCAGCCATCCATCTACACCCGGCGTTTCGTAACTTTCGTCGTTCGCAGCGGTCGCGCTGGAACCGAGGGCTTTCTTGGCCAGGCGCAGCAGGCTGTCTGGTCGGTCAACGCCAGTCTGCCGCTCGCCTCGGTGAACACAATGCAGGAGATCTACGCAACCTCGATGGAACGCACCTCGTTCACGCTCACGATGCTTGCGATCGCCGGAACCATGGCGCTTGCTCTCGGCATTATCGGCATCTACGGCGTGATTTCCTACGCGGTATCGCAGCGTACCCGCGAGATCGGCATCCGCCTTGCGCTTGGCGCGCAGAAGCGCGAACTGAAGTGGATGTTCGTGCGCTCCGCACTCACGCTCACCGGCATTGGCGTGGCGCTCGGCCTCCTCGCCGCTGCTGCGCTCACGCAATCGATGAAATCCCTGCTGTTCGGAATCAGCCCGCTCGATCCGGTGACGTATCTTTTGGTGCCTGTGGTTCTAATCGCAGCCGCGGCCCTCGCAAGCTATCTGCCCGCACGCCGCGCCGCCGGCGTGAACCCGGTGGAGGCGCTCAGAGTGGAGTAGGAAAGCACCCGAATTATCTGTCACGGAATTGTTGGGTCAGGGCACGACTTTCAGTCGTGCCGAGAGAGCGCCAAAATGATGTGGGCTTCAGCACCCTGAGGTCTTTGGGGGCCTGCATCGATTCGTCACACACACAGCCTCACGGCCTTCAGATTTCTGACGCGCAACGAATCGCTAACGGCTGGAAACGAGCCTCGTCCCACTCCCGGACGCAGCCAGTTCCCGAGTTCCCGGGACATATCCGACCGACGGCGTCCAGCTCACACTCTCATCGCTACTATCGCTGTTCGCATGAACCTCAAAGCGAATCATGTCGCCGGCGTTCACGGCAACGCTATCGACATCTGTCTCCGAGCCCACTACATTCGCGTTCGCCATCAATTGCTTTGCGCCCGGAATAGGCCAGATCTGCGCAACATTCTTTCCCGACACCAGGTTGATCACGGCGGATATCCCGGCTCCGCTCTGTCCGTCGGCCCTCGCCACGCGGCCCCGGATGCTGACCATTCCGCTCTGCGGCGCGACCCACACCCGGGCAACCCCGCCCGTTTCGCAGGTTCCCGTGCAGCGCGCAGGCGCCAAATTGAACGCGGTCACAAACTGGCCACCGTCGCCCTGCCACGCGCCATTGTGCAGCTCCGCTGAGTAACCGGGCATCTCCGTCCACGCCGAGTCGTGCGACTGGTACATATAGCGCCACTGGTTTTTGCCCTGGCTTCCGGAGAATTGCTGCGCAGCATAGTTGGCGGCCAGCATGGTCTGCACCTGGTGCACATCTGCGATCGATGCGATGCTCTTGCCCGCGAAAAATTTGCCGTGGTCTTCGTAGTACAGGTTGTTCCGAATCTGCCCCGTCGGCGTCCCGTAACCGCGGCCCAGGTTGTCTTCCCAGACGGATGCCGCGCCCGGCTGATGCGCATGCGCGTTCTGCGCAAACGTATTGCCTGAAAAATCAACCGTTGTGTGATCGCCTGGATGGATATTCAGAATCTCAACGCCCGCACCCGCATTCTGTGCAAACAGGTTCGAATAGAGACTCACCTGGTCTTCAGACCACTCGAAATCGATCGCAGTCTCGTCGGGACTGCTGGACTCAGGAACGCCGAAGATGATGTTGTTGACGAGCGTGACTTTGCTCACCCGCCCCAGGATCACAGCTGCTGTTCCGGTCGGCGTGTGGCATCCCGCCTCGTTATAGAGGACCGAATTCATCACCGTGACGTTGGTCATTCCAATGAGCCGCAGAGCGTCACTGCAGCCCAGTCCGGCGCGCTGATATTGCGGCGCCGCGTGACCGTTATCGTCCGAAAGGAAGAGGCCATTCAGAGTGACATCCTGAAATGCATTGTGCCCATCCTGCTTGTCCAGCGTGTTGGTCTCCGCATCAAATGCCATGCTGTCGACGTTATTGGCCCCTCGCACATCGTTCACGGAGACGCCCTTCAGCACATACTGAGAGCTGGTGAGCGTTAGATACGATGCGAGGTTGAACAGAATCCCGGACGAGAGATTGATATTCAGATTCGATGCCGAAGGGTCCAGCACGTGACGGTTAACCGGGTACTCGGTCGAGTACCCTGCCCATACTCCCTTGTTGTCGTGCGCGAACACGTTGCTGATCGTGATGCCCTCGTTGAACAGCTGCGTGTAGTGAAAGAGAATGCCGACGCTCGCCCGCCCCACTTCCAGATCGCGGACATCCCAGTGACTCGCATCCATCAGCAGAACGCAAATATCGCTCGTCGCCTGGTTGCGCAAGATCTTCGGTTCAGGACCGGTGCCATACGCGCCCAGCGTAATCGGCTCGTTGGCTGTGCCGCTTCCCGTGAGCGACAGCTCCTCGTTCCAGCTTGCCCCTCGCGACAGCAGAATCTTGTCTCCGGGCGCGAACGTTCTGATCTTGTTCGCCGGACCAAACGAGCACCATGGCTGCGATTCGCTGTGCGTGCCGCCGTCGCTGCAGTTTGAACTCGGCCGATTGTCGATGTAGTAGTTCGTCGCCGCGGACGCTCGGGTTCCAAAACCCGCGAATCCCAAGGCTGCCATCAGAAGCAGCGCAAGGCCCAGAAAACCTCGCCGACTTCGCGAAGAAATGGCTTGATCTTTAAGAAAAGACAGCAGATTAGATTCAATCAGGGGTCGGCAGGGACCAGGCAGACGAGTGACACAAGACAACAAAACAACACTCCCCCGGCGCAAAGCGCCGAGCGCAAGTCAATCGAACCGAACAGAGATTTCCCCGAAGACTCGTCGTCCCGCAGGCGCCACATCTGTCTAGCTGTTGATTGAGTTTCCTAGAGTCTACACCAGAAACAGTGGATCTGGGATGTAATCTGCGTCACATTTTGCTTCGCATTTCCGATGCTGCCGTGATCAAAATTGCCTTGCTTTTTGGGCTCTCTTGCCGCAACAATCCCACAGGCACCAAGAGGAATTCAATGTCCGGTATCCAGGCACAAATCTGGAAGGGATCCACCTTCACTATCGAGCGCACGCAGCTCGACGGCGCGGTAGTCTTTCGCTTCTCTGGCCCCTTCACGGCACGCGATATGTACGCCACACTCTCGCCGGCAGCGCTGGGCAATATCTTCAATTCCGATGCAAAATTGCCCCACCCGCCGGCCACGGTCAACATCTTCGACCTCACCGAGGTGCCCTACATGGACTCCTGCGGCCTCGGCCTGGTCGTCGGGCACTTCGTCCGCTGCCAGAACAAGAGTGTGCGTCTTGTCGTCGCCGGAGCCTCTGCGCGCGTCCGCGAACTCTTCAAGACGACCAGGATCGACCAGTTGTTCCCCATGACGAGCACAGTAGACGAGGCTTCCAGCTTGGCCCATCCAATCAGCCGGTCACAGCCCTGACCTGCCTGCCTGCATCGAAATCGACGCCATTTGCATGTAATTTCCTGCCTCCGGCGCACAATCAAAGTGCAAACAAGAAGCTGTCGGCGGGTTCCTTCTGCGTGCTCGATTCACTTGGTCTCAGTGGTCCCATTTCGGCCCGTATTGCGGTACTTTTGACCCCCCACCCCCCTCCCGAAATCTGCAGTTTTCCACCGAGATTTTGCATGTTTTCCGCGCCTTCAATTGGACCGAATCTGTCCGAGTCTCGCCAAAAAACCGAAGACGGATGATTGAAAACTGACGACTATAAACAAACGAACTCTCCACACCATTTATCCTTAAAGCTGTTCCATCACTCTCATCCAAAGGGAACACCATGGCGGAGATAGCCGTTGAGGCCACACAAACTCCGGCGCAGTTGCCGAACCTTCATGTAGCCGTTCTCGGCGCGGGCAAGATGGGCGGAATTTTGCTCCAGGCTTTCCTCAAGCAAAATCTGTTCTCCCCGGACCAGATCCACGCCACAATGGCACACACCGACAAGGCCCTGGCCCGCAGCGCGCAATGGGGCGTCGACGTCAGCACCGACAACCTTGCTGCCGCAAAGCAGGCCGATCTGATTCTGGTCGGCGTCAAGCCCTTCCAGGTTCCCGATCTGATCGCCGAGATCAAGCCCGCCCTGACTCCGGAGAAGACAATCGTCTCCTTCGCCGCGTCGGTGAAGACGCGCGCCATTGAAGACGCCGCCGGCATCGAGATAGGCGTCATCCGCGCCATGCCTAACACGCCCTCCGCGCTTGGCGCTGGCGTCGCCGGCCTGTGCCGCGGACGCTTCGTCAAGCCGGAGCAGATGGAACTCGCGCAACGCATCTTCGAGACCGTTGGCCGCTCGGTCATCGTCGACGAGAAGCACATGGACGCCGTCACCGGTCTCTCCGCCTCCGGACCGGCATACATCTACATCATCATCGAGGCGCTGGCCGAAGCCGGCGTGAAGGTCGGCCTGCCCCGCGACACCGCCACGCAACTCGCCGCGCAGACCGTCTTCGGCGCCGGCAAGATGGTGCTCGAAACCGGCTACCACCCAGCGCTGCTCAAAGACGAAGTGACCACACCCGCCGGCTGCACCGTCGACGGCATCCTCGAACTCGAAGAAGGCGGCCTCCGCGTTACGCTCATCAAAGCCGTCATGCGCGCCACGCAGCGCGCAAAGGAACTCGCCGCAGGATAACGCCGGTTAATCGAGAGGCGCCATATGTGGAAGAGGGAAAATCTGCTTCGATGGATTGCGGCGTTTCGTGATCATCGATTGATGGCTGCAATCGGTATAGTAGTCGGTCTACTCTATGCCCCTTTCTTGGCACTAATTGAGTCAAGTCGGTCACGTCGCGGGTCCGTGTTTGACGAACCGCACACTGTCATCGACTACTGCCAAGTCCTCTTTGCATTTCTCGGGATTCCGTTTCTCACCTTCATCATCGGATCCAATGATGTTCCAACTGAAAAGCGCCGTCGGCAAGGTGCACTTTCATCTTCTGCGTTCCCGGATCAGTTCTCCTGGCCTCCCTTGTACGAATGGGATTTGAATTCATCGAAGTAGTTTCTGTGCCCCACTGACAAAGCCGGGCGCCCCATCCTTGACGAAGGCAAGGGTGTGAAACCATGCAGCTCACCTCATCAATCTGTCATCCTGAGCGTAGCGGCGTTGGGGCCCCGCAAACGCTCGCGTTTGTGGGGTAGGCGAGCGAAGGATCTGCTCTTGCGATACAAATTGACCGAGACTCAAGAGGATTCACTCAATCGCCCGCGCCGCGTCCAACGCCCATCCTGGCTGCCGTCCTACATCCCCGAACTCCAGGGACTGCGTGGCCTTGCCGTGCTCGGCGTCCTGTTCTATCACAGCCATCCACGCTTTGAGCACACGCCGTTCTACACCGCATCCCTCTGGGGATGGGCCGGCGTCAATCTCTTCTTCGTCCTCTCCGGATTCCTGATCACCTCGATCCTCCTCGAATCGCACAATCAGCCGCACTACTTTCGCAACTTCTACGGACGCCGCGTGCTGCGCATCTGGCCCGTCTACGTACTGGTGCTGGCCATCACATATCTCAAGGCCGATTGGTTCGTGGGAACCTCCGTTTGGGCCGCCATCACGACAGCGCCATGGTGGGCGTATGTGCTCTTTCTTCAGAATCTCTTTTGGCTTTCTCTGCCTTACGCCATCGGCCCGACGTGGTCGCTGGCCATCGAGGAGCAGTATTACTTCATCTGGGCTCCGGTGGTGCGGGTGCTGCGCGCGCCCTGGATGCTCGCAACCGTCCTGGCTGGCTTTCTCATCGCCGCTCCGTTCTTTCGCATGAGCCATTTCTCGTGGATCACGCCGACACACACACTCAGCCACATCGACGGCATCTCCATGGGGAGTCTGCTCGCACTCGGCCTCTACACGCTGCCGCTGAGCCGCCGCATCTGGCTCGCACTCGGCCTCATCGCCATGCCCGTCGGATTCCTCTCGGCCGCCACAATCGCAGGCGGCACCGCGTTTCTCGACACGGCTCTCACAACGCTCTTTGGAGGCGCGGTCGTCTCATCGATCGCTGCAACCGGCGCTCGCACTCCTGCCAATAGCGTCCTCAGCCGCGGCCCGCTGGCCTTCTACGGACGCATCAGCTACGGCCTCTATATGACTCATATCGGGGTCTTCATCTTCTTCGGCTGGTTTGACGCTCGCATGAATCAATACGGTCTCGGCGGAGATCTCGCGGTGATCGGCTTTCGCGTCGTCGCCTGCACATTGTTCGCCACGATACTCTGGTACGGCTTCGAATCGCGCATTCTTCGCCTTAAACGTTTTTTTGCAAACAGAACGCGGCAGGACCAAAAATTAACAGGCAATTCGCACAACTGAAGCGGCATCTTACTAGTTTGTGACTTCAATCACCACGCCTTTAATACTTCGCTGTTAGCCTGAACTGTCTCTGAAAACCCCTTCCGAGGTGCCCCTAATGTCCAGCGCGACAACCGAAATCAACCGGGCCGCGGCAAAACCCGAAGGCCCTCTCAGTCCCGATCTCCTCGAAAAAATGAACGCGTACTGGCGTGCGGCCAACTACCTTTCCGTCGGCCAGATCTACCTCAAGGACAATCCGCTGCTAGAGCGCGCGCTCACCCTCGATGACGTGAAGCCTCGCCTGCTCGGCCATTGGGGCACCACACCCGGACTGAACTTCCTTTATGTCCACTGGAATCGCATTATCCGCGAGCGCAACGTCGACATGATTTACGTGATCGGTCCGGGTCATGGCGGCCCTTCGATGGTGGCGAACACTTACCTCGAGGGCTCCTACTCCGAGATATACCCGCACATCGAACAGAATCGCGACGGCATGAAGCGCCTGTTCCGCCAGTTCAGCTGGCCCTATGGCGTGCCCAGCCACGTTGCGCCGGAGACGCCCGGTTCCATCCATGAGGGTGGCGAACTAGGCTACGCGCTCGTGCACGCGTTTGGCGCAGCATTCGACAATCCTCATCTCGTGGTGGCCTGTGTCGTGGGTGATGGCGAGGCGGAGACTGGACCGCTCGCTGGAAGCTGGCACTCCAACAAATTCCTGAATCCCGCAACTGACGGCGCAGTTCTTCCCATCCTTCATCTCAACGGCTACAAGATCGCCAATCCCACCGTCCTGGCACGCATTCCGCATGCCGAGTTGGAAAACCTCATGCGCGGCTACGGTTACGAGCCCTTCACGCTCGAGGGTGACGATCCGCTGACGATGCACCAGAAAGCCGCCGCTGTCTTCGATGAAATCTTCGATCGGATTGCGGACATTCAAAAAGCAGCCCGCGAAGGCGGATCAACAGATCGGCCGGCCTGGCCCATGCTCATCATGCGAACACCCAAAGGGTGGACCGGGCCCAAAGTTGTCGATGGCAAACCGGTCGAAGGCACCTGGCGCGCTCATCAGGTACCGATGACAGAATTGCGGGAAAAACCTGAACACCTTCGCTTGCTAGAAGACTGGATGCGAAGCTATAAACCGGAAGAACTCTTCGACGAAAAAGGCGCATTTCGATCCAAGTATGCCGACATTGCGCCCAAAGGCCGTCTCCGCATGGGCATGAACGCCCACGCCAACGGTGGCCTCCTTCTGCAGCCGCTCGTAGTCCCAAGCTTCCGCGATTTTGAAGTAAAAATTGACGGCCGCGGCCAGAGAGATGTCGAATCCACTCGCGTCCTGGGCCGGCTGCTGCACGCTGTAATGCAGGCCAACAAAGAGCAGAAGAACTTCCGCGTCTTCGGCCCCGATGAAACCGCCAGCAACCGCCTCAACGATGTCATCACCGGCACCGGCAAGACGTGGATGTTGGAAACGCTCCCGGTCGACGAGGATCTCTCAGAGACCGGCCGCGTGATGGAAGTGCTCAGTGAGCACCTCTGTCAGGGCTGGCTCGAGGGCTATCTGCTCACGGGCCGCCACGGTTTCTTCAGTTGCTACGAGGCCTTCATTCACATCGTCGATTCGATGGTGAACCAGCACGCAAAATGGCTCAAAGTCACCCGGCAATTGTCCTGGCGCAAGCCCATCGCTTCACTGAATTACCTGCTCAGCTCCCTCGTCTGGCGTCAGGATCACAACGGCTTCTCGCACCAGGACCCGGGCTTTATCGATCACCTGCTGAACAAGAAGGCCGATATCGTCCGTATCTATCTGCCGCCCGACGCCAATACTCTGCTCTCGGTCGCCGATCACTGCCTGCGCAGCAGGCACTACATCAACCTGATCGTCGCCGGCAAGCAGCCCGCACCGCAGTGGCTTACGATGGACGAAGCAGTTGCGCATTGCACCACGGGGTTGGGAATCTGGAAATGGGCCTCAAATGATCACGGCGATCCCGATGTTGTTATAGCCTGTTGCGGCGACGTGCCAACGATGGAGGCGCTTGCCGCCGTCATGCTGCTTCGCAAGCGCGTCCCTGACCTGAAGATTCGCGTGGTAAATGTCGTCGACCTGATGGCCTTGCAACCGCAGTCCGAACATCCGCACGGCTTGCCGGACGAGCAGTACGACGCAATTTTCCCGCCGAAGACGCCGACGATCTTTGCCTTCCACGGATATCCGTGGCTGATTCACCGGCTCACATATCGGCGGCACAATCACGATAACCTGCACGTGCGCGGCTATAAGGAAGAGGGCACAACGACGACGCCTTTTGACATGTGCGTGCTCAACAACATCGACCGCTTCCAGCTTGCACTCGATGCGATCACGCGAGTACCGCGCCTGGCAGGCGAGGTCGATGCGGCGCGCCAATGGTACTCGGAAGAGATCCAGCGCCATCGCCTCTATGTCTCGGAATACGGCGAGGACCTGCCGGAGATTCGCAACTGGCGCTGGTCTGCAAGCTAAGTAACTCCGCTCGCATCGCTCACCGAGCAGGTCCTGGCACGGGACCTGCTCGCTAACTCCGCGAACCGCGCGCAGCGCGGCTGATGCTGCGGAATCTACGCTAGAGAATCACGAGGCCTTTCATTCATGTCAGCTTTGCCTGTTCTGGTTTTGAATAGCGGTTCTTCTTCCATCAAATTCGCAATGTATGAAGCCGGGGACGGCGCTCGCACCAGGCTCTTTGAGGGCGCCGTCGATGGCATCGGCACCGACAACGGCAAGTTCTGGATCAAGGATGTCGACGGCAAGAAACTCATCGACCAGGCGCCGCCACTGCCGAACCGCGCCGTTGCCTTCAAGCTTGTTGTCGACGCGCTCCGCTCAAGTGGCTTCCCTGTGCCCAAGGCCATCGGCCATCGCACCGTCTGCGGCGGCCCAGCCGTTCAGGAAAACCAACGCATCACGCCGGACTTGGTTGACGAAATCGAGAGCTATGCCGCCCTCGCGCCGCTGCACACGCCCATCGCCGTCTACATCATGCGCGAAGCCATGCGCCTGTTTCCGAACACTCCAAACTTCGCCATTCTCGACACCTACTTCCATCGCACCATGCCTGAAGTTGTCACGCACATGCCGATCCCATCCGAGTATGTGGCCATGGGCGTGCGGCGCTACGGCTACCACGGCATTTCATACGAATCGATCATTCACCAGCTTCAGCCTGAGATTCCCGAAAAGCTGATCGTTGCGCACCTTGGCAACGGTGCTTCCATCACTGCCATCCGCAATGGAAAATCAGTTGACACTTCCATGGGCCTCACGCCAACCGGAGGCCTCATCAGCGGCTCCCGCACCGGGGACATCGATCCCGGCGTCGTGCTCTTCATCCTCAAGAAGATCTCCGAGACCACGCCCAATGCGGTCGAAGCCGCAGACAAGCTCGAGGCTGTCGTCAGCAAGAAGTCCGGCCTCGTCGGCGTTAGCGAGTTCTCCAACGACATGCGCGACTTGCGCGACGCGATCAAGAACGGCAATAAAAAGGCGCGCCTGGCCGTCGATAAATTCACCTGGACGATCGCACGCTGGATCGGAAGCTACGTCGCCGAACTAGACGGTCTCGACATGCTCGTCTTTACCGGCGGTATCGGCGAAAACGACATCGCTTCGCGCGCCGAGATCTGCGCAGGGTTGGGTGGCCTTGGAATTGTCCTCGACGCCAAGCGCAATAACGTTCGTGGCGAGGCGGTGATCTCGGCGGATAACTCGCGCGTGAAGGTTCGCGTGATTCCTCCGGCCGAAGATCTCATGATTGTGAACCACGTTGTTCGGCTGCTCGGCGAATAGCGGCTCGAACCGCGCCAGTCAAGAGTCGCCCTGAGCGTAGCGGAGGTCAGGTCTTCGTTGTTGGGGTGACTTGGGGCCCCGCAAACGCCCGCTTTTGCGGGGAAGAGAGACGCAGCGAACCCGGACATCCGGATCAAACTGGGAAGACATTGATTTAAACTGGAGAGTCGAGCGAAGAATTCCCGTCCATGCACACCGTTACAGCTCCGATAAACCTCAAGCCGCTGCCCTCACCAGCTCTCCGCCGCTTTGCCTGGGCGGTCCTGGCATATTTTGTCGCCGTGATTCTATGGGGCGGGCTGGTGCGCGCAACCGGCGCAGGCGCGGGTTGCGGGAACCACTGGCCGCTGTGCAATGGCACCGTCCTGCAGCACTCCGCAAACGCAAGCACGATCATCGAGTTTACGCATCGCATCACCAGCGGCATATCGTTCTTCTCGGCTGTCGGACTGCTGGTTTGGACTCTCGCGGGAACCATTCGCGGTCACCTGGCGCGCCCGGCCGCAACAGCCGTGGTGGTTTTCACGATGATTGAGGCGATCCTAGGCGCACTGCTCGTGAAACTGGGGTTGACGGCCCAGAGCCAGTCGCCTCTTCGCCCTTGGTATCTGGCAATGCACCTTACGAACACGCTTCTGCTGCTGGCAGCGCTTACGCTCACCGCGCATCTGCTTAGTCGAAAGCAAGGTTACCTTCCCAGCACGATCAAACTGGTCGCGCCCGCCGGAGCAATGGCAGGCATCTTCATGGTGATGATTGTCGGCGTCACCGGTTCTCTTGCCGCTTTGGGAGATACGCTGTTTCCGGCGACGTCGCTGAATTCCGCGCTGGCCCAGGACTTCTCTTCCACGAGCGGCTGGCTCGTCCGATGGCGCTGGACACATCCGACGATCGCGTTTCTGGCAAGCATCTTCCTGATCTGGATCCTGGTACGCGCCGCACAGCGCTCTGCGCATTGGGATAACCGCGGACTCTCAGCCTTAGTGCTGATTCTGCTTGCAGTACAATACGTACTCGGCGTGCTGGACGTCGTGTTGCTGGCCCCGGTATGGCTGCAAACTGCACACCTGTTCGGCGCGGACGTGCTCTGGGCCGCACTGGTCGTGCTCACTGCGCGCCTGACACTGCAACCGAAAGAACAGGGACCGAGGGAACAAAAGACCAAGGGAACATGTAAACAGGAAAGCAGGAAGTAGCTTGCGAGACGGAGAACGATGCGGAAGTTCTGTTCCAATTCCTAATCCCTTTCCTTCCTAATCCCTTCGTTCCCCAGGTCCCTTGTATTCTTCGTTCTCTGTTCGTCAGTGCTTCGCGAACATCTCCATCGCGTCCTTGCGGAGGGCGTTTCGGCTGTCGTCACGGGTGTAGAACATATGGCCGCCGGGGAATTCATGCACCGAAACGCGCGTAGGATCGCCCATCAGCGGCATCTGGTTGACAGTGAGCACCGATCCCATAAACGGACAGGAAAGATCATTCCAGCCGTGAACGATCATCACGCGAAGCTTGGGGTCGGCGGCGACGGCTTGACGCAGGTCGGGCACCGAGCCGTTACGCAGGTCCTTGCTATCGAAGTCCCAGTTCCTGCCCACCTCATAGGAGAGGGCGTTGTAACGAGCATCAACCTTCCAACCAACCGTACGAGTAACAAAGTCGACCATGGCGGTGGTCAGCGGAGCGATGATGCTCGCCAGGATCGGATCGTTCGCGCGCTGCTCGGGTGCGAACGGGAACGGATCGAAAGACGTGACGTTGGAGTCGTACACCGAGCCGAGCTTGCCCTGTTCGCGATGAACCTCGCGAAGATACGCGCCGGTATCAATGCGGCCGCCTGAGAACTTCACAAACGCCGCATCGAGGCCCGTAAGTTCGGTAACCTTGGCAATCATCTTCTGCGTTGCGGCCTCGTCAGAACGCCCCTTGAGCAGAGTCGTCGCGTACTCGCCTTGCGTGTATGCAATCACATCAGCCATGGCTTCGGGCGTGAGTTTCTTCTCCCTCTCCAGGTGAGCCGCGGTAATCGAAGGCAGCGTCATCATCCATGGAAGCGGCGAGAGATCGCCATCGTTCTCGATCGTCGGATTGAGATAAGGCGAGACAAGAACCACTCCGTTCATCGCCACGCCGAGTTGAGACTGCAGATAATGCGTGATGCGCGGACCGCGGAAGCCGCCATAGCTTTCACCGATCAGGTATTTGCGCGAACTGAGCCGGTCGTTCTTCACCAGCCAGTCATAGATGACGCGCGACAGATATTGAATATCCGGCGTTGTACTGTAGAAAAGCTTTTTTGCTTCGGCTTCGGGAACAAGCGAGCGGCTGAACCCTGTGCCAACAGGATCAATGAAGACCAGGTCCGTGAAGTCCAGCCATGTGCCCTGGTTGTCAGTCAGCGTAGTCGGATCGGACGGGCTGTCTCCTTCGTTGCCGGTAGAGAGATGCTTGGGACCGATAGCGCCGAAGTTCAAATAGACCGACGCTGCGCCCGGGCCTCCGTTAAAAGCGAAGGTGACAGGCCGGTTGGCGCCTTCCATGACATACGACGTAATGACAACTTCGCCGGCGACCTTCCCGTCGCCGTCGCGCACCGGGAACGCACCGATGGTAACGGTATAGTGCAGTGTCTTGCCCTCGAGCACGATCGTCTGCTGCGAGTGCGCTTCGGCGGGAAGGGGCGGCAGGGCGGGTTTCTCCGGTGCGCCCTTGTCTGCAGGTTTTTCGGCTGCGGCCGGCGCCTTGTCGGCCTGCGCCGCAATGCGCACCGGCGCGACCCCAAGGCACAAAAGAGCGCAGGCTGCTACAGCTACGCTCCCAGGGGAGTTCTTCGGATGTGCAAATCTCATTCGATAAACATACATCGTTCATCGTCGATGGTGGCAACCGGTAAGTGGCATGATTTACCCTCAAGTTCGTCATGAAACTCAGATTCCTGGCTTCCTCCTCCGTCCTGTGCGCAGCGTTTGCAGCAACCGTCTTTGCGCAAGACACAACCAAGCCCGCCGAGCCGTTGCCCGATGCACCGCAAGCCACCGCCGCAGCCACGATTCACCCCAACGGGCCAACAGTTGTGATAGACACGACGATGGGACGCATTACCTGCCAGTTCTATGAGAAGCAGGCGCCGAAAACCGTGGCGAACTTCATCGCGCTTGCCAAGGGCGCAAAGGACTGGACCGACCCGCAAACTCAAAAGAAGATGCACAACAAGCCGCTCTACGACGGCACCGTGTTCCATCGCGTCATTCCCGAGTTCATGATTCAGGGTGGTGATCCCACCGGCACAGGCATGGGCGATCCCGGATACCGGTTCGAAGATGAGTTCGACCCGAACCTGAACTTTGACGTGCCGGGACGCCTGGCAATGGCAAACTCCGGGCCGAACACGAATGGCAGCCAGTTCTTCATCACTGAAGTTCCAACCGAACATCTGAATCAGCGCCACACCATCTTCGGCCAGTGCGACGATGCGAGCATGACAGTCGTGAAGGCGATCGCCCGCGTAGAACGCGGCCCTAACGACAAGCCTGTTACCCCGGTCGTGCTGCAGAAGGTGACGATTGTGCCGGAAGGACAGTCGGTTCCGGCAGCTGCGCAACACTCCACCAAACCTCAGCAATAGTCAACACTCAGCCCGGATCTCTCACCTGTTCGAAGTCCGGCTTCGAGAATCCCAACTGACAGGAGTTTCTATGGCACTCGCACCTGGAACCTACGCAACCTTCAACACGAGCGAAGGCAAGATTGTTACCCGCCTCTTTGAGTCGGACGCGCCGATCACGGTAAAGAACTTCATTGAACTGGCCGAAGGCAAGAAGGAATGGACGCATCCCGGTACGCGCCAGAAGTCGACGAACAAGCTTTTCGATGGAACGATCTTTCATCGCGTCATTCCCGACTTCATGGTCCAGGGAGGCGATCCGACCGGCACCGGCATGGGCGGCCCGGGGTATCAATTCCAGGATGAGACGAAGGGCTCCCGCCATCGGTTCGATAAGCCCGGCAAGCTGGCAATGGCCAACTCGGGACCCAATACAAATGGCTGCCAGTTCTTCATCACCGTGGCGCCAACGCCGTGGCTCACAGGAAATCACACCATCTTCGGCGAGGTTATCGAAGGCCAGGACATCGCCGACAAGATATCGAAGGTTCCGCGCGGCACACAGGACAAGCCGAACAAGCCCGTTGTGATCGAGTCGCTGACGATCGAGCGCGTGACCTAGACAGACTGGCAGTTGATTCACCAACAGTGCATGTCATTCCGACCGAGCGGAGCAGTTGCCTTTCTTGCACTTCCCCAAGGCACCCAACGTCGCATGTATTTTTACGGGCACAACCTTCAAGTCGTGCGTACGACTGATAAGGCGGAATGCACGGCAGAACGGCAACTGCAGGTTCCTCCACTCGTCGCCGCGGCTCCTCGGTCGGAATGACAGATACCTTGTTGCAGTTCTTTCATCTTCAGGAATAATCGGCTCCGCATATCTCGAGGATCGCGGAGCCAAACTTTTCTGCCTTCAACGGACCGATGCCTTCGATTTCAAGCAACTGGCGTGGGGTTGAGGGACGTGCCAGCGCGACTGCGGTGAGTGTGCGGTCGTGGAGAACGCAGTAGGCCGGGACACGCAGACGATTGGCCTCTCCAGCGCGCCACTCCTTCAGACGCGCGAGAAGTGCCTCACCTTCCGCAGATAGAGAGACGCCGGCCGGCTCCAGCGAACGCTTTGGCTCCTTCCCAACTTTGCGCGAGGGCTTTCGAGCCGAAACGGACCCAAACTCTTCGGCAATCCCGTCGGCGATCAAGAGATCAACCTGCGACGCTGAGCGAATGGCAGGAGCTGGCTCAGAGAGCCGGACTTTGCGGTAACGGCGCACCTCGCCATCCTTCTCATACTCGGCATCCTCGATCGAAATGAGGCGGGCGCGGACCATTGCGCCAAGCACGGCATCGAAATCCTTCCGCACGATTCTGCCGGCGGGATCAACGGACTTATGCAAGGTCCCGGCTGCTTTGTAGTCAACCGAGCGAAGTTCGTCGAGAATCCTCTGGGTCAGAGCGCGCTCCGCATTCGTTGTACGTCGGAACATTCGCAACACAGCGCCGGCAGGATCGCACACATCGCACGTGCCGCACGGCTGAGCTGCATCCTCTTCATCGCCAAAGTGACGCACCAATCGAGACATGCGGCACTCGTTTGATTCGGTGAAGCGCAGAACCTTGTCGAACTGGTCCGCGCGATGCTGCGCCTGCACCGAGTAAGTCTTCTTCCAGTTGGCTCCTCCGACTGTCACATTGCCTGCGAAATCAACGCGAGCGCCGCCGTGAATCTCGAGCTTCTCGAGCGCCTTGTCGAATTCTTCCTCGCCGAGCTTTGAGATAGCACGCAGGTCGTCGATCGATCGCGCATCTTCGCTCAACATGCCAAAGACCTGGTGCAGATGATCGGACGGCGGATAGTCGCGATTTAGAAAGAATCCGTGAGTGCGCTGGTCTGCATAGGAGTGCATCAGGAAAGTGCGGCTCGGCGCGCCATCGCGGCCTGCACGGCCGATCTCCTGGTAGTAGCCCTCCAGCGTGCCGGGCAGGCCTGCATGAATGATGGTGCGAATGTCAGGCTTATCGATTCCCATGCCGAACGCGATGGTAGCGACGACCACCTCAAGCTGCCCTGACTGAAAGGCGCGTTGCACGCGTTCACGCGTCTCGCCGTCGAGACCCGCGTGATATGCAGCGGCAGGCATCAGCTGCGAGAGCTCTTCAGCGAGACTTTCCGACTGCCTGCGCGAAGTGGCGTAAACGATTGCAGGCCGATACCCTCGTTTTGCGAGAAGCCGGCAAATGGCGTGCGACCGCTCCGGCATCGAAAGCTCGACGACCTCGATCGCGAGGTTGTCCCGGCGAAATCCATGGATAAAGCGCGCCGGCGACTTCATACCAAGCTGCGTAATGATGTCTGCCTGCACTGTCGGCGTTGCGGTTGCCGTCAATGCAAGTACAGGTACGGGCCCGGTGCCACTGCGCAGCGCGGGCAGATGCTGACCGATCATTCGGTAGTCGGGGCGGAAATCGTGGCCCCATTGCGAGATGCAGTGAGCCTCGTCAATGGCGATCAGCGCAAGCGGGCGTTTGGCGAGCATCTCAGGAAATCCGGGCACTCGAAGACGTTCGGGTGCTATGAAAAGAAAATCGAGGGCGCCGCGAAGATAATCGACGCAAGCCTGACGCGAAACGGCTCGATCAAGGCCGGAGTGGATACGCGCAACGCGCAGGTTGAGCGCAGCGAGTTTCGCGACCTGGTCCTCCATAAGCGCGATGAGCGGTGAGACCACCAGGGCTGTTCCGCCGAGGGCGAGCGCGGGCAACTGATAACAGAGCGACTTTCCTGCCCCTGTCGGCATCACGAGCAACAGGTCGCGTCTGGCAATCGCGGCCCGGCAAACCGCTTCCTGGTTTGCGCGGAAGTGAGCAAATCCGAAGACCGAGTGAAGCACCTCAGCGAGATCTTTCGAATTGGACATCGCAGACAAGGGCAGCAGACCTGGTGGATACCTCTTCAACTCTACAGGGATGCCAGAATGCGCGTCTCAGGGGAACTGCACGGGAGAACCAGCAACTCTGGTGAAAGAGCCTCGCGCGTTTTACAATCGCATCTCCGGAGTTTTCGCCACCCCAAGGGTCAAATCAGATGAACAGCCCCAAGGCCTCGTCGCAGAATGCCAGCCTCAGTGACTATCTCGCCGCGGAACGAACGCTGCTTGCGTGGATCCGCACCGGATTGGCACTGATGGGTTTCGGGTTCGTCGTTGCAAGATTCGGTCTGTTCCTGCGTCAGATCCAACTTGTAAACCACGAAATGCCGGCGCAGAACTTCGGGCCGTCCCTATGGTTCGGAACAGCGTTGATTGCTGCCGGCGTCTTCGTAAACGTCCTTGCCGGATATCGTCACGTGAATCTGGTCCGCGGACTGGAACACGGTGACCTCAAGGAATTTCATCCTAAGACACCCGCCGTCGGTGTCGCCTTCTTTCTGGCCATCGTCGGATTGGCAATGTCGATCTATCTTGTCACGATCCGGGAATAGCGCGCAGTAGTTGAAGGAGAGGTGTATGGCACAGCCAAATGAGACCGGAATCATGACCGTCCTTAGCCGGCACTCCGTCGCAGAGACGGTGGAAAGGCTCAAGGGGATTCTCAGCGCCAAGGGCGTGACGTTGTTTGCGGTCGTAGATCACAGCGGCGAAGCGGCCAAAGCCGGCATGTCGATGCCGGATACGAAGCTTTTGATCTTCGGCAGTCCCAAGGCGGGGACGCCGGTAATGATCGCGGCACCGAGCATCGCGATCGATCTGCCGCTGAAGATCCTTGTTGCCGTGAACAGCACAGGCAAGGTCTCGTTGTCATACAACAGCGCGCAATATCTGGCCGAACGGCACAGCGTTCCAGCAGACCTGATAACGAACCTCGCAGTGATCGAGGCGCTGGCAAACGCAGCGGCGAGCTAGGCCTGCGAGAAGAGCTATACTCATCACTTCCCGGTACCAGAACTGATCATAGATGGGTTCTGTGAAAGGGCACGACGTTTAGTCGTGCCGCGAAGTGACGTGATTGGCATTGTGAGGAAAAGAGGACCGTGAAAGCTCGATGCAATCTTCTGCTCTTGTGGTTTGGTGGCGGCGCAGCACTATTGGCTGCGATTGCCGCACCAAAGCTGGATTTTCTTGCGCAATACAAGGGAACGCCCTTCCACGACAGCAAATACAACGGCGGAGCGCAGAAGATTCCCGGCGCCGTAATGTGCGCTTATTACGACCTCGGCGGCGAGGGCGTTGCTTATCACGACACCGATGCAAAGAACAACGGAAGCGGAGCGCTCAACCCCGCGAATGGAATCTACCTGAACGAGTTCCGCATGAACGAGGGCGTCGACACTTCGTACACGAAATTCGGGCTCGATCCGAGGATCGACGACAATCCCTACAACAAGGTCGTACCTCCACAGGGGCTGCTCTACGTGGGGTGGACGGAGCCCGGCGAGTGGTTCAACATCACCGTCGATGTTGCGGAGGCGGGCGAATACTCCGCCGATCTGCTGTACACCTCGAATCGCGGAGGAACGATCTCGCTCGATGTGAACGGCGAACCGGTGACCGAACCTCTTACGATCGCCTCGACGTACGACGCGGCAGACCCTCTGGCCTGGCGACAGTGGCATCACTGGAATATCGCGCACGACCTCGCACGCATTCGCCTCAACAAGGGCAAAAGCGTACTTACGGTGCACACCGTGTCGCGGGGACAGATGAATTATGCGACGTTCGAGTTCAAGAGAGTTAAGAGTTCATAGTTCGCCCCTGAACCCTGACCCCTGCTCAAAGGATTCGACTCAGCACAGATTGCAGGACGCTGCCTGACTCAGGTTGCGTTCCGAGAGGCTGTCCCGTAGGGCTCACATGATTATTCGAGATCATGTGATGCATCAGCAGCGGAACAATCACCGCAAGGCCCCCGCGAACCATGCCCGGAGAAAGGCCTGTGCGCTGGGCAACGCTATCGATAATTCCGGTTCCGCCGAGCCCGTTTTCGATTGCGCTCGGGTTAGGTGGCTGGGTTTGACCCTGGGACCACTGCTGTACCATGCTGCCCATTCCATTGCGTTGGAACGATTGGATCAGTCCGCCAATCCCCCCGGGACTCTGCTGAAGTTCTTCCATCAGACCTCCGGCAACCTTGGAGTGCAGGTCAGCGGAATTACCCATCGCCATCGACTCAACTGTATTCAGAAAACCGCCCATGGGCACACCTCACAGTCTGACGTTCGATGCGGAAATCCAAAGAATGGTGACCAAGGCCATACCGAAGGACCCGCGCGCAAAGACGCATGGTTGACATATAGTACGATACGTACTATAGTACGGTTCGTACTATGAGATCACGCTCTACGCTCGAAATGGCGCTGCTCGGCCTGGTTGCTCAGAAGCCTCAGTCCGGCTACGACCTGCGCAAGACCTTTGCGACCACGGCGCTGCGCCACTACAGCGACAGTCCGGGATCCATCTACCCGGCGCTGCGCCGAATTGAAGCCCGCGGATGGATTGAGTCGACAACCGGGAAGACCAGCCCGGCTGACCCGCGCCGCCGTCAGGATTACCGGCTAACCGATGCCGGAAAAAAGACGCTGATTGCCTGGCTGGATCAGCCCGTCAGCGCCGAAGACATGCGGATGCGGCAGACGGAGCTGATGCTCCGCTTCGCGTTTATGGATGGGAATGTTCCTCGTTCGATCACCATTCAATTTCTCGGCCAGTTTGCCCGGGAACTGGCCCTTTACGCGGCCGAGAGCCGCACCAAATGGCAGCAGATGCGCGACCTGATCGCGAAGGCGATGCCTGGACGCGTTCCGATTCACACCGGCCTCCTGGCCTTCGAGGCGGGGATCGAAGGCATGGAGACGCAAGTCAGCTGGGCTCGGAGAGTTCGCGCCCAGCTTATGGAGGATGCACAATGAAAGACCTCTTGAGGCTGATTGCATGCTGGGTTGCTTTTGCCGCTGCGCCGTTGGGCAGCGGCGTCGTAAGCGGGTTGCTGCATCTACAATTTGGTGCTCCCCCTTCGAATGTCCGTGTTTCGGTCCTACTGCCGATGGTGCTGCGGGTGGCGCACGGGCTGGAGATAACTGCGGACGGGTTCGCATACGCCGCCCTGCTTGTGCTGCTGTTCGGAGCGCGCAAGGCAGCTGTGCCGATTCCTGCCAGAGTTCACGCAACAGCGCATTGAACGAAGGGCCCGGTTGGGCGGGAACAACACTATCAGCAGGAACAAAGGAGCCTAAAGATGACGGCAAAGATTGCAGTCTGTCTTCTGGTAATTAGCTGCCCTGTTCTGGCCGGTGGGCAGAGCCCTTCGGTAAGTCAGAACCCACTTCACCGGCAATATCGCCCGGGGGAAACGCTGGCGTACCAGATGCACGCCGTGAATGAGTCGTGGGAGTATACCATCCGCGCGGACGGCACGGTGACGCAGGACGCAAGCGGTAAATTCACCGAGGAGTACCAATGGTCGAAGATGCAGTCGGGTGGGCAGCCGATACCGCTGCGGGCAGATATGGCGGAGTTTCGACAGCGGATCACGCTCGACCCGAACACAATCCCCGCGCCGCCGGATTTGACGAAGGTGGACCCGAAGTTGATCGGGCCAATCACCGACTTCATGACGTTCTACGCTGACCTCTGGCTGGCAAACAAGCTGGGGCAGTTGAAGAAGGCGGGCGATCATTTCTACTTCCACAACCCCATGCCGGCGTCGTCGTGGGCCGATGGAACACGTGTGATTCTTGGGCAATCAGCCATTGACTTCGATATGACGCTGAAGTCAGCGGACGCAGCTGCTGGAACGGCGGTGCTGCAGGTTAAGCATGTACCGCCGGAGAAGACTGCAGTGAAGCTCCCAGCAGAGTGGATGCAGACGCCGGTGAGCGCCTTGCCGAACAACTGGGTGGGGGTGACGAAGCAGACAGACGGCAGCTACGTGGCCGCAGTGGGTCAAGAGACCTTCGATGTGCTGATGACGGTGAGCCTCGCTGACGGGAAAATTCTGTCGGCCACGATCAACAACCTCGTGAAGACAGTCGAGCGAACGTGCAAGGATGAGGCGCTGGCTCAATGCGATCGAGCGAAGCCACACATGATTCTGCGAAAAATTGAGATTGAGCTGGTGAAGTAAGCGAGCGGTCCGGACTCTGCGAACGAAGATCTGTTCGCGGGTCCGGACTCTCGATCAGCGATGGAATTGCACTAGTCGCCGGTTACGGGTTCGGCGACGGGGTGTGTAGTCGGGGAAACTGTTTTGATATCCCCTTCTCTCAAAAGATCGAAACGATCGAGATTCATGACTTTGTTCCAGACCGCTGCGAAGTCCTTCACGAAGTCTTTCTGCGCATCGCTGCTCGCGTACACCTCGGCAATGGCGCGCAGTTGAGAGTTCGATCCGAAGACAAGGTCAACCACGGTGGCTGTCCACTTGAGCTCGCCCGTCTTGCGGTCGCGCCCCTCTAATACTCCTTCAGACTTCTCCGACTTCTGCCACTTCGTGCCCATGTCGAGCAGGTTCACGAAGAAGTCATTGGTCAGAGTCTCAGGCCGGTTGGTGAAGACGCCGTGTTTGGATTGTCCGTAGTTCGCGCCCAGCGCACGCAGGCCGCCGATGAGGACCGTCATCTCGGGAGCGGTGAGCGTGAGCAGCTGGGCCTTGTCCACTAGCAAGTTCGCGGCATGCTGCTCGAGCCCCTTGCGGGTGTAGTTGCGAAACCCATCCGCCTTCGGCTCAAGGACGGCGAAAGAGTCCGCATCGGTCTGCGCCTGTGATGCATCGGTGCGGCCCGCCGCAAAAGGAACCTTCACATCGTACCCTGCCTTCTTCGCAGCGGACTCGATTGCCGCGTCGCCTGCAAGCACGATCAGGTCGGCCAAAGAGATCTTCTTGGCGCCTTTTTGCGAAGCGTTGAACTCTTTCTGAATGGATTCCAGCTTCGAAAGCACCTTGGCCAATTCGGCTGGCTGGTTTACCTCCCAGCCCTTCTGCGGCGCAAGCCGGATACGCGCCCCATTGGCGCCGCCGCGCTTGTCGCTGCCACGGAACGTCGTTGCTGATGCCCATGCGGTCGTAACGAGCTGGGAAATCGACAGGCCGGAGGCGAGGATTTTGGCTTTTAGCGCTTCGACGTCCTTCTCATCGACCAGTTTGTGATCGACGGCGGGAACCGGGTCCTGCCAGATCAGCTCTTCCTTGGGAACCAGCTTGCCAAGATAGCGAGCACGCGGTCCCATGTCGCGGTGCGTCAGCTTGAACCAGGCGCGTGCGAAGGCGTCGGCAAACTCGTCGGGGTGCTCCATGAAGCGCCGCGAGATCTTCTCGTAGGCAGGGTCGAAGCGCAGGGAGAGATCTGTGGTCAGCATGGACGGCGCGTGGCTCCTCTTCGGGTCGTGCGCATCCGGCACGGTACCAACGCCCGCGTTGCCCTTCGGCTTCCACTGGTGTGCGCCCGCAGGACTCTTCGTCAGCTCCCATTCGTACTTGAATAGGTTCTCAAAGAAGTGGTTGCTCCACTTTGTGGGCGTGTTGCTCCAGATGACTTCGATGCCGCTGGTGAAGGCATCTCCGCCAACGCCCGTGCCAAAGCTGTTCTTCCATCCCAGACCCATAGCCTCGATGGGCGCGGCTTCCGGCTCAGGACCGACATAGCTGATGGGGTTCGCACCATGAGTCTTGCCAAAGGTGTGGCCGCCGGCGATCAGCGCCACCGTCTCTTCGTCGTTCATCGCCATGCGAGCAAACGTCTCGCGAATATCGCGCGAGGCGGCAATCGGATCCGGATTGCCGTTCGGGCCCTCCGGGTTCACGTAGATCAGGCCCATCTGCACGGCGCCGAGCGGGTTTGCCAACTCCCGGTCGCCGCTGTAACGCTCGTCGCCGAGCCACGTCTTTTCCGGACCCCAATCGACTTCCTCCGGCTCCCATATGTCGGCGCGGCCGCCGCCGAACCCAAAGGTTTTGAAACCCATCGACTCCAGGGCCACGTTGCCGGCCAGGATTATCAGGTCAGCCCAGGAGAGCTTGCGGCCGTACTTCTGCTTGATCGGCCAGAGCAGACGCCGCGCCTTATCGAGGCTCACGTTGTCGGGCCAGCTGTTGAGTGGCGCAAAGCGCTGTGCGCCCCTGCCACCGCCGCCGCGTCCATCGTGGATACGGTAGGTGCCTGCGGAGTGCCAGGCCATGCGGATGAAGAGCGGCCCGTAGTGGCCGAAGTCGGCCGGCCACCAGTCCTGGGAATCCGTCATGACGGCGTGAAGGTCCTTCACTACGGCATCCAGGTCAAGAGTCTTGAACTCCTGTGCGTAGTTGAATTCCTTTTCCATCGGATTGGAGAGCGAGGAGTTCTGATGCAGAATTGCCAGATTCAACTGGTCGGGCCACCAGTCTCGGTTGCCCCTGCCGGCTGCGATATGACCGTTCGAGAACGGGCATTTTGATTCGCTGGACATGATTGCTCCTGTAAGAGTCCTGTGAATACGGTTGGAAGAGGAGGTTTCCCGGGAGAATCCCGGCAGATGTACATCGCGTTTGAGGCTAAGGTAGAACCTGGGACGTTGATACGGCCAATCAATTGTTTCTACGATGATGATTGGCGCCATCTATGATGGGAAGTTCTTAGTTCGCAGTTCACAGTTTTTGCATTCAACTTCGAACTACGAACTGTGAACTTCGAAATGTCTGAAAAATGAATCTTCAAGAACTACGCTATCTCGTTGCAATCGCGGAGCAGCGGCACTTCGGCCGCGCGGCGGAGGCCTGCAACGTAAGCCAGCCCACGCTAAGCAGCCAGATCAAAAAGCTCGAAGAGGAACTTGGTGTAACCCTGCTGGAACGTACGAATAAGCGCGTCGCGCTGACGCCGGTGGGCAGTCAGATCCTGCAGCACGCTCGGAGGGCGCTCGCGGAGGCGGCGCAGATGGAGGCAGTCGCCCGGGCGGCACGAGATCCGCTGGTAGGGCCGCTGAAGCTCGGCGTTATTCCGACGTTGGCGCCGTACCTGATGCCGCTGATTCTGAAGCCCCTGAAGCAGGCGTATTCCGGGCTGAGGATCGAGTTGTGGGAGGACCAGACCCGAGCCCTCGTCGAAAATCTGAGAAACCACAAGCTGGATGCAGCGCTCCTGGCGACCGAGACGGATGCGCCGGAGATCACGGAAATTGTGCTGTTTGAAGAGCCGTTGCTGGCTGCGCTGCCGCGAAATCACCGGCTTGCGAAATCGAGGAAGGTGGATGAGCACGACCTCACGGATGAATTGCTGGTGCTGGCCGATGGGCATTGCCTGGCAAACCAGGCGCTGGCGGCATGCGGGGCGAAGCACGGCCATACACACATCCGCGGCGCGATGCAGGGGGCGATGCAGGCCGCGACGCTGGAGACGCTCGTGAACCTCGTGGCGGCTGGATATGGGGCGACGCTGATTCCGGCTCTGGCGGCCAATTCGCTGGGCCAACGAGATATCGTCCTCCTTCCCCTGGCGGGAAGGTCTCGCCGGACGATCCGGCTGGCGAGCCGTCCCGGGTTCCCCCGGCCGCGGGCGCTGCGCGCTCTCGAAAAGGTCATCCGGAACGCGATTGGTCTTGACAAGAATTTGCGCTGAACCCGGTCCAAACCTTGCTTTTCGGGCTCAGCATTTCCCTCCAAGAACGACCTGGCATGCGCCAGGATTCGATTCGAATCCCGGGTCGGTTGTGCCCCCTTTCGCGTGAAATTTCGCTGAATTCTGCGTGCAATTCAAGCTGTGGAAAAACTGACTGAAACTATAGAAAACTCCTAGGATTTCCGAAGAAAGCCGAAGAAAATAGAAAAAGATGGATTCGGGCACCCCTTATCCACAAAAGAACCCCTTCGTAAGATTGACCCTGACTTTCAGGGTCCATAGAGTCTGTAATCGAAGAGGGACATTTCCCCCTCAGGCGTGAGGCCAGCGCCGGGCTCTCCCGACGCTGACTTCGGTGAACCGTTCGTATCCCGCTGATCCGGAGAGAGCATGCTGAAACTGAAAAAGATCCATATCCTCGGCTTCAAGAGCTTCTGTGACCGCACGGAACTGACGGTTCCGGGAACAGGCATTGCTGTTGTCGTGGGGCCTAACGGGTGCGGGAAGTCGAACATTCTCGACGGGGTGAGCTGGGTACTCGGCGAGCAGAGTGCTAAGAGCCTGCGCGGAACGCACATGGCGGATGTGATCTTTGCCGGGACCCGCGACCGCAAGCCGCTCGGCATGGCCGAGGTGACCCTCACGATGGTCGATCCGGAGGCCTACGAGGGGCCCATCCCAGTGGAGCCTGAGGTCGCTGTGGATCACGACGGGCCGGCGGACTGGGATGAAGAAGAACTCCGGCGCCAGAAGGCAGCCGAAGCCGAAGAGATTATCGCGTCGGAGCAGCCGGGAGTCGCGCAAGAAGATGACCTGGCCGAGAGCGCACAGCCCCAGGCTACGCCGGAAGCCTCGGCTGATTCTGGAGCCAGCGGACCGCAACCGGTTGTGCTGAAGATTCGTCGCAGAAAGTTCAACCGGACGCCGCAGAAGGGCGAGGTTGTGATTACTCGGCGGCTCTTCCGGACAGGCGACAGCGAGTATTTGCTGAACGGAAAGCTCTGCCGGCTGCGCGATATCCAAGATATCTTTATGGGAACGGGCCTGGGGCCGGAGAGTTACGCGATCATCGGGCAGGAACGCATCGGCCAACTGCTAAGCTCGAAGCCGCATGACCGGCGCGCCATCATCGAAGAGGCCGCGGGAATTACGCGCTTCAAGACAAAGAAGCGGCTGGCAGAACTGCGGCTCGAGAGTGCAAAGCAAAACCTGGCACGCGTCGACGACATCTTCGAGGAAGTCACGCGGCAGATGAACAGCCTGAAGCGACAGGCATCGAAGGCCGAACGGTTTGCGCAGGTTCGGGATGATCTGCGCGGACGGTTGCGCATAGTGCTGGCAAGCCGCATGGCCCTGATGGATGCCGAGCAGGCACGGCTCGAACAGGAGATCGCTGCCCTCAGCGAGCAGATTGCGGCGAGCGCGGCGGAGATCGAAACAGCCGAGGCAAGCCAGCATGCTCTCACTGAGCGTGGCTACGAGCTTGATCGCCAGGGGCAGGATGCGCAGAATCGCGCGAACTCGGCAGCCGTTGAGCTGGAACGCGCGGCGGCGCGGCAGCGCAGCAATGCGGAGCGTGTAAGCGATCTCGAGGCACGCCTTGCGGCTGCGACCGGCGAGCTGGAGCAGACACGGACGCAGTTGGGCACGATTGCCGAAGAGCGACAACAGCAGAGGGCGTTTCTGGAGACCGCCGCGAGCGAAGCAAAGGCGTTCCACGAGAAGGTGGAGGCACGTCAGCACGAAGCGCGAGCTGCCGCGAATGAGGTCTTCAACGCCGAGCGCAGGCTGGAAGCGGATCGCCGTCACGCGATGCACCTGTTGACGCTTGCGGGCAATGCGCGGAACAGCACAGCTCAGGCCGAAGAGAGTCTTGCGGCACTCGAGCGCGAGGCTGACCGGCTTGAAGCTGAGATGAACCAAGCTCGCAACGAGCAGGAAAACCTGGGCGTGCAGAGCGGGCAGGCACGGTTGAGGTTCGAGTCCGCGGCAGAGACGCTGAAGCGGCTGGAGCAAGAGATCGTGGAGCTCCGCGCGCAGCTGCAGGCACGCCGTTCCGAAGAAGGCTCTGTGCGGGCGCGGGCGAACCAATTGCGCAGTGAGAAAGCGACAGCCACGGGCCGGAGAGACTCGCTCGTGTCACTGATTCGGGATCACAGTTACTCTACTGAAACAGTTCGGAAGCTGCTTAGGCCCGGAGCACTGCAAAACGGATCGACCCCGGTGGGCACACTTGCAGATTTCATCGAGGTAAGCGGCGAGCACGAGGGCGTGGTCGATGAGTTCCTGCGCGATGAGTTGAATTACGTCGTGGTCAAGAGCTGGCACGCCGCGGAAGAAGGCGTGCGCGTGCTCAAGACAAGCGTCGATGGTCGTGCGACGTTCCTGATTCATCCGGAAAATGGGGGCGGACACGGGTCGAGCGGATACACCGAGAAGATCGACGCCCCCGGCGTGACTCCCCTGCGCGAACAGGTACGGCTGCTGAACGGCTTCGGTCATTCGCTGGAGACAATTCTGCCGAAATTGCGTGACGGATATCTCGTGGAGACCGCAGCCCTGGCGCAGACCATGGCGAACGAGCATACCCATGCGTACTTTCTGACGCCGGAGGGCGAGTGCTTCCACAATGCGACAGTGACGGGCGGCAAGCCTGCGAGTGCCGGTCCGCTGGCGCTGAAGCGCGAGCTGCGCGAGACGGAGATGCGACTGGCTGGATTCGAACGCGATCTCGGCCAGGCCGAGTTGGAAGCGGCTACACTAACGCGGCAGATCGAGGAGCTGACGGCGTTGCTCGAGACACGCAGCGAAGAGCGCCGGCAGGCAGAGCGCGATGCGGCAAACCAGGGTGCGGCGCTTAGGCAGATGGAGAGCGAAGCGCAACGCATCGAACGGCGGCTGCAGGAGTGGATGACGCAGGCTGCGCGAAACAAGGAAACGCGTGAAGCCAAGCGCTCGGTCATCGAGCAGAAGCGCGAAGAGGCTGTGCGCCTGGAAGCTGAGCACGCGGCGGCCGAAGCCGCGGTCGATGAACAGCAGGGCCAGCTCGCGACAATGCGCCAGGCGCGTGAGACGCTGCAGCAGGAGGCGGCAAAGCTGACGGCCGAACTTGCCGGCCTCGAAGAGCGGCGGCGCGGCGCTGAGGCAGCCTTCCAGCGCATCGACCGGCTGTACGCCGACCTGGAGAGGCGGGTGCAGGCAATTGAGCAGCAGCGCGCATCGGCAGAGACGGAGCGCGAGCAGCGCATCAAGGAAACCGCGGAACTGGCGCAGCGCGAGCAACAGCTGAGTGCATTGAGAACCGAGGCACTGGCGCAGGCCGAGACGATCGCGGCGCAGGCACAAGAGATTCGTCATCAGCTGGCTACAATGGAAACGGAGCTGAAGACGGCCCGTGCAGCCCTGGATCAATTACGCGAGAATCGCAGCGGCAGAGCGAGCCAGACAGCCAAATTGAAGTCGGACCTGGAACACCTGGAAGGCAGCTGCCTGACAGAGGTAAACGTCGAGGCTTCGCTACTGCGTGCGGACCAGGAGATTGTTCGTATTGCCGATGAGCCGCTGGCGACAGAAGAGGATACCTGCCGAACCTTGAAACAGAAGCTCGAACAGATGGGCCCCGTGAACATGATGGCTCTCGACGAGTACAAGGAGACGGCAGAGCGACATGCCTTCCTCGAGACGCAGCGCAAGGATCTGATCGAGTCGATCGAAAACACCCAGGAGACGATCAAGGAGATCGACCAGATTTCGCGCGAGAAGTTCGACGAGGCATTCACGAGGATCAACGAGAACTTCGGGCGCGTGTTCACGAGGCTCTTCCACGGCGGGCAGGCGTTTCTGCGGCTCACCGATGCGGAGAACCAGGCGGAGAGTGGGCTGGAGATCGTCGCCTCGCCTCCAGGCAAGAAATTACAGAACGTGCTGCTGCTTTCGGGCGGAGAAAAGGCTCTGACGGCTATTTCCCTGCTTGTCGGCATCTTCCAGTTCCAGCCGAGTCCGTTCTGTGTGCTCGACGAAGTGGATGCGGCGCTGGACGAGACAAACGTGGGTCGCCTGGCCGATCTGCTGCGGACCCTGAGCACAGAAACGCAGTTTCTGATCGTGACGCACTCGAAGCGAATGATGCACGCCGCCGACATGATCTACGGCGTGACGATGCAGGAGCCGGGTGTATCGAAGGTCGTCAGCGTGAAGCTTGGCGGACACGAACAACAACGGGCGACGGCATAGCATCGCGAACACCGGTTTGCCGTCTAACGTATCGCAGAACTGAAGTGGAGGCCGAGGTAGTAGGGCCAGATGACAAGGGCAAAGACGCCTTTCCAAAATGTCAGGTGCAGAAAGCCGATGGTGAAGAGCCAGGCGGCGAACCAGGCGCTGCCCATGAATGTGCTGTTCTGCACAATTCGAATCTTCTGTGCGTGCTTGCCCTGTGTCTCTGCTTCCACGATGCCCCCTCTGAGTCCTGATCCCTAGTCTTTGGTCACTTCTTCTCGTTCCCGCCTAAGCAGCTTCAGCCGAGCGGCCGGCGGCGAAACTGATGACCTTGGGATTGGCCAGCCTCTTGAAATCTTCCCAGGACATGCGAATCAGTTCGCGGTGCGTTCCGGCGTTGAATGCAATCTCCCTATCCCTTTCGAGATTGACATCGGCATAAACGGAAAGCCCGAAGAGATTGCCAAAAGGAGGCATCGCGCCGGTTTCGCATCCAGGAAACACGCCCTGAAAATCGTCTTCTGTCGCCAGCGCAGCAGCCCTGGCCCCTGCCCGCTCCTTCAGGTGCAAGAGGTCGACGTGATATTTCGCTGGAAGAACAGCCATGGCCAACCTCCCATCGAGCTTTACGATCACCGTCTTCGCCAGTTCCTGACCGGGAATGTGCGCAAGTCCTGCGATGCCTTGTGCGGTGTATGCGGGTGAGTGAGTGATAACCACGTACTTGACGTTTTCGCGATCCAGGCAATCCTTCAAACTCGCGAGTGCCATATGTTACCTCCTTCGACGCGACCAAAACCCGTCGCTGGGGACCCCAGCTTCCAGTTCAGTTCAACTCAGCCGAGCGTCAACGTCTGTAGCCGAAATTTCGCAGCCAGTCCGTGCCGCCATTTCACGCCGGCTTCGTCTTCTACGCCCTTTGGTGAGCTTCCGTCAATTTACGCCCAGAACGCCCGTTCCCTGCTTGGATTTTGCCAACACCACCTCGACCGGTTCGCCGCGGCGCAAAAGATTGACCAGACTTCAGGGATGCAGATGAGATTCCCACAATGACGATGTTTGCCCCTCCGGGATCTCCTTGCGCACCGCAACCAGGTCGATCATGGCCTCCTCCTCGGCTTCCGGCGGGCTTTGGGTTACCGGGTGAATGCGCCCTGGCTATCTCAAGAGCAAGCTTTTCGCGTCCACAGATATTCTGGACGGATCGAGATAGCGATTAGTGACTCCGGTCACGAGGGAAGAGCCTAGGGGGACCGGGGCGGCGTGGCACAGAATTGTCGGATCGGTTCCCCTGTGGGGGTAGGTTTCCTCGGGAACCGTCATAGACGATAATGGGAACAGGAGCGCCTGCAGCGTCCGCTGTCCGCAGGTAGAATTGCTTTGACCAAAGATATCCTCACCGTATCTCCGGGGCCGCGTATAAGAGCAGCTTTCGCGATAGCAGCCGTCGCGGACCTGTTGCAGATCGCGGTCTTTCCTCTCTTCATCGAAGGCGCCGCGTCGCCCGCCGATGACGTCCTCGATCTCGCTGTTGCCGGCGTGCTGAGCTATCTTCTCGGATGGCACTGGGAGTTTCTGCCGTCGTTTCTCGGCAAGCTTGTGCCTGCAGTGGACTTCGTGCCTTTGTGGACGCTGGCAGTAGCGAACGTCTATCGGAAATCGAAGCATTTGGCGACGACGATCGAAGCAACCGCGGCAGCGACCGGACGGTAGCAGGAGGAGGCTGCTCCTTGCTTCCACCCACGACTTCGTCATGCATGGGGCACCCCAGGTTCAAGGATCAACAAGCTCAAGCGGGGCGAAGCGGAAGTGTCGAGACGAAAATTCGCCTCCGAAGGCAGTCTTCTCTTCGGAGGCGCTTGTATTGAATATCACAAGAAGTAAGAGCGGGGGCCAGTAGCCGGCACTGGAGGTCGGTAGTGCGCAGCTACTGGCGATCCCTATGAAACGAAGCTAGCCGCGGCTTCCCCTTTCCACTGCTGCCTCGTGCCACCCGGCTCAAAGGAAGCTTCTTAACGAACTCCCGAACCTTGGTGACAAATGGAGTTTCGCTTAGTTGGGAGTCCGCCTCCGTGACAGCCGTCACAGGTCTTTGTGGAATTTGGGGTATGAACGTCTCTTAGGTTTCCTGATGGTCATTTTGCGGCTCGGGAAGTTTGACAAAGCGCGCCGCCGGCAAGAAAATCGGAGATTCAACAAACCCGAGGTAAGTCTTCCCATGACAATCGTTTTGAAGACAGATTTGGGCGCGACCCCTCTGATCGGCCGCGGCAAAGTGCGCGACTTGTATGCAGTTGGCGACGCCCTGCTGATGGTCGCGACGGATCGCATTTCGGCGTTTGACCACGTGCTGGGTACAGGGATTCCGGGCAAGGGCAAGATTCTCACGCAGATTTCGCTGTTCTGGTTCGAGATGATGCGGAGCATCGTGCCCAATCACCTGATCGCCACCGAGGTCGCCGAATTTCCGGAGTCGTTGCAGAAGTATGCTGACCAGTTGGAGGGCCGATCGATGCTGGTAAAGCGCGCAGAGATGTTTCCTGTGGAGTGCGTCGCGCGCGGATACATTGCCGGATCGGGATGGAAGGAGTACCAGGCTAGCCGAACAGTCTGCGGAATCCTGCTGCCCGCCGGATTGCAGGATGGATCGCAGTTGCCGGAGCCGCTGTTTACACCGGCAACAAAGAGCCAGGACGGAAAACATGACGAGAACATTCCGTTCGAGTCCGTGGAGAGACTGGTCGGCGAGGACGATGCAGATGAACTTCGCAGGCTGACGCTGGCGATCTACGAAAGGGCGAGCAGGCACGCGGAGTCGAAGGGGTTGATTCTGGCTGATACGAAATTCGAATTCGGCAGGACGCAGGATGGCATCGTGCTGGCCGATGAAGTGCTGACGCCGGACTCTTCGCGATTCTGGGAGGCAGAGGCATGGAGGCCGGGGGGCCCGCAGCCGAGTTTCGACAAGCAGTTCGTACGAGATTACCTGGAGAGCATTCACTGGAACAAGCAGGCTCCGGCGCCGAGTCTTCCGAATGACGTTGTGGAGCGTACACTGCAGAAATACCTTGAAGCGTTCCGGCGGTTGACCGGCCGTGATCTGGACTTGACGAAATGAACGTCATGGGACTGACGCTTGTCGACTGGATTATCGTGGCCATGCTCGCCGCGGCGGTACTTGGCGGCTTTATTCGGGGCTTCTTCCGATCGGCTTTTTCGCTCGCAGGCCTGATCGCAGGACTGGCGTTGGCGTCATGGAACTACTGGCGGTTTGCGGCTGTACTGAAACCGCTGGTGCATTCGGTCGAGGTGGCAAACGCGATCGCGTTCCTGGTGATTTCGCTTCTGGTGATGCTGATCGCCGCGATTACCGGTGCTGTGCTTGCCAAAGTGTTCGAGAAGGTCGGTCTGAGCTGCCTCGACCGGCTGGCGGGCGGGGTGTTCGGGTTCGTTGAGGGCCTTGTTTTTGTCACCATCTGCATTTTGGTAACGGTTGCATTTTTTCCGCAAACTCAATGGTTGACGGAGGCACGGTTGCCGCGATATTTCTTCGGAGCATTACATGTGAGCACTCATGTTACTCCGTCGCGCCTGGCCGAACGCCTGCGCAACGAACTGCGAACGCTGGAAGCGGAATCGCAGCAGTGGATGCATGAGGAAAAAGCCAGATAAATTTCGCGGGCTGGAGCCCGCAGGTTGTGGCAATCTAGTAGAGCAAGAGGTTCACGTGAGACGAGACCTGGACAGCCTGGTAACACAGATGCACTCAACCGGCATTCGCTATGAGGATGCGGTGAAAGAGTTCAAGCGACAGTATCTGCGCGAAGTGCTGGCTGCGAATAAGGGGAACCAGTGCAAAGCCGCAGAGGAGCTCGGTATCCACAGGAATACGCTGAGCCGCACGATGGCCGAACTAGGCATCAGCCTGGCGGAAATTCGCGCCGGTCTCAAGCGTCCGCCGCACAGCGAACGTCCTATATTTGGAGCAGCGCGCCAGGGCTTACGCCAGGGCTAAGCCAGGCTCCGCACCGGAATGCAGACAATACAAACGAACGGCGAAGCGCGAACTGCGATCGCGGGCGAATTTGCGTGGGATGGGCAGGACGCATACTTGTTCGACATCGACGGAACGCTCATGCGCAGCCGTGATCGTGTGCACTTCGACAGCTTCGCAACGACGCTACGGAAAGTGATGGGGTTTGAAGTCTCGCTCGAGGGCGTGCCGCTGGCCGGGAATACGGACACGTCGATCCTTCGCGAGGCCTGCAAACGAGCGGGGATTTCCGCGGAAATGCTGGAGCCCAAAGTCGCTGCCATTCTGCAGGGGATGTGTCACAACGTGGAGGAGCGGCGCCATGAGCTGCAGCCGATCCTGATGCCGGGCGTGAAGGAGACGTTGAGGCATCTGGCAGATCGCGGGGCGACGCTGGGTGTTGCCACCGGAAACCTGGAGATGATCGGCTGGATCAAGATGGAGCGGGCGGGATTGCGCGAATGGTTCCGTTTCGGCGGTTTCAGCGACCGGTTCCCGGCGCGGCCGGAATTGATCGGGCACGCAGCAGAGAAGGCGCGCGACTTGTGCGGCGCTTCGGCGAGCGTATGCGTGGTTGGCGATACCCCGCGCGATATCGAGGCTGCTCATGCCAATCAACTGCCGATTATTGCCGTAGCGACGGGTCACTTCACATTCGAGCAGCTGATGGACCACCAGCCTGAGGTGTGTACAACGTCTTTGGCGGATTTGCTGGCTGCTACGCGGAGCGCCGCATGAGAATACTTCGGCGAGTGACGGCGTCGAGCCTGTTGTGGTGCGTAATCGCGGCCGCACAGCAGGCTCCTGAGACGCCGTCGACTGCCGCTGCGACGAAGAGCGAAACTGAGAAGCCTGTTACGAACAAGGATCGCCGGCGCGCGGCGAAGCTATATCTTGAGGCGACCAAATTTTTCCAGAAAGAACAATACGATGCTGCCATGCGGGACTACGAGGAGGCGGCGGAGCTTGATCCAGGGAATACGAACTATTCGGCCGCAAGCGCATTGGCTCGCAGTCATGAAGTCACCTACTTGATTCAGCAGGCGGCCAAGGCGCGTATCCGCGAAGACAAGCCGGCGGAACGCGAGGCTTTACAGAAAGCCGCGGAGCTTGATCCGCAGAATCTTCAAGTTTCAGAGCATCTGCGCGAGATGGCTAAGGATGTGGCAACGTCACAAGCGAAACCCCTCTACGGACAGGGGCTCGATTCACTTGGCCCAGCCCCCCAACTTGAGCCGAGACCGGACAAGAAAAGTTTCCATCTGCGCACGACTGGAAGGCAGGCGATTGTAGAAGTCTTTCGCGCCTATGGAATCGAAGCATTCCTGGATTCGAGCGTAAAAGTTCCGCTCATGCGATTTAATCTGGACGATGCCACTTTTGCCGAGGCGATGGAATCGATCAACATGGTGACGGGTACGTTCACTGTGCCGCTCGATACACACCGTGCGCTGGTGGCGAAGAACACGTCCCAGAACCGCCAGCAGTATCAGCGGCTGGAACTCGAGACGGTTTACCTCAGCGGATTGACGCCTGCCGAGATGACAGACATCGGGACTCTGGCGAAGACGGTGTTCCAGCTGCAGCAGGCAGACGTACACCAGAGCTCTGGAACATTGACAGTTCGCGCGACGGCGGACAAGCTGAACGCATTCAACGAGACACTGCGGCACCTGCTAGACGGGCGCAGCCAGGTGCTTCTTGACGTTCGGCTGATCCAGCTTGCCCACACCAACCAACGCAATACCGGAATTCAGCCGCCGCAGCAGACCACGATCTTCAATGTATACACGGAAGAGCAGGCGATTCTGAACCAGAATCAGGCGCTGGTGCAGCAGATCATCGCGGCCGGGCTTGCGTCGCCTGGCGATACGCTGGCGATTCTGGGGATTCTGCTGGCTTCGGGTGTGGTTACGAATCCCATCTTTCAGAATGGGTTTGTGTTGTTTGGCGGCGGGCTGACTCTGTCTGGCATATCGCCGTCGCCTGTGACAGTCCATCTGAATCTGAATTCATCCGATTCGCGCCAACTGGACCAGTTGCAAATGCACCTCGGGGATGGCGAGGAGGGAACGCTGAAGAGCGGCACGCGATATCCGATCGTCACGTCGCAGTATTCGAACCTTGGATCCGCGGGCACCAATATTCCAGGACTGACAACCGCGGGCGCCTCGGGAAGCCTGAGTTCCCTGCTCGCGCAACTAAGTGCCGGGGCCCAGCAGACGATTCCGCAGATCCAATATCAGGATCTTGGAATCACCTTCAAGGCCACTCCACGCGTGATTCGAAACGGCGACGTCGCACTGTCGATGGATTTGCAGATCTCGGCACTGGCCGGATCGGCGCTGAATGGATTGCCCATCCTGAACCACCGGAGCTACTCCGGCGTGGTTACCGTAAAGGAAGGATCCGGGGTTGTCCTTGTGAGCCAGGTGGATAAGGAAGAGAGCCGCGCGCTAAGCGGGCTGCCGGGATTGACTGAGATTCCGGGCTTGAGCTCAATCACCCACACTGACGCGCAGAAGAACTATGCAACCTTGTTGATTATCGTAACTCCGCACGTGGTTCGCGAGACACAACCTGCCGGCCACACGCCAATGATACGCATTGCGCGCGGACAAACACAGTCGCAGTAGATCAGAGGGCAGGGATCAGGCGTCAGGAATGACTGGTGGGTGGCCCAGGCCTCCTTATTTTGGAGACCTGGGAGACAGATGACTATGGCGCGGAAATCCTACTGTGCAGCAACTCCGTCGGCTTTCGCCTGGAACTCCACGATCTGCTTGATTGTTTCGTAGGGAGCGTTGGCAGGGATCTGGCGTCCGTTGATGACCAGCGTCGGAACCGACGCGATATCGAGATCCTTGCTGAGTTCCATGGAAGCGTCAACAACGGCTTTCGTCTCCGGAGACGTCGCGCATGCGGCAACCTTGGCCGGGTCAAGCCCCGCCTTGGTAGCAGCGCTGTTCAGCGTAAGTGTTGCCCCATCGGACGTTGCCAGGCCATCCTGCCCGTCGAATACAGCCGAAGCAAACTGAAAGAAGACGGTACTGCCTGCCTGTTTGTTGACGCAGACGCCGTATGCGGCCGCGGTGACGGACTGCGGATGAATGCTCGGCAGCGGATCGTTCTGGAAAACGATGCGCGCTTTGGGGAAATCAGCTACGAGCTTATCCATATTGGCCTGCGCTGCCTTGCAGTGTGGGCACTGGAAGTCAGCAAATTCAACGAGCATGAGATCCTTCGAAGCAGAGCCGCGATAGGGACCGTTGGCACGCTGCTGAAGGAGTGCGCGATGCTCGGCAAAGGGACGCTCGCCGAAGGCAATGATCTTGTCGCCGACGATGATGTGTTTTTCATCCGGAGTGGTGAAGAAGGCGAAGCGGTAGGGCTGCTGCTTGCCCGTCTTGTCTCCGACAAAGACGACGACCTTACTGATGTTCGGAATCTGGGTCTTCTGAATTGCCTGCACCTGCCACATCGCGTTCTGATCAAAGCCGAGATTCGCCTGCATGAACGCGTTGACGACTTCCTTGGTTGGCGTGGCGGCCGTGAAATCGGCCGGATCGGGCTTGGGAAACACAGGGGCCGCTGCGGCCGGCGCTGCCGGTGTCGGAGCAGCTGTTTCGGGTGTTGGGCTGGCGGGAGCCTGGTCCTGAGCAGTCGCAGTAAGGGCGGATGAGAACAGAACGGCCAGCAACGAAGCGCCGGCCAGTCGAGCAGACATACGGATCAAGCGAATATCTCCTTCAATCGCGGGAAGACTCCCGATCTCTAGCTTATACCTGCACCTTTACAGCAATGGGAAAGCGGCGACCCATTCCGAACGACTTGTGGGTGACCTTTAACACCGGGGCAGCCTGCTGGCGTTTGTATTCAGACCGTTCAACGAGAGACACGATCTTTTCGACGAGTTCAAGTGGAAAATTGTTTTTCTGCGCTATGCACTCAGGCGTCTCGTATCGCTCGACATACGCTTCGAGGATGGGATCGAGAGTCTCGTACGGCGGCAGCGAGTCGGTGTCTCTCTGGCCGGGACGAAGTTCTGCTGAGGGCGGCTTGTCGAGAATCGGCTGGGGGATCACTTCACGATCGCGATTGAGCCACCGGCAGATAGCGTAGACGCGCGTCTTGACGAGATCGCCAATCACCGCAAGCGCGCCCACCATGTCGCCATAGAGCGTGCAATAACCGACGGCCATCTCCGACTTGTTACCGGTGGTCAGTACAAGGGACCCGAACTTGTTGGAGAGGGCCATGAGCAGATTGCCTCGTATGCGCGCTTGCAGGTTCTCCTCGGCCAGCCCGGGAGTTGTTCCTGCGAAGAGCGGCTCGAGCGAACATGTGAACTCGCGAAAAAGGTTGCTGATGCCGATCAGCTCGAAGCGAATCCCGAGGTTGGCCGCGAGAGTGCGGCTGTCGTCAATGGAGCCCTGCGAGGAGTAAGGGCTCGGCATGCCGATGGCGAGCACGTTGTCTTTGCCGAGTGCGTCGGTAGCGACAGCTGCGACGAGAGCGGAGTCGATGCCGCCGCTCAGTCCGACGACGACCTTGTTGAAACCGCATTTGCGCACATAGTCACGCGTCCCGAGCACAAGAGCGCGATAGGCCGCCTCGGTATCGTCATCGTGCGGAGTGGGGATCGGAGGTGCATTGAAAGGATCGACCAGGACAAGGTCTTCTTCGAACGACTTCGCCTGCGCGATCAGGTCGCCGCGAGCGTTCAAAGCAAAGGATGAGCCATCGAAGATGAGGCTGTCGTTGCCCCCGACCTGGTTGCACATCAGGATGGGAATGCCGTCGCGGTGGGCGGTTGCGGCGAGCATCTGGCGACGCACTTTGCGCTTCGAGTGCCAGAAAGGCGAGGAAGACAGGTTGATGTGTATGGCGGGGTTCTGGCGCATCAGCTCTTCCATCGGATCGAGGGAGTAGAGACGGCGGGGCCAGAAGTTCTTGTCGTTCCAGGCGTCCTCGCAGATGGTGATTGCGAGGCGTAGGTTGTCGAGTTCGACGACCTGCTGCGGACCGGATGCCAGGAAGTAGCGCTGCTCGTCGAAGACGTCGTAGAACGGGAGTAGGCGTTTGTGCTGCTCGAGGAGGACCTGGCCGGAGTCGAGCAGGACAGCGGAATTGACCGCGGGCTTACCTGCGTCCGGCCGCGCCGGCAGCGCCACGCCCACTACAAGGGCGGTGGGCAGATTGCGCGTCGCTGCAGCCAGTTCGCTGACAGCTTCGCGGCAGCGCACGAGGAAGCTGGGCTTCTCAAGGAAGTCGGCGGGCGGATATCCGCAAATCGCCAGTTCGGAGAAGACGGCGAGCCGGGCGCCACGATCGGCTGCCCGGTTTGTCGTGGCAACAATTTTCTCAAGATTGCCGGTGAAATCTCCGACCGTGGGATTGATCTGGGCCAGCGCGATTTTCACACTTCAAGTTTAAAGCAACCGGCAGGTTTCTATGTGCCGGTGCCGGAGAAGACGACACCGACGGTGCGGACGATGATCTTAAGATCGAGCCAGATGTTCCAGTTTTCGATATAGGTGACGTCGAGCGATACGTAGCTGTCAAAGGAGGGATCCTTGCGTCCCTGAACTTGCCACAGTCCCGTAATGCCCGGCATGACATCGAGCCGGCGAAGGTGGCTGAGCTTGTACTCCATGACCTCGCTTGCGATGGGCGGACGCGGGCCGACAACGCTCATGTCGCCGCGAAGGACGTTGAAGAACTGCGGCAGCTCATCGAGCGAGTACTTGCGCAGGAGCCGCCCCATCCGGGTTATCCGCGGGTCGTTCGTGATCTTGAAGAGAATGCCGTCGCGCTCGTTCATGTGCATGATTTCTGCGCGGCGAGTTTCGGCATCCTTCACCATGGTGCGGAACTTGTAGCAACGGAAGACGCGGCCCTTCTTGCCGATGCGCTCGGAGGCGTAGACAACCGGCCCTTTGGACTCAAGCTTGATGGCGAGGGCGATAAGCAGCAGCAGGGGCGAAAGCAGCACCAGCGTCAGGCCGGAGAAAACAACATCGATGACGCGCTTCAGCAGGTAGCCAAGTTCGGGAACACTGCCGCGATGGAGCGGGATGGTCGGGAATTGACCGATGTATTCGATGGGGCTGTTCCAGGCGATGCCGTCATAGAGATCGGGTACGACGCGAAGGTCTATACCGTGCATTCGGGATTTCTCGAGCACGTCCTGGATAATTCCGCGTTCGCACGGCGTAGTGAAGAATATCTCGTCGATAAACTGCTTGCGCGCAAGCTGGAAGAGACCGTCGAAGGTGCCAACAACGTCGCCGCTGGAGGAGATCATGCGGGAGGTCGAACCGGGGAATTCGATGAAGCCTTTGAACGTATATCCGAGATGACGGATGCTCTCGAGGTGATGACGCAGAGCGTGCGCCTCCGGTCCCGTGCCCACGATCAGTACATTCCGGGTATCCTGCCCACGCTCAAATCTCCGGTACATGACGGTGCGATAGATGAGACGGCGCAGGCACAGTGAGGCCGTAACCAGAATCAGCGTCACGATGACCACACGACGTGGGATATCTTCGGCTCGCACCAGGTAAAGAGTTCCGGTAAGCAAGAGTCCCGAAGTGAAGCAGACCTGGACGGTCAGGCGCTGTTCATGAAGGAAGGAGCCAAGGCGGGTCGGCGTGTAGAGGTGCATACGCCGGCTGGTGACGACGAGGGCTATGGCAAATCCGCAGAGGAGAGCGAGCAGTATCCACATCGAACGACCATTGAAGAGCGTGCCGTTATAAAAGGCTCTGGCTCCCAGAACAGGAGTCGTGTGGCGCTCATAGATCGTGGCAACGATGGCGGAGATCAGGATGGTCAGGAAATCGACGAACATCCAAAGCGTGACCTTGGCCTGGGAGCTTCGAGGGGGGGCTTCTGTGGCGTCCGGGGCCCAATCATGCACGGCCGCTGAAGCGGAGGCGTTTTGCCAGAATTCCGATGTTGCCATATGCGTTCCGAGGGCCTCAGAAGTTCAAGAGCTACGACAACTAACGACCGAAAACGGGGACGCTTCCTCGCTGAATGCCCGAGGAGCAGAGAGCTATGGAGAAACGAGCAGTTCGCTCGATTCGAAGCGATAACCCTATGGAAGGTTGCTTACGGCTTGTTTCTGTTCGGTTCGACTGGGACTAACAGAGCTTCAGTTCTTCGGTTCGTGTTTGGCGGGATTTGTTATTCCCGCCAGCTTCATGACCCTAAAGTACTTATGTTTCTGTTTCAGGCTGTTTCAGGCAGGGCCCACCACTCCATAAACCCGGAAATGGATACGAAGTTGCCAAGGCCGATTTGCATTCCGCAGATTATGCGGATAACGAAAGCAGATGTAAGTGAGCGCGTTTCTGCAAAAGGAAGTCAGCGATGTGCCGGTTTGAACCCTCTTGCTGCGCTTGCACTTTATTCAGCTTGACCTGCAGGCACACCGCCTTCAAGGAGATTTTCCAACATTTCGGTTATAAAGTCGATACCTCTCCGCATTGGGACTATACCGAAGGTAATACGTAAGCATCCAGGGATAGAAACTGCTGGATATTTGGATTAGGGGAGGCAAGAAAGCCCTTCAATGGTCCGAAGAACGCCGCGCGACCTTCATGCAAAAAGAGGACCGTGTCGGCAAGGCGCTCGGCAAACCGCATGTCGTGCGTGACCACAATTGCGGTGAATCCGAGCTGCTGTTTGAGGCGCTGAATCAGGCCGCCGAGCCTACGAGCGATGAGGGGATCAACCATCGTGGTTGGCTCGTCGTAGAGAACAACCTCCGGCTGCGAGGCTAATGCTCGCGCAATGGCGACGGCGCGCTTGCGGCCAGTCGACAAGCTGGCCGGCAGCGAGTCGGCTGCGTCATCGGCGCCAACCAGCTCGAGAAGACGGTCGACAACCTTCAGGATCTGGTCTTCCTCCTGACCGCCCCGTTCGCGAAGCGGAAACGCAACGTTCTCCCGGACGGTCAGCGAGTCGAAAAGCGCACCGTTCTGGAAGACCATGGTGATGCGCTTGCGCACATTGTTCATCTCTTCTTCGGTATATCCGTTGATCTCCTGGCCATCGACGCGAATGGACCCGACCTGCGGCTTGAGAAAGCCCATCAGGATGCGCAGGGCAACGGATTTGCCGACGCCGCTGCGGCCGAGGATGCAAAGGGTCTCGCCGCGATTGACGGCAAAGCTGACGTCGTTGAGAATCCTGCGATCGCCAAACCACATCGAAACGTGCCTGAAGGAGATCAGAGGCCAATCCGTAGGTTCTTCGTCCGCCAACGCAGGCTTGTCCCCGGCGATGTCGGCAAGAATATCGCTTGGGATTTCGGGGACTTCTCCCAGCTCCGAATTCGCTTGCTCGGATCTTCGTTCTAGATTGGGGTCGTGCCTAGCCACGTCATCAGCTTACCTGAGTTGGGGCTATCCGGTTATCAGGGCCTCGGCGTAGGCAAAGTCATGACGCGAGTTGATGTTGTGAAACCATGCGTAGGCGGGAAGTCCGGCCGGATGCCAGATCTGACCGGCCTGAATAAGCAGTTCGAGCGGCAAGGCCGAAAAGGGTTTCGAGAGCGCGTTCGATGCGGCGCGAAAGGCCTTCAGGCAGTTTCGATCGCCGGAACCAAGCGCAACCTGAAGCGCCGGAGCGGCGGCACCAACAATGACCGCTGGAAATGTCTGGATGAAGCCTGCAACGGATGCGACGGTAACGGCGGACTGCGTGATCGCTGCGTAGTGATGGAGGTAATTGACAAGTGCTGCGGGGATCAGCGGCACATCGACGGGGAGGAAGACGGCGTAACCGGCATCTGAGGCCGACAAAGCAGCACAGATGCCAGCCAGCGGGCCGAGACCGGCTAAAGGCTCGCGATCGGGAACGACGGGTGCAAATTGCGAGAGATCGGCGCGACCGGAGATTCGCGGGTTGAATCCGCCCCTGCGGAGGATGTTGAGCGCGTGCTGGATGAGGGGTTGGCCTTTGAGTTTCAGACGCGATTTATCCGTTCCCATGCGGCTGGACTTGCCGCCGGTCAGGACGAAGGCATCGACGGTTTCGATTGCAGGCTCGTGCTGCGGCAGGCTCAACGGCCCGCCTCCTCAAGAAATCGGATGAGCGAACGAATACCAAGCTCGAAGTTCTTCAGATTGAACTTTTCATTCGGGGCGTGAAGATTATCGTCGGGAAGTCCGAAACCCATCATGACACTGGGCAGACCGAGGTGGCGATCGAAGTCTCCGACGATCGGAATCGATCCGCCGGAGCGAATGAAGACCGTGTCCTTGCCCCACACTTCATGGAGCGCGCGCGTGGCGGCCTGAACGTACCTGTTATTCACCGGAATCAGACAAGGGTCGCCGGAATGAATCAGGCGCACGTCAACATCGACGCAGTCCGCCGCGATCTTCTCGACATAGCTCTTGTATTGTGCGAACGACTTCGCGGGAGTCATCCCGGGAACTAGGCGCATGGAAACCTTGGCGAGCGCCTTGGCTGGAATGACCGTCTTTGCGCCGGCGCCGGTGAAACCACCGGGCATGCCGTGCACGTCGAGCGTGGGGCGAGCCCAGGTGCGCTCGAGCACGCTGTAGCCGGATTCGCCAACAAGCTTGTGGGAGCCAACCTCGTTGATGCGGTATTGGTCTTCATCGAAGGGCAGGCTGCGCCATGCGTCGAGTTCTTCGGGACTGGGCGGAACGATGTCGTCGTAGAAGCCGGGGATGAGAATATGCCCATTCTCGTCCTTGAGACGCGCGATAACCTGCGCGAGCGCGACAAAGGGATTGGGCGCGGCACCGCCATACATGCCCGAGTGGAGATCGGTCTTTGCACCCCGCACTTCGATCTCTGTGTAGATCATGCCGCGCAGGCCGACGCACAAAGTGGGCAGGCCTGGGGCGAAAAGCTCCGTATCGGAGATAAGAGCGAAGTTGGCCTTGAGGTTGTCGGGCTTCGATGCTACATAGCCAGCAATTCCCTCCCCTCCCACTTCTTCTTCGCCTTCGAAGAGGATGCGGACATTGAGCGGAAGCGCCTTGTCGGAGGAAAGCAGCGCGTCGAGGGCTTTGAGCTGCATCCAGACCTGGCCCTTATCGTCGACGGCGCCGCGCGCGTATAGATTGCCGTTGCGTTCGGTGGGCTCGAACGGCGGCGAGAGCCACTCATCGATGGGATCGGTGGGCTGCACATCGTAGTGACCGTAGATGAGCACGGTGGGCTTTCCTGCGGCGTGAAGCCAGTCGGCGTAGACCAGTGGATGCCCCTGCGTCTCGATGAGGCGAATGTTCTCCATGCCAATGCGCTTGAGTTCGGCGACGATAAACTCGGCCGCGCGGCGGCAATCATCCTTGTGCTCGGGCAGCGTCGAGATGGAAGGAATGCGAAGAAAATCTTTGAGCTCGCTCAAAGAGCGGGGGTGATTCTGGGTCGCGAAACTCACAGCGGGCGAAGACATAGTTGTCGCTCCTCAAAACGCAGCTGTAACAGTCAAACAAAGTATAGGCGTTATGCTTAGAGCGAACCCGGAATAACTGTATCCTGTCTGGTTTCGTGGAAGGTTGCTGCTCCCTTATGGTCGCGTCAACGCAAAACTGTAGCTCCGGAATGCATCGATTCCGGTTTCGCTGGTCCATTCGAACGAAGGGCTCTTTCTCTTGCGAAAACACGAAGGTGTCTGCACGGTAAGACTTGTTCGCAGCCTCTGCCTCGTAGTCTCAATCGTTGTTTCAGGGTCTGCACAGCCTGCAATAGCCCAGACCGAACCGGCGAACCCGATTTACTCGCGATTGAACACATTCGGCGGATTTATTGCGTACTCCGGGACCTCGAGCCACATGGTGCTTGGATACGCGCGGAACCGTGAGCTTCTGGGATTCGGTCTCGAATACAGGCGGAGACTGACGCTTGGCAGGATCGCGATTTGGCAGTACAGCGCAGAGTTCCTGCCGGTAGCATTGGAAAGCGATCCCGTGGTTCATGACGTGCTCAACCAGCAGACGCCGACGCCCCTGGTGCTTGAAACGGATTTCCGCCAGACAATGGCTTGTAAATCAGGCACCGTAAACTTCTCCTATTCATTTGAAGGCGTCACCTATAGCGGGACCCTCACAGACTCGTGCAGACGAACCTGGACAGTTGGTGAGGCATTCTCTCCGGTTGGCATCCAATGGAATTTTCGACCCCGCCACAAACTGCAGCCCGTCGTAACCGGGCATGGCGGGTATATGTACAGCACGCGGACAATTCCGATCGACTACGCGGGCTCATTCAATTTCACGTTCGATCTTGGAGTCGGCCTGGAGTTTTATCGGTCGATGTCGAGTTCGTTCCGAGCTGATTATCGCTACCACCACATCTCCAACCACGGCACGGCTAACGTGAATCCGGGCATTGACAGCGGAGTCTTCCAGTTCACGTACTCCTTTGGCCGCTAGTACCTCGGCACCTTCGGATCCACTTCGGCCGACCATGCGTCGATCCCGCCGCGGAGCGATTGCACGTTTTCGAATCCCTGATTGCGGAGCCATGCAGTCACATTGAGCGAACGCTGGCCGTGATGGCAGAGGACGGTAAGGTGCTCGTCGGGATCGAGTTCCTGGTGGGCGCGGGCCGGGACGTCGCCCATCGGCATCAGCGTACTGGGCTCGATGTGCGCCGTGGAGAATTCCCACGGTTCGCGGACATCAATCAGGCGAGTTTTTCTTTCGCGTAAGAGCACGGCGGCATCGGCTGGGGAAATCTCGTAGTCCACCATCAATCCAGTGTATGCCCGGTGCTCATCTCCGAGAATGGGATCAATTCGCAGGCTGGACGAGTTCGCGAATCGTAACCCAGCCGGTCGGGCTCTGCTTCGAACGTGCGTAAACAACCATCGAACGGCCGGCGAAGGAAGACGCCGGGCCGCCTGCAACGGGCGTGGCACGAATGCTGAAGTGGAGGATTCGGACAGCCGCGTCTCCCATCGCCAGCGAACTCTCGATCCTGGATTCGATGAACTCGATGTGAGCGGATTTCGGGTTGCCGGCAATCCCGTTTACGACCGCTTCGCGACCTACCACCAGCGCGCCCGGGGAAAGCCCCTTCACGACGTCTGGATGATGATTACCTTCGGAGGTCGCCGGCGGCGAAGGCAGCACGGACGGCCGAATCGGTCTTGTCCAGAGCCGCTTCATCCGTTTGCGAACTCTGCGCGAGAGATGCGGAGAGCGTCATCATAAGGGCGAACGCAAAAAGCGGGGGGGATTATAGCGATCGAGTTTCACGGTGCAATGAAGATTTCGCCGAGGTCGATGCCAGTCGCCTCGGAGGCGCCGAGGAAATTAGTCTGAATAGAGATGCCGCCGATTCTGAATGCACAATCGATCACGAAACAGTTTGGGGCCACGCCGCTCTTTCGCGACATATCGTTCACGGTGGAAGACGGAGCACGCATTGGGCTGATCGGGCCAAATGGCGCCGGAAAATCGACACTCTTAGCCATCCTTGCAGGGGCCATTGAGCCGGATGCAGGCGAACTGGCAGTGCGGAAGCGCTCGCGGGCCGCTTATGTGCCGCAGGATTCACGATTCGCAGAAGGCCTGAGCGTGGGTCAGGTGCTGGGGTCCGCGCTCGCCGCCGAGCACGTTGGCGGACAGGAGCGCGAAGGACGTCTTCGGGAACTGGCAGGCCGGGCTGGATTCGCCGATCTCACCGCAGAGGCGGCAAGGCTTTCGGGTGGATGGCGCAAGCGGCTGGCGATTGTGGAGGCGTTGGTCAGCCAGCCCGATGTGCTCCTGTTGGATGAACCGACGAATCACCTGGACCTGGCTGGGATTGAGTGGCTGGAACAGCTTCTGACTGCTTCTCCGTTCGCGGTGGTCACGGTAAGTCACGATCGCTACTTTCTCGAGGCGACATCCAGCGAGATCATTGAGCTGAATCGCCTGTACGCCGAGGGGCTGTTGCGCGTGCGAGGGAATTTCAGCCGGTTCCTGGAGGAGCGTCAGACGTATCTCGAGTCGCAAAGCAGGCAGCAGGAGAGCCTGCGAAACCGGGTGCGGACGGAAATCGAGTGGCTGCGGCGCGGCCCCAAGGCGCGGACGACGAAATCAAAGGCCCGGATCGACGCGGCCAATCAAATGATCAGCCAGCTGGCGTCAATGGATTCGCGAACGGCGGTGAACACCGCCGGAATCGATTTTGCAGGAACGCAGCGAAAGACGAAGCGGCTCGTGGAATTCGAAGATATGGCGTGCGACATCGAGGGCCGCAGGCTTTTTGGCGGACTCAATTTTGTTCTGACCGCGGGAATGAAGCTCGGACTTGTGGGACCGAACGGAAGCGGCAAAACCACCCTGCTGAGGCTGATGCGTGGCGAAATGGAACCAACGGAGGGAAGCATTCGCAGGGCAGACGCACTGCGGATGGTCTACCTGAGCCAAATGCGGGAGTTGGACGAGAATCTGACCCTGCGCCGGGCGCTGGCTCCGGAGGGCGATGGACTGGTATACCAGGGCAGCACGGTTCATGTAGCAAGTTGGGCGGCGCGATTTCTTTTTACCGGGGAACAGCTGAACCAGCCAGTGCGGAATCTGAGCGGCGGCGAGCGGGCGCGGGTTCTAATTGCAATGTTGATGCTGCAGCCGGCCGATGTTCTGTTGCTGGATGAGCCGACGAACGATCTGGACATTCCGACGCTGGAGATCCTGGAGGATAACTTGCTGGAGTTCGAAGGGGCCCTGGTGCTTGTGACACATGACCGGTATCTTCTGAATCGGGTATCGTCGACGGTTCTTGGGCTGGATGGAAATGGGCGTATCGGGCAGTTCGCCGATTATGCGCAGTGGGAGCAGTGGATGGAAGCGCTTGCAAGAGACAGGGATCAGGGATCGAGGGTCAGGGATCAGGCGGTCAAGACCCTTGATTCTGCAACGGCGAATCGGCCCAAGAAGAAGTTGTCCTACCTTGAAGCGCGGGAGTTTGCGACGATTGAGAGACGGATCGAGGAGTCGGATGCGCAGGTCTCCGCGGCCCGGTCGCGGGCTGAAGATCCGTCAATCGCAACCGACGCGGCGGCGCTCGAGAAGGCCCTGGCAGAGCTGGACCAGGCCGAGAGGGAGAATGAGAGTCTGTACCGCCGTTGGGCTGAATTGACCGACAAGGCGGTCTAAACTAGGAGGAAGGCCTCGAAAGCGTGTTGAAGCCAAAGCCCCATTCTGAAGACGCGCAGCGAAATGGCTGCATCGAAAGATGATATGCAGAACCCCGTGAAGGTTTTGATCGTGGAAGACGAACCCCATGCCCTGATGGGGCTCGCGGAGTTGATCTCCGGCTGGGGCTACCAGACCGAGACTGCGCGCGACGGCGTTGAGGGCTGGGAGAAGGCGCTCGTCTGGGATCCCGCGATCGTGGTCACCGATCTGAAGATGCCGCGCATGGATGGTATCGGGCTGCTGACGAAGCTGGCCGAAAGTCCGAGTTCGAAGGTTGCAGTGGTGCTGCTGACAGCCCAGGGATCGATCCAGACCGCGGTAGACGCCATGAAACTCGGCGCCTATGACTTTCTCCAGAAGCCGGTAGATGCAACGCGTCTGCGAACCATCCTCACGAATGCAACAAGGCAGAGGACAACCGAAATTGAACTTGAGGTCACGCGCAGGCAGTTGCGGAACACGGGCATCCTGGGATCGATGGTGGGAAGCTCGAAGTCCATGCGCGAGATATTTGCGCTGATCGAGCAGATCGCCCCTTCGAATGTCTCTGTCTTGATTACGGGCGAAAGCGGAACGGGCAAGGAGATGGTGGCGAGGACGCTGCACGACTTGAGCCCCCGGAAGGGCCGGCCGTTCCTGGCTGTCAACTGCGCGGCGATTCCCGAAACGCTGATTGAGAGCGAGATTTTCGGGCACGAAAAGGGTGCGTTTACCGGCGCACTGGAACGCCGGGCAGGATGCTTTGAGCTGGCGACCGGCGGAACGCTGCTGCTGGATGAGCTGGGTGAGATGCCGATCGGGACGCAGGCCAAGCTTCTGCGAGTACTGGAGGAGCGAAAGCTGCGGCGCCTCGGTGCGCGTACCGAGCAGGACGTGGACGTCCGCGTGCTCGCGGCAACGAACCGGGATCCGGAGGACGCGGTCGCTCACGGGCATCTGCGGACGGATCTCTATTACCGGCTGAATGTTTTCCACATTCACATGCCTCCGTTACGAGAGCACATGGAGGATTTGCAGCTGATGGCCGAGGCCATGGTGCGCGAAATGAATCAGAAGCATGGGCGCCGTGTGGCAGGGCTTTCCGATTCGATTCTGGACCGGATGGTAGGCTACGACTGGCCCGGGAACGCGCGCGAGCTGCGTAATGCGATTGAGCGCGCCGTGATCCTGTGTCCGGACGGAGCGCCTCTGGACATTGCTCATCTTCCGCGCACATTTGGTTCAGCGCTGCCGGCGGCCCCCGCTCGCGCAAGCGATGCGAGCGTGGTTCCTGTGCGTGTGGGAACAACCGTGGATGAAGCAGAGCGCATGCTGATTCTGCGTACCCTCGAATCGACGGGACAGAACAAGACGCGCGCGGCCGAGATTCTTGGAGTGAGTCTAAAGACACTGCACAACAAGCTGAAGGAATACAGCCAGTCGCGCGAGGATCAACCCGCTCCACCGGATCGCCGAGGGCGCGGCGATGATTCGCACCGTGCAGACTTCCCGGATCTGTAGCGAGCCGAGCTTTTCGCGGATTTCCCCGTGCGGTAAAGTGAGAAGAACACAGCGAGGTATAGAGAGTTGCTTCAGGGGCTAGAGCCCGAGATTCCTCTCTGCCTCTGATGCGGCGTGGCTAATTGCCATGCTCTGTTACAAACCATGCGGTTGAAGACAAAACTCGTCATCGCAATCACGAGTCTGGTGTTCCTGATTGCGGGGTTGCTTTCGCTGGTGTACGTAAGCCACCTGGTGGATGCGGCGATCCAGCAATCGTATGACTCGAATCGAATGATTGCGAACCAGGTGAGTTCGGCGCTGCGGGATGCCCTTGTGACCGGGCTCAAAGACCAGGTCGTCGATCCTAACGATACGGCAAAGCTGCACGAGTTGGTGGTGGCGGCCGTACGCGACAGCACTGCACTCCGAGCCGTGATGGAGTCGGCAAACATGTACTCTGCGACGCTGCTGGATATCAGCGTTGCGGATGCGCAATCGCGTATCGTGGTGAGCACATTGCCTGGAAACGATGGCAAACCGCTGCCGCAGCGGCCCAACTATGGCGAACTGCTTGCAGCCGATCCTGCGGCCAAAATGCGGGAGATCTATGGGCCGCCAAAGGTGTACGACATCGTCGTGCCGCAGGACCGCAATGGCGTGCCCTTCCTGAGCGTGCATGTTGGCGTGAGAAATACGTTTTTGCGGCACGTCTATGAGCCTTCGTTGAAGGAAGCATTCACGCTAATGGCTTTTGCCGCCGGCACGGCTTTGATCGCAGCGTTCCTGCTGAGCAATCTCGCGTTAAGGCCGCTGGAAGAGATCAGCATGCAACTTGATTACTGGAACCCGATTCCCGCGGGAGCGGCACCAGAAGAAGGCGAAGAGCCGAAGCTAGATACTGCGCAAAGGGTTTCGACAAAGATCGAGCAGATCGGTCAGCGCATGCGCAACGTCGAGGAGGTCTTCTCTGCCTTGAAGGAGAACCTGGACCAGATCCTCGGTAACCTGCAGGACGGCATCCTGTTGTTTACGGGAGATGGCCGCGCCGTGCTGGTCTCCGAAGCAGCGCGCCGCTTCCTGAACAAGGACAACGAGAACATCCTGGGCTTGCAGGCGAGCGAGGTCTTCGACCGTTCGACGGTGCTTGGCCGAACGCTTCGCGAAGCCTTTGATGCCAGAGTCACCTTGGTGCAGGAGGAGGTTCAGACCGAGACGGGGCACCGCCTCCAGGCCTCGGTCGATTTCATCTATGACGACCGTACAAGGACGGGTCTAGGCGCACTTGTGACGCTGCACGATCTGGAATCGGTAGAGCAGATCGAGTCTGAGCTCGAGCTGTCGCGACGCATGGCTGCCATTGGCCGGCTGACGGCTGGGGTGGGGCATGAAGTCAAGAATCCGATCAATGCAATCGTGGTCCACCTGGAGTTGCTGAAAAACAAACTGGGGACGGATCACGTGCCCGCCGCCAGACACCTCGAGGTAATCGATGCGGAGATCCGACGGCTGGATCGCGTCGTCCAGACGCTGGTGGATTTCTCGCGGCCGGTGGAACTGCAGCTGCACGAGCAGGATATGCGGACAGTGATTGGCGACGTGCTTGCTCTGGCCAGGGAAGAATTGTCGACCAGGAGTGTCAGGCTGGAGAGCGAGATTCCGGCAGATCCGATGATTGTGAATGTCGATGCCGACTTGTTGAAACAGGCTGCCATTAACGTGATTCAGAACGGCGCACAGGCGATGCCCAACGGCGGGACTCTGCGCGTGAGGCTTGCGGAAGAGCGTAAGACGGCCGTGCTTCGGATCGCCGACGAGGGTGTGGGAATCGCACCGGAGATTCGCGACAAGATCTTCGATCTTTACTTCACCACGAAAAGCGGGGGCAGCGGCATCGGTCTGGCAATGACTTACCGCATTCTGCAGTTGCATCACGGTAGCGTGGAAGTACAATCGAAGGTGGGACGTGGCACGGAGTTCTCTCTGCGTGTTCCACTCGCAGCCACGGAATGGGGACGCCGGCATCTGCAGCCGGCCAATGTGGAAGAAACAAAGGGGTTGGAAACATGAGGTTGAGCGCCAAGAGCGCTGCCTGGCTGTTTTTGTTGTTTTTGACGGGGTGCATACACTTACACAAGACCCAGGTCGCGCAGAATCAGCCGCTGGCTCCGCCAATTGAGGAGGCGGCTCCGCCGAGGCCAGAACCGGCGAGTCTTCCTCCGCCAGATGTGACGATCCCTGCGCAGCCGGTGCCGCAGATCGCGCTGCCGCCAGAGCCGGTGAAGAGACCGCCGCGCCACAGGAAGCCACCGGCAAATCCGCAAGTAGCTTCGAGCGGGGTGCCCGCGTCCTCCATCATTGGACAACTGTCGACAGGCGACCCGCCCAACAAGCGGCAGCAGACGGATGCGTCAATCCAGTCGACCGAGAAGAGCCTGAATGGGATCACGCGCAAGTTGAACGACCAGGAACAAAAGACCGTGGCTCAGATTAAAGAGTTCCTGAAGCAGGCCAAGGATGCTCTCACCTCCGGCGACGTCGATGGCGCGTCCACTCTGGCAGACAAAGCCAAGGTGCTGCTCGATGAGTTGCATCCGTAAGCAAGGGGCCAAGAGACCGAGGGAACAAAAGAATAGGGACCAAGGGACCGAGGGCACAAGGGAACAAGCCCCCCGATCGGCGAAGGATGGCGCCCTTCAAATAACGTCGAGAACCCCACGAACACTATTTGTGAAGCGCCTCGCCCGAAATCCTCTGTGTAGGTGCGCGGAGTTTGAGGGAACGGTACTGCGTCCTAGTCCTTGTTCCCCGTTCTATCGTTCGCCCCAGCTTAGCTTGCTGCGCAATGCATCAAAGAAGCCGCTGTCATTGAGACGGACGAGATTGACCGTGTAGGCGGAGCGCCGGCACTGAACTTCGTCGCCAAGGTGAAGCTCGAAGCCGATCTGTCCATCGACCGTGAGAAGGCACTCGGTCGGAACCCCCTCAACACGGACCGTAAGGCACGCGTCTCCGCGCACAACTATGGGCCGCAGCGTGAGCAGATGAGGGCAAATGGGCGTGACCACAAGCGCATCGACGTCAGGCGTCAGGATGGGGCCATTGGCGGCGAGTGTGTATGCCGTGGACCCCGTGGGCGTGGAAACGATGACGCCGTCCGCGCGGAATCGAGCAACCCTCCTGCCATCGAGTTCCACTGCGAACTCGCCCATGCGGGCGATGTCGCCCTTGGAGACAACGACCTCGTTCAATGCCTCATAGGTCTTGACAGTAGCGCCCTCTCGAATGACCTCGGCGCGAAGCATGGCGCGCGCATCGAGGGTATGGCAGTTCTCGCACCAGCTTTCGAGCGTTGCATACAGGGCGCCAAGGCGGACTTCGGTGAGGAATCCGAGTGAGCCGAGGTTGACGCTGAGAATGGGCGTTCCGGTGGCGGCGAAGATGCGCGCGACCGAAAGCAGCGTGCCATCGCCACCGAGGACGATCACAAGCTGCGGATGGTGCGCCGGCATGTCTGCGCGATCCACGAACGGGGCGGCATTTGTGTAGCCGGCTCCCTCGGAATCGAGCAGCGGTTCGTAATCATGCCGCCGGAGCCAGTCAATCAGTTCCGGCAACAAATGAACAAGTTCCTGCTTTCGCGGCTTACTGACGATAGCGACGCAAGTCATGTGGGTTCAGTTTAAAGGATGACAGTCAGGGATTAGGGAACAGGGAACCAGTCTCTAATCCCTGGTTCCCTTGTTCCCTTAGGTCCCTCGTTCCCTGTCTCAAAGAGCCGGCCGCAGTGCCACCTGCTTTGTCCGGATCGTGATGGTCGCCGGAGTCAGCGCCGGACCGTCCCAGCCGTCCTTGTGCGCTTCAATCTGAATATCGCCGGGTTCCTTTGTCGCCTGAACGATGACCTGCGCGAGACCGTTGAAGAGCGACCTCTTCGCTGCCTTGTCGCTCTCCAGGCAGTTCGGATCTCCGTTGCCGACCCCGATCAACACACCGTTGCCCGTGACTTTGAAGCCGATTTTGTTGTTCGCGATAGGAACAAGCCGTCCTTCTTTGTCGAGTCCTTCAACCTTGATGACAGTGATGTCTTCGCCATCGGCGCTGATCTCGTTGCGATCTGCAGTCAATCGAATGGCAGCCGCCGGCCCGGTTGTCTCTCGCTTGTCCGTCAGCACGACCTTGCCGTCCTTCATACCGCGAGCCTCAATCGTCCCCGGCTCGTAGCGCACCTTCCACTCGACATGCCCGAGGTGCGGCACCTTCCGACTGCCCGCGCTCTTGCCGTTCACGAACAGCTCGACCTCATCCAGGTTTGAATACACCCAAACCGGAATCTCGTCGCCCTCGCGTCCTTCCCAGTTCCAGTGCGGAAAAACGTGCACCAACGGATCCTTGCCCCACCACGCCTTGTAGTAGAAGAAGTTGTCCTTCGGGAACCCGCACATATCTGCGATGCCGAACTGCGAGTTGATCGACGGCCATCCATATGGTGTCGGCTCGCCGCGATAATCGAACCCCGTCCACGCGAAGCCGCCCGCCAACCATTCGCGGGTCCCATAGAACTTCCACCAGTCCTCAGCCGTCTCGCCCCACGGAACGACGCCATCGTAGGAATTCACTGTATTCCTGAGAGGATCCGAACTGTAGACACCCCGTGTGCCGATCGCACTCGACGTCTCTGACCCATACACCGGTCGGTCGGGATGTTCCGCGTGAAACTTGTCTGGGAAACTCAAGTTGTAATTAAACCCGATGACGTCGAATGCATCGGAAACACCTTGCCGGTTGTTGCCATTCACTGCAGCGGAAACCACACGCGTCGGATCGAGTTCGTGGCAAAGGCGAACCATCGTCTCCGCCATTCGTGCGCCTTGCTCAGCCATCGGGCCTTGCAGTTGATTCTCCTCATTGCCAATTGACCAAAGGATGATGGAAGGCGAATTCCGATAGCGCTTCACCATCGCAGCAAGCTGCGCCATGCCTTCGGGATTCGAGCTCATCTGCCGCGTCTCGCACATCATCATCATTCCCATGCGATCGCATGCTTCCACCCATTCCGGCGTAGGCATGTTATGCGAGGTGCGAACGGCGTTGCCGCCCATCTCCCTGAGCACGGCGAGTCTGAACCACTGCAATGCATCGGGCACCGCAGCGCCAACTCCAGCATGGTCTTGGTGATTGCACGTTCCCTGGATCTTCACCGGCTTACCGTTCAGGAAGAATCCCTTGTCTGCCGTGAACTTCGCGGTGCGAACACCAAAGTTCACGCGCTCCGCATCGCGAGTCTTGCCACCGACCACGACGGTAACAATCGCCTGATACAGATTGGGCGTTTCAACCGACCACAGTGCCGGATTCGGAAGCTTCGCAGTTGCACTGAAAGTCGCCGAACCATCCACCGCGATCGATTGTGCCGGCGACTCGGCCTCGGCAACCGTCTTTCCGGCAGCATCCACAACCTGCCATTTCACCCTTGCTGTCTCAGCCTGTTTCCCATCGTTCTGCACGATCGTGCCGAGTGACAGAGTTGCCGAGCTGCCATTGACTTCCGGTCGAACGAAGCTCTCCCACTTGCCTAGGTGCAGAGCATCTGTCTTCGTCAGCCACACGTGACGATAGATACCGGCTCCCTCGTAGAACCATCCGTCGCCAAAGCTCGCATCGACGCGCACCACGATGTAGTTCCTGGCGCCGAACGCGAGGAAATCCGTAAGATCGAAACGGAACGGCGCGTATCCGTTATCGTTGCGGCCGATGAAACAGCCATTTACAAACACGAGTACGTCACGAAATGCACCGTCGAACTCCACCCAGATGCGCCGCCCCTTGTCGCTTCCCGGGATATCGAACGCGCGCCGGTACCATCCAACGCTCGTCTCGGGATAACGGCGCCCCACCGGCTTGTACCCATGCGACGTCTGCACGTCATCGCGCACAAACGGCAGTTCCACGGCCCAGTCGTGTGGGAGACTTATGGCTCGCCATTTCGCGTCATCGAACTTCGACTTTGCAAATTCGAACTCGCCTGTTTTCGCAAAATCACCCTGCCCATTACCGAACCCAAGATCCTTCGCGGGGTCGGCCCCGTTTCCCAATGTGAACTTCCATCCAAAATCGAAAAGCAATTGCTCGCGCGGAGCGACAGCAGGTACGGCTTCCACCGGATTTCCTGCGATCAGCGCGGCCGTTCGTGCAAGAGCAGAACGTGTTCGAAGAGAAGAAGCTGAAAACGCCATCGCGGAGTACAACAGTTCACGTCGAGAGAGGCCGGACATAAGAATCCCCTTCTCCTGCAGAGCAGGACAATACAGCGCCAGAAAAATCAGAGGCAATTGAGCAAAGCGGAACTATAAACTACTGCCGCTCGCAAAGTAAACGATTTCATTTTTCGATCCCAAAGCTACTCGTGCGGTCTATTTCGACTTCCTGGAGAGCGACTCTGACGTAGCCTCTGCTGTGATAGATTCAAGAAGAACGACTGCTCAGGAGAGATGGCCGAGTGGTTGAAGGCGCACGCTTGGAAAGCGTGTTTAGGGGAAACTCTAACGTGGGTTCGAATCCCACTCTCTCCGCCACTACCCCCTTCCAAGAACATCCAGAGACTTCCCGCTCGGCGATGAACTGGTAGCTCGCTTGTCGCGCCGTCTGCATTGATGCTGCGATTCCTTCAGTCGCGAACGGGATGTTAATCTCTCTGGCATCGAAGTTGCACAACTAGCAAGCCCCGCGAGGAATCCAGAATCCAGCCCTGCAGCGGGAGCTATTAACGGAGGCAGCCGTTGATCTTCGCCTACTTGACCCCTGTCCCCGCGGCATGGCCCCAACCGCTTGATCCACTTCACTCGGTCGTGCTCTCCGCAGCAGTCGCCACAATTCCGCTGATCGTGGTGCTGGTGCTGATGGGAGGGCTGCGCAAGAGCGGTCTCTTCGCCTCCGCCTGTGGCTTGGGAACGGCTGCGATTCTGGCTGGCGCGGTCTGGCGCATGCCGATGGCTCTGGCCTCGTGGAGTGTGCTATACGGATTCGCCTATGCCACGTGGTCCATTCTGTGGCTTGTCCTGTGCGCGCTGTGGCTCTACAACCTCACGGTATCGACCGGATCGTTCGACCAACTGCGGCAGTGGGTGCAAGGCCATGCCTCGTCTGATGCCTGCGTCCAGGCGATCCTGGTTGCGTTCTGTTTCGGGGCATTGCTCGAGGGGACCGCGGGTTTCGGATCGCCGATTGCGATAACAGCATTTCTGCTCGTCGGTCTGGGATTCAATGCGCGCAAGGCTGTGGTGATTGCATTGCTCGCCAACACTGCGCCGGTAGCGTTCGGCGCCGTGGGGATTCCCATTATTGCCCTGGCGGGCGTGACCGGCTTGGATGTCCTCAAGCTCTCCGCAATGGTCGGGAGACAGCTTCCTTTCCTCAGCCTGATTCTGCCCATGTATCTCGTACTGGTGGTTGCGGGCGGAAAGGGACTACGCCGTAGTTGGCCCGCAGCACTCGTAGCCGGGGTTAGCTTCGGGGGCGTGCAGTTCCTTATCTCTAATCTCTGGGGACCATACGCCACGGATATTCTCAGCTCCCTGATCTCGATTGTCGCCCTGGTCCTATTTCTTCAAGTGTGGAGGCCACGGAGAGAGGGTAGGGCTATGGAATCACATCCCTCGTCTGGAGCTTCGCAAGGGCGATTCTTCAGCGGTTCAACGCTGTCGGCGTGGGCGCCCTGGGCCATCCTTGCAGCAGTCATGGTGACCTGGTCTCTCTTCAAGGTGTCTGCGTGGGGCCAGATCCTGATGCATATTCCCATGCTGCACAATGGGGTCTTCATTACGCTCTACCAGAGGTCTTACACGGCTATCTTCTCGTTTCAGCCCTTGAGCACCGGAACTGGCGTCCTGGCGGCGACGATTATTGTGGCGCTCTGCTTTCGAGTTCACCCCAGGTCGTTCTTTGAAGCTGGCGGCAGGACGCTGCGGCAGTTGCGAGTGCCGGGTCTCACGGTTCTTTTCATCGTGGGATTGGCCTATCTCTACAATTACTCGGGCATGGCCTATACGCTGGGGGCTGCCGTGGCGCGCGTCGGCGGGGTCTTTCCACTGGTGAGCAGTTACCTCGGCTGGGTGGCGTGCTTCCTGAGCGGCAGCGACACAGCGGCTAATCTGCTCTTCGGAAATCTCCAGGTAGCTGCAGCCCACCAGTTACACCTGAACCCGCTGCTGCTGGCGGCCACCAACTCCTCGGGAGCGGTGGCGGGCAAGATGATTTCACCGCAAAATATTGCGGTGGGCGTTACGACGGTCGGCCTCATTGGGCAGGAGGGAAAAGTGCTGCACAGCACTTTCTGGCATAGCGTCTTGTTTGCAGGGCTTTTGGGGCTGATCGCGCTCTTGCAGGCTAACGCATTGCCGGGAATGGTGCCGTGAGCAACGTGAGACCCATCGCGTGAAGAAGTGGCAGAAGCCAACTTCACCCAGACCGCGGGAGCAGTGGAGATCAAAGGGCTTTTGAAACTTGCTCAAGAGGGGTGCCCATTTTCTGGACACCCCCCTCTTTGTTTGCGCGATTCAGTAAGGAGCATCGTAGTAATTGAGGTGACCTAAACAGCTCGCTTGAGCAGTGAAAGGTGTATAACCTTGCCACCCAGTTCCACCACCTCGCCGATGTGACTGGCATTGGTGAGGCCGGTGATGACCACTCTGTCGCCACCCTCGGCCTTGTGTTCGTAGATGGTGTTGGCGTCGTAGTCCATCGCCAAGACCCGCGTGACCTGCTCTATGGCCCTTTCGGGCTTGTACTCGAACACATCCTCTTTTTCTTCTTTGATGAGTTCGGTGCCCATGCGCTTCACGCTGGCTTTGTGCAGCGCTGACCACGATTGCCTCACCTCGAAGAGTTCAATGGTTTCGACGCCGCGATCTGTGATTAGCGAGATGCCGACCTGATTGTCGTGCAGCTTGACCTTTGACAAGATCTCGTCGAGGTTCTGTGTGAACACGGTGTCGTTGGCAACGAAGCTGTCAGCGGCAGGCATTGCACCAGCGGCAGGCCGTCCAAAAGTGCCTCCGAAAATGTCTCCCCAAATGGTATGCCGGCTTTGGGATCTTCGTCCGCTGCCAGTCTGTGCAGGGGAAGCGGTTATGCGGCCAGGACGTGGCGGGGGAGCGTTTACGGCGTGCAGGTGTTCGCTTCTCTGTTCAGCTTCTCCCTCAAGCTCTTCTCCTACAAGGCGTGACGCGAGGATCGCATCCAATTCTTCGACTCTACTCGACGCTTCCACAGCATCGGAGGAGTGCGCACGCTTGGCAGAGTTGCTTGCGCCTACCCTGTTCCAGTAGACGTGCTGGTCTCGGGGCTTAAACCCGGCATCGTAAACGGCTCTCTCGATATCGAGAGAAATGGTTCCGTGATAGCCAAATTCAGATCCCGGATGGATGCCGTGAGAAGCATGCACACAGCGGGCATCAAGCGAAACCTTCTGCCCAGCGAAGAGAATAGCGCTGCGCGTTATCACGCGGCTCTGTGTTCCCTTGCCTTCAAAAACCGTGCCCGAGCGGATAAAGACCTTCTGGTCAGTCTTGTTCTCAAGGTTGACTTTGCTGATGATTCCCGAGTCGGTGACGATTACGTTGTCGGTGACCTCTGGATACGTGATGTAGTCCCGCCCGATTTCTCCGTCGCGGAGGATGGGCAAGATAACGGCCAGCGCCTTTTCGTCGATGCGCTTGGGCTTGCCGAAGTGAAATCCCATTGCCTGTTCGGCAACGGTGTCCAGGATGTTGTCGAGAGTGATGGCTTGGTGGCGGGCGAGGTCTGTCTTACGGCGGATAGGTGCCATGAAGGTTCTCCTTTGTTTCTGAGGGGGCGCTGGTACTCCAGCGGCTCAGGTGGACCAATATCAAGCCGGAAAACTGAAATGTCAAGAATGCGCTGCTGATAGGCATCGTCAGAAGGCCAAGGTACACCCTTGTCATCCGGATCATTCTTTCCCCATCGTTCACGATTAATAAGTGGTGATTGGCTTGAGATCAGCGGTATATCATTGGCGCACACTGCATGGGGCTTCAAGTTCGGGGTCTTCTCGGGATTTATGAAATCCTT
>DATFSO010000149.1:0-4603 GCA_035262585.1 Occallatibacter sp. | reverse complement strand
CGATTCGCCACGCCGCCAGCGCTCCCACATCAAGGCCTTATCCGCCTCGGTGTAGTAAATCCTCGTCCGCTGCTTCATATGCAACACCCTCCGCTCTACCTTGAGAGTCTAGGTGTTGCATCAATCGGTTGAATCCACCGTGTCGATTGCGGACACTTCAACACGCAAGCACGTATGCGCCGAGCGCGGAATGCTAGGAGCAGAAAAACGGACTCCGACGGACAGCCGCGAACAGCACCGGAGAATGCTTTGTTACCCGCTACGACTGGAGCAAAAAAGTGCGTTCAAGCAAGCAATCCTTAGCGGGTAATCTGGGTTCTGGTGCATTACCACAATCCCTATGATCGGGGCCTTTTGCGAGCCCCGACATGCCCGAAGCCCCTTCCCGCGACTCCATCTATCGTCGCCGTCGCTACAGTCCGCAACTCATCGAACAGTGCGTCCGCTGGTACCTGACATACCGCCTCAGCTATCGGGACCTCACGGCCATGATGGCCGAACGAGGACAGTGGAGACTTCCCGGCGCGTAAACGCGAATCGAGGCCACAGACGGAATGTCCCACCCATGACTCCTTCCTCCAACGCTTCGCAGCACTTGCACACTGACTTCCCGCGCCGCGCACGCCAGTCACATTCGCCTCATAGGTAACGGACGAATCTCCGGTCCCACATCCTTTACCAACGTGCTCTTTGGCCCACCGTGCAAGCTTGGGCCCGTCATCTGAAGGCAGGACTACTATACCTGGGTTTAGCTATACCGCCGTGCGATCGACACGTCGCGAGACATCTGGTGTCATGTGGGCGTGGTTCCTCTTGAAGGTTATTTTTCCTGACCGGAGACTGGAAATGTCTGACCGACCCCACTGCGGACCGCGCCGCCGTCTTCGGAACTGCTGCCGCGATTACTACCATCTGCCAGCGTCGCGTGATCGCTCATGCGCACGTGCTAGTGCGCGATTGCGTTTCGAGCTGAGCGGTCAATCGCACTTCACTCGCGTGTTCCGGCGGATCGTTGGCGAGACTCCCTACGCGTGGCGTCGAATATGGTGGGGCGAGATCGAGCATCGGGCGAGCGGGCCGGCGAAAACACCTACGACCCGCGTAGCAGTCCTCTCAATCGGTGCCGGGTCCGACTTCTGAGCGGCACGCCTTGGACCCCATGATCACATCGCCACCGGTTGCCTTTCGCTATCGGCGCTCGCAGGTCAGGAGTCCCCGCAATGATTGTGTATCGGGATCAAAGAGCCGAAGTGTCTGGGGCATATACGACGACGATCGGCGAGTGGCAGCCGATGAAGAGCCGCCGCTGGGCGCTCACCTGATTACGCGGCGCTTTGCCTACGCGCACCATGGGATCTACGTGGGTGCCGGGACCGTCGTTCACTACGCCGCGCTCGCACATCACTGGCACTGGGGCCCGGTGGAAGAGGTTTCTCTGGCAGGTTTCTCTCGCGGACACTCAGTTTGGGTTAGACCGGCGGGACCCAGTGCCTTGCGGTGTGAGGAGATCGTTCGGCGAGCGCGCTCGCGAGTTGGAGAAGACGATTATCGCCTGTTGAGCAACAACTGCGAGCACTTCAGTGAGTGGTGCGTGCACGCAGAACACCGCAGTGCGCAGGTAGAACGCTTCTTGGCCCGGCCGCGTTCCGTATCCCGTGTGCTCAGCAAATTGAGTCATTGGGTGTCGCCCCCCTTTACGGTAGCGACTCGCCGACGGTTTCACTGGCACGGACTATACCGCGTGCTGAGCGCCTGCTCCCCCCGGGCCGGTACGCGCTCCTCGGCCGGCAATTCCAGTTGCCGGTCCCTTTTTCTCGCGTGCAGGGAGCACCGAGCGGGTATGGGATGCTTTCGCAGGCGGCATGGCTGGCACCCTGGGAAATCGTAAGTGCCGTGCAAGGCATTCCCTATACGGCATTACGAGCGAGCACGCGGTACTTCTCGCTATGAATTAGCTGCTCGAGACGAGGCGCGGCTTCACCTGCTGCGGGAGGTGAGATGTGATTAGCTATCCCGATGCAAACGCCGATGTTTCACTGAATAGGGCACTTCCTGTTGCCCTGGCGTCCTTGGAATCGATCGTTCGGACGGAGGAGTTGCGTACACGTCCGCGCCGTCCTGTTGAATACGGGAAGGAGACCGCCGCACTCGCGGCACTTGTCAAGGCGCTGGCCGACTCTCCCCGCACCATTCTGCAGACCCTCACCGATAAAATCCTCGAGGTCCTGCAGTCTGATTCGGCCGGACTGAGTCTGCTGACGAAAGACGAAAAGAGTTTCTACTGGCCAGCAGTATCCGGTGTGTGGAAGCCGCACCTCCGCGGCTGCGCGCCGCGCGATTTTAGCCCGTGTGGCGACGTCCTCGACCGTGGCGCGCCGATGTTTTTCAGACATACCGAGCTGCGTTATCCCTATTTTTGGTCGGCGCTTGAGCTACCCGCTGAGGTCCTTCTTGTTCCTTTCTACCTGAATGGCAAAACAGTCGGCACGGTCTGGGCCGTCAACCACGACGACAGCCACCAATTCGACGGCGAGGATCTGAGGCTGCTGGAAAGCATGGCTCGTTTCGCCTCGGCCGCGTATCAAGCCGTAGAGTCTATTGAAGAGCTCAGATCAGAGGTTACCGCGCGCGAAGAGGCAGAACGGGGCTTGCGTGAACTGACCGGTACTTTGGAGGCTCAAGTTCGAGCGAGGACCGAGCAGTTGCGACTGAGCGAAGCCTTTCTCGCCCAAGCCCAGCACCTGAGCCGCACCGGCAGCTATTCGTGGCGCGTGGCGACGAACGAGATCACCTGGTCGAAGCAGCTATATCGCATTTACGAGCTCGATCCTAGCGTCCCTGTGACACTCGAGCTCATTCGCTCTCGAACTCACCCCGAAGACCTCCCGTCATTTTACGACGCGATCGACCGTACCAGGACGGGTGCACACCATTATGAATATGAGCGCCGGTTGAAGATGCCAGATAATTCTTTGAAGTACATACACGTTGTCGCTCATGGGGCACTGGATAAAGAGGGTCGATTGGAGTACATCGGCGCCGTCCAAGATGTAACGGAGCGTCGGCTTTCCGAGCAGGCGCTGGACATGGCCCGATCGGAGCTCACGCGCATGGCGAGAGTCACGAGCCTCGGGGCTCTGACAGCATCGATTGCGCACGAAGTAAACCAGCCATTGTTGGGCATCGTTACCAACGCGAGCACCTGTTTGCGGATGCTCGCAGCCGATCCCCCGAATATCGAGGGTGCTCAGGAAACTGCGCAATTTTTACTCTCGGACGGGCACCGGGCCGCCGATGTAATCAAGCACTTGCGCTCCCTCTTCAGCAAAAGCAGTACCACGATGGAACTGCTTGACTTGAGCGAGGCTACGCAAGAGGTCGTCACACTGTCCTTGAACGAACTCCAGAGAAATAGAGCGATCGTCCTTACTGCCTGTGATCAGGAGCTTCCGCCGGTCCTTGGCGATCGCGTCCAGCTCCAACAGGTCATCCTGAACCTCCTGCTCAATGCCTCCGAGGCGATGAAAGGTATCGACGATCGTCCAAGACAGGTACTGATCAGAACCTATCTGGACGAAGACGAGAATGTGCGGTTGACGGTGCAAGATGCGGGTGTAGGGCTCGAACCGAGTGAGATGGAAAGACTTTTCGAGAGTTTTTACACGACCAAAAGTGACGGAATGGGAATCGGCTTGTCCATCAGCAGATCAATTATCGAAAGACACCATGGGTGTATTTGGGCCGCCCCGAACTCTCGTGGTCCGGGAGCGACCTTCTCCTTCGCTATTCCCCCTGCCGCCGAGGATGCGATGAACTCACTCGATCCTGACGCACTCCGACCGTGCACTGCGGCAGCTGCTTCTGCGGGGAACCTATGATGCCGCCGCGTCGCCTCATAGCGGTCATTGATGACGATGAGTCAGTGCGCCACTCATTGCCGAATTCGTTGAGCCAGTTCGGCTTTGCGGCCCGCGTATTCTCGTCGGCCATGGAGTTCCTCGCCTCCGATGCCGTCGTCGAGAGCAGTTGCCTGATTCTGGATGTCAAAATGCCAGAAATGTCAGGCCCGGATCTTCAGCAGGAATTGAAGCGTCGCCGGCGCGCACTGCTCATCATTTTCATTACGGCATCCGCCGATGAAGATGTCCGTCAACCCCTTCTCAAACGGGGCGCGGTGGAGTGTCTGTTCAAGCCATTTACCGAGACCGCGCTCTGTGAGGCGCTCGATGCTGCGCTCAAGACCAGAAGACATTGACCAACATAACCAGTGAATCTCTGCCCCACACACCGGTGGAGGTTTTGCGTTGCAAAGCCATCGCGGCATACGGGGAAGTTAATTTAGCGTTGAGTGGCCGAGCGTGAGGTGACGGTAAGCCATACGACGATCATGCGCTGGGTGCGCCATTACGTGCCGGAGTATGAGCGACGCTGGTCCCGCTTTTCAAAGCCCACCCATTCCTCGTGGCGGATGGATGAAACCTCGGTCGCTGTCGGAGGACGGTGGAATTACCTCTATCGGGCGGTCGACCAGTACGGCAAGTCCGTCCACTCGCTGCTTCGCGAGGACCGCACCATATGCTCGGCGCAGGAATTCTTTCGCCAA
>DATFSO010000148.1:0-60464 GCA_035262585.1 Occallatibacter sp. | reverse complement strand
AAGACGCGGAGCTTTTGAAGGCGCTGACCGGCGAAGGACCGGTTACGATGCACCTGGTGCTGACTCCAAAGACGCTCGAGAATGCAGCGAGCTACAACGTGATTGCCGATTGGAAGGGAACTGAGCATCCCGAGCAGGTGGTGGTCGTATCGGGACATCTGGATTCCTGGGACCTGGGCACTGGTGCAATTGACGACGGCGCTGGAGTTGCGGTGTCGATGCAGGCGATCCAGTTGATGAAAGAGCTGGGGATTCGTCCGCGTCGCACCGTGAGAATGATCGCCTGGATGAGCGAGGAGGAAGGTTCCGAAGGCGCGGCAGCGTACGTTGCAGATCATGGGATTGAGTTTGGGAATCATGTGGGCGCGATCGAGAGCGATCTGGGCGCGGACCATCCGACGGGAATCTACTTCGCGGGAAAGCCTGAGCTGGGCCGGTGGCTGCGGCCGGTGGCGCAGGTGCTGGATGCGAATGGAGCGGGGTCTCTGGCGAGCGCGCAGGAGACCGGCGAGGATATCGTAGGGCTGACGGAAAAGGGCGTGCCGAGCTTTGCGCCCATTCAGGACAGCCGGTTCTACTTCAATTACCACCACACCGCTGCCGACACCTTCGACAAGATCGATAAGAAGCACCTCAATGAGAATGCGGCGATCGTAACGGTTCTGGCATATGCGCTGGCGGATTCACCGGAGCCGGCGGCAAATGCGGGAAACAAGGATTAGAGATTAAGGTTTGGCCCAAGACGGTGGGACTCATTGTTTCCCATGTCTCCGAAAGAAGGAGACATGGGGCACTCGGCCGTCTGATCCCCGCTTGTGAGTGTCCAGAATCTGGATCGCGATCACCGGGTGTGGCATCAGACTAGCTCATTGAGTTGCGGACCAAATAAAAGGCTGGTCGAGCAGTTCACGGGCGCGCGTGATGGCGTCACCCGAATTGTCACCAGTCGCAATAGCTAATTGGTATCGACTTACGGCTCTCTCGCGCTGGTTAGTAAGATCAAAAATCTTCCCCATCTGAACGTAACTCCAGACCTTGGTCCAGTACGGAATGCCGTCGCCCCGTAGCGAGCCCCTATACGCGTTCAGGCTTGCTTGGTAATGCCCCCCTTTCAAATGCAACTCTGCCATGCAGTAATACGCCAGCGAACTCTTTGGGCTTGCCTCAATGTCGCTCTGGTAATCAGCCAACGTCTTGTCCGGTGCACAATCTGGCATTGACGGTTGGTCAGGCTGCTGAGCAACTGCGGCGGAAACAAAGCTCATAGCCAACAGAAGCCACAACTGAAACGTCCTTCCAAGGAAGCTCATTAGGACTCCTTTCGGGACAACCCGAGGCGTCACTCGATTCTGAGCCAAACGCGTGGAGGTCTTCTCTCTGTCCGTAATAGACGAGATCACTTCCTCGAAGGTAGCGTGGAGCCTCAGATCGGCGAAGTAGCTGCGAATTTGTCGGTTCGGCCCGAGCGTATTACGGCAAACCGGAACTTACAATCCCGCATCCTCCCATTGTGGGCTAGATTTTGTGTAACAGGAGGGTATTTGATGAAACGCCGCCGTTCACGCCGCGTTCTAAGGGTTCTCACTGAGGTCGGCATTGCCGCCATGCTCATCAGGAAATACATCCGCCATCGGAGACGCCGCGCAAGAACTAGACATGTCCCTATCCTCGGGATCTAGTCGTCCGCGGTGCCAATTGTGGCCGAGAGTTTATTCCCATTGGGAAGGACCCATCGGTTCATCCTGCGATCGTGTGGCCAGCTACTCGGAAGCTACAAGGGATTAGAGAGAACACCGCGGGCGATTCGGACCAAGGCCGCTGCGCTGCGTTCGACGTCGTCGTCGGACGTGCTCCAGTTGGAGACGCTGATGCGCATGGCCGTGTGTCCCTGCCACTCGGTGCCGCCGCACCAGCAGGTGCCATCTGCTTGAATCGCTGCGATGATCTGTCGCGTCTGGCCGGGCGTGCCGAAGGATACGAGGACCTGGTTCAGGACGACATCATTGAGGATTGCGAAACCGGCGGACTGGAGACGTGTCGCAAAGAGCCGGGCCTGCCGGCAATTGCGCTCGACAAGTTCGCAAAGGCCGCCTCTGCCGAGAGAGCGCATCGCAGCCCAGAGTTCAACGCCGCGAGCACGGCGCGACGACTCGGGCACGAAGTGCCAGGGTTCACGCTCTTCGCTCGGTGCGAGGTATGCAGCGCTCAAGGACATGGCGGCCTTGAGATGATTCGGATCGCGGACCACCGCCATGCCCGAGTCATACGGAACGTTGAGCCATTTGTGGCAGTCGATTGCCCACGAGTCGGCGTCTTCTGCGCCCCTGAGCAAAGGGGCATACTGCGGCGACAACGCGGCCCACAAGCCGAATGCTCCATCGACATGCACCCAGGCATTGGCATCGCCGGCTCGAGCGCAAATCTCCGCCGCAGGATCGAACGCGCCAGTGTTCACGTTTCCTGCCTGGATGCAGACAAGCGTGCGATTGTCCAGCGGCGGCAACACATCCGCTAGCATGCGGCCCTGGTGGTCAACGGGAACGCGCGTCACGCGCTTGCGGCCGAGTCCAAGCATCGATAGCGCCTTGAGCAAGGAGACGTGAACTTCACCGCCGACAACGACATGAATAGGCGGTGCGCCAAACAACCCGTCTTCTTCAACATTCCATCCTGAACGGGCAAGCAGGGCCGTACGCGCAGCGGCAAGCGCTGTGAAATTGGCGGCAGTAGTGCCGGTGACGAAGCCTCCACCTGCGCTGGTTGGAAGATTGAGGAGTTCCAGAGTCCAGGCGAGGACGATCTCCTCGAGCCTCGCCGCAACAGGAGACATGATCCGCATGGCGCCGTTCTGATCCCATGCCCCGGCGAGCCAATTCGCTGCAAGCGCGGCGGGCAACGACCCGCCAATGACGAATCCGAAGTAGCGAGGGCCGGCGCTGGCAACGGCGGCGGGAGATCCGACCTCATCAAGAAGAGCTAGCGTATTGAGTGGATCGCTAGCGTCACTGGGTAGCGGTCCGCCGAGTCGATCGAGATTAGCAATTGCCGATGGAGACGGAGCGACCGGCCGGTCGGGGAGCGCTGCGATGAATTTGGAGGCACGTTCAGATGCGGCTTGGAGAAGAGTGTTCATTGTGTTCGGGAGGTACGTGGAAAAATTTTACAGACGATTTGGACGCATCCGAAGCATTTTTTGGTCTTTGCTCTAGTCGCGCCAGACGTGATCCTGGGAATCGCGGGCTAGAGTTGGGTGGACGTCTTCGAAATACATGTATTAGTTGCTGACGTCACCGGCACGGCGTGCCCGGAATAAGAAGATTCTGTCGCTGATGTAGCGGAAGGGGCGATGGAAGATCATACCGAGGATTCCAGCGATGATGCCAAGCGACGAGAAGAAGATCGCGCAGATTTCGAGATAGCCTAGAATCACGAAGGGTTTGAGAACCATATCGCTGCTTAGGCCGAGGGCGTTCAAGAGGCCCGCGTCAACTAGGCCGGCCTCAATGCCAAGCATGCCGGACGCAAGGAGAAGGACGGTAGCGCTCATCGCCACCATCCGCGCGGGACCCCTCAGGTTCATCCAGGGTTTCTGCATGGCCGTGACCTCTCCGGCTGCGGGCGCAGCTACCTGGGGACAATGCGATTGTGCAACAGATCCAGGCCCGGAATATACGGGAAAATCACGAAGCAAGGTTACGCTTGATTTCCCGCATTTGCTACCGTTGCGCTTCCTGCTTTGTTTCCCGCAAGATGGATGGAACTTGCGGAGAACCCTTTGAAATCAGCGTCTGACAACCGGCTGACCGAGACTCGCGATGTCCTGATCGAAACTTATGCCATCAATGATGCAATGAACCAGCTTCTGCTTGCGCATCTTGATCCGCGCGCTTGGCGCGCGCAACTGCCGGAAAAGCGTCATGCGGGAAGAACGATCGCCGCGATCTACGCGCATCTTCACAACAGCAGGCTTGTATGGCTGAGGAATTCGGCTCCTCATTTGAGGTGCCCTGCGCCGCTTGATCCCTACCGTTGCACGATGAAGCGGGCATCGAGCGCGCATAAGAAGAGCGCAGCGCAGTGTCTGAGCATGCTTGCGGATGCGCTGTCTGGCGAACCGGAGCGGAAGGTAACGAAATTCTCGCGCGGAAGCTGGGCACGGACATGGCCTGCAGGTGCAACAATGTTCGCTTACATGTTTTCGCACGAGGCGCATCATCGAGGCCAGATCATCATGTTGGCGCATCAGCTGGGCTATAAGCTTCCCGATCGCGCCTGGGGCGGCATCTGGCAGTGGGATCGGCTCTGGAAAGAGCACGGGTTCGCGACGCGCCCGCGGTGATGTGGGCGGAGCCGTCTCGGAAAAGAACCGGAATCAGGCCTCGTGAGCAGTGGGGACGTGAGGCTGAGGTACAAGCTCAGTAAGGGCGATGCCGGACATGATGAGCATTGCGCCAGCCGCCGGAACGAGCCCGAGACGTTCGCCCGTGACAAAGAACGAGGTGATCCACGCAAAAGCGGGCTCGAGGGCGAGGATGAGCGCCATGGGCGTAGCGGGCAAGATGGACTGTGCCCAGCTCTGAATGGAGAAGGCCGCAGCGGTGGCAAAGGCCGCTGCAATGAAAAGCGCCATGGCAAGTCGCGGCGTGAAGTGGACGCGGGGGTGCTCGATAAACGGGAGACTCGCGGCCATGAAGAACGCGCAGAACCCGACCTGCAGGAGGGCGAGCGGCCGAAATGGAATGCGCGGTGACGTGTGCCCCAGGGCAATGCAATGGAAGGCGAATGCGATGGAGCAGCCGAAGGTGAGAATGTCGCCGGCGTTGATCGAGGAGAAGTCGGGCAAAAACGCGGACACTGTTCCTGAGGAAACTGACGCCGCCGGCGGGGCCGTCAGGAAAAGGATGCCGATGAAGGCCAATCCGGCGCCGAGGAAAGCGTTCCAGCGGGGCGGGCGCGCACCCGGGGGGCGGAGCGCAGGGACGATCGAAAACAACGGGACGAGAACAACCACAAGTCCGGTGATGAAGGCGGACTTCGAAGGCGTGGTGCGAACGAGTCCGATCGTCTGGAACTGGTAGCCCCCGGCAAGACATAGGCCGACGAGCGCGCCGGAACCGATGTCACTGCGGCGGATGGTCCCCCAAGAGCGGTGATATGCAATGGCGAGCAGCAGGAAAGCCAGCGTCATGCGCATGAGGTTGAAGGCCGCAGGCGATGCGTCGGCAAGCGCTCCCTTAATGACCACGAAGGTGGATCCCCAGATGGCGACCACAAACGTCATCAGTAAATAGGCGCGGAGTTTCACGGACCTTAATTCTCTGGTGCTGCGAGCGCGTCCTGACCGGCAACATATGTCTTCAGAACGCCAGTAAACAGAAGCGCGGGGGCGCCGACCTTGTAGAGATCGCGATCGACAAGGATAAAGTCGGCGTCGTACCCGGGGAGAAGTTTGCCTTTGTGCTTTTCGGCGAACTCCGCGTATGCAGAACCTTGCGTGTAAGCGGCGAGGGCCTGGCCGCGGGTGAGTTTGTTTTCCGGGAAGTAGGCTTTCGTGCCGGCTTCATTCATGCGGGTGCAGGCGGCATAAAGTCCGCGGAAGGGCGTGACCGGCTCCACTGGGTAGTCGGTGCCAAAGGCCAGCGCGACACCGGCATCGAGAAAGGCCTTCCACGCGTAGGAGTAGGCGGCGCGCTTGGGACCGAGCCGATCGACAGCCCAGTTCATGTCAGTGAGCAGGTGGTTCGGCTGCATGCTCGCGATCACGCCGAATCGCTTGAAACGCGGGATGTCTGCAGGATCGACGACCTGGGCGTGCTCGATGCGATTTCGCGCAGTTTGCAATACGCCGGGTTGCGAGAACGCATCCAGCGCCATGGCCGTCCCCTTGTCGCCGATGGCGTGAAAGCCAATCTGGAATCCGGCTTTTGCCCGTTCAACAGTCATCTGATCGAGCTGGTCTTTCGCGTACTGGGGGAGGCCGGAGTTGTTGGGATCGTCAGTGTAGGGGTCTTTTAGCGCGGCGGTGCGGGAACCGAGAGAGCCGTCCATGAAGCCTTTGAGCATGCCGGTGTGAAGCATCGGGTCATTGAGATCGTGGTGCGCGCGCATCTTCAGAAGCTCATCAAGAGAGTCTCTGAAAGGAAGCCACTCGCTTATGTGCAGATGGAGATTACCCTCCTTCTCCATTTCCTCAAAGACGAGGAAGTCCTCCCAGTCGCTGAAATCCTGCACGCTCGTGACGCCGTGGGAGAGGGCGTCCCTGATGGCGAGTTCGTCGCCTTTGCGGCGCTCTTCGTGCGTGGGCGGCGGAATGACTTTGTAGATAAGGCCTTGCGCAGACTCGCGAACAATGCCGGTCGGCTCGCCATTGGCGTCGAGATCGATGGCTCCGCCCTGTGGAGGGGTGGTCTTGCTGCTGATTCCAGCCGCAGCGAGCGCGGCGGAGTTGGCGACAGCGATGTGTCCGTCGATGCGATCGAGAAATGTGGGATGGTCGCCGGTCACCTTGTCGAGATCCCGACGAGTCGGGAGAACATTGTTGGCCCAAAGAGTGTGGTCCCAGTTGCCGCCGGTGAGCCAATGGCCTGGGGCCGCGTCTTTCGCAGCGGACTGGATTTTCGCAAGCATCTCATCGAGCGATTTGACCCCGGTGAGGTCCACGTTAAGCTTGGTGCGGCCGGCGCCGCCAAGATGAGTGTGCGCATCGTTGAAGCCGGGGAAGATGAAGGTGCTTGTGCTGGCTGAGTCGAGATCGTGAAGCATTGTCTTCGGCCCGGCGAGGCGCGTGATGTCCTCAGACCTGCCGATGGCGAGGATCTTGCCGTTACCGATGGCGATGGCTTCGACGATCTGGGGCTTGCCTTCAGCGAAACCTTCGCCGGTGTAGATGACGCCATCGAAGAAGATCATGTCGGGTGTGCCGGGAATCGGCTTGGGCAAAGCGGCTGTCGTCTTCGCGCGCGTGCTGTGCTTGCTGGGAGAGGTTTGGGCACAGCACAACAGCGAAGCGGCAATCGTCAAGACAGCCAGGGAAGGAACTGTGCGCATGGGCGCAGTGTAGCAGACGAGGAATTCTGGACGAATCAAGCTGGGAAACCGGGAATCTATGTGGTCGAGGCTCCTACTGCTCTGCGGCCCATTCCGTCATGGCGAGAGTGAGCAGAAGAACGCGCCGGAGACCGAACTCACGATTCTTGTCGGTGTACCACTCGGCCAGGGTGTGCGCGCCACCCCCATCACCTCCGGCGCCGACGGAGAGTGCAGGAATGCCGAGCGCGATAGGAATATTGGCGTCGGTTGAACCGAGGCGAAGATCGGTCTGAATGCCGAGGTGGCGATCGACAGCGCGCAACGCTTCGAGAAGTGGAGAGTCGTCGGCGAGCTGTGCAGCGGGGCGATCGCCGATCTTGTCGATGGTGAATGCGACCGATCCGCGGCGGTATGTGCCGATGCTTTTTGGGGCGAGGTTGGCTTGATCGACGGCGTCTTCGGTGGCGCGATGAAGAGCTACTTCCAGGCGGAGAAGTTCCTCAGAGCTTGTAGAGCGGAAATCGATCGAAGCGGAGGCGCTCTCGGGTATGGAATTAACGCTGGTGCCACCCTGAATGGTGCCGATGTTGAGCGTCGTTGTCGGCTTCTCCGGCAACGGGGTACGCGCCAGGGCAGCAAGAGCCGTGGCGAGAGCAGCGATGGGATTGGGCGTGCCGGCGTCGGTGAAGCTGTGGCCGCCGGGTCCGTTAATTGTGACCTGGAAGCGGCGACTGCCGAGGGCTTGAGTGACCGCGGAGTCCGCGCCGGCGCCATCGAGCACGATGTGGGCCGCAACGCGGCCAGCAAGGGTGTGCTGTTCGTAGAAATGCCGGATGCCTCGCAGATCACCTTCGCCTTCTTCACCTACGTTGCCGAGAACGACGATAGGAACGGCAAGCTTGGCCCCGGCGTGAAGTATTGCCTCGGCGAGGGCCAGCATGCCGATGACACCGGCCGCGTTGTCGCATGCGCCCGGCGCAGCGAGGCGGGTTGCACCATTAACCGGAGTCACGCTCGGATTGAGGACTGTACTGGCGGGAAAGACGGTGTCAAGATGCGCCGAGAGAACCACGACGGGCCCTGTGCTCTCCGGCGGAAGGTGTGCGGCAGGCAGGAAACCGAAAACATTTCCGATGGCATCGGTCTGGACCTTTTGGAGTCCAATCTCGGCGAAACGGGAGGCGAGCCAGGAGGCGCGCGCCGTTTCGCCGAACGGCGGAGCCGGAATCGCGACGAGTTCGGCCTGGCGATCAATCAGCGTCTTCGGATTGTTGTGCAGCCACGCGAACGCGGCGTGCACCGGGCGCTGCGCGGCGAGCGCCGTGACGCGCGCAAAGATCGAACTGCGCGGAAAGATGGCCATCCAGATTTCAGAGTAGCAGCAAGGCAGGGAACAGGTGACCGAGGGAACAAGGGGCAAGGGAACAGGGATTAGGGATTAGAAACGGGCGCGCCTATTGGTATTCGACGGAGTGGAGGAAGAGCCCGCGGGCTGGCGCGGTAGGTCCGGCCAGCCTCCGGTCGCGAGATGCAAGAATCGACGGAACGTCGTCGAGGCTGATGTCGCCGCGGCCAACGTCGAGCATGGTGCCGACGAGGTTGCGCACCATGTGGTGGAGGAAGCCGTTTCCACGAACGCGGTAAATCAGGAGGTTGAAGCCTTCTCTGGTCTGCTCGTGCCACTCGGAAGCGTAGATGGTCCGCACCGTCGTCCGGATTTCGATCTGGACCGACGGATCGCCAAAAGGGTCGCCGGGTGCCCCATCCATCCGGCGCTTTTGGCGGACGGGTGGGAAGCCGGAATCCCGCGTGCGCGTTGCAAGATCGGGGTCGGAGGCTGCGAAACCCTGAAAATCGTGCTCGCCTGCAAAGGCCCGGGCAGCGCGTTGGAGGAGGTCGAGATCGAGACGCCAGGAATACGCATAGACGTAGCGCGACAGAAACGGTGGACAGATCTGACGAGCGGCGGGCTCAATGGGAAGAACGCGATATTCGTAGGTTTTAGCGACGGCAGAGTGCCGTGCGTGGAACGCATCAGGAACGATTTCTGCTGCAGTGATCCGGATTGAGCCGGGCAGCGTGCGGTTAAGTGCACGCAGGAGATTCTCCGGAGGGATGCGCGCCTGCAACGGAAAGCTCGCGACCTGGGCAAGTGCATGCACTCCTGCATCGGTACGGCCTGAGCCCTGAGGCAGAGGAGACTCACCGACGATCCGATGGAGCGCAGATTGCAAGTCGCCCTGGATCGTCGGCAGGCCGGGCTGGACCTGCCATCCCTGGAAATCGGTGCCGTCGTACGCGACTGTCAGTTTCCATGTCTGGATGGGCTGGGGTGCGGCCTGTGTGTTCTCTGTCACGGGAATCAGCTTAGATAACAGGGTAATTGACCGGAAGGGCCGATTCGGTCAGTCGAATTCAGTGGGATATACTCAGCTTTTCGTGTCATATGCGCTCGGGAAGTTCTTCAAGATGGGAACGAATTGCCGGCCGCGCACGTAATGCTTATTGACCCGACGGTCAAATGACGTAAGGGAGCGGAGAGCGCCACGCAGGATCACAAAAATTGCGTCCGGAGCTGCACTCCGGGCGTCTTGTATAAACGGCACCCCACATGCCTCAGCGACTCGTGGAGATGAAACATGCAATTGTTCGGTATTCGTGTGTTCAAGAATCAGAAGTCGACCGTACGCCCGGCAGCGCGCAATGGAGGACAGCGTCTGCGGGCATTGACTGCGGCGATGCTGACATTGGCAGCAGGAGTGCCCTCGGGATTCGCTCAGCAGCAGCAAACGAACGTTGTGCTGGGGGCTGGGCAGAAGCAACCGGAGAAACAGGCTTCGGAGTTGCCTCAGGCTCCTTCTCTGCAGCTTACACAGCCAGTTGATCTGCGTACAACGGATCGCAATTTCTCAAAGCCGTTTGCACCGATGCTGGGAAATCCGATCAATATGTACCGGCCAACGTCGATCGAGAAAGCGAGCTTTGCGAATTCGGTCAGGCTCGACAACCTGGTCAGGGACGGGAAGATTTATTTGAGTCTGTCGGACGCGATTGCGCTGGCGATTGAGAACAATTACGACATCGCAATCTCGCGCTACACGCTGGACATCGCGGACACCGATATTCTGCGTACGAAAACCGGTGCGCTTCCACTCGGTGTACCAACCGGCCTGGTTACAGGTACGCAGGGCGGATCGGTTACGGTTCTGACGACGGGCGGCGGCCCAGGTGGAACCACAGGCGGTTCGGCCGGCGCTGCCACTGGTTTGGGAGGTCAGAGTTTTACGACTGCGGGCACCGGGCCTTTGCCCCAGCCGCGTGATCCAACAGTCTCTGGAACAATCCAGTTTGAGCGGGTGAAATCGCCGCAAACAAGCCCCTTTTCTCCACGAGCCTCCACGAATACGAATTCCTACGACTTTGCTTACAATCAGGGCTTTGCTCCAGGGACTGCACTGCAGATCGGCTGGAACAACGCCCGCACCACGACTGCCGGCGGCTTCAATCCGTACAGCCCCCAATTGACCTCCAGCTTTAAGGCAACGGTGACGCAGCATCTCTTGTCGGGTGCCGGCATCTGGGTCAACAAGAGGTTCATGTACCAGGCAATGAACGATCGACGGATCGCGGATTCAGGTTTCCGTCAGCAGATTCTCTACACCGTGAACCAGGTGGAGAGCATTTACTGGGGACTGGTAAGCGCGTACGAAGATGTACAGGCCAAGGAACGCGCCCTGGCCCAAAGCACCAGGACCGCCGAAGACACCCACAAACAGCTGGAGATAGGCACGATGGCTCCTCTGGATGTGGTGCAGGCTGACTCAACTGTGGCCACGGACAAGCAGGCCCTGACCGCATCACAGAGCACGTTGAACTATCAGCAACAGATCATCAAGCAGGCAATCGCAAGGAACCTGAACGATCCGAAGCTGGCGACGGCGCCTGTGATTCCGACCGACCGCATCAGCCTTGAATCGACCTCGGAAGAAACGCAACCTGTGGAAGACCTGGTGCAGACTGCGTTCAAGAACCGGCCTGAGCTTGAGCAGGCCATGTTCACTCTGCGCAATGATGAAATCACATTGAGGGGCGCCCGGAATGGCCTGCTGCCGACACTGGATGTGTATGGTTTCTACGGAGCTTCGGCCATCGGCGGTGCGCCAAATCAGAACTGCCACTTCGGGACCATCAGCTGCGCCGCTCCTACGGAAAGCGGGTACGGAGATGTGCTCAACAACCTTGTCAACGGAAGCTCGCCGGATAAGGGTATCGGCTTCACGCTGAACGTCACGATTCGGAATCGCGAAGCCCAATCAATTCAGGCCCGGTCGATGATGGAGTATCGGCAGTCAGAGCTGCGGCTGGCGCAGTTGTATACGCAGATCCGGATGCAGGTGGTGAACGCACAGTTTGCGTTGACGAACGATCGCGCCCAGGTGCAGGCGTCGATTGCCGCACGTGACTATGCACAGCAGAGCCTGGATGCGGAGCAGAAGAAGCTGCATCTCGGCGCCTCGACGACCGCGCTTGTGCTGCAGCAGGAGCGCAATCTGGCTACGGCAGAGAATAACCTGATTGCGGCGAATGCGGCATTTGCGAAAGATCGGGCAGGCTTGTACCAGGTGCTGGCGACAACGCTGCAGCACTACGGAATCAATCTGCAGGATTCAGCAAAAGGCACGGTGAATGCAGCGCCAGTGATTCCGGGAGTCCAGCCCGCACCGAATCCACCGGCGGCAACGCCCCCGCCGCCTTCCTCAGGCAGGTAGAGGAAATCGAGCAAAACCAAAGGCCCGGCGAGATGCCGGGCCTTTGGCTTTGCAGAGCTGAAGTATCGAAATCCATCTCCTGGCTGGCAAGAGCTGAAATTTCGACAGAAGGTTGCTAAAGATTTCGACAGCAGATCTCCAGCGATCAGTGGCCTACTGAGGTATGAGGGATAACGAAGTTATCTCTTGCAGTGGACAGGAAGGACGGATGAATAGGAGAAGGATTCTTTTTGCAGCCGGCTCCGTCGTCGCAGGTGGTGCGATTGGCATCGGCAAGGCGGACGCTCTCGGTCTCTTGCCGATCCACGGACCGCGTGACATGACGGCTGGCAAGTTTCATGCCTTGCGCAGGTTCGTTGCACTCGATAAGGGGCGCATCGCGTACGTCGATGTTGGCGCTGGCCCGGCGGCACTGTTTTTGCATGGGTTTCCATTGAATGGCTTTCAGTGGCGTGGAGTGATTCCAAAACTCTCAAGGTTCCGGCGGTGTATCGCTCCAGATTGGATGGGGCTTGGATACACAGAGGTCGCCGAAGGTCAGCGCGTAGCACCAAGAGCGCAGGCGGCAATGCTGGCGCAGCTACTCGACAGGCTTTCGATCGAAGGTGTGGACATCGTTGCCAACGACAGTGGCGGCGCAATTGCGCAACTGTTTACGGTTCAAAATCCGCAGCGGGTCAGGAGTCTGCTGTTGACCAACTGCGATACGGAGCCAGACAGTCCTCCACCGGCAGTGCTTCCCGTCATTGAGCTCGCGCGCAAGGGCAGGTATGCGGATGAGTGGCTGGCGCCGTGGCTCGCGGACAAAACGCTCGCGCGCTCAAAGACTGGCCTCGGAGGAGCGTGCTACATGGATCCGAATCATCCCACAGACGAGGCGATTAAGACTTATCTGGCGCCTCTGGTTGCTTCTCCACAGCGAAAGAAGCTGACAAACGCGTATGCCATTGCGCTCGGCCCAAATCCGCTCACAGGCATCGAATCTGAGCTCAGGCGCTGCACCATGCCGTTGCGGATTGTTTGGGGCACCGGTGACAAGATCCTTTCGCAGGGAGGTGCGGACTATCTTTCCCACACTCTTCCGAATTCGCGAGGGGTGCGGCGCGTGCCAGGAGCGAAGCTTTTCTTTCCCGAAGAGGTGCCCGACGTGATTGTTGAAGAGGCGCGGCATCTGTGGAGTGTTTGAGAATGGTGGCGATTGTGTCCGTGAGCAAAGCTCATGAGAGTGGATTGCGCCGATGGTATTCTGCTCTCGAGACCGTGTTATCCAAGAGCAGCGACAATACAACCCCGGAGATGTCCTCCGATCATCTGCTCCATTTGTCGAGCGTAGGTGTGCGCGACGTGTACTGCCAGGGGCACTGCCGCGGGCATAGTGCGGAGGAATACTCAAGCACCACGACGCTGGTGTTTCCATATCGCGGAACGTATGTGCGCCATCTAGGCGGGAATCAGGCGGTCGCAGAGGCTAATCAGATTCTGTTTTTCAATGCCGGCGAAGGATATCGGATAAGCCATCCGATCGTGGGCGGGGACGCAAGTCTTTCACTCACGATCCATCCGTCGTTACTTCTGGAGATGGCGCCGGTTTCGCTTCTGCACGAAAGAGCAAAAGGTACGTTTCGATGTCAGCGCCTGCGAATCGACGCACGCACGCAGGCACTCGTGGCGATGTTGCGGCACAGCCTGCGCCAGAAGATTGCAGAACCGCTGGAGGCTGAAAGCCTGGCATTGACTCTTGTGCAGCGCGCGCTGGGACCTCGGACAAGTCGTGCGGCCGCCGGCAGCGCCGGCCGGCGACACCTTGTGGACCGCATCAAGCTATTGCTCGCCGGTGATCTGACCCGGCGCTGGACGCTGGGCGACATCGCCGCAGAGGTTCCTTGGTCGCCTATCTATCTGACCCAAGTCTTCCAGGAGGTTGAGGGCATGCCGCTCTATCGGTATCAACTCCACTTGAGGCTGGCGCGATCGCTTGACCTTCTCGATCGGTACGACGATTTGACCGCATTGGCGTTGGAGGTTGGCTTCTCAAGCCATAGTCATTTCAGCGCCGCGTTTCGCCGGGCGTACGGACGTTCTCCTTCCGAATTCAAGCGCTTTGCCCTTGGGCGAATTCGCTAAAGAATCCGACAGCGGCGCTCACAGTCTCCGTGGCGTAATGATCCTACCCGTATCTCGGGTAAGGAGAACAAGACAATGTCTGCAGGAACCTGTGCAGTATGCGACTATGCGCTCGACGGAAATGCAATCAAGGTGAAGATTGACGGCAAGGAAGTGGAAGTGTGCTGCGAAGAGTGCGCGCAGAAGTTGAAAGAAGCCAATGCTTCAGCGAAGGCTGCAAGCTGAAACGAGTTGAAAAAGCAAGTGACGCGGGCGCTGTGCCGGTTCATGAACGGACCGGCACAACGTGTGCGAACAGAGCGCGTTAAGTTCAGCGTTCGGCAACGAGGTCGAGGAGGTCGAAGAACTCCGGAAAGCTGATGGCTGCCGATTCGGCGCCCTGGATCAGCGTTTCGCCCTCGGCACGGAGGGCGGCGACACTGAAGGCCATGGCAATGCGATGATCGCCGCCGGAGTCAATGACGGCGCCATGAAGCGTCTGGCCGCCGGGAACGTCGAGTCCATCCTCGAACTCTTCGACTTCGGCGCCCATCGCGCGGAGATTGCGCGCAACGAGCGCAATGCGATCTGATTCCTTGACGCGGAGTTCCTTCGCGTCGCGGATACGGATGCCGCCGCTCGTGTACGGACCAATAGCAGCGAGAACGGGGAGCTCGTCGATGAGCTGCGCAGCGAGTGCACCGCTTATTTCGGTGGAACCAAGACCCTCCGGATCTGTGGTGATCTGCACCGTGCCGGCAAGTTCTGCGTGGGACTCCTGAAGCTGAAGGACGGCGATTCGCGCGCCGAGCGTTGTCAGAACATCGAGGAGCGTGGCACGCGTGGGGTTGAGGCCGAGCGCGTCAATAATGAGACCGGAATTAGGGAAGAGCGCTGCAGCACAGAGGAAAAACGCTGCGGAGGAGATGTCGCCGGGAACGGAGGCATCAATTGCGTTCAGTGTCTGAGGGCCGGTGATGGTGACGGAGTCTATAGAGCGGGTGAGATTTGCGCCGAATGCGCGGAGAGCGAGTTCGCTGTGGTCACGGGTTCGCAGTGCTTCTCGCACTGTTGTCTTCCCGGGCGTTTGCAGACCCGCGAGGAGAACGCACGTCTTCACTTGCGCGCTGGGAACGGGCGTAGTGTAGTCGATTGCGTGGAGCGGCGCGCCGTGGATCGTGACAGGCGCGTGTCCATCGGTCAGGGTGAGATTTGCGCCCATCTCGAAGAGCGGTTTTCGAATGCGCTCCATGGGGCGTCGCGAGAGCGATGCATCACCGATAAGCGTGAAGCTACCCCGCTGCGGCGCGAGCAGTCCGGAGATCATGCGTATCGTTGAGCCCGAGTTTCCGCAGTCGAGCGGATGATTCGCAGGAGTAACGCGGCCGCCTACTCCGTCGATTTCGATGTTGCCTCCGTCCATCTTGCGAACGCGAGCACCGAGTGTCTCCATACATGCCAGCGTCGAAGCACAGTCCGCACCGGTGGAGAAGTTCGAGAAGCGCGAGGTGCCTTCGGCAAAAGCGCCGAGCATGCCGTAACGATGGCTGATGGACTTGTCGCCGGGCAGGCGCAGCGTGCCGAGAATATTGCGTGCGGGGCGGATGATGCGTTCTTGCGTAGCGGAGGACAAAGGGGCTCCAAGAAGTAGTGTCTATTTCAGTTTAAAGGGAGTAGGGAATCGGGAGTAGGGAGTAACAAACCCCTGGGCTATTTGACACGGAGGACGATAATCGTTTCATCGTCGAAGCGGTCTTTGGCGCCCTGGAATTGGGTAACATCAGCCAGAATTGCATCGGCGACGTGCTGAGCCGGGAGACCGCGGCTGCTGCAGAGGAGTCGGGCGAGGCGGGCTTCGCCGTACATCTCGCCGTTTTCGTTTTCAGCATCGAGGATTCCGTCGGAAACGAAAACGATGGCGTCGCCGGGCTGCGTCGCTACGTTGAATTCCTCATAGGTGGCATTGGGAAACATGCCGAGGGGGAAGCCTTCGGCTTTAACCGTGACAATCTGCCCGCTGCGGCAGAATACCGGCTGCACCGCGCCTGAGTTAGCGACCGTGAGAGTCTGGTTCTCGTCGTTCCAGAGAGCGAAGAGCATCACGACATATTGCGAGTCGAGCTTCCGTTCCTGGAGAGCATCGTTGAGCAGCGCCAGCATCGCGGCAGGCTCGGGTTTCTGTTGTGCAGCCGAGCGCATGATGCCGCTGACGAGGGCCGCGAAGAGAGCAGCCGGGGCCGCTTTGCCGCTGACGTCGCCGAGGACAATCGCGGTCTGGCCGGTGTCGTATTGGATGAAGTCGTAGAGGTCGCCGCCGATGGCGCGGGCAGGCAAAAAGCTAACAGCAAATTCGGCATGTTCGTGCGCAGGGGGCGCATGAGGCAGCAGGCGGAGCTGGACTTCGCGCGCCATGGCGATGTCGCGCTCAAGTTGCTGCTCCTGGCGCTTGACCGCCTGGTATAGACGAGCGTTTTCGATGGCGATCGCGACCTGCGCCGCCATGGTCGTGAGGATGCGAACGTGGTCGTCGTTGAAGAAAGCCGTGCGTGTGTGTTCGAGATCAAGAACGCCGATGACCCGTTCCTTGTAGAAGAGCGGAACCACGAGTTCCGAGCGCGTTTCGGGGTTCATCGGAAGATAGCGCTGGTCCTTGCGCACATCGGGGACATTGATCGGGCGCCACTCCCGCACGGCGGCGCCGACGAGGCCACTGCTGACGGAGATTCGTCGCATCGGTGCGTGGATGTGGCCGAAGCGCCAGGCATAGCGCGTGATGAGCGTCTCGCCTTTCTCATCGAGGAGCATGATCGAAAACATCTGGTAGTCGATGAGGCGGCGCAGAAGAGTGCCTACCTTGGCCAGGAGCGGATCGAGATCGAGGATGGAGATCAACTCGGTGGAAATCTCGTTAAGGACTGCGAGGGCTTCGGCCTGGCGTGAGACGCGGTTGTAGAGGCGGGCGTTCTCGATTGCCTGGGCAATGCGGGAGCCGGTTAGCGTGAGCAGGTGGAGGTGCTCTGGCTTGAAGAAGTTGGGTTGTTCGCTCTCCAGGTCGAGCACGCCGATCAGGCGGTTCTTGGCGATCAGCGGGATTGCGAGCTCAGAGCAGACGTTGGGATTGGCCGGGATGTAGCCCGGCACTTCAGTGACGTCCTTGATGAGCATGGATTGCCGCGTTTGCGCCACCTGCCCGACTACCCCCTTGCCAAGCGGGATGCGCATGCGCTGAGCTTCCGGCGTATGTCCGATCTGGAAGCGCATACGCAGATCGTTGGTGCGCTCATTGAGGAGGAGAATCGAGAAGATTCGGTACGGAATGATAGAACGAACCATCTCGGAGATGCGGTTGAGCAGCGTCTGCAAATCGAGCGTGGTGTTGAGAGTGTCGGCCATCTGGGCCAGGAACGTGAGATCCGTGGACTCGATGCGGACGTTAAGCGGATCGAGGTGCGCGTGCGGATTGTCGGATGGCGCGGGGCGGTAGTCGCCCTCGTACTCGGGCTGCGGTCGCGTAGTAGGCGGGGTAGAAGACATGGGGACTGAGGCGATGATATCGCAGGGGTCGGGGGCAGGAATTAGGGATTAGGAACACAGGTTCCGGCTGAAAGACGACTACATCCTTATTGCTCTCACCATTCTCGTCGGGAAAGTCAGCGCTGGTATCCGGATTACAGGATTAACAGTCGATTCGCCTCGCCGTGTGAAAAGAAAATCATGCCCAGCACGGCTGCACGAGCGGCCAACAAAAATCAATTGCGAAATCAAAGAGCAATCAGGAAGCTTGCGCCGGCCTTTACTCTGCGCCGAGTTCGCGGACGATCGAAACGGACGCCGAGGCGCCAATGCGGTTGGCTCCGGCCTCAAGAATCGTCTTGACGTCGGCAAGTGCGCGGATTCCACCCGAAGCCTTGACCCCGCAGCGTCCGCCGGCTACGCCGCGCATTAGGGCAACGTCGGCCGCGGTCGCACCGCCATTTGCGAAGCCAGTAGAGGTTTTGATGAAGTCCGCGCCGGCCTGGATCGCAAGTTCCGCGCCGCGGAGTTTTTCTTCTACGCTGAGCACCGCGGTCTCAAGAATGACCTTGAGGATCGCGCCGTGGTGGTGTGCAACATTGGCTACGGCATGCACAGTATGCTGCACGGCATGATGATTGCCGCTCTTCAGCTGCCCGATGGGGATGACCATGTCGAGTTCTTTTGCCCCGAGGCGCGCCAGAGCAGCAGCCTCCTGGCGGAGAGTGGAGACAAGCGATGCGCCGAAGGGAAACCCGATGACAACGCCAACTGGAATACCGGTGCCTGAGAGGATCTCAACTGCGGTTGGAACCCACATGGGGTTGACCATGGCGCATGCGAAGCGATAGCGAATGGCCTCGTCGCAGAGGCTTTCGATCTGATCGCGCGTCGCCTCCGGCTTCAGAAGAGTGTGGTCGATGATTTGTGCAAGAGATTGCCAGGTAGCGAGCGACTGTTTGGTAAATCCGGCTGAATCGAATGTCCCGTGATCGAACTCGAGGTCCTCATCCCGGATCGGGGTAATGGCTGGCATATTCTTGCTCCTTCTTCACCGCTCTTCAGAGTTGGCGGTTCTACAGCTTTATTCCGGCAGTTGAGTATAGTCCCGGTGTCAAGGCTGAGCCAATGGGGCGTTAAGTACCGGGATCACGAAAGGAACTGTATGGTTATTCATTCACTCTGCCCGCTTCCGCCGGGGTGGCTCGCGATGTCCATGCGGGCAATCAAACCGTCGCGAAATTGGTACGTATGGTAGACGGTGGTGTCGATCAGCAGGTTGCCTTTTATGTCGTGGACGACCTGGTGCACTTCGACGATCCACTTTCCGTGTTCGCCCGGCTCAATGCCGACCGGCTCGACGTGCGGATTGAGCGTTACGAACTGCCGTGACCAGTAGGCACGAACGGCTTCTTTTCCATCGACGTGACCGCCTTCCATTCCGTTCGCCCATTTCACCTCAGGATGCATCCGTGCGATTACCGCGTCGATATTCCGGGAGTTGAAATCCCGGTACGCAAGACGCAGAATTTCCAGTTCATTGCTCATGTTTTGTCTCATACCGGTTAGATGCTACTCAGGGTGATCGGGAGACATGAGGCAAATATCCGGCAGATTGCGATAGCGCTCGGCATAATCCATTCCATAACCGATGACGAATAAATTTGGTATGGAGAAACCCACGTATTCCGCTTCAATTCTTTCGATCCGGCGTGACGGTTTATCGAGCAGAGCGGCCATCCGAAGGGTTCTGGGCTTGTGCTGGACAAAGATCTTGCGGAGATAGGAGAGCGTGAGGCCGGTATCGAGGATGTCTTCAACGATGAGGACGTTTTTGCCTTCGATCGGCTCATCGAGGTCCTTGATGAGCTTGACCGCGCCGGAGGAGCGCTGCCCTTTGCCGTAGCTTGAGACGGCTACGAAGTCGAAGGTTGTGTCGACACTGACGCAACGCGCAAGATCGGCGAGGAATATTGCAGCGCCCTTTAGGACGCCAACCATCACAAGCTTCTCATCGTTCAAATCGCGCGTGATCTGCGCTCCCATTTCGGCAACGCGATCGGCTATCTGCTGACGCGTATAGAGAACCTCAAGTCCCTGATATGTGACGGTCGCCATGATGACAGTATCGCGCGCGGAAAGGAGTTGCGCCAGAATACGTTGAAAGTCTGAGGAAATGAGGCGCGCCAAAACGTGGCAAAGCTCCTCCAATCTGTGGCGCGTCTATACTGAAAGGAATGATTCCTTACCTGCATCTCGGGCATTTCCCTATTCCCACCTTCGGGTTGATGCTGTGGCTGGCCGCGGTGGCCGCTGCCTTCATCGTTGACCGTGGGTTCAAGCGGGCCAACATAGACGGAGACGCTGTGGGAATGGTGGCCATCGCGGTTCTGGCCGGTATCGTTGGCGCCAAGCTGTGGCACGTAATCGACACGCCGAGCGAATTTCGCGATATGGGCTGGCGGGTCTTGTGGGATACAGCCGGATTTGCATGGTTTGGCGGAATGGTATTCGGGATCTCGGCGCTGGTGATTCAAGGATGGTGGGCGCGGATCGGAGCGCTCCGGTTTTTAGACCTAGCAGCGCCTGCCGCAGCGATCGGGTACGGAATTGGACGGATCGGGTGCTTTCTTTCCGGGGACGGCTGCTATGGAATCGAGACGAAGCTGCCCTGGGGCATGAGTTTTCCCAATGGAATTGAGCCTACGCCTCCGGGTATTCGCGTGCATCCGACGCCGCTCTATGAGTTTGGGGTAGGTCTTTTGATCGGGTGGTTCCTCTGGTGGCGGGGTGGAAAGAAGCACGGAACAGGCGCCGTTGTTGGCCAGTATCTGGTGTTGAGCGGACTCGCACGCTTTCTCGTGGAGTTCATCCGGCGCAATCCGAAGGTCCTCTGGGGATTGTCGAATGCCCAGCTTGCCAGCGTCGGCTCGGTTCTCGTGGGGATTGGCTTGATCTGGTGGGCGGCGCGACGGCCTGCGACCGAACCCGACTCCAGGGTAGCGCCGGCAAGTAAGGCCGCATAGAGCCAGGCGGACAGCCCATCGCAAAAGGAGCAGCCTCGTCCTCGGTAAAGCTCTGCCAGACAATCAGGCAACCAGATGCACCATCAGGGATTCAAAGTCCTTTAACGTGGTGTGAGAAAGTCTTGCGCCAGCAAGATGATAGTGAGCACATGCGGCAATCGGATCGCCGTCCGTTAAGGCCGGTTCGAGTGAGACTGCCAGGTGCTGCGTAAGCGGATAGAACAAATCAAATTAGAAGACGAGTGGTGTGCAGGTCATTGCCTGCGCGCGAAGTAACGGACTCGGGAAAACGGGCCCATATGGCGATAATGCAAGAGGAATCCCACAGGCGAGGGAGAAGGGCGTCACGCAAGCGCGAGGGGCGCAGGGGCGTGCATGAGGCGGATGATGCGCGCGCGCAGGCCCCATTCTGGTTGAGCTCAGAGACAGACGGTAGATTCTCGGGTCGCCGTCAGACGAAAGAGGGTCAGGCGCGTAAGGTCCATGACGCCGCGCAAAGGCTGGCAGCTATCGTCGAGTCCTCCAACGACGCAATCATCGGAAAGGATCTGAACGGGATTGTGACGAGTTGGAATCCGGCCGCGGAGCAGATGTTCGGCTACAGAGCGGAAGAGATGTTCGGCGAATCGATCACAAGAATCATTCCGCCAGAGGTGCTGCCGGATGAAGAGCGGCTGATGTCGGCAGTGGCACGTGGAGAACGAACCAAGCACTACGAGACGCTCCGGCGTAAAAGGGACGGTGAGTGTATCGAGGTCTCGCTGACGCTCTCTCCCGTCTTCTACCGGAGCGAGATCGTCGGAGTGGCCAGCATCGCACGCGACATTTCGCAACAGAAAAAGGTGGAGCAGGCGCTGAATACCTCGGAAAAGCTGGCCGCAGTCGGCCGCCTGGCCGCAACGATAGCCCATGAAATAAACAATCCGCTCGAAGCCATCACGAACCTTGTGTTTCTCGCGCAGGGACACACGAAGGACGGGGACGGAGAGCTGTTCCTGAAGCAGGCGCAACAGGAATTGGAACGAGTAGCGTTGCTGACAAAGCAGACACTGGGTTTTTATCGTGAGAGCAAAGGAGCGCGCGAACTCACGCTCGAAGAAATCGTTCTGCCCTTGGTTGCGGCATTTTCGGCGCGTTCACGTCTCAAGCGGGTCTCAGTTGAAACGGAGTTCCGACAGAACCCGACAATCGTCGGCGTTCCGGGCGAAATGCGGCAGCTATTCGCGAATCTGCTGAACAACAGCATCGATGCGGTCAAGAACGGCGGCCGCATCAGGATCCGCGTGTCGGCAACGCGAGAGCGCGGCGGAAGGCGGCGCTCGGGGGTGCGCTTGACGATTTCCGATAACGGACCGGGCATCGCACCGGAACTGAGAAAAAAGCTCTTTGATCCCTTCTTTACAACCAAACGAGAGGTTGGAACCGGACTCGGCTTGTGGATCACCTCGAATATCTTGTGCAAACACGAGGGGAACATCAGAATGCGCAGCAGTGTAGTCCCGCAGAAAACCTGGACCGCCTTCTCGGTCTTTCTTCCTGAACGCCTAGAAGCAGTTGCAAGTGCCGCCTGAGTTTTTCACAAAGTTTCCGCCCGGGTTTTCCACAGGTTTTTAACAGGCCATGCTCCGTAAAAACGATTTAAATGGAGGCTTACACGACAATAGATTCCGCATGAAGTTTGCAAGTGCAAACTTGACATTTCAATGACGTTCTGTCGAATCGATGGTGTGCTATCCTCACCGCACAGTGGTTACTCTGCACTACCAATCGAAGCGGAAGGTCTATATGTCGGCGGCGAGAATCATTCAGTTTGGAGAGGACAGCTGCCACCGATCCATGATCCTGCAGGAGGCTGGTTACTCTGTTAGAGGCTGCAAGTCGGTCATGGAATTCCGGGCAGCTCTGCGTACTTCCGGGGCAGCGGACGCAGTCGTGATAACAGATGAGACCGGTAACCTGCCGAGTGAGGCGATTTCCGTAGCGAAATCAGACTCGCCGGCCCCGGTTATTCTCTTCGCAAACTCGATGAGCACGTATGTGGAATCAACCTTCGATCTTGTGGTTCCAAGTTTGACCCCTCCAGCCAAATGGCTTGCCAAGATTCAGGAGAAGATTCAGGAATCGCGCAAAGTCCGTTCGAAATCCCACTGACTCACTATCTGCACTGTCACTGATCGTGAAACACACGATTAGTTCCTCTGATCCACCACCTCAATCTATCCAGGTATTTGCAGGACCAACGGCGCGAACAAAACCAGACTTCAAGCGACACCGTCACGCGTTCCGACGGTCTCGTTTTCGTGTTCGCGTTTGTACGGTCTGTGGTTGGAATTGTCGATCCGTTCGCGTCTGCTGTAAAAGGCTCGGCTCTCATCGATGTTTCTTTCGTTATTGTGCAAATATGGGCCCGGTATGCCACAATTGCGCTTCCCATAATTCCGGAAGCGAAGGACGTGGCAATGATCTCAAGAAACGTGTGTGGCTGCTCTCTCTTCAGTTTTATTGCTTTGATATTGGCCTTTGGGCCGCGCTGCTTCGCGCAATTCCAGGCGCCCACGCCGGATGAATTGAAGATGACGGCCGACGCGAAGTATCCGGACGCGGCGGCGGTCTATCTGAACTATGAGGCGAAAACGGATGACCAGCTCGGATACCAGAGTGAATATGCGCGAATTAAGATTCTGAAGGATTCTGCGAAGGATCTCGCGACCATACACATTCCATATCGAAAGGCGGAAGGGTTTGCGGGCATCGCCGCCATATCCGGCCGAACAATACACGCAGACGGCACCATTGTGCCAATGAATGTGAAAGCCGAAGATCTCATGAAGGTAAAGGCGGGCGAGACTGAACTACGCGAGATAGTGTTTAGTTTGCCGAGCGTCGAGGTTGGCAGCATCATTGAGTTCTACTACCAGATGCGACTCAAGGCTGAGGAAGGGTTCACTGGTGAACACTGGATCGTCCTTCCCCATTGGGAGGTGCAGCGCCCCTTTCCGGTTCGGAAAGAGCGGTTCATGTTTCTCCCGATCCGCGGGAATTTAGGGAATTCGCTTCTGTGGTACACAAATCTCCCGGGAGGACAAAAGCTGACGCCGGATGCAGCGGGGCGCTTCGAACTGAGCCTTGCAGATATGCCTCCCCTTCCTCAAGAGAGGTGGGCGCCGCCCATTGAGAGCAGCCGTTTTCGGGTGGTGTACTACTTTTCGACGGCAATGTCAGAACAGCAGTACTGGGATGCCGCAGCGAAGGCGTGGCTGAAGGACGTGAACCGCTTCGCCGAACCGAGTGCCGCTATTAAGCAGGCGGTTGCGGGAATCATTACCCCGGGAGACAGCGAACTCGAACGAGCCAAGAAGCTGTACCTGGCGGTGCAGGCTCTGGACAACACTGATTTTTCACGGAAGAAAACAGAGGCAGAGAGAAAACGCGAGGGGTTGAGATCAACGAAGCGCGCCGAAGATGTGTGGAACGAGAAGAGCGGCGATGGGCAGCAGATAGCCCTCTTATACTTGGCCATGCTGAGAGCGGCAGGGCTGAAGGCCTATCCGATGACGGTGGTAAACCGCGACCGGGGAATCTTCAATCCTGACTATTTGTATTTCGATCAGTTTGACGACACCATCGTTGTTCTAAGCACGGCCGACGGCAAAGAAACTGTGCTCGATCCGGCCGAGAAGATGTGTCCATTCCAGATGGTGAGTTGGAAGCACTCTGGCGCGGGTGGTATTCGCGAGACGATGAACGGAGTGGGGTCTTGGGCGACCCCGCTTCTCCCATACTCAGCCAACGTTGTTGTGCGGCGAGCGGAGTTGACCGTTAGCCCCGACGGTTCGACGAACGGCAAGGTGCAGTTCGGCATGACGGGGCAGGAGGCTCTCCGATGGAGGCAAGAGGCTTTGAACAACGATGAGGACACGCTGAAACGACACTTCGACGAATGGCTCAAAACGCAGTTGCCGCAAGGCGTGGAAGGCCACGTGACGCGTTTCGCGAAGCTCGACGATGCGAATGTCGACCTTGCCGCGTATGGAACGGTGTCGGGAGTTCCGGGGACAGCAACATCGAAGCGGCTGTTGTTGCCGGGATCGTTCTTTGCGCACTCGGAGGACCAGGGGTTTATTGCGCAGCCTGACCGGAAACTGCAGGTCGACATGCACTACGCCGCGGTATACAAGGACGGCGTGTTGATGCACCTGCCGCCGGGGTTCACGCTCGAGACAGCTCCGCCGGCAACTTCGGTTCCATGGACCGGATACGCAGTCTTCCAGATCAAATCGACGCCGAACGGGAATGATCTGACGGTGACGCGGACGCTGGCGCGCGCCTTCACCCTGCTGCAGCCGGATGAGTACAGCCCAATGCGCGATTTCTACCAGAAGGTGCAGGCGGCCGATCAACAGCAGATTGTGCTTACAAACTCGGCGGCGGCGCAAAAGCTGAACTGAACCTCGAGGAGGAGGATCTTCCCACCCTAACCGCAGAGGTCACGCGAACTTGTAAGGTGTGCGATAGGGCCGCGAAAGCAGCGCAGTTGCTTCAGAATCATTGAGGATCTTCTCGTCCCTCACATCCCATTGAACCTTGCGGCCAGTGAGCATCGAGATGAGGCCGAGGTGGCCGGGAATCGTCGAATGGTGTGCTACATCGACCGGCGTGATGGTGGGCTTGCGCGATTTCACGCAGTCGAGGAAATTTCGACGATGTTCTTTCGATTCGAAGAGCTGGATCTTTCTCTGCGCGTCGGGCAGGGAATCCATCTTGACCCAGTCGGGATTGGAGCTGTCGAAGCCGCTGCGGTCGACCCAGACCCATCCGTCTGTACCGATCCATTTGGTGCCCATGTTGATGGCGGGCGATCCGCCGGCGATCGTCAGTGTGACATCATTCGGATAGCCGGTGATCTCCTTGCGATACGTGCACTCGACGGTGTATCTGAGCGCAACATTCCAGACGGCGTTGGCAGGCGGGAACTCGCCGTGTCCGGCCACCTCGGACGGTCCGCTAAGATCGAATCCAAGGCCCCAGTGCGCTATGTCGCCGTGATGGCCGATCCAGTCGAGAAGCTGGCCACCGCCCGTGTTGTAGTTCCAGCGCCAATTCTGGTAGACGCGGGCTTCGATGTAGGGCTCCATCGTAGAGGGTCCAATCCACGTGTCGTAGTCGAGATCCGGCGGCGGCGAAGTTACGGCGAGATCCCACGCAGGTGTGCCGGGAAGAACCTGCGAAGGGTCCGTGATCTTGTCGGGTAGAGTTGAGAGCTTTTTGAGAAGGGCGGGGACCGTACTTGGAAAGTCGTGCGGCGCCCCGGGAAGTCCGACCTCAACGTGCGTTACGTTTCCGATGAGTCCGTTGCGAACGATCTCGGCTGCTTTGTGAAATTGCGAAACGGAGCGCTGCCATGAGCCAGTCTGCCAGATCACGTTGTTCTGGTGTACAGCTCGAACAATGGCCTGCTGTTCGGCGATGGTGCGCGCGAGAGGCTTTTCTCCATAGATGTCTTTCTTGCGCGCGGCTGCTTCCGTGGCGACGATGGCATGCCAGTGGTCGGGGATTGCAATCATGACGGCGTCGATGTCATTTCGCGCGAGCAGCTCGCGGTAGTCATGAATAGCGGCGCAGTCCTTGTTGCCGTAGTGGTTGTTGATGGTGTCGACCGCGGCCTGCAGGTGGTTCTTTTCGATGTCGCAGGCGGCAACAACGTGGCAGTCGTCGTAGCCAAGGAAGGATTTGGTATTGCCCGGGCCCATCATGCCCCATCCAATGACTCCAATGGTGATGCGCTCGGATGCGGGCACGCGGCCTGCGCGCGCAAACGGTGCGGCGGAAACGGCGGCTGCGGCTGCAGCAGATTGGATGAACCTGCGACGGGTGATCGCGGATAAGGGTGTGGGAGACGAGGGCGCGGTCATAGGGACTCCGAAAATGTGCTGATTGACGACGCTGGAATGATAACGCGGGAGGCCGCCATCGGAAGCCCGGCGGTGAGCTAAATGCGCTTGAGGAAAGCGAGGGCTTCGCGGAGCTGGGGGAAGAGCGCTTCATCGGCTTTAAATTCACGAGAATGGACACAACGGCGAAGACCGCGCATCTTCACCGGGTGCTTGAGGTGCAGCATCTCGTGGTAGAGCAGGTACTCGATTGCATAACGGGGGCTTGAAGGGCGGTCGAAGACGCGGCTGACAACGATCGTGTTATGGGCTGCGTCATAGTGGCCCAGCGAGCGGCGCGCTATGCCTTCGCTCCAGGTGAGTTCGGGCCGGCCAAGGAGTCCGCCGAAGAAGCGCTCGTTCAGTGAGTCGAATATCTCCTCGAGGTTGTAGAAGTGACCCTGGGGACCGGAGTAGCGCTTGCTGCCGCGAGCGTGGCGGATGAGTTCGGTCTGGCGCGTGACAGCCGCGCTCGTCGTGAATCGCTTGAATCTTAGGTTGTGCGATGGATTGATCTGCTTCTTATAGAGTTTGGCGAGCAGAATATGCGCGATCGCGCGGATGACACCCTCCGGAGCGCCTTCGATGAGATCGGAGAGGCTGACGAAGATCTTGCCTTCACGCAGACGGATGGTTGTATTCAGGGATGTGAATCGTCGAAAGCGAACCGTAATCGGGGGAATCGGCGCCCGAGGACGCAAAACGCGATATTCTTCCTGAAAAATATGGATGAGGTCAGCAGCCACCAAATCTGAAGGTAGCACATGAGAGACAGGGAACAAGGAACCGAGGGAACAGGGATTAGAGAGTAGGGAGTAACAAGCAAGATCGGCTCTTCGTTCGAAGAAACCTAATGGCTCTGATCCCTGCCCCCCCTGAACCCCATGGTTGCTAACCCTTACTCCTGATCCCTGCTTCACTGAGGCTTGGGTTCGGCGCGTTCCTGGCCATGTTCGTCCTTGTGAAGGGCAAAGTAGTCGTTCTGTTCGCGCAGAAGACGCTGCGCCTGGTCGGCGAGGTCCTCTCCGGCTTCAATTGCCTCCTTCCGCGAAAGGTCGAAAGGCGGCTCGCCGGCGAGAGCGCGAAGCGTGGTCAGCCAATGCTGAGACTCCTCCGCCAGCACCTTGAGAGCGGTGCGCAAATCTGAATGCCGGTCGGAGTACTCGTCGAGATTTGAACCGAGCTCGTCCATCAGCGTTGCGACATCCTGCAATTCGGTGTCGAGGCGCTTCGAGCGTGCGTCGGATTTCCCGCGATTGCTCAGGCTTTTGACAGTGCCGACGTGGTCCCCGACGAATTCGGTGTAGAGCTTGATGCGTTCATTGGGATCGATTCCGGCTTCGCGAATCTTCTCCACCTGCGCTTCGGTGAGGGGATCGTGATGTTCTTTTTGAGGAAGAGCGCGGGAGACGCTCAGAATGCTGAGAAAGAGCGCAAGGGCAATAGCGGAACGGCAGCAGGGACGCATGGGCAGATGCACCTGCGCTCTATTCAATCACGAGAGGGGAACCGTGAAAAGCACACCCGCAGCTTTGGCGCGCCGATACGGGCAGACGCATGCAGAAAAATTACTTGCGAAAGACGGTAAGCATCGCTTCGTTCTGCGCCTGACTGACCTGGGCCAGCGTCTCCTGCACGACCGGTTGCTCGTCGGAAGTGGAGCTATGTAGAAGCTCGCTAAGCCGGAGCGCAGTGTGACGCAGAAGGATTTCAGCGTTCTTGAGACGCTTGTCCTTCTCGGCCACGCTGAGGTGCATTTTGTGCGTCACCTGTTGAATCTGCCTGAGTAAGTCGTTGGCTTTCTCGACGTCACCCGCCGCGTACTGTTTGAGACTGTACTCGGTCATCTGGTGAATCAGCTCCGCATACAGGAAGCACTGCTCGCGAGGTTGAGCCTGGGTGATCCGGGCTTCGAGGGCGGCAATGCTCTGCTGGTCGATCGGCTTGTCGTCGGGGGAGGATGCACACGCAGGGACTGCGAGTGCCGCAAAGGCGATTAGGAGGGTCAACCGAGCTTTAGACCGCATGAGGAACCTCCGCAGGGGCGGGATCAGAGCTGTTACTCCAGTTCCTTTGCCGTGTTCAAAAGCAGATCGTTTTGGGGGTTCTGGCCGCTTGTTCGGTCGATTCAAGAACAGGTGCCCAGCGACACCCCGAGGCAGTTAACCGACTATAGGAGCAACCCGCCGGAATGTGCAAGTGGAAAGCTCCACCGCTTTCAATGCGGTGGAAAAAGCGTCGACTTCTCTGGCCAAAATCGGTTCTTGAACTATCGGCTATCCTATTTCTTCTCTAGCGCCAGGAGCCGCTGCCGAGCCTGCCATTCCTGATCCGGGAATTTGCCTTTGGACGAGTCCAGGAAGTGGTGATAGTAGGTAATGGCCGCTACACGATCGTTCAATGTATCGTAGGATGTCGCCCAGAGAAAGTAGGTTGCAGGCACTTCAGGGAGATATCGTGCGCGCATGGTGAGGGCGTGAACCGCGAGCGAGGGCTGATGGAGTTTTGATGCCGCAAAAGCGACCCCGCTCCAGGCATCGCCGTCGGCGGAGTCGAGGTCCGTGGCCTTGTTGAAGGAGGCAAGCGCCTGCGAATACTGCTGTTGACGAATCAGGTTCTGCCCGTGTGCGACGAGCAGGGAAACGTCGGCGGGATACGCGGAGAGCAGGGAAACGTAGAGCTTGTCGGAGGCCTCTGTATCACCGGCCTGTGCCAGAACCTGGGCGAGCATCCGCGTGATCGCGGGGTCGCTCGGGTGGGCGGTGTGAAGCTTCTGGAGCAGCGGCAGGGCGTCTGCATCGTCCTGCGCTGCAAGCACTGTGGCGAGCTGTGCGTTCAGCGCGGGATCTTCGGGGTCCTGTTGAAGAGCGGCCCGGAGGAGTTTTTCTGCTTCTTCGTACTGTTTGCGCTGAATCAGGACATGGGCGAGCCCTGAGTTGGCCTGAACCGATTTGGGATCCGCGGCAAGTATTCGGCGATAGGCGGCTTCGGCGGTCTCGTGCTGACCCGAGGCCTCGGCGAGATCGGCGGCGAGGAGCGTGTCTTCGGTGGTTTCGGGCGTAAGTTTGAGGGCCTCCAAGAGCTCATTTGACGCGATCGCAGCGTTCCCTTCGCCGTCAGGGCCGGGGGCGTCAAGGCGGGCGAGGGCGCGCCAGGCACGAGCCTTCAACGCGGGCCCCGCTGCGCCCGGATCGAGCGTGGTGGCAGCGAGAAGTTCGGTGTGAGCTTCCTCCTTCTTGCCTTGTCGGGCAAGGAGCAGACCGAGCGCCAGGTGCGATTCAAAGGAGTTGGGATTGGCGTCGATGGCTCGGCGGTAAAAGCCCGCGGCCCGGTCGAGCTGATCCTGGTGGTCGGCGACGTAGCCGGCGTCGAAAAGCGCTCGCGCGTCGGTCGAATGTATGACAAGGTAGGCGTCGAGCTTCGTCGCTGCAGTCTTCCAGTCGGAGTTGGCAATGGCTGCTTCGGCGTCCGCGAGCGCGGGTGCAATTTGGGCCGACTGATCCGAATCCTGTGCCGGCTTCGGCGGCTCCTGTGCGTGTGAAAGGGAAGCAGCAAACATGCAGAGAAAAACAATTGCGATTGCAGAAAGACCCACAGGAACCTCAGCTTAAGTTTACCGGCTTGGATACGGAGTGGGTCCATCCGGCCGTTCCGACCGAGTCGCCGTGGCCGGGTCTGCAGCGACAGCAGAAAACCCTTCTAGGTGCCTTCACTGGGGTGGGGGCGACAAGTGGAGGAACGGCGGTCTATGTGCTCAAACGATTGACCAAGGGATTTCGCGAATGTTACGGTGAGCAGCCTGGGAGGATGAGCATGGATCGGCGAACTTTTCTCAGTAGTTCACTGGCGGCTGCCGGAGGTGCTGTGCTCGCGGGACGTGGACTGACAGCGCAGGGCGCGGGTATGGCGGACGGAGTCGCGCAAGAGGCGGTCGGAGTTCCCGGCGCTGTGCCTGAAGCGGAGATCGCGAGCGCTCGTTTTCCGGAGGGCTTCCTCTGGGGCATGGCGACGGCTTCGTACCAGGTGGAAGGAGCGTGGAATGAGGATTGCAAGGGCGAGTCGATCTGGGATCGCTACGCGCACGCTCAGGGGCACATCAAGGGCGGAGACACCGGCGATGTCGCGTGCGATCACTATCACCGCTACAAGGAAGACATCGCGTTACTAAAGCGCATGAACCAGAAGAGTTATCGGTTTTCGACCTCATGGGCGCGGATTCAACCGTCGGGGACGGGCGCTCCAAATCAGAAGGGCCTCGATCACTACAAACGCGTGATGGATGCGGTCCTTGAAGCAGGCATCCGGCCGTTTTGCACGTTGTATCACTGGGATTTGCCTCAGGGTTTGGAGGATCGAGGCGGGTGGCCGAATCGCGATCTAGCTGGATACTTCGCAGATTATTCGGGAATCCTGGCAAAAGAGCTTGGCGATCGGATCACGGTGTGGGCTCCGTTCAACATGCCGTGGGCGTTCACGTATTACGGATACGGGATCGGAATCTTTCCACCGAGCCGAAAGAACCTTAATGACTATCTAAAAGCCCTGCACACCGTGGCACTCGCGCAGGGCCAAGCTTTCCGCGCGATCAAAGCAGCATCTTCAAAGGCCACGGTAGGCAGCGCGTACTCAGCGGCCCCCGGATATCCGAAGACCGGCAGCGACGCGGACAAAGCCGCGACGGCGCGCTATCACGCGATGAACAACGTCTTCTTTTTGCACGCAGCGATGAAAGGCGAGTATCCAAAGGCGTTCGTAAGCGAGCCTCCGTACGAGCAGATGGGCGTGAAGCCTGGAGACGAAAAGATCATGAAAGTGCCGCTCGATTGGGTTGGGTTCCACTATTACACGCGAAGAATCGTGTCCGACCCGGGCGGCGTGCATAAAGGGGCAGAGCAACAGTATGGAACAGAGCGCGTCGTGGATACCGGCGACCCGAACGGCGGCGATCGTTACACGCAATTTCACGCCGTGATGCCGACGGAGGGTCCGCTGACGCACGCCGGGCTCGAGGTGTGGCCGCATGGCGTCTACGACCTGGTCATGCAGATTTCGCGCGAGTACGACTTCCCGTCGATTGAGATCACGGAATGCGGCTGCTGCTACATGGACACGCCGTATGACAGGGAAGGCGGCCGGGTGCCGGATGTAAGACGCACTCAGTTCTTCAGGGAAACGCTTGCCGAGCTGGCGCGGGCGATCAGGGATGGCGCGAAGGTGAGGGCGTTCCACGCTTGGAGCCTTCTGGACAACTTTGAGTGGACAGATGGATTCAGCCAGCGCTACGGACTAACATACGTGGACTATCGCGATCAAAAACGTACCGTGAAGGATTCGGGTTTGTGGTACGGGCGGGTTGCCGGAACGAATCGTCTTGCGTAAGTGCTCCGCGTGCAGTCGCACAAAACGACGGGCGCACGAAAGGTTGCCCCGCGTGCGAACATGAATTTGATGATCCGCAAAAGGCCGTTTACTAAATAGAGTCTTGGATGCTGGCGAGGTCACCGGCCGCCAGGTTACCATCTCGCGTTCCGCGCACGAACGGGTCATGAGTTTCTTGACAATTCGATGAATCGATAAGCTGACTGACTGGTAGGATTTGCCGAAATTGCTGACATTTTGCGGTGATCTTCGCGGGCTGGATTGACCTCCTAGAGTAACCTCGCTGCCTGACCGGGTAACCTCTCTAAAACTACTTTCGTGATTCAAAAAACAACCTTGCAAAAAGCATCTTCGAGCAAAATGCTGGCATCATTCCTAGAGTGCATGCTGGGTGCCGTTAGACCCCGCAAATCCCCAGAACACCAGGTGAAAAACTATGCTTTCCACCGCTTCAAGAAGATCGGGCGATGCAGCGTCGTACCTGTTGCTCCAGCATTTTCCGCTCAGTAGTGCATATCTTTGCCAGGACTGCAACGCGATCGGGAACAACGCCAATCAGTGCCCGGCGTGTGCATCAGAAGTTCTGATGAGCCTCTCGGCGATTCTTAACCGCGCCGAGCCGATGGCCGACGACCAGTTCGCCTCTTTGCCGGTTCTGACCGTGGCCCCAAGCCGCGGCGGTTCGGCCTGGGCTGCCTAGGGTTCAATGCTCCTCTTGAGTCTGCGCGTCCTCCCCGGGTAAGAATTGAAAGCCGGGGTTGGTCAAAACTGAAGTTGGCCCAGCAAGTGGCGCGCGACTTTACTCTTTTTGACTCGGGCAGCTAAGACTTGTGAATCCTGCAAGGAGTTTGTCCGCGCGAAGCCGCTCGGAGACGAAGAAGTGTCGCGTCTTATAATGAAGAATGGCCGGTTGCGCCCTGAGCCTCACTGAGGCATCTGTGGCGCCGCCGGAATTTATTCTTCTTCCCGGTGTCTTCTCATTGAGTTCATCGAACGACGCGATCGTCATCCGCGGTGCGCGGACCCACAATTTAAAGGACATCAGTTGCGATATTCCGCACGGGAAGCTGACGGTCGTCAGTGGCGTGTCGGGATCAGGCAAGAGTTCGCTCGCGTTCGACACGATCTATGCCGAGGGGCAGCGGCGGTACGTAGAGTCGATGTCGGCCTACGCGCGGCAGTTCTTGGAACGGATTGAAAAGCCCGATGTGGATGAAATCGACGGGCTAGCGCCGGCCATCGCAATCAAGCAGAAAAATACGACCCGCAATCCACGTTCGACGGTGGCGACGGCAACGGAGATCTACGACTATCTGCGATTGCTGTACGCGCGCTGCGGCGAGGTCCACTGCATTTACTGCGACGGTCTGGTGAAGCGCGACTCGATCGACGAGGTTGCTGAAGCTGTACTGGCGCTGGGTGAGGGCACTCGGCTGAATGCGCTGTTTCCCGTAAAGCATGAGACGCAGACGCGGGAGCCGGCCAAGCCCGCGAAGAGAACTGCGAAGACGGCCGGCAAGGCAAGTGCGAAACCGGCTTCTGCAACCGCTGAGCCGGACCCGTTGAGCGAGGGGCTGAAAGCGCGTCTTGTGGAACTGCGCGGTTCAGGATTCAATCGGCTTTATCAGAATGGCCAGATCTTCGAGTTCTCGACGCCGGAATCGCTGATTGATGTTGACTTTTCGCAGCCCGTTTATGTTCTGCTCGACCGCGTTGTCGTCAACGCAGACAATCGCTCACGCATCGTGGATGCTGCGGAGATCGCATATCGCGAAGCAGGAGAGGTGACCTTCGAGGAAGCTCCACGAGATGAAGACGGAGCTGAACGCAGGGCTCACCGCTTCTCTGGTGAGTATCTCTGCACGAGTTGTCACCGGCCCGGCAAGGAGCCGGAGCCCCGCCTCTTCAGCTTCAACAATCCGTTTGGCGCCTGCCCGCGATGCCAGGGGTTCGGCAACACGGTCGACTACGATCTGAACCTTGTCATTCCCGACAAGGGACTCAGCCTGAACGAAGGCGCGATCGATCAGTGGAACCGGCCCAAATACCGCTCGTGGTTCACGGAGATGAAGAAACAGGCTGCCTCGCTCGGGATTCCGATGGACGTGCCATGGCGCGAGATGAGCGAAGCTGCGCGTGAGATCGTGCTGCGCGGCAAGGGATCGTTCGAGGGAGTGCATGGTTTCTTCGCGGCCATGGAACGCAAGAAGTACAAGTTGCATGTGCGCGTAATGCTGAGCAAGTACCGCGGATATGCGGAGTGCCCGGAGTGCCGTGGGCAGCGGCTGCGGGCCGAAGCGCGCGCGGTGCGCATCACGACTCAGAGGTACGGGGAGCTGAACATCTGCCAGGCCTCGGCGCTCACGATTGCGAGGGCCAAGGAGTTTTTCGCCGGCGTAACGCTGATGCCAATGCAGGAGGAGATCGCCGGGCCGATTCTGGAGGAGATCCGCCAACGGCTCAACTTTTTGGATGCAGTGGGGCTTGAATATCTAACTCTCGATCGGCTGGCTTCGACTCTTTCCGGCGGCGAGGCGCAGCGGATTCAGCTCGCGACGTCGCTGGGATCCCATCTGGTTGGCGCGCTCTATGTGCTTGATGAACCTTCGATTGGGCTGCACACGCGCGACACCGCTCGCCTCATTCGGATTCTGAAGGAACTGCGGGACTTGGGCAACACGATCGTGGTTGTAGAGCACGACGCCGATGTGCTGCGGTCGGCAGATCATTTGCTGGACCTTGGGCCGGGCGCGGGCGAATTCGGCGGGAAACTTCTGGCCGAGGGTGTGCTCGCTGAGATCGAAGCGAATGCAGCCTCGCTGACCGGGAAGTATCTATCAGGGAAGATCTCGATTCCTGTTCCGACGCGCCGTCGCGCTCCGGGACGGGAGAAGCTTGTGCTGAAGGGCGCGGAGGCGAACAACCTGCACGGGCTGAACGTAGAGATTCCGCTAGGCATGCTGGTGGGAATTACCGGTGTTTCCGGATCGGGAAAGTCGACACTGGTGCACCAGGTCTTGTATCGCGCCGTGGCGCGTGCGCTGGGTCAGACAGACGGGGGAGATCCGTCAGGAGTATTTCGTTCGCTGACCGGAGTGGAACGATTGAACGATGTCGTGCTTGTCGATCAAACGCCGATCGGGCGGACTCCGCGTTCGAATCCGATTACATACATCAAGGGATTCGATCTGGTTCGCGAGTTGTTTGCGTCTCAGCCGGATGCGAAGCGGCTGTCATTGACACCGGGACACTTCTCATTCAACGTCCCGGGAGGTCGTTGCAACACCTGCGAGGGCGACGGCACCGTGACGGTAGAAATGCAGTTTCTGGCCGACGTCGAACTTCCCTGCGAGGACTGCAACGGCACTCGCTACCAGGCAAAAGTCCTGGAGGTGCAGTACAAGGGCAAGAACATCCACGAAGTGCTGCAGATGACTGTGAAAGAGGCCCTGCGCTTCTTTGCCGGGCAGACACGGCTGCTCGAGAAGCTGGCGGTTCTCGATGAGATTGGCCTTGGCTACCTACGGCTGGGGCAGTCGGCGACAACGCTCTCAGGCGGCGAGGCACAGCGTGTTAAGCTGGCAGCGCACCTGGCGCTGGTGCGAGCCGCAAACGCGAATGCGAAACCGTCGCAGGCCAGCCGGGTACTTTACATCCTCGATGAGCCGACAACCGGGCTACACTTCGACGATGTCTCGAAACTGCTCACGGCGTTTCGCAAGTTGATCGACGGCGGCGGCTCGCTGATTGTGATCGAGCACAATCTGGACGTGATCAAGTCAGCTGACTGGATCATCGATCTGGGTCCGGAGGGCGGCGAAGGCGGAGGACGCATTGTGGCCGAGGGGACGCCCGAGGAGATCGCCGGCAATCTGCACTCACACACTGGCGAGTGGCTGGCGAGGGTTCTCTGAACGCGGCGTCATGTTCGAAAGCGGGTTTTCGACCAAACCCGATCAATGTTCGGGCGAAGGGTACCCTCGTTCGTATCTGGACGTCCATCAAATTGTATTCAGGTTTTTCGCCTGTTACGATTCTTTATCCCAGCAGCGAGGAACCACCCAGATGTCGACATCGTCCCCTGAACTAGTCAGGACACCGGTGAGACAATCCTCGACTGCTTCAATCGAGTTGGCGGTCGTAATCCCGACCTTCAAGGAACGCGAGAGCGTGCCACTGTTGCTGGAGCGACTCCGGTCCACCCTTGACAGCATCGAGTGGGAGGCGATCTTCGTCGATGATCACTCGCCGGACGGCACGGCGGACTATCTTCGCTCAGTTGCCGCGACAAATCCGCGCATCCATGTCATTGAACGGATCGGTCGGCGAGGCCTCTCTTCCGCCTGCATCGAAGGCATGATGGCGACCGCCGCGCCGTATATCGCCGTGATGGACGCCGATCTGCAGCATGACGAAAGCGTGCTGCCGGTGATGTTCGAGAAGATCCGGTCAGAGAGTCTCGATGTTGTTGTTGCGAGCCGCAAGATGTCCGGAGGCAGCATGGGTGAGTTTTCCCGTCGTCGCGTACGGCTCAGCAACCTTGGCTCGAACGCGAGCAGGCTAATTTGCCACTGCAATGTCACCGATCCCATGAGCGGCTTCTTCGTGGTAAACAGCGCGTTCTTCCGCAGCACAACGGAGCGGTTGACGGGCACCGGATTCAAGATTCTGCTGGATATTCTTGCATCGAGCAAAACGCCGCCAAGGCTGGGCGAGGTTCCTTATTGCTTCCGGTCTCGACAGTGCGGCGAGAGCAAGCTGGATGTGAACGTCCAGCTCGAGTACCTCTACCTGATCGTCGATAAGTTGATCGGCGCGTTCGTGCCGACGCGCTTTGTCCTCTTCGGGCTGGTGGGTTCTGTTGGCGTGCTGGTACACCTGAGCGTTCTCGCCGCGGTCTACCTCGCTCATCGTGAACACTTCGCGATGGCCCAGGCAATCGCCACATTTGCCGCCATGACGTTCAACTTTCTACTCAACAACATTGTCACGTTTCGGGACCGGCGTCTCCATGGAGCAGACCTGCTGCAAGGCTTGCTGCTGTTCTATTTGGCGTGTTCACTGGGCGCTCTGATCAATGTCAGCTTTGCCAGCATGCTGGTTCGCGCCGGCATCGTCTGGTACCTGGCCGGAATGTCCGGCACAATCATCAGCTCAGTCTGGAACTACTGGGTCAATGCTGTTCTTACCTGGCGGCGCAAACTGCGATAGACGCGCGGAGTCCATGTCGTTTTGACCTCCAAGACAGAGGTTCGGGAGCATTCGAGTTCCGAGTCTCCTCGCCGAAAGGCGGCTATTCAGGTTTACCGTCGCGGAGTCGTGCGATTCCCAGAGGATTCGAATCTTGCAGTTCGGCTGGAAGCATGGACTGCGGGAAGTCCTGAAAGCAGACGGGACGGGCGAATCGGTAGATGGCCAGGCTTCCCACTGAGGTGAAGCGCGGATCGGACGTCGCGGGGTATGGGCCGCCGTGGACCATGGCATGTGTCACCTCAACGCCCGTTGGGAATCCGTTGAAGATAACTCGGCCAGCCTTCTGTTCGAGTATGTGGATGAGTTCCCGGTTTGCAGCGAGATCGTCTTCGTCCCCGAAGATCGTTGCGGTGAGGTGGCCAGAGAGCGCGCGAGCCGCCCGGAGATAATCGCCCGTGGTGTCGCAGTTGACGAGCAACGTGTCGGGTCCAAAAATCTCATCGGCAAGTTCGGGTTGGCCGATAAGCTGATCGAGACACGCGGTGAAGAGCTTTGCCTGCGCGTGGAACGGCATCGTGGTTTGCTGAGCACCCGATAGCAGGTGCGCCTCAGCAGCAAGAGGAATCTGATTGGCGCGGGCCTCTGTTGCTCGTTCGTATTCTCTGGCAATACCGCCCGTGAGCAGAGTGAACGGCTGCGCCTGCTCAACCATGGACTTGAGTTCGTCAAAGAACGTGGTGCTGTCCTGTTCTTGCGGGACGAAAACAACGCCAGGCTTGGTGCAGAACTGCCCGGCGCCGAGAGTGAACGATCCGAAGAGACCCTGCGCAAGTGCAGCGGAACCCTTGCGCAATGCGCCCGGCAGAATGAAGACTGGATTGCCGCTGGACATCTCGGTAAAGCACGGGATGGGGTCCGGTCGCGACGCAGCAGCGTCCATGAGAGCCCGTCCGGCGCGAAGGGAGCCGGTGAAGGCAACAGCGCGAATGAGCGAGTGCCTCACGAGTGCGGTTCCGATCTCGATGCCGGAATCGAAGACCATGGAGAATACACCGGGATGAAGCGAATTTGCGGACACGGATTCGGCGATGATGGCCGCGGCGAGTTCTGAGGTGCCCGGATGCGCGGGATGCGCCTTGACGATAACCGGGCAACCTGCGGCCAGCGCTGAGGCGGTATCGCCGCCTCCAACAGAAAAGGCCAGTGGAAAGTTGCTGGCCCCGAACACGGCAACGGGCCCGAGAGGTCGCAGCATCGAGCGGATATCGGCGCGCGGCAGGGGCTGCCGATCAGGCTGCGCGGGATCAATGCGGGCCTGTACCCACGAGCCTTCCACAACCACCGAAGCGTAAAGCCGAAGCTGGTTGGCCGTGCGCGTAACTTCGCCCGTAAGACGAGGGATCGGCAGCGCGGTTTCAAGATGGGCTCGCTGGGCGAGCTCGTCTCGGTGGGCCTCGAATCCGCCCGCAATTCGAAGCAGAAAGGCTGCACGAGCCGCGCCAGTTGTCCCGGAGTAGCTGTCAAAAGCTTCGCTTGCCAGCTGTGCGGCCCGATCGAGTTCCTGCAGTGTAGCGGAGCGATAGACAGGCTGAAGCGGCTCGCCGGTCTGCGGAGCAAAGGCCTGGAAACTAGATCCATCGCGCGAGCCGCGTTGCGAGCCAATAAACGAGAGTCCGATGAGTTCCATGACAATTTCAGATTATGCCGCATGGGATGGTTCCAGGTGTGTCGGCAGATAAATTTGCCATCTGGAGCACGAATTGGATAGAACTGGCGAGAGCGTCGGGGCGGTACCCTTGCGCGGCGAAGAAGCACGAGTCTTGTTAGGAGGGTCGAGCCCATTGAACTCTGTTCCGGCTGTGAATGCGCCTGATGCGGGCAAAAGCCTGCGCGCACCGTTGGTGCCCCGCGAGCGGTTGCTGCCGTTCGTGCTGGTCACAGCGCTGTTCTTCCTGTGGGCAATTCCGAACAACTTCAACGACATCCTCATCCGCCAGTTCATGAAGTCGTTTGAGATTAACCGGCTGCAGGCGGGGCTGGTGCAGTTTGCATTCTATCTGGGGTATTTCTTTCTGGCGTTTCCCGCCGGCGTGATTATGCGCCGGGCCGGGTACAAGACCGGAATCCTGATCGGCCTCTGCCTCTACGGAGCGGGATGCATTCTCTTTTATCCAGCGGCGCACGTCGGCCAATATTGGTTCTTCCTGACAGCGCTGTTTGTGATCGCCAGCGGGCTGGCGTTTCTGGAGACGGGCGCGAGCCCGTTCATCATTCAGGTTGGCGATCCGGAGACTGCGGCGCAGCGCGTGAACTTTTCGCAATCCTTTAATCCACTTGGCAGCATCACGGCTGTCTTGATTGGCAGTCGGTTCATCTTTTCAGGGATCGAACTGAGCCCCGACCAGGTCGCGGCGTTGCAGGCAGCAGGTACCTATCAAGCGTATCTCAAGTCGGAGACGCTACGCGTCGTCGCGCCATACCTGGTGTTGGGCACGCTTGTGCTGCTGTGGGCCGTGCTGATTGCGCGAACGCCGTTTCCCCACACCGGGATGGACTACTCCCGCAACACGCTGGAGCACGATACCTCGAAGCGGTTGTGGCGACGGAAACACTTCGTCTGGGCCGTTGCTGCGCAGTTCCTCTACGTGGGTGCCCAGGTCGGGGTGTGGAGCTGGCAGATTCCTTATGTGCAAACATACACGGGATTGGGCGAGCGCAAGGCAGGTTATCTGTTGACCGCAGCGCTCGTCGCCTTTACCACGGGCCGCTTCTTCTCCACCTGGCTTTTGCGGCACCTCCATGCATCGCGGCTGCTGACGATCTATGCGACCATCAACGCGCTGATCTGCACGGCGGCTGTGCTGCGGCCGGGCTGGCTTGGCGTTGGGTGCCTCGTCGGCGTCAGCTTCTTTATGTCGATGATGTTTCCAACCATCTTCGCGCTGGGAGTGAAAGGGCTTGGTACACACACAAAGACCGGAGGAGCAGTGATCGTGATGTCCATTGTCGGCGGGGCCCTGATTCCGCCTTTAATGGGCCGCGTGGCCGACGTGGCCGGAGTCGCGGTCTCCTACGCCGTGCCCGTGCTCTGCTTCGTCGGTGTGGCGTTGTACGCCTGGCTTGGGTCGGCGCCCGATCAGGAGGAAATAGCCGCAGAACCGGGATTGGCAGTTGGCTGACGACTGTTCGGCCTTTGGAAAGGCGCTTTTCGGCATGAGTTCTACGCCAACAATGCGCAGGAGAGCAAGTCTCAAGTAATTGCCGCAATCCCCAGCAGGACCATTGCTGCCCCGGCAATCCGCGCGACCAGGGCGCCTGCCGGTCCCACCTTTTCAATGAGAACGAAGACTGTCATGATCGCGATCCAGACGAGGTTCATGACTCCAACAACGAAGAGCAGGCACATAATCGCCCAGCAACAGCCGAGGCAGAAGACCCCGTGCCGGAATCCCATTTGGAAAGCGCCGGCCGTTCCGTCGTGCCAGTTCGTCATCAGGAATCCCAGCGGGCTGCGGCAGTGCGTCAGGCATTTCGCTTTCCAGGGCGTAAGTTGATACGCCCCGGCGGCCAGAAGGATAGCGCCGCTCAGGCGGCCGCTTGAGGACGCCATCGCAGGCGACAGCAAGGCAGCCTGGTGCAATCCGAATTGGGCAAGCGTGGCTCCCGCACTGAAGCTCGTCCAGGCCGCGATATATCCGAGGCCAAAACTCAGGGTCGCCAGCGAGATGCCCCTATGATCGCGTCCCGCTCGCGCCGCAGCAAACAAGAGCAGCATGGGCAACGCGGTTGGCGCCATCATCCCGACCATCATCACTGCCCACATGGCAAAGGTGAACCAGCCGTCGGCCAATGTCCACGCCTGGTCCATCGTCATTCCCATGGCGGCCATCATTCTCTGGTCCTGCATGGCGGCCGTCATCTGATGATCGAGATGAACGAGGTAAGCCCACGCGAGAATCGTGACCAGAGCGATACTCGACGAGATGAGGATGCGGTCTAGGCGCGAGACAGCGAGAGCCGGCACGTAACTAAGCACTCTGCCAGGAGAACGGTGCGTACTGTCCATTGTTCTTGCCCGTGACGTCGTCCCACTCCAGGCCAAGTGAGTGCACATGGCTCTTCGAGGGATGGGCAAGCGTGATGTTATCCGCAGCCGGATGTCCTGTGTTTTCAAGGCGCAGAGGCCCCGAAGCTTTCGGATTGATGCCCATCGCGGGGTCGGCGGCCATGTCGACCATGTTCGATGCCTTCACCGACCATCCGGCTCCGCTGTGATCAAACTGTATTGGCGCGGACTCTACCCCGAGGAACTTGCCGATCAGACCTGACAGGGCAGACATCGGACCGCCGGCCGCGCCGCTTGCGATAGCTGTAACAGCATCGCGCTGCTCTGTGTTTGCCCTGTCATCGACTATCAGGCCAACAGACCAGTTTCCTTTTCCCATTGCTTCCGGTGTAAGCCCGAGGACGATAAAGCCCAACCCATCGAGCGAAACACTTCCATAGGTTCCGTGATCAATCTGAAATGCCATCGCAAACGTGCATGATCCCTTGGTCGGTTTGACCGCCAATTGCCCCGGTAGGCAAGGACACACAAAGTCGCAACTGCAGGTTTCGTAATACTGTCCGTTCAGCTTCCAAGAAGGCATCGGTCGACCTCCATGGCGGACCATTATAGTCCGAATAAATTACACCGCATGAAAATCATCTTGCTGTGCAGGGGTGCTTTTCTGGCCGGTAGAACTGCGTATTCGATCTTTGGTCGCGAGGTTGCTTGATCGGAACTCATGCTACATCCGGTCGATGAAATCGATCAGATGGTAGGCTTTGCCAACGCCTGCGAGATCCTCAACCTCGAACCCACGTTTCTCAAGGACCCTGCGGGAGTTTGAGGTTCGGCTTGGCGCAGGAGACGGCATGCACAATCCACTCGATGCTATCAAGGCCTCGCGCATCGGCAAAACGGCGGGCGAGGGAACCGTGAGACATCAAAATTCTCTCTCCACCTCTGTTCGATCCCCTTCCTTCGTCTAGATTACCGTTCGGCGACAACGGGATTCGTCAGCGATCCCAGCCCTTCAATCGTGATCGTGACGGTCTCGCCCGGCTTGAGCCAGCGCTTCGGGTTGCGGCCGAGGCCCACTCCCGGCGGGGTGCCCGTCGAAACGATGTCTCCGGACAGCAGCGGCGTAATCGACGACAAGTACTCGATCAGGTCCGGGATCTTGAAGACCAGTTCACGGGTGTTGGAGTGCTGCAGCACTTCGCCATCGATCTCGAGGCTGATGTCGAGCGCGTGCGGATCGGCGATCTCGTCTGCGGTAACAATCGCAGGGCCGAGAGGGCAGAACGTCGGGAAGGACTTGCTCATCGACCACTGCGTCGATGAGAACTGAACATCGCGAGCGCTCACATCGTTGACGATGGTGTAGCCGTAGACGTGCTCGCGCCACGCAGAAGCGGGGATGCGATAGCCGCCCTCGCCGATGACGAATGCAAACTCGGCCTCGTAGTCCGGTTGCGTGGAGTTCTTCGGCAGCACGATCGCCTCGCCGGGGCCGACGATCGCCGTCGGCAATTTGAAGAAGACGACAGGCGTGGTGGGGATCTCCATGCCGGACTCTTTGGCGTGATCGCGGTAATTGAGGCCGATGGCGAAGATGCGGGGAGGCTTCGAGAGCGGGGCGTGGAGCCTCGCCTTATCGAGGCTGACGCGCTCGGCGGCGAGCGTGCTCGTTTTGCCTTGAGCGACGACGTCCAGTGTCGAGGAGAGTCCACCGGGACTGAGGTCAAGGATGGTCTTCGTTTCGTCGAACAGCACGCCGGGGCGAATGGGACCGTCGGCTGTAGAAAAAGAAACAAGCTTCATGCGGGCACTCCAAGAAAGAAAACTTCAGCAAATCATTTTTGTTTGCGCCTGGGCCACGTCTACGCTGCCGTCCAGCCGCCGTCGATTGCAAAGAGCGAGCCGGTGACAAACGCGGCCTCATCGGAAGCGAGATAACGAACCATCGACGCAACTTCCTGCGGCCGTCCGAGACGTCCGACGGGCTGGCGGGCTCGAAGTTCGGCGCGAACCTCGTCCTTGTTGTCCTTGTGGTACTTCTCGAGATAGCCCTCAACGAACGGCGTCTCGACCGTGCCCGGACAGATGGCGTTGACGCGGAGCGCCTTTGCATACTCAACCGCGAGTTGGCGCGTCATCGCAACGACGGCGCCTTTCGTAGTGCAGTAGGCAAAACGCTGCTTGATACCAACGAGACCCGCGACAGAAGCGATGTTGACGATAGTGCCGACCGGGCCGCCGTTTCCAGGCCCGGCCAGCAGCAAAGGCAGAAACGCGCGCGTGACGAGGTAGACGGCACGGACGTTGACATTGAGCAGCCGGTCGAAGTCGTCGGGCTCCGTCTGATCAATCGACCCGACGTGCCCGATTCCGGCGTTGTTGACGAGGATGTCGAGGCGCTCGATATGAGAGACGGCCCCGGCAATCGATTCGGAACTGGTCACGTCGAGGTGTAGGGCGCGTGAGGAGCCAACGCATTTCGAAAGTGCCTCGGCCGCTGAAAGATTGATATCGCCGATCCAAACAAAAGCGCCGGCGCGCACGAGTTCCTTGGCTGTTGCTTCGCCGATGCCACTGGCGCCGCCGGTGACGAGGGCATGCCGGCCCTCAAGGCAAAATGCCGGCGCGGCCGGCGAATCCTTTGGAGGAGTCATTTGAACAGAAGCCCTTTGTTGTCGATCTCGCGTTGTGCTGATTCAAGAATAGCGGCCGAGGGCTCACTGCTTGCCAGCGCGCGGGTCACCACCTCATCAATAATGGCTGCGAAGGCGGCCATCCCAGGGCCAGTTGGCAGTTGCCGCGCGCCGAGGGAGATTGCTTCAAGTTCGCGGTAGACCGGAATTCGAGCCTGCAGTTCGGGATTGCGCCAGGTCGAGAGGCGCACGCCGACGGTGCCGTGGCTGGTGATACCAAGATCCCGCTCGGGCGAGGCAACGAAGCGGAGGAACTGCCACGCGAGTTCCTTGTGGCGCGAACCTTTACCCATGGCCAGGGCCCAGAAGACAGAAAGGGAGACGGGAGACGCGCCGTTGGCGGTCGGAATGGGCGCAATGGCGACTTTGCCGGCAAGCGGTGAGCCTTCGCGGCCGGACCGCGCGGCAAAACCAAACCAGTTGACCATCAGCGCGACCTCGCCGCCGAGGAAAAGGTCTCCCGAGTGAATCGAGTCAAGACGCGGAGCTTTTGGATGGCAGAGTGCAGGATCGCGTACGATGCGCCGGTAGAACTCGAGGGCGGAGAGAGCCGTGGGCGTGGTGAGACGCGGGCGGCCGTCGGGGCCGGTAAGCTCGCCGCCACGGCTCCACAGCTGGAGGGCAAAGTCGTACAGCGTGTTGTGGCCATCTGGGAAGGCTGCGAAGACCGTGCCGTAGCGGCCGGATGCCTGGTCCGTGAAGAACCGAATCGTCTCTTCGAATTCCTCCCACGTTGTGGGTGGGGCCAGTTCGCGGAAGAATTGTTTACGAAAAGCTGATTGGTGCTTGGGATCGGAGAAGAGATCGGTACGATAGACGAGGCATTCGGGGCCGTCGTGCCACGGTAAAGCGATCAGATGATCCCCGGAGATAAGCGGCTGCACCAGTGATCGCGGCCACCCGCTTGGCCAGTCGTGAATGGGGATGCGGCAATGCCAGGGGTGCAGGTCTTCGAGCGCACTGGCGCCATGGGCTTCGGCGAGCCAGTCGGTAACTAGCAGCGCCAGATCGTAACGTCCGTCGTGAAGGCCACCGTCACTGATGGCCGTCTTGTACAGCTCGTGGATGCCCAGGGAGACGAGCTCGACCCTCGTTCCGGGATGATGGGACTCAAAGAGCCGGGCCTCTTCCGAGAGCGCGTTCTCAAAATCGGCGTAGTCGCGGAGAGCGATGCGCAGGCTGCTCATTTTGCCTCCGCCGGAGCGTGCGAGGTTTTCAGGGAAATCTTGCTCGAAACGTCCATGACGAGACTCGACCCATCCACTGCAGCAGACGCAGTATACCGCCTCGCGCTGCAATGAACGATACTGGATGAGTCACGAAAGGAGACTGGGTTGACTCTGCTGCATGAGGACAGGTTGTTTCCGGCGAACGAGAATACGCGGGCGGTAGCACGGCGGCTGTATGAGGGAATCAAGGACTTGCCGATCGTGAGTCCGCACGGGCACACGCAGGCGGAGTGGTTCGCGCGGAATGAACCGTTTCCTGATCCCGTAACGCTGTTTGTGCAGCCGGACCACTATGTATTTCGCATGCTCTACAGCCAGGGGATTTCACTCGAAGAGCTTGAGATCGACAGCAGACCCGTGAAGGATCCGCGCAAAGTCTGGAATATCTTCGCAAGCAACTACCACTTGTTTCGCGGAACGCCTTCGCGCCTGTGGCTGGACTATGCATTTGAAACGCTGTTCGATATGACGGAGCGGCTTTCGGCGAAGACTGCGGACGCTTACTACGACACGATCGAGACGAAGCTGAAGCAGAAAGAGTTCCTGCCGCGTGCGCTGTACGAGCGATTCAACATCGAAGTGCTCGCGACGACGGATTCGCCCCTGGACGCGCTCGAGGATCACAAAGCGGTTTGTTCATCAGGTTGGAAGGGAAGGATTCTGCCAACCTTCCGGCCTGATCCTGTGGTCGATCCCGCTTTTCCGGGATTTGCGCAGAATGTGGCCGCTCTCGGCAAACTGGCGGGAGAGGATACGGCTTCGTGGCGTGGATATCTTGCTGCTCTGGCGTCGCGACGGCAGTACTTCAAGTCGCTGGGTGCGACGGCGACCGACCATGGACATCCGACTGCCAAGACTGCCGACCTGAGCGAGCAAAAGACGGAGTGGCTCTTCGGGAAAGTGCTTGCAGCCGAGGCGGATGCGGAGCACCAGGAACTGTTCCGCGCGCAAATGCTGACGGAAATGGCGCGCATGAGCCTTGAAGATGGGCTCGTGATGCAGATTCATCCCGGCTCGGTGCGGAGCCACAACGAGCAGATCCTTGCCCGTTACGGCCGCGATATGGGGGCCGACATTCCCGGCCGAACAGATTACGTTCACGCACTCAAGCCTCTGCTCGATCGCTTCGGGAATGAGCCGCGCCTTACGCTCATCCTGTTCACGCTGGACGAGACAACGTACGGCAGGGAACTGGCTCCGCTGGCCGGCCACTATCCATGCCTGCGGCTGGGACCGCCGTGGTGGTTCTTCGATAGCCCGGAGGGGATGCGGCGGTTCCGCGAACTGGTGACGGAGACGGCGGGCTTCTACAACACCGTGGGATTCAACGACGACACCCGCGCATTTCTGTCGATTCCGGCGCGTCATGATGTGGCGCGGCGTTCGGATGCGGCATACCTGGCGCGACTCGTCGCCGAGCATCTGATCGACGAAGATGAAGCAGTGGACCTGGCGCAGGACCTTACGGTGGGACTCGTGAGGAAGGCGTACAAACTCCAGAGAACAGGGAGTAGGGAGTGACTGACCCCTGGGATCAATGCACTAGGGGATATGGGGACGCTGGGACGTGCGGCATGTGGCGCGGAGCTTTGTATCGGGACTTGACCTCAGTCGTGCCTAAAACGGCCGAAGAATGTCCGGGCTTTAGCCTCTGGCGAACCCTGAGCCATTGATGAAGCTGCAGGTGCCCAGGTCTCCTGACCTGGAGACCCTGGGCACCAATGAAATGCAATCGTTACGAGCTATTCTTCAGGGCTCTCTTCAGCACCGTCTCAAGTGCCGCCTTGGTCTCGGCGTACTCGGCTGGTGAAACTGTACCCGTCAACTTCTCGCTTTCGAGTGCGAAGAGTTCTTCCTTCAGCACGCTCAGCAACGCGCCATTCTTCGCCGCGGGAGATGTGGGGACGGAGGCAGAGTATGCAGGGGCCGCCGATACCGCCGTACCTGATCCCGATGCGACTACGACGCCGGCTACACCGGCGGGCTTGCGAAGCAGAAACGCTGCTGCAACCACAAACACGAGCGCCAGGCCGCCGAGAATCCACCACTTGTACTTGCTCAGCGGATCGGGCGTGTTGATCGGCTGTCCGATTCCTCCTCCCGGCTGACCACCTGGCACGCTGGCTTCCTGTTGCCCCGCCACTTGTCCGTTCTGATCTTCACGCGGCATTGAGCCGGTGCCCGATATCGTGAACTCGAGCGCCTTGCCCGGAACAGCGTTCTTGGCAACAAAGGTCTGGATATTCGGATCCTGGTTGATGGGTGTGAAGACCGAGCCCGTCCCTGCCGTGAATGCAATGCTCTTCGGCAGCAGAACGCCAACGCTCTGCGCGTTCAATGACATCTGCGGACGAAACGTGAACTTGCCGCTATAGGGAATCGTGTAGCTGATATTGAATTGGGTGTTCTTGTCTCCCTCGTCCGGCTGGATAGGAAAGTTGAACGCATAATGCCCGGCGGGGCCGTTAGGCTGCAACTTGAGCGTGGTGGGCAGGCTGCCGCTGCTGGGACGCTGCCCCTGCGCCGATTCGAGCTGTGCCTCGGTGGGCAGGACGATTTCAAAACTCTTCGGGCTCCACTGCGTGCGCGGCGGCATGCTGGTGTTGTGCACGAAGTAGCGCTCTATCACATGCAGCTGGCCGTTCTGGGCCTCAAGTTCCAGTACATCGGCTTCGATGAAGACGCCGTCGACCTTCGGAGCTACGTCGAACACAGCGATATCCGGAACCGTTCCGCTTTGCGGTGCGTCTGAAAAGTACTCCGCCCCCTGGTGTGTCACCTTTACGAGCGCCGGGGCGTTCGAGGGCCGGTTCAGAGTGTAGTGTCCGCTGGCATCGACCGTCGTGTGCGCCACTTCGGTCATGCCGGTCATGGGTTCCACCAGCACCACCGGATCGCCGCTCGCCGGCTTGCCGGTTGTCCTGTTGGTGACCGTGCCGCTCAACTGTGCGGCTTGCGCCAATGTGCCGGCAAAAAGAAACCCGGCAACGGCCGCGTAAAAGTAGTTTCTGATCGATCTCATGGTTTTCGTGGAATTCCTGTCCTTTATCCCTATGCGTGCTGCAGGTGTTCAATTTCGGCAAGCACCTGCGCCGTCTCGTTTTCAAGTTGTGTCCGCTGCGCCAGAAAATCCTCTTCAGGATACTTGCCGGCGCGATATTCGAAGTTCAGATCGCGCAGATTCTCGTAAAGCTGTTCCTTGCGCTCTTCAAGATAGTCGAGCCGCGTCTTCTGCCGTTGGCTCGCAAAAGCATTCTCCGGCCAGAAGGTGTAGAGAAACAGCAACATTGCCATCAGGTAGCCAAGGGCCAATCCAAGGGTCTCGCTCATCGATCAATAACCTCCTTCGCTGCCGGTCTCGCGGCGAATCTTCTCGCGCAATGCATCCATCTCCGGAGTGCTGACCGGCGCAGCAGCCGCGTCCTTCTTGCCCACCGCCCACTGCCGGATAAGCAGAATTGTCCCTAAGAGCGCAGCGAGAAACACTGCCACCGGCGCGATCCAGGCGACCAGGTCAAATCCCTTAGCTGGAGGCGCGGCCAACACTGTCATGCCGTACTTGGCGGCAAAACCGTCAAGAATCTCCTGGTCGGTCTTACCGCCGCTGATGTCCGTGCGCAGTTCGGCGAGCTGGACCGGCGACTGAGGGCAGCCAACATGGTTGCACTCGCCCAGAACCTGCCCACAGCCGCAACCGCACATGAGCTGATGGTTCAGGTGATCGTAGCGGGCACTCGCGTCGGTAGCTCCAAGTGAAAAGCAAACCGCAAAGGCCAGCAGAAGCGCCTGTACTGCCCTGATTCCAAATCGTAGGTGGGTTCTCTGTTTGTTCATGGCTAATCGCCGCCCTTCAGAACAGCCTCGGCGGGGACTGTCCGAGCCGCTGGCAAACGCACTGAAGCAGTCACCGGCGTTTGGCTCGGAGCCAGCGCCACAAACGTGCCGAACACAATCAACACGACACCGGCCCAGATCCAGCTGACCAGCGGATTCAGGAACGCCTTGATGATCGGCTGGCCACTCTCGGGATTTGTTCCTTCGTAGACCACATAAAGATCCCAGCTCAGCACCGAGTGCACCGCTACCATGGTCTGCGGCTGCTGGCTTGCCAGGTATACGCGTTTCTCTGGCGCCATCTGGAACTGCTTTTTTCCGCCCTTATACACATCGAGCAGCGCGTAGTCGGAGTTGTAGTTCGCGTTGGAGTCCTGGGTAAACCCGACGCATTCCAGCGTGTACGGGCCGACGCTCATCGTATCGTGCAGGGCCAGTTCTCTCTCGGTGTTCCTGTTAAATGCCGCGCCACAAAGGCCGATCACCACGATCACCACGCCAATGTGAATGATGTACCCGCCGTAGCGACGCGTGTTGCGCCGGATGAGCACGTACGTCGAAGCTGCGAGGTTCTTGCCCGTCTGCTTCGCGATGACCGCCGCCCCGCGCAAGAATTCGGAGAGAATCGCAGTAAATACGCTCGCGGAAAGGGCAAATCCGACCAGCGCGTAGAAGTTGCCGGAATCGAACTGGCCGTCTTTCCATGGTCGTACTCCCACAGCGAGGCAAACAATGATGGTCGTTGCCAGGGCGATCGAAGGGATCACGAAGTTGCGCCGGATCGCGCGTAGAGATGTTGAGCGCCACGGCAGCAGCGGGCCAACCCCCGTCAGGAACAGCAGGAACAGTCCAATCGGCACTGCTACGCGGTTATAGAACGGCGCACCCACCGTTACCTTGCTGCCCTCAACATACTCGCTCAGGATTGGGAACAGCGTGCCCCACAGAATCACAAAGCATGCTGTGAGCAGGACAAGATTGTTGAAGAGGAAGCTCGACTCGCGGCTCACCAGTGATTCGACCTGATAGTCCGAGCGGAGATGATCGCGCTGCAGAATGAAAGTAAAGATGCACACCGCGATCACAATCCCCATGAACACCATGAACCACGAGCCGATAGACGACTGTGCGAAGGCGTGAACCGAACTTACCAGGCCCGCGCGCGTCAGCAGCGTGCCCAGAAGCGTCAGCAGGAAGGTGGAGAAGATCAGCCAGACGTTCCAGCTCTTCATCATGCCCTTCTTCTCCTGCATCATCACCGAGTGCATGAAGGCCGTGCCCGTGAGCCACGGCATAAAGCTTGCGTTCTCGACCGGGTCCCATCCCCAGTAGCCGCCCCAACCCAGCACGGCGTAAGCCCAGTGCATGCCCAGGAAGATGCCGCAGGTAAGGAAGAGCCACGTCACCAGCGTCCACACGCGGGTGATCTTGATCCACTTCTCGCCGGGGTACCGCATCATCAGCGCGCCGAGTGCAAAGGCAAACGGCACGGAGAACCCCACGTAACCGAGGTAGAGCAGCGGGGGGTGGATCACCATCTCCGGATACTGCAGCAGCGGATTCAGGCCGTTGCCATCCGCCGGAATTGCGCCGCGCAACAGCGAGAACGGCGGCGCGGCAAAGTTCACTACGGCGAGGAAGAACACCTGGATAGCCGCAAGGATCGTCCCGGCGTAGGCGTAAAGCTTTACGTCGGTCTTGTGGCGAAGTCGAAGCACGAATCCGTAGGTACCCAGCAGCCAGCACCACAACAGCAGGGAGCCTTCCTGGCCACTCCAGAGTGCTGCGAACTTGTAGGCCGCCGGAAGCGCCCGGTTGGAGTGCTCCATGATGTAGGTGATCGAGAAGTCATTTGTGAAAACCGAGTAGACCAGCGCAAAAGCCGCTGCCGTCACCGCGAAAAAGCCGGCAATCCCTGCGCGCCGGGCTGTGTCTGCGAGCCGCTCGGGCGAAATCGGCGCCGGCCGGCCGGTCGCGATCAGCCGCAGGGCAACAGCACCGGCAAACAGGTTATAGGCGGCCAGCGCCAAAGCAATGATTAATGAAAGACTTCCGAATGTTGCCATGAAGCTCCAACTCTGATTCTCACCGTCAGCAGGACTCACGCCTTATGGGGAATCTAACGAGCCTATTCTCAATCATTTTAGGCTCTTTGCGTGTGATTTGCCTCACACCACCGATGGAGTCAAATCACCCAGTTTCACCATCGCGATAATGGCGCACTATCGAGCGGACGCTCGCAATCCAGAAAAGATGGAGGAAAAGCGAGTTGAGAAGCAAATCGCTTCTCGATCGAAAAAAAGGCGAACCGGCTGTTGGGAGAGGGCGGGACCGGTTCGCACTCAAAGTTTGACGCAGCCGAATCGAAGATCATAGTGAATTCAGAAAGTTGAGGAGATCCTGCCGGTCGCCGCCGCCCAGTTCCTCGAACCTGCCTGATGCTTCGGCAGCTTCACCCTTGTGCCGTGCAATCGCGTCTTCGAGCGTCAGCGACTTCAGGTCATGCATGTAGCGGGAGTGCGTGCGCAGGCCCCAGAGCGGCGCTGTCCGCAGCTTATTGGCTGTGTCCTGCGGCCCGACTTGGACGATGCCGTCGCCGGTCCCGACGTCGTGAAGAAGAAAATCGCCAAAGGGATGGATGACCTTATTTCCCAGCGCATCCGGAACAATAAACTTCCCGCCATTGAACACGCTTCCGACCTTCGCCGTGACGATTTTGTCCACATGGCATATGCGGCAACCGAGTTCAGCGAACAAATGCTCGCCGCGACCGGCCGAGTCGGTCATCGCTAGCGTCGTGTCGCGCGGAGGAACCATCGTGCCGCGAATGAATTGCGCGAAGTGATCGATGTCCTCCATACCCAGGGCGTCGCGAGCATCTTCGGGATCCGTGGTCGTTTGGCATACGGTGGTCACGGTGTGCGGACGCAGACTGCTTGTAACACCCATTTCGTTGAGGTAAGCATCTGCAACAAACGAGAGCAGGCTGCCATGTTGATCCTTCCAGCCGAACCGCCCCACACGTGTCACGGGAGTCTGGGGTGTCTGGCCCGGAGCTTCGAAGATCGGCGCCTGCACAACCTCACCGTGTATCTTTCCGTTTGTCTTCTGCGCCTGGTCTGCTGCGATCTCAACCAGTGTCTGGTCGTCGATCGCCTCCACGAATCCATCGCCGAGTGTATTGAGAACGGCGCGCAAGGCCCGAATGTTTTCTGTGTCGGGAATGTGCTCTTGAGCCTGTGGGCATATCGCGCGATCATTCACGATTGAGCGTCCCGTGATCATGTCTTGCCCATCGTTGATGATGATCGTTGGGTTCACGAACATGCCAGTGGCGTCGTTGTGGCCCACACGGAGCTCTGTAATCTGGCTCTGTCCGCCAGTGTTTGGATTCTCGTGACAACTGACGCAGGCTGTCGCGTTATACACCGGGCCGAGACCGGTCTGCGTGTGATCGGGACTGTTCTCCTGGTGATTGCGTTCGAAGAGTTGCTGATCCAGCGCAAAGCTGTCACCCGTCACCGGTTCCGGTATCCCGTTGCTGACACTAGCCGCGCTGTTGAAACTGGGGGTATTGAAGCCCGCCGGAGCTTCCGCGCGCGGCTGCTCCTCAGCCATACCCAGCCATACGGCCGCGATTGCGGTGCATCCTGCAAATGCGCTTACATACAAGAGCGTTCCTTTGACTGAGAGCATGGGGAATGAACCTCCTGAGGTTTTCGCGACCGTAAGAACGGTATCGGGGAGGCGCTCGGCATCTTTCGATGGACGCCTGCACATCCGCAAACTGGTGGAGGTTCGTTTTATTCCAGCCGGTCGAAGAATTTCCCGATGAATTGGAATGTGAAGCAGCCCTTGGCGAGTGATCCGACTTGAACATCGGGGCGAGGCAGGGTACCAGCGGCCAGGGATTAGGGCGCGAGAAGAGGAAAACAAGGGAATTCAGTTGTATAAATGGCCCTAAGATGCAAGAAAGAGATCCAGCGATGGCTGAGACGGTCGATTATCCCAGGCCTCCTGTTCTGCTTGGCCCCACGCCGCGTAGCGCAATCCTTTCGGACAATGCCCGGCGCGGCGCCCTGGTCCTGCCGTTCGGATTTGTGATCGTCCTGGCGGCCACCATTTTCACTCCGCCCGCACTGAAATTCCTCAGATTCGGACTCGCCTCGCTCTGCGCACCAACACACGGCTGGCCGTTGCCCAAATCACTTCGTTGCATTCAGGTGGCCGCGGCGTAGAGATTGTTGAATACACCTTTAATGGGGCCGGGACGCCGCTTCGGGCTCTGCCAGGGTTCCTTACAATTTCTTCGCAACGCTACGCAGTTCCCGGCAGCTCGTCGTCCCCTACCGGCCTTCTGACCCGGCAATCAACCACCCGGACGCCTGGGAGTGGTCTCCGGACTTCTTCGGTTGTTTAGCACTCGCATTCTTCTGGCTTGGCGGCGGGATCGGTGGCGTTGCCTACCCGATCTACCTTCTGCGTCTGCGCACGCTCATTCTTTATGGCCGCCCTTCTGCCGCAACCATCGAAAGTCTCACGCGCGATGGACGCGTCTTCTCATACAAGTACAGATTTCGCAGCGAGGATGGGTTTGAACGGAAGGGCAGCGACTCGACAACCGAGAAACTCGAGATCGGGGCTCCAACATGGTTACTATACCTGCTGAAGAATCCACGCCGGAATTGCCTTTATCCTTCAACCCAATTCGAGATCTATTGATGTCGGCCGCCTGTTCAGGAGTCTGAAAGCTGACGGCTGAGAGCTGAGGGCCGGACCTATCCGAACAGAAATTCCTTCTCCCGCAGTTCCTTGATACTGTCGCGCAGCTTTGCCGCCTTCTCGAATTCGAACTTCCGCGCGGCTTCGCGCATCTCGGTTTCGAGCTTCGCGATATAGGCATCGACCTCTGCCTGCGAGGTAAACTCCGGCAAGCCGACTGCCTCTTCCTCCTCGATCTCTCCGTACTCGGTCTTGAGAATCTGCGCCAGCCCCATATCGGCCTTGCTGATCACCGACTGCGGAGTGATGCCGTTCTCTTCGTTGTACGCACGTTGAATAGCGCGGCGGCGATCCGTCTCGCCGATCGCCTGCTTCATCGAGTCGGTCATTTTATCCGCGTACAGGATTGCGCGACCCTCTATGTGCCTGGCCGCGCGTCCGATCGTCTGGATCAACGATCCGGTGGAGCGCAAAAAGCCTTCCTTGTCCGCGTCGAGAATCGCGACGAGCGAGACCTCGGGCAAGTCGAGACCTTCCCGCAGCAGATTGATGCCGATCAGCACATCAAACTCGCCCTTGCGCAGACCTGCCAGCAGCTTTACGCGTTCCAGCGTTTCGATCTCCGAGTGCATATACCGGCAGCGCACGCCAACCTCTGTGTAGTAGCCCGCCAGGTCTTCGGCCATGCGCTTGGTCAGCGTGGTCACCAGCACGCGCTCGTTACGCTTGGCGCGGTCGCGTATCTCTGCGAGCAGATCGTCGATCTGACCCTTCACAGGCCGAATCTCGACTTCCGGATCCACGAGTCCGGTCGGCCGGATCACCTGCTCGACGACGACACCCGACGACCGCGTCAGCTCATACGGACCTGGAGTTGCCGAAACGTAGATCGCCTGCAGAACGCGGTTTTCGAATTCCTCGAACTTCAGTGGCCGGTTATCTACAGCTGAGGGGAGACGGAATCCGTAGTCGACCAGATTCTGTTTGCGGCTTCGATCGCCGTGCCACATCCCGTGCACCTGCGGAATGGTCGCGTGGCTTTCGTCGACAAAGAGCAGGTAATCGCGCGGAAAATAATCGAGCAGAGTCGGCGGAGGCTCGCCCGGCAACCGTCCCGAGAAGTGGCGGGAGTAGTTCTCAATGCCGTGGCAGTAGCCCATCGATTTGATCATCTCGAGGTCGAATCGCGTGCGCTGGTGAACCCGCTGCGCCTCTACCATGCGGCCCTCCGCTTCGAGCTGCGCTACCCACTCGGTCAGCTCCTGGACAATCGAATCGATCGCCTGGGATTTTCGCTCTGGCTGCACCACGTAGTGGCTCTTCGGATAGATGGGCAGGCGTGAATACTTCTGCTTCACGGTGCCGAAGAGGGGATCGATCTGCGCCAGCGATTCAATCTCATCGCCGAAGAGCTCGATGCGATACGCCGCCTCATCGTAGGTGGGGAAGACCTCGATGATGTCGCCGCGCACGCGAAAGGTACCGCGCCGAAAGTCCGCATCGTTGCGCTCGTAGAGAATCTCGACCAGCCGCCGCGTGATGTCCTTCCGGCTGATCCGCTGCCCTTTCTCCAGCAGCAGCAACATGCCATAGTAAGCTTCCGGCGAACCAAGGCCGTAGATGCAGCTTACGGAACTGACGATGATCGCGTCGCGCCGCTCAAACAGCGAACGCGTGGCTGAGAGCCGCAGCTTGTCGAGCTCTTCATTGATCGTCGCTTCCTTTTCGATATAGAGATCGCCGGCCGGTATATACGCCTCCGGCTGGTAGTAGTCGTAGTAGCTGACGAAGTACTCGACGGCATTGCCGGGGAAGAACTGCTTGAACTCATGATAGAGCTGAGCGGCCAGCGTCTTGTTGTGCGCAAGGATCAGCGCCGGGCGATTCGACTGCTCGATAACCTTGGCCATCGTGAAGGTCTTGCCAGAGCCGGTAACCCCAAGCAACACCTGGTGCTTCTCGCCCGCGGAGAGCCCTTGGACAAGCTCCTCAATTGCACGCGGCTGGTCCCCACGCGGCTTGTAGCTGGTCACCAACTGAAAGTCCATGGAGACGATTATAGCCGAGAGGCGAATATCAGGCGAAGAACCTGGTTCTTCTTCACGTTCCCAATTTTGCGAGCATGGCAGGCTTGAGAATGGTTATCACCTTTCGTCCACTCACGATGTATCCGCGCGCTGCAATTCGGCCGATTACCCGCGCGATGACCTCCCGGGAGGTCCCGAGGTGGTCTGCGATCTGTTGTTGTGTTTGCCGCACTGCTCTTTCTTTTCCCGAGGCTCTCACCAAAAGGAAGTTTACGAGCCGCTGTTCGAGCGTGCACGTGTGTGCCTGGTCCAATTCGTCCATTAACCGGAAGGCGAGGGTCGCCATCGCGCCCAATGCCAAATCGCGAATCGCTCGTTCCGTTTCGAACAGTACGCGGAAGATGCGGCCTGGGATGATGGCCGCCGCGGTGGGAGCATCGGCCTCGACCCAAGCCGGATAAAGCAGGCCGTTGAAGAGGCTATTCAGAGCAAGAACACATGTCTCACCTGGTTTAACGAAGTAGAGCGTCGCCTCCCTTCCGTTCGCCAGCGATGTGAACACACGTAGTCGTCCATTGAGCACAAAGTACGCCCCCGAAACTTGCTCGCCCTTCTTTATGAGGGTTCTGCGTTCGGGGACTCGCATTGTGATCGAGCCGCCATCCAAAAGACGTCGGCTTTCGTCAGACAAAGTGTGGAAAATGGAGAGGCGCCTTATCTCGGACATGCAGTGCTCCAAAGGCAATGTTGCGTGTGCAGTCTCAAGTCGCGAGGATAGCACCCCTCAATTGTCCGTGTGCTTTCGATTGATTACGAGAAACGTTTGTCGCGCTGGAAGAAGGCGTCATTGGGGCTCGCAGTTTCCACTTCGGTGATGCTGTCAAACCCGAGTCCTACTGCGTCGTGTGCGCATCGAACGGCCTCGCCGTCCGGAGCCATCGTCAAACAGAAAGCTCGCCCGTCGTGCAGATTTACGTGGCTGCGCACAATTACGACACCGTTCTGATCGCATGACTTTTTGAATTCGCCCAGGAACTTCTCGAAGTCTTCACGAGAGATCTCCGGAAAGCTTTGGTTCTTCTTGTCGTGAACATCCATGAACAGACGCATTGTTTCCTCCGTTATCGATGAGTGATGTTGCAGCTGTACGGTAACAAAGGACAGAGGTGCCGTCTGTAGCTAAAGCTACAAAAGGAATGACAAATCAGCCTAAGCAGAGCTATGTGAACGACCTCATTCGACGGATAAATACTCAGAACTGCAGCTTTGCTCCGAATTGCACCTGCCGCGACGTCGTAGAGGTCGCTGTCACCAATCCGGCAGTCGGCGATATGGGGGAAGTCGCCGATGTGTACACCACCTCGTTCGGCGTCAGGAAATTCGTGTGGTTCAAGATGTTAAAGAATTCCGCGCGGAACTGCAGTCCGAGCCGCTCCGTCAAATGCGAATTGCGAGTCGCCGAAAAGTCCAGTTCTGACAGCCCGGGCCCCGTCAGGGCATCACGCGAAACGTTTCCGTAAGTGCCTGTCGCAGGCTGCAAGAACGCAGCAGGATTGAAATACTGCTTTGCCGTCCTCGGATACAGGTTGCCGATGAAGTTCGGATTCCAGTTCGGCCGCACCGGATTGCGCGTGTCTCCGTTGCCGGTCGGGTTGTAGCCAAGCTGGGGTGTGAAGGGGAAGCCGCTCTGCAGCGCAACGATCGCACTGGCCGTCCATCCGCTCGCCACAAAGTTGACTACAGGCGGCGCATGGTTCAGATAGCGGCGTTTCGGTCCAAACGGCAGTTCATAGCTTGCATTGATAGAACCGGCGTGCCGCACGTCCGTCGCGGCCGGTCCCCAGTCGAGCTTGGGATTAAGCGGAAACTCCACGTATGCCGGGGTGTTGCCGCTCACGCTCGTGTTCCACGCCGACCCGTCGTCCAGATTCTTCGACCAGGTGTAGTTCCCTCGGAACTGAAGGCCGTTCGCGAATGAGCGCCGAACATCCGCAACCAGCGAGTGGTACGAGCCCACCCCCTGCGAAACCCACGAAGTTGAATTGGCCAGTGCCGGATTCGCGTTCTTCACCCCTGCCGGATAAAACACCGTGCCGTCGGGTTCATACGTCGGCACCGGCTCATTGATGTCTTCGGAAAGGATCTGGTGATAGCTGTGAGAACCCACGTAGCCTACAGTCAACGAGGTATGCGGCGCCACCTGCTGCTCGATCCGCAAACTCCACGTCAGCACAGCGGGCGTAGCGATGTCGGGCTGCACATTGCTCGGTGAGACCTTGGTTCCCGCAGGCTGCGGGGTACCGGGTGTGAAATGGAGACTTGATACAGGAACGTTCGAAAGCGCCTCCGCTGTATTGAACGGTGCAGTCTGATCGAGACGGTAATCGAGTGTATCGAGCAGGCCGTGGTACAGCCCGAAGCCTCCACGGACAGCAGTCTTACCGTTACCCCACACATCCCACGCGAACCCTATGCGCGGCTCAGGCAGGAACTTTGCAAGGTTGTCGCTTAAGGCCGATCCGCCGACCACCGGTGTCGACTGCAGCACGCCATTGACGATCGCATAATTTGCAGCGCGCCCTTGTGCCTCATTCCATCCATTTGTCGACTCGAACCGGAAGCCGGCGCGTACTTCGAGTCGGGGAGTCACCTTTACTGTGTCTTCGGCAAATCCCGCCCCTGCCAACATGCGCCAGCCCAACTCTGTAGGCGAGGGAACAACTGTGAAGGTCTTCACCGTCCCTTGAAGGAATGACTGCAGCGTGCTGAACGAAGCCTGACCGTACTGATACTGCGCGAGGAGATCGTTGGACTGTATGCGCTGCAGCCATACACCAGCTTCGACCTGATGCCTGCCAAGCGTCCAATAGACGTGATCGTCAATCGTGAAAAGGTTACGCGTCGCACGATTGTTGCTGCCCACATTCAACCCGGCCTGCGTGATCTGTGACGCGCCATTCGACGCCGTGCTTCCGCTGATCACGATGGTGCCGATCGGCTCTCCCGTCACCCAGCCGGGCAGAGAGACCGGCGTATGGCCGGTGAAGAAGTAGCTCGCCCGCGAATACCCGAATCGTGCCGTGTTCAGCAGCGACTGCGAGAACACATGCTGTTCCTGTACGCTCGCGACCTGCTCTCGAAGGCTTTCATCCACAAGGCTCAACGGATTCAGCGATGGCGTATTTGCTGTGCTGTCGTCAACGGTATACACGGCAAAGAGCAGATCCTTCCCGCTCAGGTTGTCGTCGAAGCGCGCTGTGCCAAAGTCCTCGCGGATATGCTGCGGCGGGTGCGAGAACGCTTCAGCAATGCCGGCTCCCAGCTCAGGCCCATTCTGCACCGGCCACAGGGCCAGCAGGGGCTCCACTGCTGCGTTCACGCCCACATATTGTTCCTGACCCGATGAGGTAGGAAGATACCCCTGCCGCGCCTGGTTGTCAGGCACCAGCGTCACCGCGCTCAATCCCCAGTTCTGCCGGAATCCTTCGTAGCTGCCAAAGAGAAAAAGCTTGTTCGACCGGATTGGTCCACCCAGCGACCCTCCGAACTGGTTGCGCTGGAACTCGGGAATTGCGCCCTGGTCGAAGTAGTTGCGAGCATCGAGCACGCTGTTGCGGATAAACTCAAACGCCGTGCCGCGCACGTGATTTGTGCCGCTTGTTGTCACGATGCTCACCTGTGCGCCGTCGCGTTTACCGAAAGTTGCGCCATACGTGTCAGTCGAAACGTTGAATTCGCGCACCGCGTCCACACCGAGCAACTGGCCGCTCGTGCCGCCGGGCGTAACGTTGATAAGCGACGAGCCGGTGTACTCGATTCCGTTCAGGAGAAACAGATTGTCCTGCGGACGGCGGCCGCTTACGGCAAACATGTTGCCTACCGATGAATTCGAGGTGCCGATCCCGCCCGAGCGCTCGTTGGTGTAATTCACCGTTGCAGGATTCAGGGTGAGCAGTCCGTCGTAACTGCGCCCGTTCAGCGGCAGCTCCTTTACCTGGCGTTCATCCACCAGGCCCGCAGTCTGCTGCGTTGTTGTATTCACGGTTGTACCATCGGCTGTCACCTCGATGGCGTCCTGCACCGCAGCAACTCCAAGCACGAAGCTGAGCTGTAGGCTCTGTCCAACCGTCAGCGCAATGCCGGATTGCTGCTGAGATCCAAAGCCCTCATGGCCCACGACAACCGTATATGGTCCGACGGGCACCGATGGCGCGAAAAATCGCCCATCGCTGTCGGTGTTCACTACGCGTGTCGCGCCGGTCTCGCTTTGACGGACTGTCACAGTTGCGCCGGCTATCGCCGCTCCGGATGAATCGCGCACCACTCCTGTGAGGGTTCCGCCAACGACTTGTGCGTACGCCGCGAAAGCAAAGAGGAAGAGCAGAGCAACTGCAGGGGAATACAGCCTGGCTCGAAAGGTCACCGTGTCTCCTGAAAGTGTGGGCCTCGGAATGGCCCATTCAGTTTGGGAAGTCTTTTGTTGGGGAATGAGCGCAACGGCTCAGCAAACCAGGCGGTTTACCGGCGACAACAACAGCGCGGCGACAGCCGGGCGGCGTCGCGGAGCAGGAGCAAATTGCAATTCAGGACGTGCATAACTTGAAAGCTCGCAAAAAACAGAGAAGCCGCGTCAGCATTGCTGATGCGGCCGCATGGGATTCGTGATCGCTCAACAATTGATTGATCAGCTCACCCGCACGACCGGTCCGACGCGCAACAACACGCGACACAGGCAACCGGCATGCGGAAGATTCCCATGGGGCGAATATAACACGATTTTGCTTTCCATCAAACTCGGCTCACCGGCTCGTGTCGTTAGCACATGATATGTCCGGTGGACGTAGCAAGTGATATGTCCGCTTTAGCGGGCGGCGAGGATAAGTTCCATGCAAAGAGGCATGGAGAACTTTCCGAGGGCCGCAGTGGAGCGGGCGATGAAGGTACAGGAAGT
>DATFSO010000147.1:0-15457 GCA_035262585.1 Occallatibacter sp. | reverse complement strand
GAGCGCGAGAATCTGCGCGGCTTGCGCGACAAGTATCACCTGGATGATTCAACGGCCGGGATTGTTGGCCGCGAAGACATCGAGGATGTGGTCAGCCGCTGGACCGGCGTGCCTATCACCTCGATCAAGGAAGAAGAAACTCAGAAGCTGCTGCGGGTCGAGGAAGAGCTGCACAAGCGCGTGATCTCGCAGGAGAAGGCAATTTCTGCGCTGGCACGTGCGATTCGCCGTTCGCGGGCTGGCCTCAAGAATCCGGCACGTCCGATTGGCAGCTTCCTATTTCTTGGACCGACGGGCGTGGGCAAGACAGAGATGGCGCGCACGCTGGCGCAGTTCCTGTTCGGAAGCGAGAAGGCGCTGATCCGTTTCGATATGTCGGAGTTCATGGAGAAGCACTCGGTGTCGAAGCTGATCGGTTCGCCGCCAGGGTACGTGGGATACGAGGAGGGCGGGCAGCTTACGGAGCGCGTGAAGCGGTCGCCTTATTCGGTTGTGCTGCTGGACGAGATCGAGAAGGCGCACCCGGACGTGTTCAACCTGCTGCTGCAGGTGTTTGAAGACGGCCAGTTGACCGATGGGCTTGGCAACACGGTGGACTTCAAGAACACGATCCTGATCATGACGTCGAATATCGGCGCCAAGTACCTGGTGAAGGAGAAGAAGTCTCTCGGCTTCCATGGCGACAGCGAAGAGCAGATCAGCGAGACGGTGGAAAAGAACGTGATGTCGGAGGTGAAGAAGGCGTTCAATCCGGAATTCCTGAACCGCCTCGACGAGACGATCCTCTTCCAGTCGCTTACGGATGCCGACCTGATCCAGATCGTGGAGTTGCTGGTGCAGCAGTTGAACACGAACCTGGCGCAGAAGGCGATCACGATCTCGGTGAGAGAGGATGCGAAGCGGTGGATCCTCGATAAAACTCTCGTGGACCGCAGCTACGGGGCCCGGCCTCTGCGGCGAGCGCTGCAGCGGTACGTGGAGGATCCGCTGTCGGAGGCGATGATCGCGGGGCACATACCGGAGCGGCCGGCATTCCTCGAGGTCTACCTCGACAACAACCAGCTGTTCTACCGGCCGGTAAGCGCGGACGATGGCGGCACGGAGGAGAAAGCGGCCGGAGTGCTGCTGTTCAGCAACTAACCCTAACTCAAAGCATGCAAACGCCCCGGCTCCTGCCGGGGCTTTTGCATGTTGCCGGGACTTACGCCTCGCGGGCGATGCTGATGACGGTCAGGTCGTCGTTCTGGCCGTGCTGCTGGGCGACGGCGGCGACGCTGGCGGCGGAGGCCCCCTCGTGCAGAAGGGATTCGACTCGGGGAAACCCGAGGAGCGCGCCCTGCGGATTACGGGCTTCGGGAATTCCGTCGGTGAGGAGGACGGCGCGATCGCCGATGCGCATTTCGAGGGTGGTGTGCGCGTAGGTTGCGGATTCGGCCAGGCCGAGCGGCAGGGAGCCGGGAAACGGGAGCTCGGCGCCGTTGAGATAGAGCGGAGGATGGCCGGCGTTGGCGAGTGCGAGATGTCCTCCATCTTCAAGCCGGACCACGATACAAGTGGCGAAACCGCCGTGGGTGCGGCCAAACGTTCGGCGGTTGATTTCGGCAAGGATTTCGGCGGGCTCCTCGGTAAAGCCGGTGACGGCGGTGACCATTCCGACCAGCATGGAGACGATCATGGCGGCGCGAAGGCCCTTGCCGCTGACGTCGCCGACGACGATGAGCGTTCGGCCGCTGGGGAGCGAGATCACCTGGAAGAAGTCGCCACCGACCTCCGCGGCGGGGCGGTAGACACTTTCAATGGCGTAGCCTCTGACCGGGGGCAGGGCTTCAGGAACCATGATGCGCTGGATCTCGCGCGCGGCGGCCATTTCGCTTTCGAGGGTGGCCTTCTCGGTCTGGATGCGGATGTAGCGGCGGCCTTCATTGATGGAGGTGAAGATGAATCCCGTGTATCCCAGGCAGGCGCAGACGATGATGGCGGTGCCGTCGAAAGCAAGGCGGCTATGGAGGCGGCCGGGACCGGCGGCGCTCAGGCTGGTGAACCAGCGCTCTTCGTGAAGGAAATTGGCGATCAGCGTCATGCAGACAGCCTGGGTTACAAATATGATCGGAAAGGCCTTCCAGAACTTGCGCTGCAGGCGGATGCCGGAGGCGGCGTATAAGAGGGCGAACGCACCGGTAAGCACTGCGGTGACGGCGAAGCGCATCGGAGGCGTGCGGCCCATATTGATGACGTCGTTGGCAACCTCGATGCCGACGAAGACAAAGAAGACAGCGAGAAGGAAGATGATCTTGGATTTGAGCGGAGTGCTTTGCCAGGCGTTGGGAGCATCCATTGAAGTGCGAATGACCTCCTGAAGTTAAAGCACCTGCGAGGGGATGGCCGATCTTGTCGAATCGCGGCGGACAGTGAAACTTGGAACATGACGCGCGCAATGCCAGCGGGACCTGGCGATACAAGGAAGTGCCGGTTCGGGTCGGCTTTGTCTGGATTGTACTCCGGGGGTTTGAGCGGGGCCGGAAGTGCGGTAGAGTGTTCGCAATGAATCCCGACAATCCAGGCGGCTCTGAAACCGAGATCGGTGAACTGCGGCGGCGCGTGGAGCGGCTCGAAGACGCGCTTACGCGGCAGGGAATTCTGGATCCACGATGGGTCCGGAGCGAGTCTGCGAGCACGGCCGCGCGTGAAACCGCCCCCGTGAAACCGGAAACCCCGGCGGCCTCCGCGCAGTTGCCGACGGAGCCCGTTCAGGCGCAAGCGGATGCGCGAACCGCTCCCTGGGTACCGGCGGCAGGTGGGCCACGCGTGTCCACGCCGATGTTTCAGAGTATCGATCGGGTCAAGGAGTCGCGCAGGCCTGGCGAGGAGCGCTCGCTCGAGAGCCGGATCGGATCGCAGTGGTTCAACCGCATCGGCATTCTCGCGGTACTGATCGGGATGGCGTGGTTTTTGAAGTTCGCATTCGACAACCACTGGATTGGACCCGCGGGGCGCGTGCTGATCGGGCTTGTCGCAGGCGCGGCGCTTATTGCGTGGTCTGAACGGTTCAGGGCGAAGGGCTATGCGGCGTTCAGTTATTCGCTGAAGGCGCTGGGCAGCGGGATTTTGTATCTGTCGTTGTGGGCAGCGTTTTCTGTTTACCAACTATTGCCGGGGACAGCGGCGTTTGGCGCGATGGTGGCGGTGACCGCGTTCAACGCGTTCCTGGCATGGATGCAGGACTCGGAGTTGCTGGCGGTGTATGCGATCGCGGGCGGGTTCAGCACGCCGCTGCTGGTTTCGACAGGCGAGAACCACGAAGTTGCGCTGTTCAGCTACATGCTTCTGCTCGACGTGGCCGTGCTGGTGCTTGTCGCGCTCAGGCCGTGGTCGCGATTGCTGTTCGGGGCGTTCACGGGCACGGTGCTGTACGCGGTGGCATGGGCGGCTGAGTTTTACTCGCGGGGACAGGTGGAGCGCACGGCGATTTTCTTTGCGTGCTTCTATCTTGTGTTTGCGCTTGCTCCGCGCCTGGTGCTGATCGGAGGCGCCGAGGAGCAGGATTCCGAGACACGGGGAACGGCGTGGGATGGGCTGGTTACGGTTGCCATGCCACCGCTGACGGCGGCGATCGGGTTTCTGGCGTTTTACGGATTGCTGGATTCAATCGGAGCGGAATGGGCGCACCCGTGGCTCGCTGTGGCGTTCGCGGCATTCTATCTTGTGCTGCTTCGCATGCCGGCGAGCGGGCGGTGGCGGCGCGCGACGGCTCTCGCTTCGCACCTGCACCTCGCAACCGCGGTAGTGTTTTTGACGATTGCGATTCCGCTGAAGGCGTCGGGGCGATGGATCACTATTGGATGGCTCGCCGAGGGGGCGGCGCTGATCTGGGTGGCGCGGCGCACGCAGTCGTTGCTGCTGCGCGCTCTCGCGGAGATCTGCCTGGTGCTGGCGCTGGCCGCTCTCGTCACAGTGAACCCACCGGCTTCGCTCACGCCTGTTTTCAATCAGCGGTTCGCGGCGTACGTTGTGGCGATTGCGGCTTTCGCGATTGTCGCGTGGCTTGCGGCGCATGCCGAAGCGGAAGAACATCGCGACGCGGTTCTGAGCTGGCCAATCATCGCAGCGATCTCGGGACTGCTGATCAATGCGCTGATTCTTGCGGCGATCGCGCTGGAGATTCATGCCTACTGGTGGAGCGTGCGCTGGAATGGGCAGTGGGAGCAATACGATGCGTTCAGGATGGACGCGCAGTTCACCTACTCGGCGTTCTTCATGGCGTTCGGCGCGATTCTGCTGGCGCTGGGATTCTCGCGGCGGTTGGCGTTCCTGCGATGGCAGGCGCTGATTCTGCTTGCCGTATCGATCGGGAAGGTGTTTGTTGTGGACATGAGCGAGTTGAGCCAGGGATTCCGGATCCTGAGCTTCCTGGGATTGGGGGCATTGCTGCTGGTTGTGAGTTTCGTGTATCAGCGCGACTGGTTCAATTTGCGGCAGAGGGGAGATGGTGCATCGTGAAGGTAATTGCCGTTGCGCTCCTTGCTGCTGTCGCGACTGCGCCTTCGCCGCAGTTCCGGTATTTCCGCTATGAGCGGCCGATTCAGTTGCCGGCGAACACGTCGGGGCAGGCCTGCGTGGCGCTGGATGCGATGACGTTCGCGCACGCTTCTCAAGGGCTGGCTGATCTGCGCATTTACCGCGATGGCGTTGAGAGCCCCTACGTGATTCGCAAGGCGCGGCCGGAGACGACGGGGCCGCAGACGATCGACCTGGTGAATCCGGGCACGCGAGGGGACAAGACAGTTTTTGACGCGTCGATGCCATCCGGCGCATACAGCGACCTGGAACTCATGGTGTCGGGTCACGATTTTATTGCAACGGTGACGGTGTTGGGCGGGCAGCGGCAGGACGCGGTGACTACGCGTGTCGGCGAGTTCACGATCTTCGATTTGACCGGGCAGAGACTGGGTCGCAGCACGGTTCTGCATCTGCCGGTGAGCAACTTCCCGTTTCTGCATTTCGAGGTGGATGGGCCGCTTGCGCCGGCGCAGTTCCAGAGCATCGCGGTCGAGCGGCAAGCGGCGGAGACGGTGCGCTACGTGACCGTGGCGAAGACGGCTCACGTGGAGCAGAACGGGCGCAATACGGTGGCTCGTTTCACTGTGCCGGCTCATGTGCCGATCGACCGTGTTGTGTTTGTTCCTCCGGCGAGCCCGGTGAACTTCAGCCGCGACGTGGAGATTGCAGTGACGCCCGAACGAACCAAGGAAGATGATGGCTCGCGGGCGGGCGAAAGTTCGACGTGGGCTGGAAACATTCTGCGCATTCATCGCGTGCAGTCGAGCCACCGGTTGGACGAAGAGCAATTGACTGTCGATTCTCAAGGTGAAGGATCCGAGCGGCAGGCGCAGTGGACTGTGACGGTAGACAACGGCGACGACGCGCCGATTGCGTTTGCCGAGGTCCGGCTGGAGATGGTGGAACGCGACATATGCTTCGAGGCCGCGCCTTCGGGTTCGCGGACTCTGTACTACGGCGACGATGCGCTTGCGGAGCCGCGCTACGACTACGCTGCGTGGTCGCAGGCTGGTGCTGCGAGCGCTGCCGCGGCGCTGGGCGTGGAGCAATTGAACGCCGGGTTCCAGGCGCGACCGGATTCGCGGCCATTCAGCGAGCGGCATCCGCTGCTGCTGTGGGCCGCACTGCTGGTGGTGGTCGGCGTGCTTGCGCTGGTTGCACTGCGGTCGGCGAAGAAGGTCGAGCGGCCTGGTTGAAGGGCGCAATTGACCGGGCAGTTTTGCGTCCCGCGTGGTGATCGTGTAGGCCATGCGGTTGTCTTCGGCTGCGGCACTGGTGTACAAGCAGGGCATGGAACGGATCAGCAGGCTCCCTCTTTGCACGATCCTTCTGGCGGCAGGTTCGTGGCTTAGCGGATGCGGAAGCGTCTCAACCACGATTGACAAGCCTCAACCCGATTTCTCACTTCAAGTGAATCCGTCGTCGGTGACGGTGACTCCCGGCGGAGCGGCGCAGAGGGTTTCGTTGAGCGCGACGGCAGTGAACGGATTCGCCGGTTCGATCAGCGTGACGGTGAGCGGAGTTCCGGCGGGAGTGACTGCGTCGCCATCGAGCGCGACGCTGACGCCGGGGAATTCGCAGCAGGTGAGTTTTTCGGCGGCTTCGACAGCGGCAGCGGCGTCGGCGACGGTGCAATTTCAGGCTGTGTCGGGGTCGCTGAGCCACAGCGCGTCGGCGACGGTTGCAGTAAAGGCGCTGCAGGCGGCGCCGGGTACCGATGTGACGACCTATCACTTTGATAACGCGAGGACCGGGTTGAATCCAACGGAGACGGTTCTGACGCCGAGCACGGTAACTTCCTCGTCGTTTGGTTTGCTGCGGGTGCTTTCAGTGGACGGGAAGGTGGACGGGCAGCCGCTGTACTTGTCGGGCGTGCCGATTGGAGGGCAGACACGCAACGTTGTGTACGCGGTGAGCGAGCACGACAGCGTGTACGCCTTTGACGCAGACAGCGGCACGCAGCTTTGGAAGACGTCGGTGCTGGGAGCCGGCGAGACCACGAGCGACGATCACGGCTGCAGCCAAATCACGCCGGAGATCGGGATCACTTCGACGCCGGTGATCGACCGGAAGGCCGGCGCGAACGGAACGATCTTTGTTGTGGGCATGTCGAAAGATCAGGTAGGGAGTTATCACCAGCGGCTACATGCGCTGGACGTTACGACGGGGGCAGAGGTGAGCGGCAGTCCGGTTGAGATCAAGGCAAGTTACCCCGGAACGGGTGCGAACAGTTCGGGCGGAAACGTGATCTTTGATCCGGGGCAGTACGCAGAGCGCGCAGGCCTGCTTCTGATGAACGGCACGATTTACTTGGGGTGGACATCGCACTGCGACCAGGACCCGTACACCGGGTGGCTGATGGCATACAGCGAAGCCACGCTGCAACTGACCAGCTTGTTGAACCTGACACCGAACGGCAGCGAAGGCTCCATCTGGATGTCGGGCGCGGGGCTGGCGGCGGATGCGAACGGGAACATCTATTTTTTGGATGCGAATGGAACTTTCGACACGGCGCTGACAGCCGCGGGGTTTCCTTCACAGGGAGATTTCGGGAACGGATTCCTCAAGGTGTCAACCGCAAACAACAAGCTGGCGATTGCGGACTACTTTGAACCGCACGACACCGTGGCGCAATCGCAGAACGACCAGGATCTCGGTTCCGGAGGAGTAATCGTGCTGCCCGACCAGCAGGATTCATCGGGGAATGCGCGGCACCTCGCGGTGGGGGCGGGCAAGAATCAGGTTATCTACCTGGCGGATCGAGATTCGATGGGCAAGTTCAATGCGGCGAACAACAGCAGCTTGTACCAGGAGATCGATGGAGCGATCAGCGGCGTGTGGTCGATGCCCGCGTATTTCAACAACACGGTGTATTACGGCGCGGTAGGCGATGCGCTGAAGGCGTTTCAATTCAAGTCCGCGAAGCTGCCGGCGACCGCGACAGTTCAAACGCAGAACACGTTTGGATACCCGGGAACGACGCCCGCCGTGAGCGCGAACGGGACGTCGAATGGGATCGTGTGGGCGGTGGAGAACTCGTCGCCGGCAGTGCTGCACGCCTACGATGCGACCACGCTGCAGGAACTCTACAACAGCAACCAGGCGGCGAACGGGCGCGACCAGTTCGGCAGCGGGAACAAGTTCATCACGCCGATGATTGTGAACGGGAAAGTATTTGCGGGCACACCATCGGGAGTGGCCGAGTTCGGGTTGCTGCACTAGATGTATCCAGATCTGCGCTGAGGCGTCGACGCGGCGTGAGGCGATACCATAATGCGCGAACACAAGAGCGAGGAACCGCATGCCTGAAACTGCTGCGACGCCCAATGTAAATGCCGATCAGATCTCTTCCCTCACACGCGAGACAAATTATGGGACGTGGCGGTTCCAGAAGACGTGGAAGCCGCTGCACATCGTGGATGCGGAGGGGTGCTGGTTTACGGATGCAAGCGGGAAGAGGTATCTCGATTTTTCCGCGCAGTTGATGTGCGTGAACCTGGGACACAAGAACCCGCGCGTGGTGGAGGCGATTGCGGAGCAGGCGCGCGAACTGGCGTTTGTGGGGCCTGTTTTCGCAACGACGGCGCGGGCGCGGCTGAGCGCGAAGCTGATGGAGGTGCTGCCGGCGGGGCTCGAGAAATTCTTCTTTGCGACGAGCGGAACGGAGGCGAACGAAGCCGCGTTCAAGATTGCGCGGATGGTGACGGGAAAGAACAAGATCATCTCGCGGTACAGGTCGTATCACGGATCGACAGCGGCCTCAATTGCGGCGACGGGCGACCCGCGGCGGTGGGCGATGGAGCCGGCCGGCAAGGGGATGGGATTTGTGTTCGCGCCAGAGGTGAACTGCTACGACTGCCCGATCCGGCACTCGTACCCGGCGTGCGGAGTGGCTTGCGCGGATTATATCGAGCACATGATCCGCAACGAGAGCGACGTGGCGGCAGTAATCGTGGAGCCGGTGGTGGGGACCAATGGTGTGCTGATTCCGCCGCCGGAGTATATGCCGAAGCTGCGGGCGATCTGCGACCGGTATGGCGTGCTGCTGATTGCCGACGAGGTGATGGCAGGATGGGGACGGACCGGGCGCTGGTTTAGCGTGGACCACTGGGACGTGAAGCCTGACATTCTGACGACGGCAAAGGGAATTACGTCAGCGTATATGCCGCTTGGGCTGTGCGCGACGACGAAGAAGCTTGCGGACTATTTTGAGGATCACTACTTCTCGCACGGGCACACCTATGAGGCACACCCGATCACGCTTGGGCCGGCAGTGGCCACGATCGAGGAGATGCAGCGGCTGAAGCTGGTGGAGCGGGCGGCGGAGCTGGAGCCCTATGTCCGCGAAAAGCTCGAGGCACTCAAGAAGAAGCACCCGTCAATCGGCGATGTGCGCGGGATGGGGCTCTTCTTTGCCGTGGAGCTGGTGAAGAACAGGAAGACGAAGGAGCCTTTCAACACCATGCGCGACAAGGTGGAGGGCAAGGCGCTGGTGGTGGATCAGATTGCGGCGAAGATGATGGCGGACGGAGTGGCGCAGCAGGCGTGGGTGAGCCACTTTGTGATTGCGCCGCCGCTGATCGTAACGCGCGAGGAGCTGGACTTCGGAATCGATGCGCTGGACCGGCACCTGGGGATTGCGGACGCGCTGGTTGCGTGACCAGCGCGCCCTCGCCGGTGCGCGTTAACGCGAGATAACGTTGCCGTCGAACTTGTAGCCGCGCCCGGGAACGAAATCAGACTTGAGCAGCCCATCGCGATAGTCGAGATGAAGCGTAAGCAGATTGAGGGTCCTGGAACCGATGAAGCCTGAGATCGTGGTTCCCGCGATCTTCGAAGCAATGGACGTATCGGTGACGATGGCGGCCAGTTTCTGCTCGACGTGCACGAAGTTGAGGGTGAGATCTTCGGCAACGAACGTCTTGCCGCCGCCGAATTCGAGATTCGGCTGTTCGTGGACTTTTGTGACTGCTGCAGCAGCTTCCCGGGTGATGGTCAGGCCTTCCTGGGCTTCATCGGGCACGAAGAGCTTGATATTGCCGGGCGCAAGTGACGTCGGCAGCAGAAGGTCGTGGCCGGCGCGGTAAATCTGCGAATAGTCCTTCAATTCAGGAGCGAGATACCTGTCCGCTGGAGCGCCGGCGGAGGGGGCGAGCGGATTGTAGTCGGCGGCGATGGTGCTCAATGCGGGGGTTTCCGATGGAGCGCCGGGCTTTGCCGGCAGCGGAGCCGTTTCGATGGTGCGCATGGGGAAATCGGCGGTGACAAGGAAGTCGGAGAATACGTCGAGGCCGATAAAGCCGACGCCGTCGTCGAACGGGCTGGCGCTATCGACCACGTTGACTGCGCAGTTCTTGAATTCGAGATCGCCAATTTTCACTGAGTCGGCGACCGCGACATACGTGGACTTGCCCATTGTTGCGGGGCTGGGCTTCGCTTCGATTCCGGTTTTCTTGACGTTGGCGCGGTCGGCGGCCGGCTTGAAGACGGTGATGCCGGCGCCGCGCGTGTCGATTTGAAGACGAGTGGGAGAGCCGTTCAACCCGACTTCGAGTCCATAGGCACGGGTGCGAGTGTTGTACCCCATGAGGCGGATGATCGGGATCTTGGCGGAGGGCGAAGCGGAGACCAGCTTGCACTCATGGGCCGGCTCGTCCTTTACCTGCTTCAGGCGGTCGATTTCGGCGTGCAGGACGGCAGTTGCAATGGCGTCGTTGCCGCTGGGCGCGGAGAGGTAGGAATCGAGTTCAGTGATGCGCTGCGGGATGGGCAAAGTCCTGATCCACGCGAGGCGGATTTCGGGGTCGGCGGGATCAAACTCGTGGGCGAGCGTTATCTGCTGTTTGGCGGTTGCGAATCGTGAGGTGGCTTCGAGGATTCTTGCGAACAGGAGACGGGTGCGGGCATTGCACGGGTCGATCTTCGCGGATTCGACTACCGTGGGCTCGACGAGCCAGAGGTCGCCGCGCGCGAACTCGATTTCGCCGCGCGCTGTGATTAGGGCGGCGGATTTCGGAGCGGCCTGCGTTGCGTCCTTGAGGACGGCGGTGGCCTCCTCAATCTTCTGTTGGCGGAGAAGCGCGTGAATCAAGCCGAGTTGCGCATCGGCGTCTCCGGGATGGGCGGTAAGAGCGGCCTTGTACAGGCCGGCAGCCTTGTCGAAGTCGCCGGCCAGCATGGCGTTGTCAGCGTCAGTGGGAGCCGCGTGTTTGGCCACGCTGCAAGTGAGCGCGTTTGCGCGATGGCCGGCGCCGAGAGCTGCCGAGAAAATTGCGCAGGCAAAGACAATCCGGAGCAGGGGCCATGAGTTTCGGGAATCGTACATAAACGCCTCATTTTTCCGGATTGCGAGCGCGACAAACCGACAGGCTCGACGCCGGTGAATTTGATCAAAATAATGCGATCTACCATTTTAGACGGAGTGGAGGCTGGCGAGGCCGCGTAAGCCGGGATGAGACCATGGCCTACAATCGGAATCATGCCTTTTCCCCCTGCGACTCTTGATCCGGCAATGCAGGCGGCTCCGGCAACGCTGGATGAGTTGAATACGCGGATCGTGAACTGCGACCGGTGCGCACGGCTGCGCGAGCATTGCTGCAGCGTTGCGGCGGTGCGGCGGCGGGCCTATGCCGAGTGGGAGTACTGGGGGCGTCCGGTTCCGTCGTTCGGCGACACTAAGGCACGGGTGCTGCTGCTGGGCCTGGCGCCTGGGGCACACGGGTCGAACCGCACCGGGAGGCCATTTACCGGGGATGGGTCGGGCGATTTTCTTTTCCCCGTGCTGCACGAGGCGGGCTTTGCATCGCAGCCGAATGCGATATCGCGCGAAGACGGGATGCGGCTGAACGACATGTGGATCTGCTCTGTGGCGCGATGCGCTCCGCCGGGGAACAAGCCGACGACCGAGGAGCTGCGCAACTGCGCGCCGTGGCTCGACGAAGAGATGCGGCTGCTCGTGAATCTGCGCGTGGTGGTGTGCCTGGGACGGATCGCATTTTACGGGCTGCTCGGGTGGGCGCGGAGGACTGGACAGCTTGCGTCGCGGGGCGGGTATGATTTTTCGCACGGAGCGGAGCACACGCTGCCGGGCGGGCTGCGCGTGATCGCGAGTTATCATCCCTCATTGCAGAACACGAACACGGGTAAGTTGACGCGGCCGATGTTTCTTGCTGTGTTTGAGCGAGCGTGGGAACTGGCCGGGGAATCAGCTGCGGAAAAACCGAAACGACAGGCGCAAAGGGGACGGGCATGATGCGAACGAAGACGTTGATTCCAGCGGCGCTTTTGCTGCTTTCGATGGGAGCGACGGCACAGACGATGAGCACAGATCATTGGACACGCGACCAACTGCTTGAGAAGGCCAAACAATTGCGCGAGCAAGCGGCTCAGAAAGGCGGATCGGCAAGCGAGACGCTGGAGAAGTATCCGCGCCATTACACGATGCTGGCGTTCCGCGACCGCAGCGGCGGAGGCGAGTTGCACGAGAACTATGCGGATGTTTTCGTCATCCTGGATGGGCATGCCGTTGTGACCACCGGAGGCGAAGTCGAGGACGCGAAGACCACGGCTCCGGGAGAGGTCCGCGGGACAGGCGTGAAGGGCGGCACGCAACAGGACCTAAGGCCGGGGGACGTGGTGCACATTCCAGCAGGGACGCCTCACCAGATGATCCTGAAGGACGGCGAGACGGTCACATATTTTGTGGTGAAAGTGCAGGAGAAAGAGTAGGCGGTCGGCGACCCGGGAGACGGAATTTCAAGAACTGGAGCGGGAGACCGGGATCGAACCGGCGACATTCAGCTTGGGAAGCTGACGTTCTACCACTGAACTACTCCCGCCCTTTAAAATCAACAATTTATGGAAGAACACGGGCCTCACTGTCTATCTCACTGTCCATTAGCGTAAAATCATGTGCATCAACCGTATCGCAAACGGAGGGAGCACGAAGAGCTTGGACAGTGAGAATGGTCATAAGCGAGTCAACCTCGTACAGTATCGCCGAGTTGGTGCCCGCTGGCAATTCGTCCCAGTTGTCCGGAAGAATGGCAAGCCCGACCCGCGGCTCATACTCATCAAAGGTGAGCCGACGAGCAGCCGGGGCGGTCACTTCTATCTCGCCTGGAGGGAAGATGGCAAGCTGAAACGTCAGGCCGTTGGTTCTTCTCCCCGCGAAGCGTTAAACGCGTGGCACCTCAAAATGGGAGTTCTCACCGGAGATGTCGAACCGGAGCCTGAGCCGGAGACGGCAGAGAGCAAGACAATCGATGCTGCAATCGCGGAGTATCTCCGCGATGTAAAAGCTACCAAGAGCGCCGCAACCTACACGGCATACAGGCGCGATCTGGCGTGGTTCCGAAATCACTGTGGAAAGCATCTTGTCTCCCGTCTTGACCGGTCGGACGTGATGGTCTTATTCGCGGCGGGACGCGAAGAAGGTCTCAATCAGAAGACGACCAACAGGAAAGTCGTCGTAATGCTCCACGCTATGCGAGGCGCCGGCGCTGAGATCAAGCTGCGAAAAGGCGACTGGCCAAAGACCGCAGACAAGCAAATCGAAGTCTACACACCTGACGAACTGCAGAAGTTCTTCGACGCCTGTACCGAGGACCAGCGGGTACTCTTCCAGACGTTTCTGCTCACTGGATTCCGTTCGGAAGAGGTCGCGACATTGATATGGCCCGACATCCATTACACGACTGGCAAGATCAGCGTGTCTGCAAAGCCACAATGGGCGTTCACGCCGAAAAGCTACGAAATTAGATTGGTCGAAGTACCATCGGCTCTGCTTGCCAAACTCAAGTCGCGGAAGAAACAAAGCAGTTCACTGCTGGTCTTCCCTGCACCCAAGCATCCGACACGCCCAAATTATGGAGGCGACGGAGTTGACGCACACTTGCTTGAGGCGTGTAAAGAGATCGCGCTGCGGGCGGGACTGAACTGCGGAAAGTGCCAAGGGACGTGCACGGTCAAGCGATCAACCACGAAGAAACAGAAACTGCCATACTCCTGCAAGACTGCACCACGATGCTCACGCTGGTTCCTGCACAAATGGCGACACACCTTCGCCAGCAATATGCTGCCGGTGCTTGGGCTCAAGAAGTTGCAGTTGGTACTCGGACATAAGGACATCTCAACCACACAGAAATACCTTCACCTCGTCGCCGAGGACGAAGTGAAAGAGAAAGTGGAACATTCGGCTCTAGCGGCGTTCGTTTAGGCGGCTTGACAACCGTCGTAAGGACGTTGCGACGCGTGTATCAAAAGGCTCTCTGGAGCTTAAGAGACGGCTCAGATTCAATCTGTAGGAGGCGACGGCTTCCCTTGACGCTTTAAAGATCTGGCGTTTCGGAATGGTCGCGGCTGGATCGAATCGGCAACCTCGGCCAATCGCTGCATCTTGTCCGAAATTCCTTGCCCTCTGCTGAATCTATACTGGTCAACCAGACTGATACGTGGTCCGCCATTTCCAGCTTGACTCTGCGTTCCGCCCAATCCGCTATTTTCAATCGGTTGCCCTTGGGCTGTTGCTGATGGTGGGGAAACGCGGTTCTTCGTCTGCGGTGTCGTAGGCAAATGGACACGGTCCTCCACGTTCGGCTTGTCCTTGACGACGGCCTTCGTTCCTTTCTTTGCCTGAAGAATCTCAGATATCCTGTTACCGGAATTCTTGGGTGCGCCTGGTGCGTTCGGCGCGACGGGCCCCTTCGCGAGGGTGCGACGCATCATCGTGGCCCAGCCGCCATCTGATTCGGTCGAATTGGCTTCCGCCATGTACCTGCGCAAGCTTGACTCTGGCTTTCCCAACTCCTTGGCGAGTCCACGCACCGAACATTTGCGGTCGATCAGTGCACTTAGCTGTTCGCCTCGTTGCTGCGGGCTCAGGTCGCTCCAGGAGCCTCTGAGGGCATTTAGCGCATCAACTACTTTCGGATCAGTGATAGCCCGCTGGTGGCCAGTTTGGTTTGAGCGTTTCCTCTTCTCGTTCTTGCCGAGTCCTTTTCTCTTCATCACGATTTGGGCAACTCCTTAAGGTTTAAGCGTTTGATCACAAAGTGTGCTAAACGATACGAATAGCTGAACTCGGCTCTGTTCTTTAGAAGGAATCGGACTGTCCGGTGTCCCTTTCGGAAATCGCGGGCGTACCTGGCGTACAGCCGCATGATATGCCGAAGCTCTTTTTCCTCTGGTGGCAGATAACCGTAATTGCGCAGACTTTGCTTGGCCATCTCCATCAACTCGTCAATCTCCTTCTGCTGGCGCCTCCTTCGTCCAGGATTCGGCTTTCCCCACGGCTTGTAATAGGCAATATGCAAGCGCATCCATCGCAGATGCGCCTTCCAAGTAGCCATGAGCGCATCGTAGTGCTCTTTCCCGAGTCCGTTAATCAAGGCCCGGTTCGCCCTCTTCATGTGGCGCTCCAACGAACGGATCACGTGCTTCGTTTTCTCTTTCAACTGGGACAAAGACTTGTCGTCGATATGCAGCGAGGCTTTGACCTCAGGGGCTTTTCGGCGCTGTTGGCGTCTCACGAGGCGCACGTAGTCAACATGGGCTCGAACGGCGAAAGCGGCGGCGCGGAGTTGCAAGGTATCCAATTCCATCCATCGTTTCTTGTTCCCCTTCGCCGTTAGCGCCTCTCCGAGTCCGAGGATTTTATCCATGATGATTTGGTTGAACGCGCCGCGGTCGAAGCCGCGGGGCGGCGGATAGTTCCGGAAGGGATACGTGAAAAAGGAGGCACCCGATTTCTGGTGTTTCTGATACGACCAGAGCAGTTTTGTGAGGGCGCGAGCGATGAGATAGGAGTGCGCCTGGGCAAGGCGCACACGAATAGTCGAACAACTCTTATTAACCTTGCTGGACATGGGAACAGGATGCAGGGTATCAGACGACCGGCCCA